>NZ_CP118610.1:2220000-2960000 GCF_028993555.1 Ensifer adhaerens | reverse complement strand
GGTGAAAGGCCAATCAAACTCGGAAATAGCTGGTTCTCCGCGAAATCTATTTAGGTAGAGCGTCGACCGAATACCCTCGGGGGTAGAGCACTGGATGGGCTATGGGGACTCACCGTCTTACTGATCCTAACCAAACTCCGAATACCGAGGAGTACTAGTCGGCAGACACACGGCGGGTGCTAACGTCCGTCGTGAAAAGGGCAACAACCCTGACCTCCAGCTAAGGTCCCCAAGTCATGGCTAAGTGGGAAAGGATGTGAGGATCCCAAAACAACCAGGATGTTGGCTTAGAAGCAGCCATCATTTAAAGAAAGCGTAACAGCTCACTGGTCTAAATAAGGGTCTTTGCGCCGAAAATGTAACGGGGCTAAAGCCATGCACCGAAGCTGAGGATACGTCGCAAGACGTGTGGTAGCGGAGCGTTCCGTAAGCCTGTGAAGGGATACCCGTGAGGGGTCCTGGAGGTATCGGAAGTGCGAATGTTGACATGAGTAACGATAAAGAGGGTGAGAGACCCTCTCGCCGAAAGACCAAGGGTTCCTGCTTAAAGTTAATCTGAGCAGGGTTAGCCGGCCCCTAAGACGAGGCGGACACGCGTAGTCGATGGGAACCACGTTAATATTCGTGGGCCTGGTGGTAGTGACGGATCGCTTAACTTGTTCGGACTTATTGGATTGTCCGGGCGGGGACGCGGTTCCAGGAAATAGCTCCACCATTATAGACCGTACCCGAAACCGACACAGGTGGTCAGGTAGAGTATACCAAGGCGCTTGAGAGAACTATGCTGAAGGAACTCGGCAAATTGCACGCGTAACTTCGGAAGAAGCGTGACCCCAATGGACGCAAGTCTTTTGGGGTGGCACAGACCAGGGGGTAGCGACTGTTTATCAAAAACACAGGGCTCTGCGAAGTCGCAAGACGACGTATAGGGTCTGACGCCTGCCCGGTGCTGGAAGGTTAAGAGGAGGGGTGCAAGCTCTGAATCGAAGCCCCAGTAAACGGCGGCCGTAACTATAACGGTCCTAAGGTAGCGAAATTCCTTGTCGGGTAAGTTCCGACCTGCACGAATGGCGTAACGACTTCCCCGCTGTCTCCAGCATAGACTCAGTGAAATTGAATTCCCCGTGAAGATGCGGGGTTCCTGCGGTCAGACGGAAAGACCCCGTGCACCTTTACTATAGCTTTACACTGGCATTCGTGTCGGCATGTGTAGGATAGGTGGTAGGCTTTGAAGCAGGGACGCCAGTTCTTGTGGAGCCATCCTTGAAATACCACCCTTATCGTCATGGATGTCTAACCGCGGTCCGTCATCCGGATCCGGGACAGTGTATGGTGGGTAGTTTGACTGGGGCGGTCGCCTCCGAAAGAGTAACGGAGGCGCGCGATGGTGGGCTCAGACCGGTCGGAAATCGGTCGTCGAGTGCAATGGCATAAGCCCGCCTGACTGCGAGACTGACAAGTCGAGCAGAGACGAAAGTCGGTCATAGTGATCCGGTGGTCCCGCGTGGAAGGGCCATCGCTCAACGGATAAAAGGTACGCCGGGGATAACAGGCTGATGACCCCCAAGAGTCCATATCGACGGGGTTGTTTGGCACCTCGATGTCGGCTCATCGCATCCTGGGGCTGGAGCAGGTCCCAAGGGTTTGGCTGTTCGCCAATTAAAGCGGTACGTGAGCTGGGTTCAGAACGTCGTGAGACAGTTCGGTCCCTATCTGCCGTGGGTGTAGGAATATTGACAGGATCTGTCCCTAGTACGAGAGGACCGGGATGGACATATCTCTGGTGGACCTGTTGTCCTGCCAAGGGCATAGCAGGGTAGCTATATATGGAATGGATAACCGCTGAAGGCATCTAAGCGGGAAACCAACCTGAAAACGAGTATTCCCTTGAGAACCGTGGAAGACGACCACGTTGATAGGCTGGGTGTGGAAGTGCGGCAACGCATGAAGCTTACCAGTACTAATCGTTCGATTGGCTTGATCGTTCCCATTGCTCATGCTCATCACTAGATGTGCATCACAAGACGTGTTCAAAGACAAAACGAGTTCGCAAAACGAACTCACCAGCTTCTCATCCGGTTTGCGCTTAAGCTAAGCGCAAATCTTGCGCTTTGCCGACCTGGTGGTTCTGGCGGGGTGGCTGCACCCGTTCCCATTCCGAACACGGCCGTGAAACGCCCCAGCGCCGATGGTACTTCGTCTTAAGACGCGGGAGAGTAGGTCGCTGCCAGGTCTGCAAATCGCAAGACAAATCCGGAAATCAAACGATCATCTTCTCTTCATCCCTCGGCCCAGCCGAACACGGGCCGCCCTCAAGCGGCCCTTTTGTTTTGCTAGACCGAGACAAACAACGGGATTTTGCTTCGCAAAACCCGGTAAGTGCCTTCCTTACGCGAGACAAATTGCTTCGCAATTTGCTCGGCAGAGACCATAAATCCCTTCGGGATTTACATTACCGCGACAAATCCCATAGGGATTTGCGCTGACCGGATAAACCGCTTCGCGGTTTACCTAGATGGCGCGGGGTGGAGCAGCCCGGTAGCTCGTCAGGCTCATAACCTGAAGGCCGCAGGTTCAAATCCTGCCCCCGCAACCAAATCAAACAAAAAGCCCGCCAGACAAAAACGTCCGCGGGCTTTTTGACGTTAAAGCACACCATCCGTCCCTTGAATTGTCACCTCCCTCATCAACGACGGAATTGCCCCATCCCCGCAGCAATCACCTCCCTCACCACACGAGTGAGCGCCGTTGCTGTCCTGTGGCCTAAACCTCTCCTTCGAGGGTAGGGGGCGGCCGCCGTTCTGCACGTGCTACCGGATGCCGTGCAGCCGTCGCTGTGACTCTAGGTGTCGGAAACCCCCTGCTGCTCGGTCAACCACGCACGCGTCTCGACAAGGATCTCGTCCGAAAGAGCCGGGTCGTCAGACATTCGGGCCAGGATCAGGGCCCCGACCATGGCCGACCAACTGCCGATCGCTGCACGGCGCCTGTCAGCGTCATCATCTCCCGGTGCCACGCGGACGAACCGCGAGAGGCGGTGCTTGAGTGCCGCGGTCATCTCCGAGCGCGCGCCTCCGGACTGGCGGATCACCTCCGGCGCCAGCGCCGCGATCGCGCAGCCATTGCCAAAGTCGTCGCGATGTTCCGGCGATAGATAGCGTTCGACAATGGTTGCAAGACTGACGGGACCTGGCGCGGCTTCCGGTTGCAGTCCCGCCAGCGTCTGGGCAATCAGATCATCCTTGGACTTGAAGTATCCATAGAAGCCGCCATGCGTCAGCCCGGCCGCTTTCATGACGTCCGTCACGGTAACGGACTCGAAGCCGCGCTCCCGGAACAAGCGCCCGGCCGCCTCCAGGATGGTTTGCCTGTTTTCTTCGACCTGCTTCCGGCTCACCCGCATCATCATCTCCTAAAATATCCATTGACATTATACATGATGTACATCATATATCCAAATACATGATGAGCATCATGAATAACCAAAGGAGCACAATCGATGAGCGAGAAGCCTAGCGTCCTTGTAACCGGCGCCTCCACCGGCATTGGCGCCGTCTATGCCGAGCGTTTCGCGCAGCGCGGTCACGACCTCGTCCTCGTCGCGCGCAATGTGGAACGCCTTGAGGCCTTGGCCGCACGTCTGAGGAACGAAACTGGCGTCGAAGTCGAGGTGCTGCCAGGCGACCTGACGAACGAGCGAGATGTCGCCAGGATCGAACAACGCCTGGGCGAGGATCGCCGTATCGGTGTACTGGTCAACAATGCCGGCACGTCTATTCCCCGCGGCTTTCTGCAGCAGAGGAATGACGACATTTCCAAGCTGATCGCACTCAACATCACGGCCGTCACCAGGCTTGCCCATGCCGCCGCACCCGGATTTGCCGAGAGAGGCGAGGGCGCGATCATCAACATCGCCTCCGTCGTTGGTCTCGCACCGGAAATGGGCGCCACGGTCTACGGCGCGACCAAGGCCTTTGTGCTGTTCCTCTCTCAGGGGCTGAATGTCGAGCTCGCGCCCAAGGGCGTTTATGTCCAGGCGGTGCTACCGGCGGCGACGCGCACCGAAATCTGGGACCACACCGGTGTGGACGTCGATACGCTCGCAGGTGTGATGGAGGTGGGCGATCTGGTCGATGCGGCACTGGTGGGCTACGATCGTCGTGAGCTCGTAACCATTCCGCCGCTACCGGATGCCGACCAATGGAATGCGCTTGACGTGGCGCGCCAGGCGATGCTGCCGAATTTTGCCCAGTCTTTGCCGGCAGAGCGCTATCGATCAGCAGCCTGATCGGCACGAAGTACCGGAGCGGGGTCACCTCGCTCCGGCGGCCGGGGAGCGAAAGCCGCCGCCAGGCTGAACTAGAACTCGTTGCACTCATCGGCCGTGCGGGCGCGATCGCCCAGCCGTTTGCCAAGTGCTTTCAGGCTGCTAGAGATTGAAGAGCCGAGATTCGCGACGCTTCTGGCTGCGAATATAAGACTTCCTCCGAGCCACTGATGGTACAAGCCGATGAAAAAATTCAACCTGGGAACAACTGATCTCTCCGTTTCATCCGCCGTTTTCGGGCTGATGCGGATCGTCGATCTCAGTGACGATGCCATTCGCCGGCTATACGGCAAGGCCCGCGACGTCGGCATCAACGTCTTTGATCACGCCGATATCTACGGCGGCGAGCTTCATGCGTGCGAGCGTCGCTTCGGTGACGCACTCCAACTGAAGCCTGCCGAGCGTGAGCAGATCGTGATCCAGAGCAAATGCGGGATCCGGCGCGGCTATTTCGATTTCTCCAGGGATCATATCCTTAAGTCCGTCGATCGGTCGCTTGCGGCGCTGAAGACTGACTACCTTGACCTTCTATTGCTGCACCGTCCGGATGCGCTGGTGGAGCCGGAGGAGGTGGCTGATGCGTTCGACAAACTCCACGCAGCCGGCAAGGTCCGGCATTTCGGCGTGTCCAACCATACGCCACGGCAGATCGATCTTCTAAAGACAGCCGTGCGCCAGCAGCTTGTTGCCAACCAGATCCAGCTCAGTATCGCGCATGCTCCGTCCGTCGCCTTCGGCATTGCCGCGAACATGGCAGGTCTCGAGCAGTCGATCGATCGTGACGGCGAAGTCGTCGTCTATTCACGCATCAACCGCATGACGCTGCAGGCGTGGTCGCCGTTCCAGCAAGGCTTCTTCGGCGGTGTCTTCGTCGGCGACGAGAAGAATTTCCCGGAGCTCAACCGCGCGCTGGACGAACTCTCGGGCAAATATGCGGTGTCGCCGTCGGCCATCGCCTACGCCTGGATCGCCCGGCATCCGGCCAACATCCAGGTGGTCTTGGGAACGACCAGCCCCGAGCGGCTGGCCGACATCGCGCCTGGCGCGGATATCACACTGTCGCGCGAGGACTGGTATCGTCTGTTCACTGCTGCAGGCCATGTTCTGCCCTGACGGTTACGCTGATGCGTCAGATCAAATCAAAAGGCCCGCTCGGATCCGAGCGGGCCTTTTGTGTTTCGTCTCCGATGCAGCGTGATCAGCTGCGCGGCTTCAGGTTTTCCGGGTCGTAGAGCGGCTTGTAGCCGACGCCGACGACTTCGACCGGGTAGGTCTCGGCAAAGTACTCGACGTTGAGCTTGCGGCCGACCTGGCAATGCGACCAGGGCAGATAGGCAAGCGCGATGTTCTTGCCGATCGTCGGCCCAAAGGCGATCGAGGTGGTGTAGGAGCGGCGGCCGAGTTCGTCGACCAGCACCCTGCCGGTTTCCGGATCGATCACCGGCAGGGTGCCGACCGGGTAGCGCTTGATGCCGTTCCTGTCGGTGTTTTCCGTCAAGACGAGGGTGCAGAGCATGGCCGGCTGGTGTTCGCGTGCCTTGTATTCGAGGTGCTTCGCCTTGCCGCGGAAGTCGACGTCCTTGACCTTTGGGCGCGCCAGATCGGCCTCGATCAGGTTGTACTGGGTGAGGAGGTCGGCGTTCTGCAGGCGCAGGCTCTTTTCCATGCGGCGCGAGTTGGCATAGGTTTCGACGCCGAAGGCCATGACGCCGGTTGCGCGCAGCGCGTCCCAGACGGCCAGGCCATCCTCGTACTTCATATGCAGTTCCCAGCCCTGCTCGCCGACATAGGAGATGCGGAAGGCGGAGACTTTCTTGCCGGCGATCTCGATCGGCTTGATCGCGGCAAAGGCGAAGTTCTCGATATCGAGGCCCGAGGGATCGGCAACCACCTTCTTCAGCGTTTCGCGGGCGTTCGGCCCCCAGATGCCGATGGTGATGAACTTCTCCGAGACGTCGGTGATGGTGACGTCAAGGCCGCGGTCTTCGGCGACACGGCGCATGTACTGGAAGTCGCGCGGTCCGGCATCGGCGCCGTTCACCAGACGGCAGCGGTCGGCCATGCGGAAGACGGTGAAGTCGGCCCGAACCATGCCCTCGTCGTCGAGGAAGTGGGTGTAGATGCCCTTGCCGATATTGCCGTCGCCGCCGATCTTGGCGGCGCAGAGCCACTCCAGCAGCTCGACATGGTCAGGGCCTTCGATGTCGACCATGTGGAAATGCGAGAGGTTGACGATGCCGCAATCCTCGCTCATCGCCAGGTGTTCGGCGTTGGAAACGCGCCAGAAATGGCGGCTGTCCCACTCGTTCTCGCGCACCGGCACGCGGTCGCCGTATTTTTCGAGCAGATGCTCGTTGGCGGCGTAGCCGTGGGCACGCTCCCAGCCGCCGAGTTCCATGAAGTAGCCGCCGAGTTCCTTCTCGCGCTCGTAGAAGGGCGAGCGCTTGACGTCGCGGCCGGTGGCATAGGGTTCGCGCGTGTGCACGGCCGGGTAATAGATCTTCTGCGCCGCCTCGAAGCAGCGGCCCTCGATGAACTTCTCCTCGAGCTGGTGCGGATAGAAGCGGGAATAGTCGATCGAGGCATGGTCGATCTCGGTGCGCCCATCGGTCATCCAGTCGGCGATCAGCTTGCCGTAGCCGGGGCCATCCTTCACCCAGATGGCGACGCAGTACCAGAGGCCGCGCACCTTCTGGCTCTCGCCGCAGGAGGGGCCGCCGGCAGCCGAGACCTGCAGCAGGCCGTTGAAGGAGTGGCTCTCGTTATAGCCGAGCTCGCCGAGGATCGGCGTCAGTTCCATGGCTCGTTCGAGCGGCTCGATGATCTGCTCCATCTCGAGATCGCGCTGCGACGGCGACAGGCGCGCCTCGTGCTTTTCGAGAATGTGCCGCGGATGGCAGAGGCGCGGATTGGTGGTCTCGTAGTAGCCCCACTCGATCTGGCCACCCTCGGTGGTCTTCGGGTCGCCGGTGTCGCGCATATAGGCGGAGTTGCCCTGGTCGCGCAGAAGCGGGAAGCCGATTTCCTTGCCGGTGCCTTCGAACTCGTTGTACGGGCCGAAGAAGGTCAGCGGGTGGTCGACCGGCATCACCGGCAGGTCCTCGCCGACCATTTCGGCAATCAGGCGGCCCCAGATGCCGGCACAGACGATGACATGGTCGGCCATGATCGTGCCGCGATGGGTGACGACGCCCTTGATGCGGCCGTTCTCGACGATCAGCGACTTTGCCGGCGTGTTGCCGAAGACCTGCAGTTTGCCGGACTTTTCCGCCGCATCGACGAGCTTGCCGGCAACCGTCTGCGAGCGCGGGATGACGAGGCCGGCATCCGGGTCGAACATGCCGCCCATGACCTGATCTTCCTCGATCAGCGGGAACATCTTCTTGATTTCGGCCGGCGAGACATAATGGGCGCGGGTGCCGAAGGCCTTGGCGGAAGACAGCTTGCGCTTGATCTCTTCCATCCAGACGTCGTCGCCGGTGCGTGCGACCTCCAGGCCGCCGATGCGGGCGTAATGGCCCATCTTCTCGAAGAAATCGATCGAATACTGCGTCGTCCAGACCGACAGATAGTCGTGGCTGGTGGTGTAGCAGAAGTCCGAGGCGTGCGCGGTCGAGCCGATATCGGTCGGCACGCCTGACTTGTCGATGCCGACGATGTCGTCCCAGCCGCGCTCGATCAGGTGGTGTGCGATCGAGGCACCGACGATGCCACCCAGCCCGATGATTACGACTTTCGCCTTTTGCGGAAACTCTGCCATTGATTGCGACCCTAGTTGGATTGGATGCCGGATATTAGGGCGTGATACGTCCCGACTACAGCCTGTCTACGACATTCTCATCAAACTGCACGACCAAAGCCAAGCATTTTGCGGGTCGGGATAGTAGGGCGGTCAGGACGGTCATGCCACTGATTTCGTGAGAGAAAGCGCCTTCAGGCGCGGACGTGGTTTTCTCTATCATATCGCAAATCCGCGCGCATCCGAATGCGCCATCGCCATCGGCCCCTTCTCCTGTAATCGCTGCGTCCGCCACGAAAGATAATCCCATCGGGCAAGATTGACAGCGATGGCTGATGTTAATAAGTTCGGTAACAGAACGAATTAAAAGAGGTCCTCGTGAACGACAGTCTGCGCATCTCCCGGAAGTTCTCTCAGCGCTCCGTCATGGAGGCGATCGTTCAGGGCGGGCCGATTTCGCGTGCGTCGATTTCCAAGCAGACCGGCCTTTCCAAGCAGACCATTTCCGAGATCGTCCGCGGCCTCGAAGAGGAGGGGTGGGTTCAGGAGACGGGGCGCACCAGCGGTCACGTCGGGCGCACGGCCGTCACCTACGAGTTGGTTTGTGACGCCGCCTTCATCATCGCTGTCGACCTCGGTGGCACCAAGGTGCGCGTAGCGATCACCGATCTCGCCTGCCAGATCTTTGCCGAAGATACCGCGCCGACCGATCCGCGCGGTGGTCGCTTCGTCGTCGAGCAGATCGCCGCCATGGCCTTTGAGGCGGCCGATCGGCAGAAGATCGCCCGCGAGAAGATCCGGCTTGCGGTGGTCGGCGTTCCCGGTGCCCCCTGCAGCGAGACCGGCCGGGTGCTGCTTGCACCGAACATCGCCGGCTTCGACACGATGGACGTCGTCGGCGCCTTCGAGGAGGTGCTCGGCTTCGGCGCCATGCTCGAAAACGACGTCAATCTCGCGGTTCTCGGGGAGAACTGGCTGGGTCAGGGGCAGGGGATCGATAATCTCGCCTATGTGGCGCTCGGCACCGGTGTCGGCAGCGGACTGATGGTCGGTGGCCATCTGGTGCGCGGCGTCAGCAATGCAGCCGGTGAAATGGGTTTCCTGCCGCTCGGCGCCGATCCTTTCGAGGCGGAATCGCTGCGCACCGGCGCCTTTGAGCGGGCCGTCGCTTCGCATGGCATGGCGGAGCGCTATGCGAAGCTTTCGGGCAAGACTGTTGCGGTGCCTACTATCTTTGCGAACGCGGAAGCGGGCGACGCGGCGGCCCTGACAGTGCTGGACGAAACGGCGCGGTTCCTGGCGGCCGGTGTTGCCGCGATTGCCGCAATTGCCAACCCGCAGAAGGTCATACTCGGCGGGTCGATCGGGCTGCGTCCGGAGATGCTTTCGCGCGTGAAGGCCTTCCTGCCGCAGTGCTTTCCCTATCCGGTCAATGTCGAAACGGGCGAACTCGGGGCGCGTGCCGCGATCATCGGAGCGGCAGCGATCGGGCTTGGCCAATTGCACAACACCCTGTTCGGGGTTGATGCGCCTGACGGCCGGATCTCGCTGCCGCGAGCGAACGTGAATGCACTTCGGGAGGCGATTTGATGACGACGGATGGTTTGGTCGAACGATTGCGCAGGGAACTCGACCGCGAGGCGGCGGTTACGTTGTTTCGCGGCGCGATTGGGCGCGAAAGCATTACCGGCAACGAGGCGAACGTTGTTTCCTATCTGGCCGACGTAATGCAGCGTCTTGGCCTCGACGGGTTGACGACTGCTGAGTTTCTGCCGGGACGTCCGAACGTGTGGGCGGAGCGCAAGGGTGCGGGCAAGGGGCCGCGGCTGCTGTTTATCGGCCATACGGACACGGTGCATGTCGACGGCTGGCGCGAGCATTGGGCAGGCACCGAGCGCGAGGATCCTTTTGCAGCACCGATCATCGACGGCGCGGTCTGGGGTCGCGGCTCGGGCGATCTCAAAGCCGGCATCTGTGCGTCGCTTGCGGCGCTGTCGCTGCTCGACAAGGCCGGCGTTGAGCTGGCAGGTGACGTGGCCTTTGCCTTTGTCGGCGATGAGGAAAGCGGCCAGCCGGGGACCGGCGTTTCAGCCGGCATCAAGGATCTGGTCGGCCGTATCGAGGGCGGCGAGATCGCACGACCGGATTTTGTCGTCTATGTCGAGCCGACGCGGCTTTCTGTCTATCCGGCGCAGATCGGCTTCTTCATCACCGACATCACCATAACAGGCAAATCAGCCTATTTCGGCGTTCCCGAACTCGGCAAGGACGCGCTACGCGCCAGCCATGCGGCGATGTCGGCGCTTTGGAAGCATTCCGACGAGATTGCCGCACGAGCCGAACACAAGCTGATCGGCCGAAGTTTCCTTCTGATCACGGGTCTCGCAGGCGGCGGCTATATCGCCGTGCCCGAGCGCTGCACCCTGTCGCTGATCCGTAAGCTCCTGCCCGGTGAATCGCTGGACACGGCGGCGGCCGAGATCGAAGCGGCGGTTCGCTCGTCGATTACCGATCCGCAGATCACGGTCGAGTTTTCCTATCCGGCCGGCCGCGACCATGCGCTCGGCGGCACGGCGGCCGAGATCGACGAGACGGCAGCGGAAGTCGGCACTCTGTCGGCTTCCATGGCCGAAGCCATGGGCGGTCGCGGCGTGATCGAAGGCGCTCCTTTCTGGTCGGAATCGCCGTTCTTCGTCAATCGCCTCGGCATACCCGCCGTCTATTGCGCGCCCGGCGATATCCGCAATTGCCATACCTACGAGGAGCGGGTCGAGGTCGAGGAATACCTCGCCGGCGTCGTCGGTTTCGCCGCCTTCATGGCCCGCTACTGCGGCGTCATGGACTGAACTGCTAAACAAGAGGGAGAACGACAATGCTTCTGAAGAAATTGATGGCTGCTGCGCTCGTCAGCGGTTTCGTGCTTGCCGTAGGTGCCGCTTCCGCCCAGACGGTCGGTCCGTCCGGTGAGAGCGCAACGCCGAGTGCCGACGTGGCGCTGACCGATGCAGATATCGGCGCGCTTAAGGGCAAGGGCTACAAGGCGGCGCTGCTGTGGCACACCTCGTCTGACTTCACCAATGCCGTTTCGGCCGGGGCCAAGGACGAGTTTGCCCGCGCCGGCGTTGAGATCGCAGTGACGACGGATGCCGGCTTTGACGCTGCCCGCCAGCGCAGCGACATCGAAACGGCGCTTGCCGCCAAGCCGAATGTGATCCTGGCCCTGCCGCTCGATCCGGTGACCTCGGCCGAAGCCTTCCGCCAGGCCGTCACCGACGGCAGCAAGCTCGTGTTCCTTTCCAATCTGCCGAGCGGCTACAAGCAAGGCACGGATTACGCCTCGATTGTCACCGACGATCTCTTCCAGATGGGCAAGCAGGCGGCTGATGCTCTCGCGAAAGCGATCGGCGGCAAGGGCAAGGTCGGCTACATCTTTCACGACGCCAGCTACTACGTGACCAACCAGCGCGACCAGGCGTTCAAGTCGACGATCGAGAAGGACTATCCGGATATCAAGATCGTGGCCGAGCAGGGCATCTCCGATCCGGCCCGCGCCGAGGAACTGGCAAGCGCCATGCTGCTGCAGAACCCTGACCTTGACGGCATCTATGTGACTTGGGCCGAGCCCGCCGATGGCGTGCTTTCCGCCTTGCGCGCGAGCGGCAATACCAAGACCAAGATCGTGACCCTCGATCTCGCCGAACCCGTCGCGCTCGACATGGTCAAGGGCGGCAACGTCACGGCACTCGTTGCCGACAAGGCCTATGAGCTCGGACGGGCGATGGCAGCGGCTGGCCTTAAGTCGCTGCTCGGGCAGCAGACCCCGGCGTTCGTCGTCGCACCGGCTCTGACGGTCACCAAGGAAAATGTCGCCGAAGGCTGGAAGCAGTCGCTGAACCGCGATGCACCGCAATCGGTGCTCGACGCGGCCAAGTAATCCGATGGCCGCCGGGAGAGAGGACGCTTCCGGCGGCAACATCCTAAGGGAGGCAGATATGCACAAGGCAGTGAGACATTTCGCGTTGCTGGCTACGGTCTTTGCCGCGACGTCGGGTTATGCCGCCGATGGCAAGACCACGGGGCCACACGGCGAGGCGCCGACGCCCGCCGGCACATTCGCGCTGACATCAGTTGAAGAGCAGCAGATCAAGGACGGCAAATTTACCGCCGCACTCGTCTGGCACGAGATGAGCGAGTACACCAACGCCGTCAACAGCGGCGCCCATGACGAGTTCAAGCGGCTCGGTATCGAGGTGGTGGCACAGACCGACGCCGGCTTCGACGCCGCGCGCCAGAAGGCCGACGTCGAGACGGTGCTTGCCAAGAAGCCGTCGATCATCCTGTCGCTGCCGGTCGATCCGGCGACGGCTGCCGTCGTCTATGATCCGGCGCGCACCGCCGGCGTCAAACTTGCCTTCATCGACAATTCGCCGGCCGGATACGAACACGGCAAGGACTATGTGACGATCGTTTCCGACGACCTTTTCCAGATGGGCAACAAGGCTGCCGTCGCCATGGCGGATGCGCTCGGCGGCAAGGGCAAGCTCGGCTACATCTATCACGACGCCGATTTCTACGTGACCAACCAGCGTGACGGCGCTTTCAAGTCGACGATCGAACAGGACTACCCTGACATGAAGATCGTCGCCGAGGCTGGCATGGCGGATCCCGCCCGCAGCGAAGAGATCGCGCAAGGGATGATCACCCAGAACCCGGATCTCGACGGCATCTACGTGACCTGGGCCGAGCCGGCGCTGAGCGTGCTTTCGACGCTGCGTGGCGCCGGCAATAGCCACACCAAGATCGTGACGCTCGACCTCAACGAACCGGCAGCGCTCGACATGGTCAAGGGCGGAAACATCGCCGCCCTGGTCGCCGATGAGGCCTACAATATCGGTGTCACCGCAGCGCGTGCCGCGGCGGGCTCGCTGGTCGGCAAGAAGGCCGAGCCATTCCTGGTGGTCAACTCGCTTGCCGTCACCAAGGCTACGGTTGCCGACGGCTGGAAGAAGTCCCTCAACAAGGACGTCCCCGCGACGATCGCGGATGCGATGAAGTGATGATGCCTGCTGCATGCGTCCTTAGATCGTAGTCGCCTTGGGACAATACTTGCAGCTTTTTCATAGTGCTACGGCGGCCATTGCACGTCCACCGAGACGCGCGGCGCCGTAGTGCAGGGGGATTACCTCCCTGCCTTCGGAGGAAGAATGATGTCCAGTGCCCATTCCAGCGCGAGCGGCCAGCCGGCCAGCCTCGTCAATCGCCTCAACCTGCAGCAATACGTCGTCTATCTCGGCTTCCTGGCGATCTTTCTGTTTTTTGCCATCGTCTTGAAGGACAGCGGCTTTCTGACCGTTCGCAACCTGTCGAACATCATGCTGCAGACCGCGCCGGTGACGATCATGGCGATCGGCCTCGTCTTCGTCATGTCGGCGGGGGAGATCGACCTGTCGATCGGTTCGACGGTTGCCGTCTCGGCGCTGGCGGCGGCGGTGACCGTCAACGACTATGGCCTCGCCGCCGGCGTCGTCGTCGGCATTGGTGCCGGGCTTCTTATCGGTCTTCTGAACGGCGTGCTCGTCGCCTATGTCAAGCTGCCGTCGTTTCTGGTGACGCTGGCGACACTCGGACTTTTTGCCGGTGTCTCCCGCTCGATGACGAACCTGCGCTCGATTCCTGTGACCGACAGCACCTTTACCGGCTTCTTCGGCTCGGGCTCGTTCCTTGGTGTGCCGTCGCTGATCTGGTGGACCGTAGTCGCCGTTGTCTGCGGGCATATCATCTACCGCGAGACACGCTTCGGCGCCCATGTGCTGGCAACTGGCGACAACAGCCGGGCGGCCAGCGTTTCCGGCATCAGCGTGCCGCGCATCCGGCTCGCCGTGCTGATGATCAGCGGCGGCCTCGCGGGGCTTGCCGGTCTGCTCTACGCCGGCCGCCTGCAGGCCGCCAAGTACACACTTGGCGAGACCGACCTGATGACGGTGATTGCCGCCGTCATCGTCGGCGGCACGCTGCTCAATGGCGGCAAGGGCACGATCATCGGCGCGCTTGTCGGCTCGCTGATGATGGGCATGCTCAACAATGGCCTGATCCTGATGGGCCTTTCCGTTTCCGACCAGATGATCGTTCGCGGTCTCATCATCCTCGCTGCGGTCGCCGTGTCGCTGCGCGAAAAGTCCCGCTGAAGGAGGATTTCATGTTTCTCGACGTTCTGCGCCGCCGCAACCCGGCCTTCATCGAAGCGGCGATGGCTCTGCATCAGCAGGGCAAGATCCCGGCAAACGCCTATGTTCTCGACCTCGATGCGGTCGAGGCCAACGCCAAGGTCTTGAGCGACGAGGCGCGCCGTCTCGGCCTGAAGATCTTTGCCATGACCAAGCAGGTCGGCCGCTCCAGCTCCTTCTGTGACGCGGTCATGCGCGGCGGCATCGACCGTTCGGTTGCCGTCGACATGGCCTGCGCCCGCGCCACCCACAAGGCCGGTCTGAAGGTTGGCCATCTCGGCCATCTGCAGCAGATTGCACGCCACGAGGCAGCCGCTGCAGCGAAAACATTCCGGCCTGACTACTGGACGGTGTTCAATGACGAGAAGGCCGGGGAGGCTGCGTCCGGCGCGAAGGCCGCCGGCTACCGGCAGGACCTGCTGGCCCGCATCCGGGCGGAAGGCGACACGTTCTATCGCGGCCATGAAGGCGGCTTCGACGCCGCTGACGTCGCCGCGGTTGCCGACCGGCTCGATGCGCTCGACGGCGGTCGTTTTGCCGGCATCACCACCTTTCCAGCTCTGCTCTTCGATCATGAACGCCGCAAGGTGCTGCCGACACACAATCTTGCGACGCTTTCGAAGGCCGCCGAGGCGCTTGCGAGGGCTGGCCGCAAAGGCATCGAGGTGAACGCGCCCGGAACGACCTCCAGCGTCCTTTTGGCGGCGCTGGCCGAAGCGGGTGCGACCCAGTGCGAACCGGGCAACGGCCTGCATGGCACAACGGCGCTGCATGTGATGGAGGATCTGCCGGAGCTGCCGGCGGTGCTCTATCTCACCGAGGTCTCGCATCTCTCCGGCGGCAAGGCCTATTGCTTCGGCGGGGGCTTCTACATCGATCCGATCTTCCCGGACTACGACGTCAAGGCGATCGTCTCAGCCGAGCCGACCACATTGGCATCGGCGCTTCGAAGCGTCGAAGTGCCGCCGCCATCGGCGATCGACTACTACGCGATGATCGATGCCAGCGGTACCGCAGCACCGAAGCCCGGCGACACGGCCGTGTTCGGCTTCCGCGGCCAGGCCTTCGTCACGCGGGCTTATGTTGTCGGCGTTTCCGGCATCTCCAAGCGTACACCGAAGGTGGAAACGATCGAAAACGGTTTCGGCGAAACCGCGGCCTGGCCGGTTTGAGGGGCGACGTCATGACCATGAACGCGAATTCCGCACGCGAGCCGGTGCTGAAGCTGAAGGACATCCGCAAGACCTTTGGCGGCGTCACTGCCATCGAAAACTTCTCGCTCGACGTCCACCCGGGGGAGATCGTCGCGCTCGTCGGTGACAACGGCGCCGGAAAGTCGACGCTGATCAAGATCATCTCCGGCGTGCATACGCCGACCTCGGGCACGATCACTATCGAGAACCAGACGGTGGCAATGTCGAATGCCACCATGGCGCGCGCCCATGGCATCGAGGTCGTCTACCAGGATCTGGCGCTTGCCGACCAGCAGACGGTCTACATGAACATGTTTCTCGGCCGCGAACCGACAAACCGTTTCGGCCTGCTCGATCGTCGCCGCATGATTGCCGAGACCGAGACGCTGGTGAAGGAACTGGATGTCCGCATCCCCTCGGCGCATGCGACGATCCGTGACCTTTCGGGCGGCCAGCGCCAGGGCGTGGCGATTGCGCGTGCAACTCACTGGGCAAGCAAGCTGATCCTGCTCGACGAGCCGACGGCAGCCCTTGGCGTCGCCGAGACCGCCAAGGTCGAGGAGATCGTCGAATCGCTGAAGCGTCGCAACATCGGCGTGCTGATCATCAGCCACAGCCTCGATCAGGTCTTCAAGCTGTCGGATCGCATTTGCGTTTTGCGCCGCGGCAAGCAGATCGGTATTCGCGAGACGGCCAAGACCGACAAGAACGAGATCATTGCGATGATCACCGGGCTGCAGCAGCACTGAAGGACAAGGAACTGAACGGCGCCATCTGTTGGCGGCGCCGTTTGGCAATCAGGGTGCCGCGCCGAAGAAGGTGAGGCGGGTGAAGAGCACGTAGTGCGATTCCGAGACCATCAGCGTCACAAAGACCAGCACCAGCAGCGGCGGTAACAGGATCGCGTAGATCAGCGCCAGCCGCTCCCATGCCATGTGCATGAAGATCGCGACGATGAGACCTGCCTTCAGCACCATGAAGAGCAGGATCAGCGACCATCTGAGATAGCCCTGCAGCCCGACATAGTCGACGAGGTAGGAGAAGGTGCTGAGCACGAAGAGCAGCAGCCAGACGACCAGGTAGAGACCGATCGGGTGCTGCTGGTGCGTTTGTGCGTGGCCTGCCGCTTTTGTCGTCGGTGCCGCGTGGGTGTGTACCGTCGTTTCTGTCATGGCCATGCCTCACCACAGATAGAAGAATGCGAAGATGAAAACCCAGACGAGGTCGACGAAGTGCCAGTAGAGGCCGGTGATCTCGACGATCTCGTATTGTCCCCGGCGGCTTGTGAAGAAGCCGCGCCGTTCGGTGTCGAAGTCGCCGCGCCAGACCTTGCGGGCGATGATCAGCAGGAAGATCACGCCGATGCTGACGTGGGTGCCGTGGAACCCGGTGATCATGAAGAAGGTCGAGCCGAATTGAGGAGCTCCCCACGGGTTGCCCCAGGGACGCACGCCTTCGGTGATCAGTTTTGTCCATTCGAAGGCCTGCATGCCGACGAAGGTCGCGCCGAAAAGGGCGGTCAACACCATGAGCAGGGCGGTCTTCTTGCGATCACGCCGGTAGCCGAAATTGACGGCCATGGCCATGGTGCCGCTGGAGGTGATCAGCACGAAGGTCATGATGGCAATCAGGATCAGTGGCACGTCTGTGCCGCCGATATGCAGCGCGAAGACCTCGCTCGGATTGGGCCAGGGAACGGCGGTCGACATGCGCGCCGACATGTAGGCGATGAGGAAGCAGCCGAAGACGAAGGTATCGCTGAGTAGGAAGATCCACATCATCGCCTTGCCCCAGGAGACGTTCTTGAACGTCCGCTGGTCGGAGGCCCAGTCGGCGGCGAAACCCGCAAGTCCCGCTGGGCGGTGGAGCGGCTCTCTGACAGGCGAATGTGTCTCGGCGGACATGCCTTGGCTCCCTCAGGTCAAGAGTTGCCGGCAGAGCTCGACGAAGTCGTTGGCCCAGCCGGAAAAGAGCGCGAAAAGCACCAGCCATACGGCCAGCATGAAATGCCAGTAGGTGGCGCAAAGCGTGATCGACAGCACGGCTTTTTCGCCGATCGGCCCGGCGCAGGTTTTCAGGATCACCCGCGTAAGCGCGAAGAGGCCGCCGAGGATGTGCAGGCCGTGCATGCCTGTGATCATGTAGAAGAAGCTGTTGGCCGGATTGTCGGCGAGCAGGAAGCCGGCGTCGGTCAGCTCGCGCCAGGCAAACATCTGGCCGGCGAGGAAGGCGAGACCTGAAGCGAGAGCGGCGATCAGCGCCGTCCGGCTCGCCTCGTCGCGGCGTTGTTCGGCCGTGACGCGTGCCGCATGCAGAAGCAGACTGCCGAGACCGAGAATGGCGGTGTTGAGCCACAGGATTTTCGGCATCGGCGTCGACCACCAGTCGGTCGATGCCATGCGCATGAAATAGGCGCTGATGAACAGCGAGAAGAGTGCAGCGACGACGGCGAGGAAGACGCCGAGGCCGATTTTCGCGGGCGGGATCGAAGGCCGGCCGTGCGGGCGGGGGTCGTGGGCGTGGCCGACCTCCAGCCAGGGTTTCGAGAACAGCCGTTGCCGACTGAGCCACCAGCCGGCGATCGCGAGGATCACCGCCAGGAAGATGAGAGTGACGTTCATGAGGCACCCTCCGGCGCATGACCTGCGGAGCCTGGCTGGTTCTGCGGAATGAAGTCCTCGGCCGCTCCCGGCACGCTGTAGTCATAAGGCCAGCGGTAGACGACCGGCAGTTCCTTCCAGTTGCCGTGACGTGGCGGCGTTTCCGGTGTCTGCCATTCGAGGGTCGTTGCCCGCCAGGGGTTGCCGCCGGCCTCGCGGCCGTGCCGGATGCTCCAGATCAGGTTGAAGAGGAAGACGATCTGTGCGGCGCCGACAATCAGCGCCATGATGGTGATGAACTCGTTGAGCGTGTGGGCGGAAGCCGGGACGAAGGCGGTCTCGCCCATTTCATAGTAGCGGCGCGGCATGCCGATCAGGCCGAGATAGTGCATCGGGAAGAAGATCAGATAGGCGCCGACGAAGGTGACCCAGAAATGAAGCTGCCCGAGGGTCTGGTTGAGCATTCGCCCGGTGATCTTCGGATACCAGTGATAGATCGCGCCGAAGATGACGAGGATCGGCGCGACACCCATGACCATGTGGAAATGGGCAACCACGAACATCGTGTCGGAAAGCGGTACGTCGACAACGACGTTGCCGAGGAAGAGGCCCGTCAGCCCGCCATTGACGAAGGTGACGATGAAGGCGAGCGCAAAGAGCATCGGCAGCGTCAGGTGGATGTCGCCGCGCCACAGCGTCAGCACCCAGTTATAGACCTTGAGCGCCGTCGGTACGGCGATGATCAGCGTGGTCGTCGCGAAGAAGAAGCCGAAATAGGGGTTCATGCCGCTGACATACATGTGGTGCGCCCAGACGATGAAGGAGAGCGCGCCGATGATGACGATGGCCCAGACCATCATCCGGTAACCGAAGATGTTCTTGCGGGCGTGGGTGCTGATGAGATCCGACACGATGCCGAAGGCTGGCAGCGCCACGATGTAGACTTCCGGGTGGCCGAAGAACCAGAAGAGATGCTGAAACAGGATCGGGCTGCCGCCGCCGTGCTGCAGCTGTTCACCCATTTCCACGATCGCCGGCATGAAGAAACTGGTGCCGAGGACCCGGTCAAACAGCATCATGACGCAGGCGACGAAGAGGGCTGGGAAGGCGAGCAGCGCCATGACGGTTGCGGTGAAGATGCCCCAGACTGTGAGCGGCATGCGCATCAGCGTCATGCCGCGCGTGCGGCCCTGCAGCACGGTCACCACATAATTGAGCCCGCCCATGGTGAAGCCGATGACGAAGAGGATGAGCGAGGAGAGCATCAAGATGATGCCCCAGTCCTTGCCGCCGGGCGTGCCTGACAGCACCGCCTGGGGTGGATAGAGCGTCCAGCCCGCACCTGTCGGCCCGCCGGGGGCAAAGAAGCTTGCGACCAGCACGAGCACGGCAAGCAGATAGAGCCAGTAGCTCAGCATGTTGGCATAGGGAAACACCATGTCGCGCGCGCCGAGCATCAGCGGGATCAGGTAGTTGCCGAAGCCCCCGAGGAAGAGGGCGGTCAGGAGATAGATCACCATGATCATGCCGTGCATGGTGATGAACTGGTAATAGCGCTCGGCGTCGATGAAGGCGAAGGCGCCGGGAAAGCCGAGCTGCAGCCGCATCAGCCAGGAGAGCACCAGCGCGACCATGCCGATCGCGATCGCGGTCGAGGCATATTGCACGGCGATGATCTTGGCATCCTGGCTGAAGACGTAGCGCGTCCACCAGCTATGGGGATGATAAAGCTCCACGTCCTCCACTTCCGCGGGGCCAATCTGTTCGCCCGTACCGTGCCGGATATCGACCATCTGCGAGAACCTCCCAACACCGGATCATTTCGATCCAACGCTTTGAAACACGCAACTCCGGACTGTGAACCGTGGAGTTGCTTTCGCTCACGGGCGGGATGCGGGCGGAAAACCGCGCGCACTTTTCCTCATCCCGCTTTGGCCGTCGGGGCGCCTCCTACTGCGCCGGGGCGGCATTTCCTGCCTGCGCCGTTTCCTTCGTTTCTGCCTTTGCCTGCAATTGCGAGAACGTGGTCTGTTGCGAAAGCCAGGCCTGATAGTCCTCGGCAGTGTCGACGACGACGGTGCCGCGCATCTGCGGGTGACCGACGCCGCAGAGTTCTGCGCAAAGCACCTCGAAGGTGCCGGTGCGGGTCGGCGTCAGCCAGAAATAGGTGACCATGCCCGGTACCATGTCCATCTTGGCGCGGAACTCCGGCACGTAGAAATCATGGAGCACGTCGACCGAGCGCAAAAGCATCTTGACCGGTTTGCCGACTTCCAGATGCAGCTCGCCGCCTTCGACGACGACGTCGTCGAGAGCTGCCGCGTCGTTGCGGTTGAGGCCGAGAGAATTCTCAGGCGTGATGTCGCGGGTCTCCGACGTTCCGAGCTTGCCGTCGGCGCCGGGGAGCCGGAAGCTCCACAGCCATTGCTGGCCGACGACTTCGACCTCGGATGCACCATCGGGGACGGTCACGAACTGGTGCCAGACGAAGAGGCCGGGGGTCAGCATGGCGGCGACGCCGAGCGTGGTGCCGCCGGCGAGCCATCCTTCGAGCTTCCGGTTTTCCGGTTCATAGGCCGCCCGATTTCCCGGTCGGTGCCGAAAGCGCAGGACGCAATAGGCCATGAAAAGCACGACGGCGACGAAGACGACGCCGGTAATCCAGAAGGTGATGATGAGCGTATTGTCTATGTAATTCCAATTGGACGCGATCGGCGTCCACCACCATGGGCTCAACAGATGGAACAACACCGACCCGACGGCCAACAAAACCAGAATAACTACCACGGCCATTTCTGTCCCTCCTCGCCGCTGGCGGCTGTGGGCATGAATACGCAATCCGTAGAGCCTGCTGCATGTTTCCTTTGGCCGTCGCCGATCAAAGGACAAAAACGTGCAGGAATTCAAAGTTCTACAGCGACCTTTGCGCGTCTGACAGGACGCGCGGCGCTGTACCTGCAATTATTGCACGAACGTCGAATAGCCGCAATTCGCCGCTTCCGTGCGAGCGGCGGTTGCCTTTAGTCTTTTCAGCCTACTGCGAATACTGTTTGAGGTAGGCGATGAGGTTGGAAATGTCCGTGTCGTCCTTGAGCCCGGCGAAGGCCATTTTCGTGCCCTTCACCTTGGTCCTTGGATTGTGCAGATAGTCGCGCAGATGCGCCTCATCCCAGACGAGCCCACCCTTGCCGGCGTCGATCATCGCCGGCGAGTAGCTGAAGTCGGCATGGGTGCCGGCCGTTCGCCCGAACAGATGGTTGAGTGATGGCCCAACCTTGTTGGTATCGCTGTCAGCAACGTGACAGACAGCGCATTTCTTGAAGACGGTGGCTCCGGCTGCGGCGTCGCCCTCTTGCGCGAAGGCTGCAAACGGACAGAGCATCGTTGTCGAAAAGGCAAGGGCAACAACAAGAATTCGCATGACACTTCCTCAAAATCGCCGGGCGCAGGCAAGGAAGGCTATCGTCAATCTGTCGTTTGGCGGTGCTTGCTTCTCTTAAGTTGGCGCCACGGCGGTTGATACTTGCGACAGGACGACGGTACGCCTCGCCTTGCGGAAGTCAACCGGCGCAGCCGGCAGGTCGCCGGCTGCGCCTAAATTTTCACCAGGGCCGGTGCCGGCGATCAGACGCGGTTGCCTTCGGCATTGAAGAAGTGCAGCCGCTCAACCGGCAGGCGTACGGGAAGCGAGCCCGACGCGCTCAGGAATTTGCGGTCGTTGGTAAAGGCCTTGAAGCCGGCGCGGCCGAAGGAGAGGTGCAGGATGATGCCGAAGCCGGTCGGCTCGACCAGGTCGACATTGGCCTTCAGCGTATCCGGTCCTTCCACGCCGATCTCCACATGCTCGGGGCGAATGCCAAGCGTCGCGCGGGCACCTTCAGACAGAGCCGGATGCTGCTGTGCCGGGATGGTGACGCCACCCTCCGTCTCGAAGCGTGGGGCGGTGCCGTTTCGGTAGGTGCCCTCGAAGAAGTTCATGCCGGGCGAGCCGATGAAGCCGGCGACGAAGAGGTTGGCCGGCCGGTCGTAGAGGTCGAGCGGGCTGCCGACCTGCTGCACGAAGCCGCCGTTCATGGCAACGATCCGGTCGGCGAGGGTCATTGCCTCGATCTGGTCGTGGGTGACGTAGATCGAGGTGGCGCCCAGATCCTTGTGCAGCTTCTTGATTTCGGCACGCATCTGCTCGCGTAGACGGGCGTCGAGGTTCGAAAGCGGTTCGTCGAAGAGAAACGCCTTGGGTTCTCGCACGATGGCGCGGCCCATGGCGACGCGCTGGCGCTGGCCGCCCGAAAGTGCCTTCGGCCGCCGTTCGAGCAGAGGATCGAGGCCGAGCTTGGCGGCGGCACCCGAAACGACGCTCGCGATCTTTTCCTTGGCGGTCTTCCGGAGCCTCAGGCTGTAGCTCATGTTCTTGGCGACCGACATATGCGGGTAGAGCGCATAGGACTGGAACACCATGGCGATGTCGCGGTCCTTCGGTGCGAGTTCGTTGACGCGTTTGCCGGCAATCCGGATCTCGCCGGAGGTGACACTTTCGAGCCCGGCGATCATCCGTAAAAGCGTGGACTTGCCGCAGCCGGACGGGCCGACGAGCACGACGAACTCGCCGTCGCCGATCTTGAGATCCACATCGTGCAGTACCGGGTGGATGCCGTAGGATTTCTGGATGTTGGCGATATCGATGGAAGCCATGGGTAATCCTCAGCCTTTGACCGCGCCGGCCGTGAGGCCCTGGACGAGATAGCGTTGAATGAGCAGGAAGAAGAGGCAGGCGGGGATGAGCGCGAGCACGCCGGCGGCCATCATCTGCCCGAAGTCGACGGAGAACTTTGACACGAAGGACAGCAATCCGACGGGGAAGGTCGCCTGATCGTTGCCGGAGATCAGCATCAGTGAGAACAGAAGCTCGCTCCAGGCGGCGGTGAAGACGAAGCCGAGTGTGGCGGCAATGCCCGGCAGCGTGAGCGGCAGGATGATCTGGCGGAAGGCGACGAACTGGGTGGCACCGTCGATCATCGCGGCTTCTTCCAGGTCCTTCGGAATGCCGTCGAAGAAGGACTGCATCAGGAAGGTGGCAAAAGGCACGTTGAAGGCAGTGTAGACGATGATGAGGCCGGTCAAGCTATTCGTCAGGCCGAGCGGCGAGAGGATCTTGAAGATCGGGGCGACCAGCATGACCAGCGGAAACATCTGCGTCAGAAGCATCAGCGCCACCAGCCAGTACTTGCCGCGGAAATTGAAGCGCGACAGGGCGTAGCCCGAGAGCGAGGCGAGGATGGTGACGATGACGGCGGTGGAGCCGGATACGATCAGGCTGTTCTTGAAGAACACCGGAAAGGCGCTGTGGCGCAGCACGAAATCGAAATGCTCGAGGCTGGCGCGCGACGGCCACATTCGAATGCCTTCCGAGTAGAGCAGGTCGTTCGGGGTGACCGCGACCTTCAGCAGCCAATAGAGCGGGAACAGCGCGAATGCGATGTAGGCAAGGATTGCCAGCCGATGCGCGATCATGAGGAAAAGCGGTTTGGCGCGCATCGGTTCAATCCTTGCTCAGGAGCCATTGGCGCAGGATGACAATCAGCATCGAATAGGCGAGCAAAAGTGCCAGAAGCACGAGCGCGATCGCCGAGGCGTAACCGAAATCCAGCCGCTTGAAGGCCTGGGTGAAAATGTAGCTGGCGACGATCTGGGTGCGATCGGCCGGCCCGCCATTGGTCATGACGATGATCAGGTCGGCGAAGTTGGAGATCCAGACGGTGCGCAAGAGGATGGTGATGGCGATGGTCGGCGCCAGGAACGGCAGTGTGATCGAGAGAAACCGCTGGACCGGACCGGCGCCGTCGATGCTGGCGGCCTCATAGAGGTCGCGCGGGATCGCCTGGAGGGCGGCAAGCAGCGTGATCGCGAAGAAGGGTATGCCCCACCAGACATTGGCGATGATCGGCCCCCACATGGCAAGCTGCGGGTCGGACAGGATATTGGACGGCTCGCTCATGAGCCCAAGCGCATAGAACCAGTGCGGCAGGGGACCAACCACCGGATTGAACAGCCAGGCCCAGTTGAGACCGGCAAGGAAACTCGGCACCGCCCATGGAAGAAAGACCAGCGCCTGGGCAAGGCCACGGCCGTAGAAAGGCTTGTCGAGCAACAGTGCCAGGATCAGGCCGAAGATGAATTGGAAGAAGACCGAAGCGCCGGTCCACCAGAGCGTGTTGCGCAGCGCCCGGTAGAACGCCTGGTCCTCGGACAAAGCCCGGAAATGATCAAGGCCGATATAGGCGCCGGAAAACGGGTTCAGCAGCTGGATATCGCGAAAGGCGTAGGAAACGCCCAGCACCAGCGGCACCAGCATCACGGTGACGATCAGGATCAGCGCCGGCGCGCTATAGAGATAGGGCGCGGCGCCATCGGCGATGCGCTTCTTCAGCGGCGTCCTGCTTGCCGGCAGGCCGCTTTGGCGGGCGACATAGGCCATCGATCGAAATTTCCCCTGTGTGGCCGCCGGTTTTTTTCGACGTGCCTCGTTTTCGTCAGTCGGAGCGGGATGCGCACGGAGACCGCGCACACGTCATTCCGCTCAAGATCATGAGGGCCGATGGCGGCGAACCGCCACCGGCCACAGGCTTACTTCTTGCTCGCGAGGAACTTCTGCTGCGCCTTGGTGAGGTAGTCGGCCCACTGGGTGGCGAGTTCTTCCGGCGTGATGTCGCCGAGCAGCGCTTCCTGGGTCGTCTTGATGGCAAGCGAATCCTTGAAGAAGGCGAATTCCTCAAGGTAGGTCGGCATCACCGTCAGCACGACATCCTTGTCGGCGAGTTCGTCGAACCAGCCCTTGAACTGCGGGCTTGCGTAGAAGGGATCCTTCTCGGCCGACTTGTGTACAGGCAGGGCGCCGGTGCGCTTGTTCCACTCGATGTTGCCTTCCGGCCCTTCGAGCGTTTCGATCAGCTTCCAGGAGAGGTCCTTGTTCTGGCTTTTCGACAGCATCGACCAGCCGGCAAAGCCGATGGTGGTAAACGCCTTGCCGCTCGGACCCTTCGGCATGGTGGTGACGCCGAAGTCTTCCGACTTCATGCGCTCGGCGATCGCGATCAGCGCATCCGGATCCTGGTCGAGGAAGGCGCAGGTGCCGCTGTAGAAACCGGCGACGATTTCGTTGAAGCCCCAGTTGACGCTGTCCTTCGGCGCCAGCCCCTTCTTGTAGAGATCGATCACCCAGGTGAGACCCTTGACCCAGCCTTCGCTGTTCATGGTCGAGGTGCCGTCTTCGTTGAAGAAGGTATTACTGCCGGCCATGGTCGCGCCGAACATCACCCAGCCGTTGAGGCCACCTGGACCGCCGCGCAGGCAGTAGCCGGACTTGCCCGGAAGCTTGGAGACGGCTTCCGACGCCTTGACGAAATCGTCCATGGTCTTCGGCGGCTCGCTGACGCCGGCTTCCGACAGCAGCTTCTTGTTGTAGAACATGGCGCGCAGATAGAAGCCGTAGGGCAGCATGTAGGCGGTGTCGTTGATATCGCGGCCGAGCTCGAGCGTGCGTTCCGTCAGACCACCCGTGTGCTCCCACTTGGCGAGATAGGGCTCGAGGCTTTCTAGCATGCCGTTGTTGGCATAGAGCGACAGCCAGGTGTCGGGCATTTCCATCACGTCAGGCAGCTCGCCGGCCGAAACCATGGTGGCGAACTTCTGGAAGGCCTCGCCCCAGGGCAGAGAGATGATCTCGACCGACGTGCCGGGGTTGGCGGCCTCGAACTTGGCGACGATCGACTTCAGCGTCTCGGTGCGCTCGGGGCTGGTGATGACCTCGACCAGCTTCAGCTTGGTGTCGGCGAGCGCGCTTCCAGCCATCAGGGTGGCAAGAAGCGT
Organism: Ensifer adhaerens; assembly: GCF_028993555.1. Taxonomy (NCBI): domain Bacteria; kingdom Pseudomonadati; phylum Pseudomonadota; class Alphaproteobacteria; order Hyphomicrobiales; family Rhizobiaceae; genus Ensifer; species Ensifer adhaerens. The sequence continues at coordinate 2,934,051 of NZ_CP118610.1, read as the reverse complement.
GGCAGTGATCAGTTTCTTCATTTCTGTTCCCTCTTTTCTTCGTTGGTTTTGGTTCAAAGTGGGAGAGCGGGATCTCAATCCCGCTCCTGTCAGCCTGTCGAAGCGACGGCGAGCGCCGCTTCGAGATCGCTCCAGAGGGCCTCCGTTCCCTCCAGGCCGACATGGAGCCGTACCGACCGCGGCGAGATGCCGAAGGCGGCCGCGGAATTGGGCTGTGCTTTCTGCGACAGTACGACTTCGCCCGGCACGATGAGGCTTTCATGTCCGCCCCAGGAAACGCCGAGCTTGAAGAGTTCGAGATGATCGGCGAAGCGCCGGACGTCGACGCCCTCGCGGAAGATGAAGGAGAAGAGGCCCGAGGTGCCGGAAAGGCCCGGCGGCAGCGTGTTGCCAAGGCCCGGGTGGCAGACGGTCTCGACCAGCGGATGGGCCTGCAGCCGCCGCGCGACTTCAAGTGCTGAGCGCTCGTGCGATTTCATGCGGATCGGCAGGGTGCGCAATCCCCGGATCAGGAGCCAGGCATCGAAAGGTGAGAGCTTGCCGCCGAGATAGGGATAGGCTTCCGAGCGGATGCGGCCGATCAGTTCCTTCGAACCGGTGATGACCCCGGCAACGACGTCCGAGTGGCCGCCGAGATATTTCGATGCGGAATGGATGACGAGGTCGACGCCGAGCGAGATCGGCTGCTGGAAGATCGGGCTTGCCCAGCTGTTGTCGATCGCGGTGATGATGCCCTGGTCCTTGGCAAGACGGGTAAGGGAGGCGACGTCGTGGGTGTCCATCACCCAGCTTGTCGGGCTTTCCATGTAGAAGAGCTTGGCGCCGGGCAGGGCTTTCGCGACGGCTTCCTCGTCGCGGCCGTCGACATAGGTCACCTCGATCTTCATGCGCTTCAGATGCGTGCCGAACAGGCGGAAGGCGTCGGGATAGACATGATTGACGGCAACGATGCGGTCGCCGGGTTCTACGAAGGAGAGCACGGTCGACGAGATCGCCGACATGCCGCTCGCAAATCCGATCGCGTCCTCGCCGCCTTCGAGCTTCGCCAGCATCTCCTCGAACATGCGCACCGTCGGGTTGAGGCCGCGGGTATAGATCGGCCGCACGCGCTCGCCCCGATAGGAGGCGACCATGTCGTCGTAGTCCTTGAAGGTGAAGAGCGAGGTCTGCACGATCGGCGGCACGACGGCATCGAAGGCGTGGCCTTCGTCGTGCGCGACGATCAGCGAGGCGTGGTCGAACGGATCGAGGCCGTTGGTCATTTGGACATTTCCTTGATGTCTTCCTCGACGATCGCGAGGATTTTCAGCGTTTCTTCGCGCGCAGCGTCAGGGTCCTGGGCTGCGATCGCGTTGAAGAGGGTGCGGTGGAAGGGGAAGGAGCGGCGGGCGAAGTCCGACCGGTCGAAAGGCTCTTCCCAGAAGCGCTCGAAGGCCTCGCGCATCTGTTCGAGCAACTGGCGGAAGAGCGGATTGTGGGTGGCGTCGTAGATTGCGAGATGAAAGGCGAGGTCTTCCGGGCCTGAGGTGCCCTTGGCGATGTGCACCCGCTCCATCTCGTTGAGCTTGATTTCAATGATCTTCAGGTCATCATCGGTCCGCCGGCGCGCGGCGACCATGTTCGCCTCGACCTCGATGCCGCGGCGGACTTCTAGCGTCATCAACAGCACGTCGCGCAGGTGGGCGGCGTCGAGCGTGAGTGGCATGTGGACGGTGGCGCCCGAGATCGCGCGCAGGAGATAGGTGCCGCTGCCCTTGCGCGCCTCGACCACGCCAAGCGCCTGGAAGTGGCGGATGACCTCGCGGATGGTGGAGCGGCCGACGGCGAGCGCCGTCATCAGTTCGCGCTCGGCCGGCAGGCGTTCGCCAGGCTTCAGTCCCGATTGTTCGATGTAGTCAGCCAACGCGGCAATAACCTGCTGGGCCCGATCGGCCGGGGGCAGGGGCATCAGTGCTGCTCTTGCCGGTTCACTCATTCGGCGCCCTCCCCAGAGGCCAAATTGGTCTGACATCTGAGCACTATGGATAAGGCGAGGGAGGTCGTCAAGTGGTAACTGATGGACGTGGACGACCATTGACCTGTCGCGCCTCAGGCGTAGACAGGAGGCAAGGAGCTTGAAGATGATGAAATCAGGAAGTCTATTCGCTACCGCCATCTTGGGCGGGCTCTTTGCCGTGATGGCTGTCGCGGGCGATGCGGGAGCGCAGATGCGCACCAGAAAGTTCGAATATTACGAGGGGATCCAGCGCAAACCCTATGGCCACTACTGGATCTTGCCGCCGGTCGAACAGCGGGAGCCGGCCTACAGCCAACGTCCCGGTAAGGATGGTTCTGCCGGCAACACGACGAGATCTCGCAAGCGGCCGACCCAGTAGGCCCTGCTCTGCTGCCAAGCGAACCGGACAGAGAGAAGCGGCGCCCGAGGGCGCCGCAACTTTGATCAGACGTTGTTTGATCAGACCTTGGCGACGTGAACGTCGCGGGGGAGGGAAGAGAGAACCTCCGGCCCGTCCTCACGCAGAATGACGATGTCTTCGAGCCGGATGCCGAAGCGGCCGGGGAGATAAATGCCGGGCTCGATGGAGAAGACCATGCCTTCCTCCAGCACGGTTTCAGAGGTCGCGGTGATGTACGGCGGCTCATGCCCGTCGATGCCCATGCCGTGGCCGGTGCGGTGGACGAAATACTCGCCGTAGCCTGCATCCGAAATCACCTTGCGGGCTGCGTCGTCGACGTCCTTGGCGAGAACGCCCGGGCGAGCCGCCTTCAGTGCCGCCTGCACAGCCCTTTCGACGATCGTGTGGATCTGGCCGTAGCCTTCAGGTGCACGGCCGACGATCGCCATACGAGTGATATCGCTCGGGAAGCCCTGCTTGCGGCCGCCGATGTCGATGACGACGGCGTCGCCTTCCTCGATCACCCGCTCGCTCGCCGAGTGATGCGGGAAGGCGCCATTGCCGCCGGCGCCGACGATCCAGAAGGCCGGTGCCGCACCTTCCGAGGCGAAGTGCCCGCGGATTTCGGCGGCCAGTTCCTTCTCGGTCATGCCCGGGCGGATCTTCGAAAACGCCGCCTGCATCGCACGGTCGGCAATGCCGGCGTTCATTTTCAGAAGCGCGTATTCGCTCTTGTCCTTGCGCATGCGCAGAGCGCCGAGCGTCGCCGGCGTGAACTCGCGGGCGGTATCCGTGGGCAGCGCGTCGATCAGCAGCAGCGCGAAATCCGCGCGCATGGTCTCGTCGAGCACGACGCGGCCTGGTGCGGCGGCGTCGACATCGGCGAGGGCCGACGTCAGAGCGTCGCTCGGTCCTACGTCATCGGCCCAGTTGTGGAACTCGATGTCGGTGTGCTCGCGCGTTCCTTCGGCATTGAGTGCCGGCATCAGGAAGGCTTCCTTTTCCGGGCCGATCAAAAGCAGGCAGGGCCGCTCGTCCGGATGCGGGTGGTAGCCGATCAGCCAATCCATGTGCGATCCCGGCGCGAGCGCGACGAGGCCGACCTTGCTTTCGGCCATCTTGCGGCGGAGGGCTGCAAAACGGCTCTTGGTGAGTTCGTTCATGGTGTTTCCAGTTCTGGCTTGAGGACATGAGATGCGCTCGCCGCTCACCCGGCGGCAGCGCTCATCGACGGACGGAATGGGGTCGCCGGGCGGATCGGCGTGATGCGCGTTTACGGGGAATGCTGAGGGCCGGTGCAGGTGGTGCCCCGGGCTGAAAATCTCTGGCTCTCCAAGCGGACTCCTCCCCCTCGAATGCACAAGCATAGGTCCGGAAGGCTGGCCGCTTCCCGTTGCTATGCATCTGTATTTGTTCGACTTTGGTGCCGCGTCCGGGCGTTGTCAATACGGAATTTTAGTCACACTAAAATTTATGCGATATCTCATGCCGCCAACTCAGGCCGCCAACCGCAGGAGGCGCGCGACCGCCTGCTGGTCGAAACCGCCGATCCCCTCCCGGATGTCGGCGGCGATCGCGTTGGCCACGGCCTCTTCATCGCGCCGCCTGAGCGCCTCGATCGCTTCCCGATGCCGGTCCACTACATAGAGCTCGGTGACGTGTTCCATGGCGATGCCGAGGATGGGGCCGAGCTGTAGCCAGACGCTCTCGATCAGCGGCATGGCGACCGCATCGGGGTTGGCCGTATAGATCATACGGTGAAACGCCTGGTTGGCGATCAGCGCCGCCACCTTGTCACCGCTGCGGATCTCGGTCTCGATGCTGTCATCGATCGCTGCGATCTGCTCGATCTGGCGCTCGGAGAGGTGGGCGACAGCTCGGCGCGCGGCATGGCTTTCGAGCGCGATGCGGAGCAAGATCAGCTCCTCGAAACGGGCGGGCGTAATATGCGGCACGACGATCCGGCGGTTTTCGAGGAACTGCAGCGCACCGATCGAGGTCAGTTGTCGCAGCGCCTCGCGCACCGGCGTCGGGCTGCTTTCGAGCGCCTCGGCAAGGCCGCGGATGGTGACCGAGGTGCCGGGCCGGAAGGCGCCGACCATGATCGCCTGCCTGAGCCGGTTGAAAGCGTAGTCATGCGTGGTCATGCCGTCGGGTCTGGCAAGTGGCGGCAAAACGAGGGGTTTCAAGTACGCCTGTCCTTCTGGCCGGATCACGATGAGTTGGGGTCGGGTCGACCCGAAGTCATTGCGATCAATATTCACGATGGCGAGCGGAATGCGGAAGGAGCCTGCATACACTTTCCGGCGCCCCGCTCTACCTCAAACGCCTAATAGCATCGCTCACGCTTGACTCCAATTCCTGAGTTGTGTCAAATTTCTGAAAATGTGATCACAAAAAGAGATTTGCGATATGTCGCTCGACGCGGAAGATCCCAGCGCATTCAAGGCATGGCTCGAGCAAAACGGGCCGATAGAAAGCATCCAGGCGGTTGTCTGCGACCTCAACGGCATCATGCGCGGCAAGCGCGTGCCGGTGGAGCAGGCGGCCAAGGTGCTCGGCGGTGGCATCCGCATGCCGCTCTCGATCGTCGGGGTTGACGTCTGGGGTGAGGACATCATCAACAGCGAGCAGGTGTTTGCGAGCGGCGACCGCGATGGCATCTGCGGCGTTACCGGCCGCGGCGCGCTGCCCGTCAACTGGACCTCGCGACCAAGCGCGCTGGTGCCGCTCTGGCTACAGCTCGAAGACGGCAAGCCGTTCCTGGCCGATCCGCGCCAGGCGCTGGCGGCGGTCGTGCGCGAGTATCAGGAACTCGGCCTTCGCCCCGTCGTTGCGACCGAGTTAGAATTCTATCTGATCGACCCGGAACCCGACAGCGCTGTGCCACCAATCTCGCCCTATACCGGCAAGAGGCTCGATTCCGACGCGATCCTGTCAATCGACGAGCTCGACGATTTCGGTGAGTTTTTCTCCGACGTCTACAAGGAGTGCGCCCGGCAGAACGTGCCGGCGGACGCGGCGATCGCCGAAAACGGCATCGGACAGTTCGAGATCAATCTGCTGCACACCGACGATCCGCTGAAGGCGGCCGACGACGCCATCTTCTTCAAGCGTATCGTCAAGGGTGTGGCGCGCAAGCACGGGCTCGCTGCGACCTTCATGGCCAAGCCTTACGGCACGCGTTCGGGCAACGGCCTGCATATCCATTTCAGCCTGCTCGACGAAGAGGGCAACAACGTCTTCAACGACGGTAGCGACGAGGGTTCGCCGATGTTGAAGAATGCTGTTGCCGGGCTGCTGCGCGGCATGGCCGAAACGACGCTGCTGTTTGCGCCGCACTTCAATTCCTACCGGCGCCTGCGGCCGGATACGCACGCGCCGACGGCCGTCTGCTGGGGCTACGAGAACCGCACCTCGGCGATCCGCATTCCCGGCGGCAATCCCGCCGCGCGCCGCATCGAGCACCGCGTCGCCGGCGCGGATGCCAATCCCTATCTCGTCATTGCCGCGATCCTCGGCGCTGCCTTGGTCGGCATCCGCAACAAGTGGAAGCCGCCGGCGCCGGTTTCCGGTCGTGCCTATGCAGCGGAGAAATTGCCCAAAATTCCCTCGGAATGGGGGCAAGCGGTCGATAGCTTCGAGGCAGGACCGATTGCCGCCGAAATCTTCGATCCCGTGCTGCGCTCGATGCTGATCGCCTGCAAACGCCAGGAGATCGCAGGCTTTGCCGAGCAGGTCACGGACTACGAATTCAGCGCCTATCTGGAAATTGTCTGATGCTCACGAAACAGAAATCCTATGCCGGCGACGGCAGCTACCCGACCAGCTACTACGCTGCCTCCCGTAACATCGTCCGCACGCCGGTCCGGTTGCAGGGCCGCGTCGAGACCGACATCTGTGTCGTCGGCGCCGGCTACTCCGGCCTGTCGACCGCGATCCACCTTGCGGAAAAGGGCTACAAGGTCGTCGTCATCGAAGGTGCTCAGGTCGGCTGGGGGGCCTCGGGCCGTAATGGTGGTCAGGTCGTCAACGGCCTCAATGCCAGCCTTGCCACCATCCAGCGCCGCTATGGCGAGGATGCGGCGCGCTTCGTCGGCGGGCTGGTGCAGGAGGGCGGCAAGATCATCCGCCGTCTTGTCAGCCAATATCAGATCGACTGCGACCTGAAGCCGGGCAATATCTACGCCGCCTACACCCCGGCGCACATGCAGGAACTCGAAGCCAAGCAGGCACTCTGGCGCAAATACGGCATGGATGATCACCAGCTCCTCGACCGTGCGGCGCTTGCCAAGCTCGTGAAGTCGGATGCCTATTGCGGCGGCATGCTGGATACGACCGGTGGGCACATGCATCCGCTCAACCTCGTGCTCGGCGAGGCGCGCGCCTTCGAAAGCATTGGTGGCACGATCTACGAACAGTCGCCGGTGACGCGGGTCGACCACGAGGCAGCAAGGCCGAACGTTTATACCGAAGGCGGTGAGGTTTCGGCGCGCATCGTCGTGCTCTGCGGCAACGCCTATCTCGGCGACGCGGTGCCGAAACTTGTCTCGCGGGTCATGCCTGTTTCGACGCAGATGATCACCACAGCGCCGCTTGGCGAAGAGCTGGCCCATTCGCTGATCCCGAGCGACATGTGCGTCGAAGACGTGCGCTACATCCTCGACTACTTCCGCCTTTCGGCAGACAAACGCATGATCTTCGGCGGCGGCACCGTCTACGGCGGTACCGATCCTGCCGATGTGGTTGCGAAGCTGAAGCCCAATCTCGAAAAGGTGTTCCCTGAGCTGAAGGGGGTGAAGATCGACCACGCCTGGAGTGGCAATTTCGCACTCTCCTTCACCCGCGTGCCACAGATGGGCCGGATCGGCAGCAATACCTACTTCGCCCACGGCTATAGTGGCCACGGCGTCACTGGCTCGCACCTCTTCGGCCGCACGCTCGCCGAGGCAATTGATGGCGACACCACGCGTTACGACGTCTTTGAAAAGCTGCCGTGGTATCCGTTCCCGGGCGGCCGCATGTTCCGTGCCCAATATTCGACGATCGGTTCCTGGTGGTACCAGTTCAAGGATGCGGTCGGTCTCTAAGGGCAATTCGCCAGGAACAATCCGGTGCCGCGGACGTTTTCGAGCGACGGACCGCTGCGTGTGTGGCGGTCCGTGGTCGGACTTGGGCGAAATGTGATTACGCCCGCCTATCCCGATGCGGTACTATCGATCTTCTGCGCCATCGGCTCGCCCGATGAAGGGTTATGGCCTGTTGCGTCTCCGGCATGCGGCCCGCGCTTCGCGCGCCGCAACCAGGGGGCTCGTCGCCCCCCGATTGATATCCTGGGAGGCCCCGAGATGTTCGTGCGCTTTGGCTATGAAATCGGCATTCGCTGTCCGCAACCGACACCGATGATGACCTATCTTTCCGTGGTGCCGGAGCGGCGAGGGACCCTTCGCCGCGAACACGGCCCGGTGTCTTCGCCGCTCGTGAAGATGGAACAGATCACCGATCCGCACGGCAACACGTGCTTCCGGATGACGGTGCCGGGTGGAGATTTCAAGCTGTCCTATGATGCGGTCATCGAGGATGATGGCAAGCTGGATGCTTCAGATCCATTGGCAGAGGCGGTGCCTGTTGAAAACCTTCCTGCGGCATGGCTGCCCTATCTCGCCGCCAGTCGTTACTGCGAAACGGACCGGCTGGGGACGCTTGCCTGGCGTCTGTTCGGCGATGTGCCGGCAGGCTGGGAGCGCGTTCAGGCAATCTCGGACTATGTGCATGAGAGGCTGGTCTTCAGCTACGGCTATGCCCAAGCGATGCGCACGGCGCTCGAAGCCCATGAGGATCGCGTCGGCGTCAGCCGTGATTATGCGCATCTGGCCATCACCTTCTGCCGCTGCATGAACATGCCGGCGCGCTACGTGAACGGCTACATGGCCGACATCCCGAAGAGCGACAATCCGGCGCCGATGGATTTCAACGCCTGGTTCGAAGTCTTTCTTGGAGATCGCTGGCATACGTTCGATGCCAAGAACAATCAGCGGCGGGCAGGACGCATTGCCGTTGCCCGTGGCCGCGACGCGGCCGACATTCCGTTGATCCAGACCTTCGGCAAACACGAACTGACCGCCTTCACCGTCTGGACCTGCGTCGAAGCGGACAGCGCGCTTACGCGCTCGCACCGTGGTTCCGATGTTTCGTTGCTGACCCCGTGGTTCAGCGAAACCTGGTCGAAACACCTTCAAGACCGCGACCGCAACCGCCATTGACGACGCGCCGAACCGATTTTTTACGACATGCGCATTTAGAGGAAAATAATATCTATAAACTCAATCGAGAATATAGGAGAACGAGAGAGAAGGCGGGCGATGTCCGCACGTGACGGAGAGACGCGATGAACGCTTCGAGGCCGATGGCACATTCCCGATACGCGCTTTATGCGTCTGCGCCCGGGCGCCGCTCGTTCGTCCATCTGGTCCCTCACGCAATTGCGATCGTGGCCGCTTTCTCCTTCGTCAGCGCCGTCGTCGTTGGCGCCTTCTGATCTTTTTCGATTTAGCTCTGGCGCGACAGGTGCTCGTGTACGGCGATCCAATCGCCTGACGATGCCCGCTGGAAAACGATCGTTTCCCGCTCGTCCGCCGTCGTCGGTTCGCCATTGAATTCAAGCTCGGTCTCGACGCGGTGCGTGAAGACCGCGACATCGCCCACCGCCTGGACATGTCGTTCGCTCGACCGGCAGGTGCGCACGCGAAAGCCGTCCCGTTCCTCCCAAAGGGCCCATTCCGCCTCATAGGCCGCCCGGCTGAGGAGCGGCCGATCGAGCGTGTGAAAGATGAAGGTAGCGTCTGGCGCGAAGGCCGAGAAATAGGCGGCACGGTCATGGCTTGCGAAGGCTGTGACCAACCGGTCGGCGGCCTGAAGCACCGACTGCTCGAGATCGTTCATGGTGTTCCCTCTTTTGTCCGGGGCGGTTTGTTCCGGTCGTGTTTTGGATTGGTCAGCGCGCTGCGATGAGCGTCGCCAGCGGCCGGTTCTGGCGTGAAACGCGTGCCTTCAGGTCATCGAGCGTCATCGGCTCGCGCTTGGCGAACTCGGTGAACATCATGTTGAGATTGTTGAAGAACATCTCGCCGACCGCCTCGGCGTCGATATCGAGCGCGACGACACCCTTGGCCTTCAGCTTGAGGATCAGGGTTGAGATCTGATCGCAAAGCCGCCGGTCAAGTTCGGTGTAGCGCTTGCTGAATGGGCTTTCCGGCTGCTGGATGGCGATCGCCATGGCGGTGCGCCACATCTCCTTGCTGAGATAGTAGAGCGAGTGGTCGTAATACTCGCCAATCAGCGCGTCCAGCGCGCCCATGACGGAGGCGGGCGGATTGTCGACGATAGAGCGGCCGGCGGCGAGCACCTCCTCGACTTCCATCGATACGGTGGCCAGCAGGATGTCGCCCTTGTTTTCATAGTAGTTGTAGAAGGTTCCAACCGAGACCTCGGCGCGCTCGGCAATGTCCTCGATGCGCGCACTGTCATAACCGACTTCGCGAAAGAGCACGGCGGCGGCGTCGAGAATACGCTGGTTCCGATCGGCTTTTTGCCGTGCGCGCAGTCCGGTCATCTGGTGTTTCCCCAAATTATGAATTCGTTCAAAATTGAGATTGACTTAAAAAATGAATTCATTCAATCTTTTTTTGAAGACGCCGAAACGAGCGTCAAAACAAGAGGGCAACAGCATGATGCAGTCAGTTCGTGACGGTGCGCGCCTGCGCCGTTTTTTCTCCTCCACGGCCGCAGTCGCGATCGCCGCGCTGTCGACGATGGCAGCTCCCGCACCGGTCTTTGCCCAGGAAGAGCTCAATGCGCTCGTTTGGTGCGACCATACCGATCCGGCGCTCCTGGAGCCGTTCGAGAAGGCCAACGACGTCAAGGTCAACGTGAAGGTCTATGAAGGCACCGGGGCAGGGCTTTCGATCCTCGATCAGTCGCAGCCGGGTGATTGGGACGTGCTCGTCATCGACGGTGTCGACGTGCACCGCGCCATCGATCTCGATCTCCTGGCCGAAATGCCGGCCAATGCGCTGCCGACTGCCGATATCTTCCCGGAAGTGCGCATGGAGGCCAACAACACCAAGGACGGCAAGACCTACGCCGTCACCGAGAAGTTCGGCTACAACACGATTTCCTACGACAAGACCAAGGTCGATCCGAAGGACATGCAGGACCTGTCGGTCATCTGGTCGGACAAGTACAAGGGCCGCATCGCGCTCTATGACTATTACCTGCCGATGATCGGTCTCGTCGGGCTTGGTCTCGGCAAGAAGACCTCCGAGCTTACCGATGCGGACATGCCTGCGATCAAGGAAAAGCTCGCAGCGATGCGTGCCGTGTCGAAGCAGGTGAGCGACGTCGTCTCGTCGCAGACGGCACTCGCGACCGGCGAAGTCGACATTCTCGTCGGCGGCGGCGAGTGGATCACGGCAGTTCTTTCAGCCGACAAACCGAGCCTCGACTGGACCATTCCCGAGCAGGGCGCGGTGCGCTGGGCACAGTCGATCGGCGTCATGAAGGATTCGACCAAGCAGGAGTTGGCGCTGAAGTTCGTGCAATACATCCTGAGCCCCGAGGGCCAGGCGCGGCTTGCGACGTCGTCGTGCTACTGGGCGATGCCGGCCAATGCCAAGGCGGGCGAATTCCTGAACGACCAGCAGAAGACCGCCCTGCGCTTCAACGAGCAGGCCGAATACCTGAAGAAGACGCAGCTCTATCCGATCCCGTCGGCCGAACTCGACCAGCAGTTCCAGGACGCCTGGACGGAAATGCTGCAGCAGTAACGATGGGGGCGGGTGCGGTCAGCGCCGCGCCCGCCTGATCTTCGTTGTAAGCCGCTGCGGCGGTGCGAGGGCAAACTATGCCCGCAACCTTTGAGCCCCGGGATAGCCATGGCAGACGCCGGAACCCTTGTAACAGCGACAGCGCTTGAAGACGCCGACCGCCGGAAGGCGTGGGGTTTCGTTGCCCCGGCGCTGCTGTGGACCATCGCCTTCTTCGTCGTGCCCTTCGCCTTCATGGCGGCGATGAGCCTCTGGAAGCGGGAAGGGCGGGACCTCGTCCGCGTCTGGAATTTCGACAATTACACGCGTTTCTTCTCGGAGAACGCGTTGTTCCAGGGGCTCGTCAATTCGCTCGAGATCACCATCATCGTGACGGTGATCTCGGTGCTGCTTGCCTATCCGCTCGCCTGGATCATCGCCGAGCGGGTGCCGAAGCGGCTGCAGCGCATGGCGCTGATCCTGGCGATCCTGCCGTTCTGGACCTCCTATGTGGTGCGTTCGTATTCCTGGCTGCTGGTGCTCTCCAAGAATGGCGTCATCAACCAACTGTTCCTGAACATTGGCCTGATTTCCGAGCCGCTGGAGCTTGCCAGCACCCGCACCGCGACGGTGATCGGCTTTGTGCATTTCTTCGTCATGCTCCTGACGCTGACGATCTATTCCAACCTGATCCAGCTGTCGCCGAACTACCGCCGGGCGGCCGCCGACCTCGGTGCCAATGCCTTCCAGACCTTCTGGCACGTGGTGCTGCCGCTGACGCTGCCGGGCATCGTGACCGGCGCCTTCCTCACCTTCGTGCTCTGCATCGGCGACTACGTCACGCCGCAGATCCTCGGGGGGAACAACGAGCTGGTGCTGCCGCAGATCATCATGCTGCAGCTTGGCCGCCGGGCGGATTTCCCGATGGCGGCGGCACTGTCGATCGTCCTGATGCTGGCCGTCACCGTTGCTTATCTCGCCTGCGCCCGCTGGCTGAAGATCGAGAGGGCCTGACGATGCTGCGCCAGATTTCCGCAAGCGTGCTGTCCTGGACTTATCTGGTCCTCGTCTACGCTTTCATCTTCCTGCCGGTCGCCGTGCTGGTGCTGTTTTCCTTCCAGGACGGCCGCCTGCCGGTGCCGCCGTTCAACGGTTTCTCGCTGCAATGGTACGAGGCGGTTTTCGCCGACCGAAAGCTGATGGCGGCGCTCGGGAACTCGATGGTCGTGGCGCTCGTCTCCTCGGTCATCTCGGTGCTGCTCGGCTTCCTCGCGGCCTATGCGCTGGCGCGCTACAAGCTGCCGGGCTCGGCGCTGCAGCGCGGCCTGCTGATCGCGCCGATGACGGTCAGCTACCTGATCATCGCGCTCGGCCTTTTGTCGCTGATGAACGCGCTGCATATTCCGCTGTCGCTGATGACGGTCGGCGTCGGCCACGTGGTGATCAACCTGCCGCTCTGCTTTGCCATCATCTACGCCTCGATGGGCGATCACCACATCAACATCGAGCGGGCGGCGCGGGACCTCGGCGCAAACGATTTCAAGGTGATGGCGCTGGTGACGGCGCCGATGCTGATGCCGTCGATCCTCGCCGCCTTCTTCCTTTCCGTCACCTTCAGCTGGGACGAATTCATCATCGCCTTCCTGCTGTCGCGCTTCGACGTGACGCTGCCGGTCGAGATCTGGAGCATGCTGCGCTCCGGCCTCAACCCCAAGACCAATGCCATCGGCTCGCTGGTGTTCCTCGCCTCCGTCGCCGTGCTCCTCATCCTTGAGCTTTCCCTGTTCGGAAGGACGAAAAAACAATGACCGCTTCCGTCTCGATCGAAAACGTCAGCAAGATCTTCGGCGCCTTCACGGCCCTGGACAACGTCTCCCTCGATATCCGCGCCGGCGAGTTCATCGTGCTGCTCGGACCGTCGGGCTGCGGCAAGACCACGCTTTTGTCGATCCTCGGCGGCTTTCAGTCGCCAAGCGCCGGCCGCGTGACGATTGCCGGGCAGGACATGACCTATGTGGCGCCGGCCAAGCGCCCGACGACGACAATGTTCCAGGACTACGCGTTGTTTCCGCACATGCGCCTCGTCGACAATGTCGGCTTTGGGCTCAGGATGCGCGGTCTTGCCAAGGCCGAGCGGGACGAAAAGGCGCTCGGCTTCCTCGACCTCGTCGGTCTGAAGGCTTCGGCCGGCAAGCGGCCACACGAACTCTCGGGTGGCCAGCGCCAGCGCGTGGCGCTCGCCCGCGCGCTGGCCGTCGACCCGGATGTGCTTCTGCTCGACGAACCACTCGGCGCGCTTGATCTCAAGCTCCGGCGCCAGATGCAGGACGAGTTGAAGGCGATCCAGAAGCGGGTCGGCACCACCTTCGTGCATGTGACCCACGATCAGGAGGAGGCGATGGCGATCGCCGACCGCATCGTGGTGATGAATCAGGGCCGGATCGAGGACTTCGGCCCGCCGTCGGAGATCTACATGCGCCCGCGCTCGCTGTTTTCGGCAGGATTCATGGGCGAGGTCAATTTCGTTTCCGGCCGCGTTGCGGCGGCGGACGCAAGCTCCGCCCATGTCGAAACGCCACTCGGCAGCCTGGCACTGCCGGCGAAGAACTTCACGGCATCCGCGCCAAAGGCCGGCGACCGGATCACGCTGACGATCCGGCCGGAGCATTTCCGCGCCGATGACAAGGCCGAGGGGCCAACGGTGGCGCTCGGCGAGGCAAGGGTTGCCGGCAGTGCCTTCTTCGGCACGCATTATCGCTGCCATCTGCAGCCCTGCGCCACGGACACGCGGGCGCTGGTGGCGCATCTGCCGCAATCGGCAAGCGTGCGCGAAGGCGAGATCGTGCCACTTGCGGTGCGCGCTGCCGACGTCGTAGCCTTGCCCGCGACAGGCGGACATGCGTAGCACCATGCAGAGAATTGCCCCCAAGGACTGGTATCGCGTCAGGCGGCTCGACGATGACGTCACTGCCATCGACGAGCCCTATATCCAGGAGTTCTACCGCTGCAACATCTGGCATGTGCGCGGTCGCGACCGCGACATGCTTGTCGATAGCGGCATGGGCGTCGTGTCATTGACGGAATGGGTGCCGCTCGTCACCGAGCGTCCGCTGACCGCCGTCGCCAGCCACACCCATTTCGACCATATCGGCTGCCACCACGAGTTCGAGTGCCGTTGCGTGCACGCCGCGGAGGCGCAGCTGCTTGGCAGCCCGACGCGCAAGAATACGCTTGCCGAGCCCTATGCCGCCGATGAAATCTTCGATGCGCTGCCGCCCGAGCCCTATGCGTCCACCACCTACGCGGTGAGGGCGGCGCCGGCGACACGGCTGCTAGAGGATGGCGACCATATCGATCTTGGCGACCGTGTCTTCGAAGTGATCCACACGCCCGGTCATTCGCCAGGCGGCATCGCACTCTTCGAGGCTAAGACCGGAGTGCTGTTTTCCGGCGACATCCTCTACGACGGTCCGCTGATCGAGGACACCTATCATTCCAATGCCGACGACTATCTGGCGTCGATGGAACGGCTGCTTACGATACCCGCGCGTATCGTTCACGGCGGACATTTTCCGAGCTTCTCGGGCGAGCGTTATCAAGCGCTGATCCGGCACTGGCTCGCTGAAAAACAAAAGACAAACTGACGGGAAGGAGGAGCGAATGCTCGACAAACGCAAGTTCTACATCAACGGCGCCTGGGTGGACCCCATCGTCGCCAACGACCTCGAGGTGCTGAACCCGGCGACGGAAAAGCCCATCGCTGTCATCTCGATGGGCACGGCCGCGGACATCGACCGCGCTGTTGCCGCCGCCAAGAAGGCCTTTGCCAGCTACAGCCTGACCAGCGTCGAGGAGCGCCTGGCGCTGCTCGAAAAGCTGCTTGCCGTCTACAAGCGTCGCTATGACGAGATGGTCGATACCATCACAATGGAACTCGGCGCGCCGAAGACCATGACCCGCGAACAGCAGGCCGATGTCGGCGTCGGCCACCTGCAGGGCTTCATTGACGCGCTGAAGCGCCTGAAAAGCCGCGACCGGCTGCCGAACGGCGACGTGATCCTGCGTGAGCCGATCGGCGTCTGCGGCCTGATTACGCCGTGGAACTGGCCGATCAACCAGATCGCGCTGAAGGTGGTGCCGGCGCTTGCGACCGGTTCGACCTGCGTGTTGAAGCCGAGCGAGTTCACGCCGCTCAACGCCATGCTTTATGCCGAGATGATCGATGAGGCGGGCTTCCCGGCCGGCGTCTTCAACCTCGTCAACGGCGACGGCATCAACGCCGGTGCGGCCCTGTCGAAGCATCCCGATATCGACATGATGTCATTTACCGGCTCGACGCGCGCCGGTATCGCCGTCAGCAAGGATGCGGCCGAGACCGTCAAGCGCGTGACGCTGGAGCTCGGCGGCAAGTCGCCGAACATCGTCTTTGCGGATGCGGATCTCGAAGACCGCGTCACCGGCAGCGTGCTCGAATGCTTCAACAATTCCGGCCAGTCCTGCGACGCGCCGACCCGCATGCTGGTCGAGCGCAGCGTCTACGAACAGGTGGTCGAGATCGCCAAGCGCGTCGGCCGTGAGGCCAAGGTCGGCGACCCGACGCAGGAAGGCAGCCATATCGGTCCGCTCGTCAGCCACGTCCAGTTCGGCCGGGTACAGGCGTTGATCGAGGCGGGGATCGCCGAAGGCGCGCGCCTGCTCGTCGGCGGTGCCGGCAAGCCGGAGGGCTTCGAAACCGGCTACTTCGTCAAGCCGACAATCTTTGCCGACGTCAACAACGACATGCGCATCGCCCGCGAGGAAGTCTTCGGACCGGTGCTTGCGATCATCCCCTTCGACACCGAGGAGGAAGCGATCGCGGTTGCCAACGACACCAATTACGGTCTTGCCGCCTACGTGCAGACGGGTGACCCGAAGCGGGCCGAGCGCGTCGCATCACGCCTGCGCGCCGGCATGGTGCACATCAACGGCGGACCGCACCGCTATGGCAGCCCGTTCGGTGGCTACAAGCAGTCGGGCAACGGCCGTGAAGGCGGCATGTTCGGTCTGGAAGACTTCCTCGAAGTGAAGACCGTACACGTTCCGGACGCTGCCTGAGCAGAGAAGCAGAATAGCAAGAATTAGAACCCGGCCGTCGCACTCTGCGGCGGCCGCTTTTCGTTCACGCTTCGGCGCACAAGCACTGTCACCGGCAACCGGTATCTGCTAGCTCGTCGGCTCCTGCCCAGACGACTGCAATCCGGATATCTCCCGTGACCCAAACATCTCATTCCCAAGCCCATCATCGTCTCGCCATGGCCGCACTTCTGATCGGCGGCGCTGCGATCGGTGGTTCGCCGATCTTCGTGCGGCTGTCGGAGGTGGGGCCGATGGCGACCGCCTTCTGGCGCGTGGCGCTGGCGCTGATCCCGCTGCTTACTTGGACTTGGTTCCGTGGCGAGGGCACCAACGACCGGCGACCGCAAAAGCTCTCGGAATATGCGCTTCTGATCCTGCCTGGCGTGTTTCTCGCCATCGATCTCGCGGCCTGGCACTATGCGCTGACCAAGACGTCGGTCGCCAATGCGACGCTGCTTGCCAACCTTGCGCCCGTCTTCGTGACGCTTGCAAGCTGGCTGCTGTTTCGCTCGCGCGTCAGCGCCATCTTTGCGTTTGGTCTCGCGACCGCGATAGCCGGCGTGGTGACCCTGAAGGGCGGGCCGATGGCGCTTGCTGATGGCAACCTCGTCGGTGATGGCATTGCGGTCGTCGCGGCGATGTTCTACGCGGGCTATATCTTGGCGATCGGCCGACTGCGCAGCCTGTTCAGCACCGTACGCATCATGATCTGGAGCACCGCTTCTGCAGCAATCTGCATGCTGCCGATGGTGGCATTTTTCGAGGCGTCGCTTTTCCCGGCGACCGCATTCGGCTGGGCGATGCTGTTCGGGCTCGCCTTCGTCAGCCACGCCGGCGGGCAGGTGGCGATCACCTACGCGCTCGCCTATCTGCCGCCCGCCTTTTCCTCGCTGACCCTGCTGTTGCAGCCGGTCGTGGCGGCGATCCTCGCCTGGATCCTGCTTGCCGAACCGGTCGGCCTGATGCAGGCGATCGGCGGCGCGATCGTTCTTGTCGGCATCCTGATCGCGCGGCGTGGATAACGCCGCGCGCTTTCCCCAACGCAATTCCAGGAAAAGTGTGAAACGGTTTCCGTCCGGAACTGCGTTACTTCAAGGTCTCAGAGGCCTGGCGGCGTAAAGTTCGCCAGCCGCTCCTCGAGCTTGCGGATCGTATCGGCGTCGGCGTTTGCAAAGGCAAAACGCAGATAGTTCTCCTGGCCCTCGCCGAAATAGTCGCCCGGCAGGCAGACGACGCCGGCGAGCTTTGCGAGCTTTTCGGCGATGAATTGCGAGTCGATATCGGGGAAGGGGTGGCGGACATAGGCGAAGTAGGCGCCGACCGCCTGCAGCTTCCATTTCGGCAACCGGCTCATGACGTCCCTGAGCGCATCGGCGCGCGCGGCGATCTCGGCGCGATTGGCCTGGCGCCACTCGGCAAGCGCCGGAATGGCCTTGGCAACGGCCGCCTGGGCGGAGCGCGGCGCGCAGATCTGCAGGTTGTCCATGATCTTCGTCACCTGTTCGATGACGGCAGGGCCGGCGGTGATGGCGCCCAGACGATGACCGGGGATGCAGAACGACTTGGAGAAGCTGTAGAGGCCGATGAAGCTCTCCTGCCAGCCTTCGCTTGCCAGAAGCCCGTGGGGTGCTGCGGACGCGTCAGGCAGGAAGTCGCGATAGGTCTCATCGAGGATCAGCCACACGCCCTTGGCGCGGCAGGCCTCGTGGATGCGGGCGAGCAGCTCCGGCGGATAGACCGCGCCGGTGGGATTGTTCGGCGAGACGAGTGCCAGCGCCCGGATGCCCGGCCGAAGCGCTGCGGCAATCGCGTCGACTTCGGGCAAGAAGCCGGCGCCGGCGTCGCAGGGTACGAGCTCGACATTGATGCCGAGCATCGACAGCGTCGTTTCCTGGTTGAAGTAATAGGGGTTGGTCATCAGGATCGTGTCGCCTGCGCCGGCGATCGCCATTGCCGTGCAGATGAAAGCCTGGTTGCAGCCCGAGGTGATGTGGATGTTGTCGGCCGCCACCGTCGCGCCGTAAAGCTCGGCGACATGGGCGGCGTAGGCGTCACGCAGCACCGCTTCGCCCTCGATCGCGCCGTAGCCGGTATAGGCCGTGGACGCGGCGGCTTCGCCGAGCCAGGAAAGCATGTCCGGATGCGCGGGATAGCCGGGCACGGCCTGTGACAGGTCGATGAGCGGGCCACGGGAACCGTCGTAGGATTTCGCCCAGGCCAACACCGAGGGAACTGGCGGCGGCGAGAGCTTTTCGACGAGCGGATTGAAATGCGGCATGGCGGGTATTCCTGTAGGTTAGGCCTTGGCTTTGCGTTTCTGCGGGCGATCGGTGCGGCGGGCACTGCTCGGCGCCGAGACCGGCTGAAAGTTGTCCTTGCCCGATTTACGATCTGTCGGCTCGGATTTCGAGGTGCGGCTGCGAATAATCGTGCGCGCCGAAGTCTGGAGTTCCGGCATCGGATCGCTTTCGAGTGCCGCGAACATCCAGTCGATGAAAATGCGCACGATCGGTGCGGCCAGTACCTCGTTGCGGCAGGCGACGAAGAAGGCGTCGTTGGCCGGCACCGTCAGGTCGAAGGGCGCGATCAGCTCGCCGCGCGCGATCAGGCTGCCAGCGGTAATGGTGTCGCCGAGCGCGACGCCCTGGTTGTGAAGTGCTGCCTCGGTCGAAAGCCGTGCGTCGCTCATGAAATGCTGCTGGCCGCGTTGCAGGTCGCTGGCGTCGGCCGCCGCCAGCCAGGTGTTCCACTCGCGGCCGTCGTCGCCATGCAGCATCACGTGGTCGCGCAGGTCGCGCACCGAGCGCAAGGGCCGCATGTTGAGCAGCGTCGGACTGACGACCGGGAAGAGCTCCAGCCGGCTCCAGAGCTTGGCCCAGGCGCCCGACCAGTTGCCGTCGCCATAGATCAGGCAGACGTCGACATCGGGCGAATGCAGATAGGCTTCGTCGTTGGAGGCGATCAGCGTCAGCCGCACGTCCGGATATTGTTCGGTGAAGAGATGCAGCCGCGGGATCAACCAGAAGGAAAGCAGCGCCGGGACGCAGGTGATCCGGAGTTCGCCGCTCGTCGTCGGCCGTGTCATCGCCGCGGTTGCCGCCGCAATCTCGGCAAAGGCATGGGTGACGGCCGGCAAAAGCAGTGCGCCCTGCGGCGTCAGCTTCAGCCGCTTACCGCCACGCTCGAACAGGGCCGCTTTGACCGAGAGTTCCAGCGCCCGGATCTGGTGGCTGATCGCGCCATGGGTGACGTTCAGTTCGCGCGCGGCAGCCGATACGGAGCCCCGCCGCGCCGTCGCTTCGAAGGCGCGCAAAGGGTTCAAGGGAGGCAGGCGGCTGGACAAATCGTCGGGTTCCGGCAGATTTCAGAATGTGAATTTTTCTCACACGAAACGCTATAACAATGTCAATTGATTTTCCAGAGGATTTGCCGCCTAATATTCATCAACAAAGGCGAAAACGCCTGGGGAACATGATCGCGCCGGACGAACCGGCTTCATCCGCAGTGAGAAATCTGTGGCGCTTTCAAGCGCATGCCCGGGCTATGGATGACGGAGGACCACACCAATGGCCTGGAACGACAACAAGCTTGCCGAACTGAAGGCGAAATACGGCGAGAGCCACGGCGGCGAGCTGTTCGATCCGACCTTCCGCAAGGTTGCCGACAAGATCTTCAACAAGAGCGGCACGCGGCTTGCGCCCTATTCGGGCATCCCGACCTTCCTCACCGCGCCGCATATGCCGGTTGACGCGGAGAATCCGGATTTCGGCAATCTGCAGGTGGCGATCGTCGGCATTCCCATGGATCTCGGCGTCACCAACCGCCCGGGCTCGCGCTTCGGACCGCGGGCGCTGCGTTCGATCGAGCGCATCGGCCCCTACAACCACGTGCTCGGCTGCACCCCGGTGCAGGAACTCCGTGTCGCCGACATCGGCGACGTGCCGTTCCAGAGCCGCTACCGGCTGGAGCTCAGCCATGAGGATATCGAAAAGCGCATCAACCAGATCGTCGATGCCGGCGTTCTGCCGCTCTCGGTCGGCGGCGACCATTCGATCACCCATCCGATCCTGAAGGCGGTCGGCAGGGAACGTCCGGTCGGCATGATCCACATCGACGCCCACTGTGACACCGGCGGTGCCTACGATCTCACCAAGTTCCACCACGGCGGCCCGTTCCGCAACGCCGTACTCGACGGCGTGCTCGACCCGACCCGCGTGGTGCAGATCGGCATTCGCGGCTCGGCCGAATATCTCTGGGAGTTCTCCTACGAGTCCGGCATGACTGTCATCCATGCGGAGGAAGTGACCGGTCTCGGCATTCCCGCGATCATCGAGAAGGCGAAGAAGATCGTCGGCGATGGCCCGACCTATCTCTCCTTCGACATCGACAGCCTTGATCCGTCCTTCGCACCTGGCACCGGTACGCCGGAAGTCGGCGGTCTGACGACCCGCGAGGTACTAGAGTTGATCCGCGGCCTCAAGGGCATCAATCTCGTCGGCGGCGACGTCGTGGAAGTTGCGCCACAATACGACTCGACCACCAACACGGCCCATGCCGGCGCCCAGGTGCTCTTCGAGATCCTGAGCCTCATGGTCTTCAGCCCGGCGATCACGGGCAAGTCCGCCTGACGACGGACAACAGGTTTGTCGGCTGCCGGACCGGAAACGGCAGCCGACCACCAGACGTCACAATCACAAAGCTTCCGGGTAGGGGAATACCAATGACGATCCATTCGAAACTGAAGACAGCTTTCGCCGCCGCCCTGATGCTCGGGGCTGCCGCCGGCATCGCCAAGGCCGATGCGCTCGCCGATATCAAATCGGCCGGCCAGATCAATGTCGGCATCTTCTCCGACTTCCCGCCCTTCTCCTCGGCCAGCGCCGACATGAGCATCAAGGGCTATGACGTCGACGTGGCGCAGCAGATTGCCGATAGCCTCGGCGTCAAGCTCAACCTCGTCAGCGTAACCGGCCAGAACCGCATTCCTTATCTCAACGACAAGCGCGTCGACATCCTGATGAGCGTCGGCTTCTCCAAGGAACGCGCCGAGGTGATCGACTTCGCTGCGGCTTACGCCCCTTATTACATCGCGGTGATCGGCCCGGCGGAGCTGAAGGTCGCCGGCAAGGAAGACCTTGCGGAGAAGACCATCGCCGTCAACCGCGGCACGCTGGAAGACACCTCGCTCACCGAAGCGGCACCGGCCAATGCGGACATCCAGCGCTTCGACAACTACAATGCGGTGATCCAGGCCTTCATCTCCGGCCAGACGCAGCTGATGGTCGTCGGCAACGACGTCGGCGCCCAGGTGCTGGCGCGGCAGGAAGCCTTGAAGCCGGAGCAGAAGTTCCAGCTTCTGACCTCGCCGTCGCATATCGGCCTCAACAAGAACGAAGAGGGCCTGAAGACCGCGGTCAACGACGTGGTCGCCAAGATGCTCGCCGATGGCAAGCTGAACGCAAGCTCCGAGTCCTGGCTGAAGACGCCGCTCAACCCCGAGAACCTCAAGGACTAACAGCCCTGGTGGCCGCGAGGGCAATCCCCTCGCGGCCCGCTTGAGGAAAGGTTGCGACGATGGGCTACGGCCTCAGCTTCGGTTGGCTCAAGGATGCCGCGGGTGCGATCGCCCATGGCGCCGCCATGACCGTGTTCCTGATCGCCTGCACCACGGTGCTCGGCATCCTGATCAGCATTCTCTTCGCCGCCGCCCGCCGCAGCCGCTATACGGTGCTGCGCAAGGCGGTGGCCGTCTATGTCGAAGTCGTCAGGAACACGCCGTTTCTGGTGCAGCTGTTCTTCATCTATTTCGGCCTGCCGAGCCTCGGCATTAGGCTTGACCCGATCGTTGCGGCCATCGTCGCAATGACGCTCAACATGGCAGCCTATACGACCGAGATCGTCGGCGCCGGACTGGACGCGGTGCCGAAGGGGCAGAGCGAAGCGGCGTTTGCACTCGGGCTGAAACCGCGGCAGGTCTTCGTCAAGATCATCCTGCCGCAGGCGTTGAAGGTGATCTTCCCGGCGCTCACCAGCCAGGTGATCATCATGATGCTGGAATCGGCCGTCGTCTCGCAGATCGCCGTGCGCGAGCTGGCGCATGAGGCAGACCTGCTGCAGGCACGGACGTTCCGCTCGTTCGAAACCTATTTCGTCGTAACCCTGATCTATCTCGGCCTGTCGATGGCCGTGCGGCGGCTCTTTGTGGCTGGCGGCCGCCGAGTGCTTGGAGCGGGCGTGTCATGATCGAATTCACCTTCTGGGATATCCTGCGCAACCTGATCTTTGCCACCCGCTGGACGGTGCTTCTGTCGATCGTCGCCTTTGCCGGTGGTGCTGCGGTCGGGCTTGCGATGCTCGCCGCCCGCATCTCCGAACGCCCTTGGCTGCGCCGCTTTGGTTCCGGCTACATCGCGCTCTTTCAGGGCACGCCGCTTTTGATGCAGCTGTTCCTGATGTTCTTCGGCCTGCCGATGCTCGGGTTTCGGATCGAGCCGTGGACGGCGGCGGCATTGGGCCTGACGTTTTATGCCAGCGCCTATCTCGCCGAGATCTGGCGCGGCGGGGTGGAAGCGCTGCCGCGCGGGCAGTGGGACGCCGGCGCGAGCCTCGGGCTGCATCGCCTGCAGGAGCTGCGGCTCGTCATCCTGCCACAGGCTTTCGCCATCACCCGGCCGGCCGCCGTTGGCTTCCTCGTGCAGCTGATCAAGAGCACCGCGCTCACCTCGATCATCGGTTTCGAAGAGCTTCTCAGAACCGCCAATGCGATCAATAATGCCACCTTCGAACCTTTCACGGTCTATGGGCTGGTCGCGGTGATCTTCTTCGTGCTGTGTTATCCGCTGACACAATATGCGCGCATGCTCGAGCGGCGGGCGCCGGCGCATTAGGCTATGGATTTTGGGCGCGAGCTGATCGCGCCCGAGACTAAAAACATGTAAGGAATCAAATACAACAGGGAACGAGGCGGGCAACGCCGAAACAAAGGAGAACGAGAATGATCACCACTCCCATCAAACGCCGGACGCTGCTCGGTGCCGGTCTTGCCGGCGCCTCGATGCTGGCAATGCCTTCGATCCTTCGCGCGCAGGACAAGTCGCTGAAGGTCGGCGTCTACGGCGGCTACTTCAAGGATTCGTTCGACAAGAACATCTTCCCGGAATTCACCAAGGCGACGGGCATCGCGGTCGAGTCGATTGCGGAGCCGACCGGTGAAGCCTGGCTTGTCCAGCTCGAGCAGGCCGCTCGCGCCGGCCAGGCCCCGGCCGACGTCTCGATGATGTCGCAGGTGGCGATGCTGAAGGGCCAGTCGACCGACCTCTGGACGCCGCTCGACACCGCCAAGATCAAGAACGCCTCGAACCTTCTCGATCGCTTCGTCAACAAGTATCCGGATGGCCGCATTGCCGGTATCGGTGCCGTCTCCTGGTACATCACGCTGGTGACCAATACCGACGTCTACAAGGAAGCACCGACCTCCTGGTCGGCCTTCTGGGATCCGGCAAACGCCGACAAGCTGGGCCTGCTCGCACTCGTCTCCAACTCCTTCCTGCTCGAAGTGACGGCCAAGACCTTCATGGGCGGCACCAATGCGCTCGACACGGAAGAGGGTCTGCTGAAGGCGTTCGACAAGCTTGCCGAGGTGAAGCCGAATGTTCGCCTGTGGTACCGCGACGAAGCCCAGTTCGAGCAGTCGCTGAAGTCGGGCGAAATTCCGATGGGCCAGTACTATCATGACGTGACCGGCCTTGCCGCCGCCGACGGCCATCCGGTGCGCTCGACCTTCCCGAAGGAAGGCGGCATTCAGGATTCCGGTTGCTGGGCGCTATCGCGTGCCTCGCAGAAGTCGGAAGAGGCGCACATCTTCATCGACTATATGTGCCAGCCCTCGATCCAGGCGACCTTGTCGCGCAAGGTCGGAACGTCGCCGACCGTCAAGCGCGAGGTGACCGATCTCACCGACAAGGAGTTCGCAGCCGTTTCGTCCGACATCGAGCCGATCATCCCGCGCTACGATCTCTACCAGACCAAGTCGGATTGGCTGAACCAGAAGTGGACCGAGCTGATCGTCGGCTGATCCTGACGGCTCCCCGGCAACCGGGGAGAACAAGAAGCGTAACGACGGGGAGGGGCCACCGGCAACTCCCCGCCTGAACCCCTCCATGAGGTGGAGGGGACCATCCTCGCGGAGACACAATGTCCGGACTTGCCCTTCAAAACGTCGTCAAGGAATTCGGAGCCTTCAGGGCCGTCAACAATGTTGACCTGACCGTGCCGCACGGCACCTTCGTCTGCATGCTCGGACCGTCCGGTTGCGGCAAGACCACGCTGCTCCGCATGATCGCCGGCCTCGATCTGCCGACCGGCGGGGCAATCCGGCTCGACAATGAGGACATCACTCGGGTTCCGACGCACAAGCGCAATCTCGGCATGGTGTTCCAGTCGCTAGCGCTGTTTCCGCACCTGACTGTCGGCGAAAACATCGCCTATCCGCTGCGTATCCGCGGCGTGGCCAAGGAAGACCAGAAGAAGCGCGTCGACGAACTCCTCGCGATGATCCATCTTTCCGGCTATGCCGACCGTCCGGTCGCCAAGCTCTCGGGCGGCCAGCGTCAGCGCGTGGCGATTGCCCGGGCGCTTTCGATCTCGCCGAAACTCTTCCTGCTCGACGAACCGCTGTCGGCACTCGACGCCAAGCTGCGCGAGGCAATGCAGGTGGAACTGCGCCAGCTGCAACAGCAGCTCGGCATCACCACCATCGTCGTCACCCACGACCAGCGCGAAGCGATGACCATGGCCGACACCGTCGTCGTCATGAGCGGCGGCGAAATCCGCCAGGCCGCGTCGCCGATCGAGATCTATCGCCGCCCGGCCGACAGCTTCGTCGCCGACTTCATCGGCCAGACCAACCTGCTCGAGGTTCAGGCCGACAGCGCCGGCCGCGCCGAGGTGCTCGGTCATGTCGTCCCTGGCCTTAACCTGCCGGCCGGCTCCAACAAGGGCACGCTGTCGGTCCGCCCCGAAGACGTGCATCTGACGGCCCCTGGCGCCGGAGCGCTCACCGGTAAGGTCACCTTCGTGCGCGATCTCGGCGGCACGATCGAAACCTTCGTCGACATCGCCGGCCGCCAGATCGTCGCCGTCTCCACGCCGCGCGCCCGGCCCGACGTTTCCGTCGGCCAGGAGGTCGGCATCGCGCTCACTCCCGATGTCTGCGTGGTGCTGAAGAAATGAGACGCGAACCGCCCCAGACCCTTGGCGATTACGCGCCGCTCCTCTTTCCCGCAGCGATGCTGACGATCTTCTTCGTCGTGCCCTTCGGCACGATGATCGCCGTCAGCTTCTTCCAGCGCCAGCAGGGCGGCTTCTATACGCCGGCCTTCGTCTTCGACAATTACGCCCGCTTCCTCTCGGTCTTCTTCGGCGGGGTGCTCGGCTTCTCGCTGATGCTCGCCATCACCGTTGCGATCTGCTGCGTCGTGCTTGCGCTGCCCTTCACCTACATGCTGACGCGCATGGCGCGGAAGGTGCAGGTGGTCTGGCTGGTGGCGCTGCTGTCGATCCTGTCGCTCTCGGAAGTCATTATCGGCTTTGCCTGGTCGACGCTGTTTTCGCGCACCGCCGGCATCACCAACATTCTGGTCGCGCTCGGCATCATGGCCGAGGCCAAGGCTTTGACGCCGAGCTTCGGCGCCGTTCTGACCGGTATGGTCTACCAAGCCTTCCCCTATACGGTGCTGGTGCTCTTCCCGGCGCTCGTCCGCCTCGATCCGACGCTGACGGAAGCGGCTCGCACGCTCGGTGCCTCGCCGCTCAAGGCCTTCTTCACGGTGGTCGTGCCGGCGCTGCGCAACACCATTACCGCTACCCTGATCATGGTCTTCATCTTCGCGCTCGGCTCCTATCTTTTGCCGCAGCTTCTCGGCCGGCCGCAGCACTGGACACTGTCGGTGCTGATCACCGACCAGGCGATCTACCAGTCGAACATGCCGTTCGCGGCCGCCATGGCCGTGTTCCTCGTGCTCGTGACGCTGGGGCTCGTGGCGCTCACCGTGATTGCCGGACGCAAGGGAGAAGCGGCATGACCTCGATCTTCCGCAAGGCCTATTTCTTCCTGATCGGTCTGTTCCTGTCGCTGCCACTGATCGTCGTTGCCGGCGTCTCGGTCAACCAGAAGCAGACGCTCGCCTTTCCGCCGCAGGGCTTTTCGCTCTCCTGGTACGGCGAGATCTTCCTCAATCCGGAATGGCGCAATGCGCTCTTCGCCTCGGTAACGCTCGCCGTGCTTTCGGCAGCACTTGCGGTTGCGATCGCCCTGCCGCTTTCCTGGTTCCTGTGGCGCCGGATTGCGCCCTGGGCGAACATCTTCCAGCTTCTCGGCGTCGCACCGTTCACGCTGCCGCCCGTCATCACCGCGCTCGGCATGCTCACCTTCTGGGCGACGGTCGGCTTTTACGGCCAGCCCTGGACGGCGGTCGTCAGCCACGCGATCTTCTTCGTGACGCTGCCGCTGGTGACGCTGTCGCTCGGCTTCACCTCGATCGATCGCTCGCTGGTCGAGGCAGCCTCGACCATGGGGGCCGACGAGCGCACGATCTTCCGCACCGTCGTGCTGCCTTTGATCCTGCCCTATATCGTCTCCGGCTATGCCTTCGCCTTCGTGTTGTCGCTCAACGAATACATCGTTGCCTACATGACGGTCGGCTTCACGGTCGAAACCCTGCCGATCAAGATCTTCAATGCGCTGCGCTACGGCTATACGCCGACCATGGCGTCGGTGACGGTTCTCTTCGTCACGACGGCTGCGGTGATCTTCGGCCTCGTCGCCCGCTTCGGCGACCTGCCGAAGCTGCTCGGCGCCATGTCGTCGGATGGAAAATGATGAAGCTCGCCGCCCTCCAGATGCAATCGGTGGCGGGGGATGTCGCTGCCAATCTCGACCGGATCGCACGTGCTGCGGCGGAAGCCGCGGCTGAAGGGGCGACGCTGCTGATGACGCCGGAACTCGGCGTCACCGGCTACGGCGCCGGCGAGGCGCTAGCGGCGCTTGCCGAAGCGCCTGATGGTGCGATCGTTCAACGCCTCAAGGCGATTTCGGTAGAGACCGGCATTGCTGTTATCGCCGGCTTTGCCGAGCGTGACGGCAAGGACGTCTATAACAGCGCCGTCTATGTCGACGGCGAAACTGCACCGGTCGTCTATCGCAAGTCCCATCTCTACGGCGATTACGAGCGCGCGATCTTCCGGGCGCCGGAACCGTCGACCCGGCTCTTCGTGCATCGCGGCGTCACCTGCGGCATGCTGATCTGCTACGACGTCGAGTTTCCCGAGAACGTGCGACGGCTGGCGCTCGCCGGTGCAGAGGCCGTGCTGGTGCCGACGGCACTACCGGCCGGCTGGTCCGGCGATTTCATCGCCGAGCACATGATCCAGACACGCGCCTTCGAAAATCAAGTGTTCGTCGCCTATATCAATCATCACGGTTCGGACCCGCTGTTCTCCTTCGCGGGTCTGTCGCGCATCGCAGCACCCGACGGCCAGTTGCTCGCCAAGGCGGGGGCGGGGCAGGAAACCCTGTTGCTCGTCGATATCGACCCGTCGGTCTATGCCATCTCCCGCCTTGAAAACACCTATCTCGGCGATCTCAATCGACGTTGAGGCGACGCGGGTTGCTGCCCGATCCCGTTGGCGGCAACCATGAAGCGGATGATTTTGTCAGCGACGATACCTGAGGATTGTTCGCTCAACAGGAACGTTCCGTTCTTTATTGATCCACTGTCGGAAACGATGCGCCATCCCATATTGTGCTCAACAGTAATGCCACGCTTTGGAGGCAATCATGAGCTTGCAACTGACCGGGATCCATCACCTGACGGCGATCACCGCCAACGCACCGGAAAACCTGCACTTCTATACCGAGGTGCTCGGGCTGCGACTGGTCAAGAAGACCGTCAACCAGGATGACACCACCGCCTATCACCTCTTTTATGCCGATGGGCGCGCCACGCCCGGAACCGACCTGACCTTCTTCGACTGGCCTGTCGGGCCCGAGGGGCGCGGCACGCACAGCATCTCGCGCACGGGCCTTCGGGTTGGCAGTGCTGCGAGCGTGCAATGGTGGAAGCATCGCTTCGATGACCTGAAGGTCACAGCGGGCGACGTCGTCGAGATCGATGGCCGCGTCTCGCTCGACTTCGAGGATGGCGAGGGCCAGCGGTTCCGGCTGATCGATGACGGCGGACTTGAGCCTTCGCACCCTTGGGAGAAAAGCCTGGTTGCGGCCGAGCACCAGATCAAGGGCCTCGGACCGATCACCATCAGCGTGCCCGACATCACCAACACGCAGCTTGTCCTGACGCATGTGATGAACATGAGCGAGGCACGCACCTATCCGTCGCCGGACGGCCAGGGCGAGGTCCATGTGTTCATAATGGGCGAGGGCGGTCCTGCGGCGGAACTGCACGTCGCCGTCCAGCCGGGGTTGCCGATCGCTCGCCAGGGTGCCGGCGCCGTGCACCACGTCGCCTTCCGCGCCCCTGACAATGCGGCGCTAACGGAATGGACAGAGCGGCTCAACGGTTTCCACCTGCCGTCGAGCGGCGAGGTCGAGCGTTTCTACTTCCGCTCGCTCTACTTCCGTGAGCCGAACGGCGTTCTCTTCGAGATCGCCACCGACGGTCCCGGTTTTGCGGTCGACGAACCGATGGAGACGCTCGGCGAGAGCCTGTCGCTGCCGCCGTTCCTGGAGCCGAAGCGGGCCCAGATCGAGGCGCGCCTGAAGCCACTCAGATAAACGTGACGAAGAAGCCGGGGATTTCCCCGGCTTCTTTCTTCTTATCTCACTGATCCTGTTTAAAGATCGGCGCGAACCCATGATGATGGCACAAGCGTTATGCGTTCGAAGCGGACGCATCGAGCGACACGCAGATTGAAGGGATCAGATGCAATGACAAAAATCCTCGGCATATCCGGCAGCCTGCGCAAGGCATCGTTCAACACCGGCCTGATGCGGGCGGCAGCCGGAGACCTGCCTGAAGGGATCGAGTTCGAGACCGCGACGCTGCACGGCATTCCGCTTTATGACGGTGATCTCGAGGCCGAGAGCGGTGTTCCGGAGGCGGTGACAGCGCTCAAGCGCAAGGTGATGGCTGCCGATGGCGTTATCCTGTTCACGCCCGAATACAACAACTCCATCCCCGGCGTGTTCAAGAACGCGATCGACTGGATGAGCCGGCCGTCCGCCGATATCGCCAAGGTGTTTCGCGGCCGACCCTTTGCGCTTGCCGGCACGTCGCCCGGCAATTTCGGCACCATCCTCAGCCAGAACGCCTGGCTGCCGGTCATGCACACGCTCGGTGCCGAGCTCTGGTCGGGCAAGCGGCTGATGTTGCCCAAGGCCGATACGTTGTTTGATGCCGAGGGCAAGCTGACGGATGAGGCCGCGCGCGATCGGCTTGCCGCCTTCGTCAAGGCGTTCGCGGATTTTGCGGCGGCTGAGCGGGCTTGGTAGACTGCCAATGGCGTGCCAAGGCCGCTCCAGTCATCCTCGGGCTTGACCCGAGGATCCAAAATCCGTGAGCCTCCCGTGTTGGGTGTGGATGCTCGGGTCAAGCCCGAGCATGACGGAGAAAGGGAGCGGCTGGCTTTCCCGGAGGCGCGCGCAAGACACGCCCTGAGGCCCCTCAGAGCCCCTTTTCTTCCAGCCACTTCTGTATCGCCGCAATATCCGGCGCGCCGATCTCATGCCCCATGTCGAGTTCGACCGTTGCCAGATTCGCACCGGTGCGGGAAAGCTCCGCCTTCAGGCGCGGCGCGAATTCGCCATAGCTGTCATGTTGGCCCGTCAGCAGCAGGATGTTCGTGCCCGAGAGATCCGGCGGCGGCACGTCGTCGAGCACGAGCATCGAGCGCATCAGCACGACATTGCGAAGAAGTCCCGGGTGCAGGAGCATCATGGCCACCAGCAGGTTTGCACCGTTGGAGTAGCCGATGAACACGGTTTTCTCGAGGTCGATGCGGTAGCCATCGCGGGCGCCTTCAACGAAGGCGGCGAAGGCTTCGGCTTCCGAGCGCACATCCCTCTGGTCGAAGGTCGTCGGCGAATAGCGGCGGAACCAGCGTGGCGTTCCTTCCTCGTTCGATCGGCCGCGAATGCCGACGAGTGTCGCTTGCCGGTCGACCTGGTGGGCCAGGTGCAGGAGCTGTGTCTCATTGGCGCCGCTGCCGTGCAGCAGCATGAAGGTGCGGTCGTCAAGCGTCTCCGGATGGTAGAAGCGATGCACGAAGGGCAGGTCGCGTTCGGTCAGCCGCGGTTCTCCCGGCAGCGCGAACTGCGGCATGGCGAGCAGCATTTCTTCCCTGGCAGTGCTGAAATGCGCAGGCACGAAGAGTTCAGTACCGAGCGTTTCCTTCGGCTCGTCGACCATGAAACCGGGCACGTCGCTTGCCAGTTCGTAGAGTGAGCCGCCGGGTTCGCGTACGTAGAGAGAATAGAAGTATTTGCGGTCATGCGCATTGATGGCGCCCGCGCCATCGCGTTGCAGGTCGCCGTGCACCCGTTCCACGGCGGCGCGATCCGGAGCACGAAAGGCAATGTGGTCGATCGTTCCAGTTCCGGGCGCCGACGTCCAGAAGCCGGTCGCATCGCGTACGTCGATGACGTCGCCAGAGGTGGACGTCAGGCGACGGATCGTGTCGTTGGAGGCCGTTTCGCTGTAGCCGAAATGGGTTTTCAGGAAGCGAACGGATTCTTCCGGTTTTTCGGTGAGGATCGTCGCGCCGCGCAGGCGACGGATCGCATCTTCCTCCGAAATATCGCGCGCGCTCCAGGGGGCCGTGGCCGAGACTGCCTCAGTGCCGACGAGCTTGACGATGACGCCATCCGGATCCTTGAGGCGCAGCACGGGTTCGCCGAACTCCTGCGACGGCCCTGATGTCGCGATGTTGAATTGCAGCGCGCGGGTCAGCCAGAAGCCGATGCTCTCCGGCCGAATGGCGAAGGCGATCTCGCTCGGCTGGCTGTGACCCACCCGGCCGCGTCCGCCATCCTCCCACATCAGGAAGGTGACGAGCGACCCGGGCGATCCCTCGGCATCACCGTAGAAGAGGTGCAACTGGTTGGCATCCTCGTAGCCGCCGGTCCTTTTGACGAGTCTCAGCCCCAGGAAGCCGACATAGAAATCGACGTTCGCCTGGACCTTCCGGGCAATCAGGGTGATGTGGTGGATGCCGCTCGTCATTGTCATTTCCTCATTGATTTGCCTCACAAAACACGAAGCGTCGCGCCGGCGCCAGAAGCGCTGGCGAGAACGCTGTGTTTACGGGCTACAGCGCCGCGCGTCTTTCAAGACGCGCTAAGGACGCTGTACCGCTTTAAAGCTGCATATTTTCACCCTTAAATCGATGCCGATCTAAGGAATTGTGCAGCAGAGATCAGTCGCGGTTCTTCTCCAGGAACGCCTTGAAGGCGTCGGCATATTTCGGATGCCAGCGCGATAGCGGCGGCCGGTTCTCGACGATGTCGCCGGCAGCCCAGAGGATGCGGCGCTCATCGGTTGCGCGCGGCACGTCGTTGTCCGGGCAAAGGATGTAGAAGTCGCCGCGTGCCAGGCTCTCCATCATGAACTCGACCGTCTGTTCCGAGGTCCAGGCGCCGGCGGGCTTTTCCGTGCGGCCACCACCCGTCATCCCGGTGTAGACGAAGCCGGGGATCAGCAGGTGAGCGTGAACCTGGCTTCCCGTCGTGTTGCGCAGCTCATGTTCGAGCGCCTCGGTGAAGACCTTCACGCCTGCCTTGGAGACATTATAGGCGGGGTCACCGGGCGGTGTGGTGATGCCCTGCTTCGAGCCGGTGTTGATGATGACGGCCGGCTTGCCGTGAGCGATCATTGCGGACGCGAAGACGCGAGACCCGTTGATCACGCTCCAGAGATTGACGCCGAGAGTTGCCTCCCAGGC
The DNA here is from genome assembly GCF_028993555.1 of Ensifer adhaerens. Lineage (NCBI taxonomy): Bacteria > Pseudomonadati > Pseudomonadota > Alphaproteobacteria > Hyphomicrobiales > Rhizobiaceae > Ensifer > Ensifer adhaerens. Next base: position 2,901,782 of record NZ_CP118610.1, on the reverse strand, counting down.
GACCAAGGGTCCGAGGATCGCGCTGCCGGGCTGGATACCGGCGTTGTTCATCAGCACGTGAACGTCGCCGAACCGCTCGCGCGCCGTGCGTTCGAGAGCTTCGATCTGGTCGATGCGAGATACGTCGGTCGCGATCGCTGCGACGGACGCCGTGCCCGCGGTCGCGAGCGCCGCGACTTCGGCTGCTGCCTTCTCCAGTTTCTCGCCCGCAAGGTCGGCGAGCACGACGCGCATGCCGAGCGAGGCGAAGTGGCGGGCGGCGGCCAGACCGATGCCGGAAGCGGCGCCGGTGATAACGGCAAGATTGTTGGTGGCGAAGGCAGGATGCGACATGACGGAACTCCTGTGGCGGGATCGCGTGCAAGAGATAGGGCGCCAAAGACCGCCTGTCCATTGACGTCTTGGCGAGATGCTCCTGAAAACCATGTGTTTTCAATGGCGTCCCTTGTCCCTGATAGCACGGGCGCTACTTGCAGTTTTGTATTGAACACCCGGCCGAAGACATTTTCGCGGATGGAACGATGAACGGAACGGCAACTCGAAACGAAAAACGCACGCCTTGTGAAAGCTGTCCCTTGCGCAAGCTCGATCATTTCCGCGCCTTTACGAACGAGGAGCTAGCCTTCGTTTCGCAATTCAAGACCGGTGAACTCGCGGTCGATGGCGGCGCAACCATCCTCGTCGAAGGTGCGCATAGCGCCCACCTCTTCACGGTGCTTTCCGGCTGGGGCTTTCGCTACAAGATGCTCGATGACGGGCGCCGCCAGATCCTGAATTATGTGATGCCGGGCGACCTGATCGGCCTGCAAGGCAGCCTGATGGGCGAGATGCAGCATTCGATCGAAGCGCTGTCGCCCGTCACGCTGTGCGTTTTCGAACGCGGCAAGCTGAGCCGCCTGTTCGCCAACTATCCCGAGCTCGCCTATGACCTTACCTGGATAGCAGCACGCGAGGAGCGCATTCTGGATGAGAACCTCTTGAGCATCGGCCGCCGCTCGGCGCTGGAGCGGGCCGCCTACCTGCTTGCCTTTCTCTACCAGCGCGCAAAGGCGCTCGATCTTTTCAGCGGCAGTCGCGTGGCCATTCCGGTCACCCAGCAGCATGTGGCCGATACGCTGGGTCTTTCGATCGTCCATACCAACAAGACGTTGAAGAAGCTGGCCGAGCGCGACCTGATCCGCTGGGCGGACAAGGGCTGCAATGTCCGCGATATCGACGGACTGCTTGCGATCTCTGGCTGGGAAGGGCTCAATGAACCCAAGCGGCCCTTCATCTGACATGCCGTCGAAAGGCGTCTTATGCTTTCCTTTCCGATGCGGCGCACGTCGCCGCATCGATGCCATGCTCCGATCGGATCAGGCGGCGATGATCGCGCGCAGCATCCATAGTGCCTTTTCATGGAAGTCGAGGCGTTCGGTCAGCATGTCTGTCGTGACGAGGTCGCCGTTGTCATCAGCCTTGGTGCCGGCCTCGCGCATGCGGCGTGCAGCCGCTTCGTGATCGGCAATCAGGTCTGCCACCATTTCGGCCGCTGTCGTGTGATTGACCGAGTCCGCACTGGGCGCGAACGTCTTGGCTTCGGCAAGTTTTGCCGGGGCAGGATGACCAAGCGCACGGATGCGTTCGGCGATGATGTCGGTCGCCTTGAACAACGCGTTGTAGTGCTCTTCGGTCAGTTCGTGCAGCGGCTTGAAGAGCGGGCCAACCACATTCCAGTGGTAGATGTGGCTCTTGATCACCAGCTTGTAGGTGTCGGCCAGGATATCGGAAAGCGCTGCGGCCATCTGTTGGCGGTAGGCCTTGGTCAGGCCGATATCGAATTCCTCGTCCCTGACCTTGGGCTTCAGCACGGCAGCTGTCTGTTTCATTCTCCTGCTCCAGTTCTGTCTTTGAAAACGTCGAGCGAATGCGGCAGGGGGGCGGCCGCTTGTGTTGAACGCTGCGGCGGGGCGGTTGTTCCGGTCGCATATGCAGCCGCCACATGTCTTTTTTAAATGCCAGGGTAGGGCGAGCAGACTTAAGCTCGGCGTGTCCGCGCAGCCGCGCACCCCAGAACGCGTGAAGGTTCTCCGCCCCGATTCGCGTCACAGGAAAAGGTCTCGACCACTTCACCATTCCAACGAGGCGCGGAGACGAACGGGGCAGCTTTGCCCCAAGTGAAAGATGGAGTGCATGGGAATGCCTGACGTTTCTCCGCTTATCCGGACCGTTCTCGTCATAGAGGATAATTTCATCATCGCCATGGATGCCGAGGAGATCCTGGCTTCGCTCGGGATCCCGCAGGTCACGATCGCCACAAATGCGGACCAGGCGATGGAGCTTCTGGCCCTGCAGACCTTTGATTTTGCGATTCTCGATGCCAATCTCGGCGATCACACGAGCTTCGGCGTAGCCGACGTCATGCTTGCCCGCGGCCTGCCGTTCGGTTTTACGAGCGGATATGGGGATGTGGAGCTTTTCCCAGTTTATCTCAGGCACATTCCGCGGATCGACAAACCTTTCAATGAAAGGACCATTGGCCAATTGATCGCCGCTGGGACGCAGAAGGGCGAGGCGTAGGCGCCGGCTCGGCCGAAAGGCGGCTACGGCTTGCCGCGGGAAACGAACCAGGGGTTGGCGAAATCGCTGTCGTCCTTCTGATTGCGCTTGCCGTAGGTGAGCGGCGCACCGTCCATCGTCAGCGTTTCGCCGCCGGCTGCCCGAAGGATGGCATCGCCCGCGGCCGTATCCCATTCCATCGTGCGGCTGAAGCGCGGATAGACGTCGGCGAGCCCTTCGGCGAGAAGACAGAATTTCAGGGACGAACCGACCGCTGTGTAGTCGGCTATGCCGTGCTCGGTGAGGTAGGCCAAGGTCTCGGCGCTGTTGTGCGAACGGCTCGCCAGACCCACCATGCGATCGCCGCAGCTGCGGCAACCAATGATCGTCTCATGGTCGAGGCGGAAGGTCTCGTCGATGACCGCCTTCACGGCCTTGCCGTGGTTCGCCGCATAGAGGATGCCGAGCGCTGGTGCATAGACGACGCCGGCCACGGGCGCGCCGTTTTCGATCAATGCGATGTTGACGGTAAAGTCGTCATGCCGGCCGATGAATTCCTTCGTGCCATCGAGAGGATCGACAAGGAAGAAGGATTTTCCGGCGATGTCAGGCACGAAGCCGGCGGCGACCGCCTCTTCGGCAACAACAGGAACGTCCGGAAAGGCGCGGGCGAGGTCCGCCAGGATGATGCGCTCGGCGCAGGCATCGGCGTCGGTGACCGGCGAACAGTCCGGCTTGTAGGTGACTTCCGGGCCGGCGTTATAGATGTCGAGAATGGCCCGACCCGCTGATATCGCCGATTGTTGCAGTATTTCCAGCATTCGCCCCAACTTTCCGTCTGTCATCAAGCCCATAGCATATTGAGAACGGGAAGGTACCTAATGCTTTTGGCGGTAGGTGCATTCTACTCAAGACTAACATCGATCCGTTCCGCCCGGCAGCAGGACGCCTGCTGAGCCGGCGAATGGTTTTTTGCATCTGCGACAGGCTTGCGTCTTTGCTTCCGCCTCACGGCTGTGCAAATGTGCCGACGCAACTGAACTGGATGCCTTCATGCGTTATTCCGCCTTCTCGCTCGTCAGGAACGCCCTTTCCGGAAACCTGAATTGGAAGCCGCAATGGCGCCAGCCGCAGCCGAAACCGCACTATGACGTCATCATCGTCGGTGGTGGCGGGCATGGTCTTTCGACCGCCTATTACCTCGCCAAGGAATTCGGCGTGAAGAACGTCGCGGTGCTGGAGAAGAGCTATCTCGGTTCCGGCAATGTCGGCCGCAACACGACGATCGTGCGCTCCAACTACATGTTGCCCGGCAACGAGCCTTTCTACGAGTTTTCGATGAAGCTCTGGGAAGGGCTGGAGCAGGACCTCAACTACAATGTGATGCTCTCGCAGCGCGGCGTCATCATGCTTTACCACAGCGACGGCCAGCGCGACGCCTATGTCCGGCGCGGCAACGCGATGTGGATGGAGGGGGTGGCGGCCGAACTCATCGAGCGTGAACAGTTGAAGAAGATGATCCCCTTCCTCAACTACGATCACGCGCGATATCCGATCCTCGGTGGACTGCTGCAACGGCGCGCCGGCACGGCGAGGCACGATGCGGTCGCCTGGGGCTATGCGCGCGGTGCCGACCAGCATGGCGTCGACATCATCGAACATTGCGAAGTCACCGGCATCCGCCGTGAAAACGGTGTCGTCATGGGCGTCGAGACCACCAAGGGCTTCATCGGCTGCGGCAAGCTGGCGCTGGCTGCGGCCGGCAATACCTCTCGCGTCGGCGAAATGGCGGACCTCAAGCTGCCGCTCGAAAGCCATGTGCTTCAGGCCTTCGTGACCGAGGGGCTGAAGCCCTGCATCGACCACGTGATCGTCTATGGCGGCGGCCACTTCTACATCTCGCAGTCGGACAAGGGCGGCCTCGTCTTCGGAGCCGAGATCGATGGCTATTCTTCTTACGCCCAGCGCGGCAATCTCGCGACGGCGGAACACGTGATGGAGGAGGGGGTGACGATGATCCCCGGCCTGTCACGCGTTCGGGTGCTGCGCGCCTGGGGCGGCGTCATGGACATGAGCATGGACGGTTCGCCGATCATCGATCGCACCTCGATCGACAACCTCTACCTCAATTGCGGCTGGTGCTATGGCGGCTTCAAGGCGACGCCCGCCTCCGGTTACTGTTTCGCCCACCTGATCGCCAAGAACGATACCCATCCAGTGGCGCGTGCCCTCAGGCTGGATCGCTTCGCCCGCGGCTATGCCGTCGACGAGGCCGGTGCCGGCCCGCAGCCCAACCTTCACTGACAGCACGCGGCCGGAGCCCGGCCCCGCATGAAATGAACAGGAAGCCGAAGCGCGGCTTCAGGACATGGACGACGATGGCAAGCCTGATTACCTGCCCGCATTGCGGGGTCCGACCGAAGGAAGAATTTACGATCCGCGGCGACGCCTCACGCGGTCGCCCGGAGCCGATGGATACGGACGAAGCCTGGCACGACTATGTGTATGTGCGCGCCAATCCGCGCGGGCGCACCCTGGAGCATTGGCATCACGTCGCCGGCTGTCGCCGCTTCCTTGTCGTCGAGCGTGATACGGCCACACACGCGGTCTATTCCGTCGTCGATGCCGCCGAGTTTGTGCGGAGGGCGGAGCAATGACCGGCTATCGTCTATCCTCCGGCGGCCTCGTCGATCGCAGCAAAACCCTGAGCTTCACCTTCGACGGCAGTCCATTGCGCGGCTTTGCCGGCGATACGCTCGCCTCGGCGCTGCTTGCCAACGACAAGCTGCTTGTCGGCCGCAGCTTCAAGTACCATCGGCCGCGCGGCATCGTCAGCGCCGGCCCTTCCGAGCCGAACGCGCTCGTCACCATCGGCTCCGGTGCCCGTACCGATGCGAACACCAAGGCGACCGTCGCTGAACTCTACGGCGGATTGACGGCCAAAAGCCAGAACCGCTGGCCGTCGCTCGGCTTCGATGTCGGAGCCGTCAACGGCTTGCTGTCACCCTTCCTCGGGGCCGGCTTCTACTACAAGACCTTCATGTGGCCGAAGCAGTTCTGGGAGCGGGTCTACGAGCCCTTCATCCGGAGCGCCGCCGGCCTCGGCCGGGCCGTGCTGGAGCGCGATCCCGAGACCTATGAGAAATCCTGGGCCTTCTGCGACCTGCTCGTTGTCGGTGCCGGTCCGTCCGGTCTGATGGCCGCGCTGACGGCCGGCCGCGCCGGCCTCCGCGTTATCGTCGCGGACGAGGATTTCCGGCTCGGCGGTTCGCTGCTTTCCACCGGAGAGACGATCGACGGCGCACCGGCTTCCATCTTCGCCGACCGCACGGTCGCGGAACTGCAATCACTGCCCAACGTCACGCTGCTTTCGCGCACCACGGTTTTCGGCTGGTACGACGATAACGTCTTCGGCGCGGTCGAACGCGTGCAGAAGCACGTCGCCGAGCCGTCGTCGAAGCTTGTGAGCGAACGCGTCTGGCGCATCGTTGCCAAGCGCGCGCTGATGGCAACCGGTGCCGAGGAACGCCCGCTGGTCTTCGGCGGCAATGATCGCCCTGGCGTGATGATGGCCGGTGCCATGACCACCTATGCCGAACGCTACGGCGTGGCCGCCGGCAAGGCGGTCGCGATCTTCACCAGCGGCAGCGGCGGCTATCGCACGGCGCGGGCACTTTCTGCGAAGGGAATAGCGATCACAGCGATCGTCGACGCCAGGGCGGAAGCGGGCGATCAGGCGCCCGATGGTATCAGGGTCATCCGTTCGGCCTCGATCGTCGATACCAAGGGAAGACAGCGCCTCAAGGGTATCGTCGTCGAGCGCTCCGGCTTCGAGGAACTGATCGCCTGCGATGCGCTCGGCATGTCCGGCGGCTGGAGCCCGGTCGTGCATCTTGCCTGCCAGCGTGGCGCAAGACCGGTCTGGTCGGAGGACTTGAAGGCATTCGCTGCCCCCGATGTCGGCGGTGGTCTGCGTCCCGTCGGCGCTGCCAACGGTATCTATAAGCTGGCCGCCTGCCTGTCTGATGGTGCAGCAAAGGCCGCAGCGATTGCGGCGGATCTCGGTTTCACCTCCATCGCGGCAACGATGCCGGTTGTCGATGGTGAAGAAGCCTCTTCCTTCACGGCGCTCTGGTATGTGCCGGGCGCCAAGTCGAAGGCCTTCGTCGATTTCCAGAACGATGTGCACGCGAAGGATCTTGGTCTCGCGCTTCGCGAAGGCTTCGGCCATGTGGAGCATGCCAAGCGCTATACGACCAACGGCATGGCGACCGATCAGGGCAAGCTTTCCAACATCAACGCCGTCGGCATTCTTGCCGGCATGCGCGGCGTCGGTCCGGCCGAAGTCGGCACCACGACGTTCCGGCCGTTCTACACACCGGTTTCCTTTGGTGCGCTTGCCGGAATGGCTCGCGACCAGCATGCGGCGCCGGCACGAAAGTCGCCGCTGCATGGCTGGGCGATGAAGAACGGTGCGACCTTCGTCGAGGCGGGGCTCTGGCATCGCTCTGCCTGGTTCCCGCGTGCCGGCGAGAAGTCCTGGCGCGAAAGCGTCGATCGCGAAGTACTGAACGTGCGAGCCAATGTCGGCCTCTGCGACGTCTCGACGCTCGGCAAGATCGAAGTTTTCGGCCCTGACGCCGCGGAGTTCCTCAACCGGCTCTACTGCAACCCGGTCCTGAAGCTTCCGGTCGGCAAGGCGCGCTACGGGCTGATGCTGCGCGAGGACGGGTTCGTTTTCGACGACGGCACGGTGAGCCGGTTCGACGAGGCCCATTTCTTCGTGACGACGACGACGGCGATGGCCGGCCCGGTCATGGCGCACATGGAATATTGCGCCCAGGCGCTCTGGCCGGAGCTCGAAGTCCGCTTCACCTCCTCGAGCGATCAATGGGCGCAGATGGCGATTGCCGGCCCGAAGGCCCGCGCGGTGTTGCAGCAGATTGTCGACGGCGACATTTCCGACGGCGCATTTCCCTTCCTATCGGCCCGGAAGATCGTTCTGAAAAATGGCGTGTCCGCACGGATCTTCCGCATCTCCTTCTCCGGGGAGCTGGCCTTCGAACTGGCGGTACCGGCCGGTTACGGTGAAGCGGTGGCGGACCAGATCATGGAGGCCGGCCGACCCCACGATATCTGTGCCTATGGCGTCGAGGCGCTCAACGTGCTGCGGCTGGAAAAGGGACTGCTGACGCATGCCGAATTCGATGGCCGCGTGACACCCGACGACGCCGGGCTCGGCCGGATGCTGTCGATGCAGAAAGCCGACTTCGTCGGCAAGCGGCTGTCGACGCGCTACGGGTTGACGGCGGCCGATCGCATGCAGCTCGTCGGGCTGAAGCCCGTCGATACCGACAAGGACATACGCGCCGGCGCCCATCTGCTGAAGGAAGGAACGAAGCCTTCGACGCTCAACGATCAGGGCTGGGTAAGCTCGGCCGGGTTCTCGCCCGTGCTCGGGCACGCGATTGCGCTCGCCTTCCTGAAGTCGGGACGCGAGCGCTACGGCGAGAAGGTCATCGTTTTTGACAAGCTGCGCGATCAGGAGATCGTGGCCGAGGTCTGCGATCCGGTCTTCGTCGATCCGCAAAACATGAAACTGAAGGCCTGAGGAGGCGGTGATGGTTCGCGACTATAACAACCGCCATGCACTGGAACAGAAACTGCGCTCTGCGCCGACACCCGCAGCCGCCGATCACCTGTTGGTCGGCCACTGGCGTACGGTGGCGACGGTTCTTGCCCGTGCCGGGCAGGAGGAGGCTGTGCGGCAGGCGATTGCTTCGGTGCCCGAGCTCTCGCTACGTTTTTCAGGCCCCGGGGAATGGCTGGTGGTCTCCGAAGTGGAGGCGCCGAGCGGGCTCGTGCGTCGCCTGGAAGAGCTGTGCGACAGCCGCGCCTATGTCGTCGACCAAAGCGATGGGCGTGTGGTCTTCCGGCTCGCCGGCTCGAACGTGCGCAGCATCCTTGCCAAGGGTATCGGTGTCGATCTTCATCCCGCGACCTTTTCGCTTGGCGGCGCTGCCAACGTCCTGTGCGGCCACGTCCCGGTCAATATCGCCCGGACGGACGAGGATACTTTTGAACTGATCGTGCCGCGAAGCTATGCGGAATCGCTCTTCGATGACCTGATGCGGATGGGACAGGCGTTCGATCTCACAGCCGCCTTCTCAGACTGAACGGTCTCTTTCGAGAGGCCGAAAACAAATGCGGCATGAAATGCCGCAAATGGGTCGCCGATCCGCCAGCAAACGGCGGAAATGGACAAGCGTCCTTCGCAGCCGTGTCTTTATCGGCGCCGCCTTTCTGACTAGGCTGCCATCACTCGCCGCCTGTGCCTTTGTCCCGAAGGCAAGCGGTCGCCGTGCTTGATTTTCTTCCTGACAATTTGGCCATGCCTCCGGCAGGAGCATGGGAAGACGGAGTGTACGCATGAAAAGCCATGCCAAGGTCGTCGTTATCGGAGGCGGTGTCGTCGGTTGCTCGGTGCTCTATCACCTGACGAAGTTCGGTTGGACCGATGCTGTCCTGCTCGAACGATCGGAGCTCACGTCCGGCTCGACCTGGCATGCGGCCGGCGGCATGCACACGATCAACGGCGACCCGAACGTCGCCAAGCTGCAGAAATATACGGTCGAGCTCTATAAGGAGATTGAGGAATTCTCCGGCCAGGATGTCGGCCTGCACATGACGTCGGGCATGATGCTTGCAGCCACCAAGGAGCGCTTCGACTGGATGAAGTCGATTCTTGCCAAGGGCCGCTACATGGGGCTCGAGGCCGAGCTGCTGACGCCGAAGGAAGCGCACGACCTGATGCCGTTGCTCGATCCTGACCAGTTCGTCGGCGCGGTCTTCGATCCGGTCGAGGGGCATCTCGATCCCTATGGCACGACGCACGCCTATGCCAAATCGGCCAAGAAGAATGGGGCCGAGATCTACCTGCACACCAAGGTCGAGGACCTGGTGCAGCGCGAGGATGGCTCCTGGCGGGTGATCACCAACCAGGGCGAAATCATCGCCGAGCACGTTGTCAATGCTGCCGGGCTCTGGGCGCGCGAAGTCGGCCGCATGGTCGGCCTCGAACTGCCCGTGCTCGCCATGGAGCACATGTATCTCATCACCGAGGACATGCTCGAGGTGATCGAGTTCAACCAGACGCGCGGCAAGGAACTGATGCATTGCGTCGATTTCGACGGCGAAATCTATCTGCGCCAGGAGCGCAACGGCATGCTGATGGGCACCTATGAGAAGGCCTGCCGCCCGTGGTCGCCGATCTCGACACCCTGGGACTTCGGCCACGAACTGCTGGCCGAGGACATCGACCGCATTTCGCCGGAGCTCGAAGTGGGCTTCCGGCACTTCCCGGCCTTCAACAGGGCCGGCATCAAGAAGATCATCAACGGTCCCTTCACCTTCTCGCCTGATGGCAACCCGCTGGTCGGTCCGGTGCGGGGCCTCAGGAACTTCTGGTCGGCCTGCGCCGTCATGGCCGGTTTCAGTCAGGGCGGCGGCGTCGGACTGGCGCTTGCCAACTGGATGATCCATGGCGACCCCGGCTTCGACGTCTTTGCCATGGACGTTTCCCGTTACGGCGATTTCGCGACGCTTGCCTATACCAATGCCAAGGTGCGCGAAAACTATTCGCGCCGCTTCTCGATCCGCTATCCGAACGAGGAACTGCCGGGTGCGCGGCCGCTGCTGACGACGCCGATCTACGACCAGCTCAAGGCGGCAGGTGCCGTCTTCGGCGCCTCCTACGGTCTCGAAACGCCGTTGTGGTTCGCGCCCGAAGGCGTGAAGGACGCCTTCTCCTGGCGGCGCTCGACGGATTTCGAGACGGTGGGCGCGGAAGCCCGTGCCGTGCGCGAGGGCGTCGGCCTGATGGAAACCTCGGGCTTTGCCAAATATGCGATCACCGGCAAGGGCGCCGAAGCCTGGCTCGACCGGTTGCTCGCCTGCCGCATCCCTGCGGTGGGGCGCATGACGCTGGCGCCGATGCTGAAGGACGACGGCAAGCTGATCGGCGACTTCACGCTGGCAAAGCTCGGGGAGGAAGATTTCCTGTTGATCGGCTCGGGCATCGCCGAGGATTACCACATGCGCTGGTTCGAGGCGCATCTGCCCGAGGATGGGTCAGTTTCGCTGAAGGCCTTGAAGCTGGAATTGGTGGGCCTGTCGATCGCTGGGCCCAAGGCGCGTGACGTGCTTGCGGGCCTCACCCACCTCGACGTTTCTGATACGGCGTTCCCGTTCATGGACATCCGGCGGATGGACCTCGGGATGGCACCCGCCATCGTCGGCCGTGTCAGCTACACGGGTGATCTCGGCTACGAGATATGGATGAAGCCCGAGTACCAGCGCTATCTCTTCGAGCTGCTGATGGAGAAGGGGGCAGCGTCCGGGATCCGGTTGTTCGGCCTCAGGGCGCTGAATGCGCTGCGCGTCGAGAAATCCTTCGGTAGCTGGGCGCGCGAGTACCGCCCGCTTTATGGCCCGGTCGAGGCCGGTCTCGGCCGCTTCGTTGCGACAGGTAAGGGTGCGGACTTTATCGGCAAGGCGGCGGCAATGAAGGAGAAGGCGGATGGTGGCGCGCTGCGCCTGAGGACCTTCGTCGTCGAAGCTAGGGATGCCGACGTCATCGGCGACGAGCCGATCTATCTCGACGGCGTCGTGCGCGGGTGGGTGACATCGGGTGGCTACGCACACACGAGCGGTGTCTCGGTGGCCATGGGCTACGTGCCGAAGGAGATCGCCGATCGCAGCGATGGCTGGTCGATCGAACTGCTCGGCGAGATCTTGCCGGCACGTCCGCAGCCGAATCCCTTGTTCGATGCAAATGGGCAACGGATGCGCACCTGAGCAGCGAAGCAGTGCGCCGGTCTGGCCATTTGGTGACCATACCGGCAAGCGGACCCCTCGGGGATTTACGACTAAAGTTGATGATTTCGCGGGCGAAAGCTGCGGAAAATTTGATTTTTCTGGCTTTAAAAGCGCCAAATCGATTTTATCGATGAAGATTTTGCCGATCCCGCGTTTTTTAGCTTTCCTTTTCGTTTGAAAGAGGTATGGAATCGACCAAACACAGCGCTCAACAATGAGCTCAAAAAACAAGAGACCGGACCTTTAAGGATCTGGTCCAGGGGAAGATTGATGGAGTATTTCGTCCAGCAGCTCGTCAACGGGCTGACTCTTGGGTCTATTTATGGTATGATCGCTATTGGTTATACCATGGTCTATGGCATCATTGGCATGATTAACTTCGCCCACGGCGATATCTTCATGCTTGGCGGTTTCGCCGCATTGATTGTCTTTCTGATTCTCACAACATTCATCGGGGGCGTCCCGGTTGTACTTGCGCTGCTGCTGATGATGATCGTCGGCATGCTGACCGCAGGGCTCTGGAACTGGACGATCGAGAAGGTGGCCTACCGGCCGCTGCGCGGTTCGTTCCGTCTTGCGCCACTGATCACGGCGATCGGTATGTCGATCGCGCTGTCGAACTTCATCCAGGTGACACAGGGCCCGCGCAACAAGCCGATCCCGCCGCTCGTTTCCTCGGTCTATGACGTCTTCGGCATTACCATTTCGCTGAAGCAGATCATCATCATCATCATCACGGCGATCCTGCTTTCGATCTTCTGGTACATCGTCAACAAGACGCCACTCGGACGTGCGCAGCGTGCAACCGAACAGGATCGCAAGATGGCGGCCCTGCTCGGCGTCGACGTCGATCGCACCATCTCGGTGACCTTCATCATGGGTGCGGCGCTCGCCGCCGTCGCCGGCACGATGTATCTGATGTACTATGGCGTCGTCGTCTTCACCGACGGTTTCGTCCCTGGCGTCAAGGCGTTCACCGCGGCCGTTCTCGGCGGCATCGGATCGCTGCCGGGCGCTGTTCTCGGCGGACTGTTGATCGGGCTCATCGAGTCCCTCTGGTCGGCCTATTTCACCATCGACTACAAGGACGTCGCGACCTTCTCCATTCTCGCCATCGTCCTGATCTTCAAGCCGTCTGGCATTCTCGGACGACCGGAAGTCGAGAAGGTATAATTCCATGGCAAACATTGCTTCTACAACTGCAAGCGCCGGCACTGACGTGACGGCGCGGGCCCTGCGCGAGGCTGTCTTCGCGGGCCTGATCTCCCTCGGTCTTTTCGTGCTGTTCGTCGGTCTCAAGTCCGACCAGAACATCCGCAACGAACTGATCCTCAATCAACGCTGGGGGCTGCTGGCGATCTTCGTGATCGTTGCGGCTGTCGGCCGGTTCGTGATGGTTGCCTATGTCCAGCCGGCACTGGCCCGCCGCAAGGCCGCCAAGGCCGAAGCCGAGGACGTGGCGAAGGAGGAAACCTTCTTCAGCCGCAACTTCTCGAAGATCGCGATTGCGTTCCTGCTCGTCTATCCGCCGATCATCGTCACGATCTTCGGCGTCCAGGGCTCGCTGAAGTGGGTCGACAACTTCGGTATCCAGATCCTCATCTACGTGATGCTGGCCTGGGGCCTGAACATCGTGGTCGGTCTGGCCGGTCTTCTGGACCTGGGTTATGTCGCCTTTTATGCGGTCGGCGCCTACTCCTACGCTCTGTTGTCGACCTATTTCGGCCTGTCTTTCTGGGTCCTCTTGCCGGTCGCCGGCATCCTCTCCGCGTGCTGGGGCACAATCCTCGGCTTCCCGGTGCTGCGTCTGCGCGGTGACTATCTGGCGATCGTGACGCTTGCCTTCGGTGAAATCATCCGACTTGTGCTGATCAACTGGACCGAAGTGACCAAGGGTACGTTCGGCGTATCCGGCATCGCCAAGGCAACTCTTTTCGGCATCAAGTTTGATGCCTCGAAGGACGGTTTCGCGGCACTGATGGGCCTGCCGATATCGTCGGCCTACTACAAGATCTTCCTGTTTTATCTGATCCTCGGCCTTTGCCTGCTGACGGCCTTCGTCACGATCCGGCTGCGCCGCATGCCGATCGGCCGCGCCTGGGAAGCGCTGCGCGAGGACGAGATCGCCTGCCGCTCGCTCGGTATCAATACCGTGACGACCAAGCTCACCGCCTTTGCGACGGGTGCGATGTTCGGCGGTATCGCCGGCTCGTTCTTCGCGGTGCGCCAGGGCTTCGTGTCGCCCGAATCCTTCGTCTTCCTGGAATCGGCGGTCATTCTGGCCATCGTGGTTCTCGGTGGCATGGGCTCGCTCACCGGTATCGCAGTCGCCGCGGTGGTGATGATCGGCGGCACCGAAATCCTGCGCGAACTTTCCTTCCTGAAGACCATCTTCGGAGAGGACTTCACCCCTGAACTCTACCGCATGCTGATCTTTGGCCTGGCCATGGTCGTCGTCATGGTCTGGAAGCCGCGCGGCTTTGTCGGATCGCGCGAACCGACAGCCTTCCTGCGCGAACGCAAGGCAGTCTCCGGCAGCTTCACCAAAGAAGGGCACGGCTGATGGCCCGCGAGACAACGACAATGACAAAAGACCCCATTCTCAAGGTTGAGCACCTGTCGATGCGCTTCGGCGGTCTCATGGCCATCAACGACTTCTCGTTCGAAGCCTATCGCGGCGACATAACCGCGCTGATTGGCCCGAACGGAGCGGGCAAGACCACGGTGTTCAACTGCGTCACCGGCTTCTACAAGCCGACGATGGGCATGATCACGATGAAGCAGAAGTCCGGCAAGGAGTATCTCCTCGAGCGGCTGCCGGACTTCGAGATCACCAAACATGCAAAGGTGGCGCGTACGTTCCAGAACATCCGGATGTTCTCCGGCATGACCGTGCTCGAGAACCTGCTGGTCGCGCAGCACAACAAGCTGATGCTGGCGTCGGGCTATACCGTGCTCGGGCTCCTTGGATTTCCTGCCTACCGGCAGGCCTCCAGGGAGGCGACTGAACTCGCCAAGCATTGGCTCGAAAAGGCATCGCTGATCGACCGGGCAGACGACCCGGCCGGGGACTTGCCCTACGGCGCGCAGCGGCGGTTGGAGATTGCTCGTGCCATGTGCACGGGACCGGAGTTGCTGTGCCTCGATGAGCCTGCGGCTGGCCTCAATCCGCGCGAATCGCATGCCCTCAATGAACTGTTGCAGGGCATCCGCAGCGACACCGGCACCTCCATCCTGCTGATCGAGCATGACATGTCCGTGGTCATGGAGATATCGGACCATGTCGTCGTGCTCGAATATGGGCAGAAGATCTCCGACGGCACCCCGGATTTCGTGAAGAACGATCCAAGGGTCATCGCGGCCTATCTGGGTGTCGAGGATGAAGAGGTTGAACAGGTGATCGAACAAATCGAGGAAATCGAAGGCGGGCAGGGAGGCACCAAGCAATGACTGCGCCGCTGCTGCAAGTGAAAGCCGTCGAAACCTACTACGGCAACATTCGGGCGCTGAGCGGCGTCGATGTCGAGGTCCATCGCGGAGAAATCGTTTCGCTGATCGGTGCCAACGGCGCCGGCAAGTCGACATTGATGATGACGATCTGCGGCAGCCCGCAGGCGCGCACCGGCACGGTGATGTTCGACGGCCATGACATCACGCGCCTGCCGACCCACGAAATCGCGCGTATGAGGATTGCCCAGTCGCCGGAAGGCCGCCGCATCTTCCCGCGCATGACGGTTTTCGAAAACCTGCAGATGGGGGCGAGCCTCGACAACCTGAAGCATTTCGACGAGGACGTGGAAAAGATCTTCAGGCTCTTTCCCCGGCTCAAGGAGCGCCAGACGCAGCGCGGTGGCACCCTTTCCGGCGGCGAGCAGCAGATGCTGTCGATCGGCCGCGCGCTGATGGCCCGGCCGAAGCTGTTGCTTCTCGACGAGCCGTCGCTCGGTCTCGCGCCGCTGATCGTCAAGGGCATCTTCGAAGCGATCAAGAAACTCAACAAGGAGGAAGGCCTGACCGTCTTCCTCGTCGAGCAGAACGCCTTCGGTGCGCTCAAGCTTTCGGACCGCGGCTATGTGATGGTCAACGGACGGGTGACGATGAGCGGCAGCGGCAGGGATCTGCTCGCCAATCCGGAAGTGCGCGCGGCCTATCTCGAAGGCGGCCGTCATTGATCGGCCGCATCTGGAGCAAGTGACATGCAGGGAATTCTCTACGAAGAAGCGTCGATCTGGCAGTTTCTTTTCATAAGCTGCGTGCTTGGCGGCTGGACCGCCTGGCGCACGGGCAAGAGCGTGGCCGAAAGCTGGGAAGGCATGCCACGCCTGTTGCTCTACGTTGCGTTGCTCGGGCTGGCGATCCGTTTCATCCATCACGCCCTCTTCGCCGGCACGATGTTCAGCCTGCAATACTATATCGTGGACACGATCGTGCTTTTGTTGTTTGCTGCCGTAGCTTTCCGGTACTATCGGACCAAGCAAATGACCAAAATCTACTACTGGCTCTACGAGAAGGCTTCACCCTTCTCCTGGAAGACCAAATAAAGGGAACAGCGCGCGCCGGTCCGCCGCGGCCGGTGCGAAGGAAACACCGGCGCAACTATGGTGGGCATTGCGCAGGTTGGTAACGAGACCCGCTCGGATATTTGGGAGTAACAAGAATGAAAAAATCTCTTCTGTCGGCCGTTGCGCTGACGGCGATGGTCGCCTTCAGCGGCAGCGCCTGGGCTGATATTCTCGTTGGTGTCGCCGGCCCGCTGACTGGCCCGAACGCCGCCTTCGGTGCGCAGCTCCAGAAAGGTGCCGAACAGGCCGCTGCCGACATCAACGCCGCCGGCGGTATCAACGGGGAACAGATCAAGCTTGTGCTCGGCGACGACGTTTCGGACCCGAAGCAGGGCATCTCGGTCGCCAACAAGTTCGTCGCTGACGGTGTGAAGTTCGTCGTTGGTCACTTCAACTCCGGTGTGTCGATCCCGGCATCGGAAGTCTATGCCGAAAACGGCATCCTGGAGATCACGCCGTCTGCGACCAACCCTCAGTTCACCGAGCGCGGCCTGTGGAACACGTTCCGCACCTGCGGCCGTGACGACCAGCAGGGTGCGGTTGCCGGCGCTTACCTCGCTGCCAACTTCAAGGACGCGAAGATCGCCGTCATTCACGACAAGACCCCCTATGGCCAGGGCCTTGCCGATGAAACCAAGAAATCGATGAACGAAGCCGGCCTGACCGAAGCCCTCTATGAAGGTGTCAACATCGGCGACAAGGACTTCTCCGCACTGATCGCCAAGATGAAGGAAGCCGGCGTTTCGGTCGTCTACTGGGGCGGTCTGCACACCGAGGCCGGCCTCATCATGCGCCAGATGAAGGACCAGGGCCTGAAAGCAACGATGATGTCGGGTGACGGTATCGTTTCGAACGAACTGGCCTCGATCGCCGGCGACGCCGTTGACGGCACGCTGATGACCTTCGCGCCGGATCCGCGCAAGAACCCGGCTTCCAAGGAACTCGTCGAGAAGTTCCGCGCTGCCGGCTTCGAACCGGAAGCCTACACGCTCTATTCCTACGCCGCTCTCCAGGTCATCGCCGAAGCTGCGAAGGCTGGCGGCACGACCGATGCGCAGGCGGTTGCCGAAGCGATCAAGGCCAAGGGTCCGTTCAAGACCGCGATCGGCGAACTCGGCTATAACGAAAAGGGCGACATCACCCGCCCGGACTACGTCATGTACACCTGGAAGAAGGGCGACGACGGCAAGTACACCTACTTCCAGAACCAGTAGTTCTGATTTCGGACCTTACGTCCGATCTGTTGAGCCCGGCGAGCGATCGCCGGGCTTTTCTTTTGGTCTCTTGGGCGATGCGGCGAGAACCCCGCTCTCACGTGGGGCCGCCGGAAGCGGAAAGACGGCTGGAAGCAACGGGCTAAAGCATCCCTTCCGCGTTCATCTGGCGATGGGGTTTTGGCGCGCGGCGATCGGCTACTTCAGCAAAGTGTCTCTCAGCGACGAGACCTCGGCACGCATTCGCTGGAGGTCATCGGCGCCGAGTTTTGTTGCCGCGGTGAGGCCGCGCGGCACATCGACCGCCTTCTGGCGCAGTGCCTTGCCCAGGTCGGTCAATTGCACCCGGACCTGGCGCTCGTCTGACTTGTCCCGCACGCGGGCGATATAACCGGCGGCCTCGAGGCGCTTGAGCATTGGAGTCAGCGTGCTCGATTCCAGGAAGAGCCGTTCGCCCAGGCTGCCAACGGTCTGGTCGTCCTTCTCCCATAGCAACACCATCACGAGATATTGCGGGTAGGTGAGGTCGAGCTCTTCCAGCAGCGGCTTGTAGATGCGCGTGAAGGCATGGTTTGCGGAATAGACCGCAAAGCAGAGAAAACTGTCGAGCGTCAGCATCTCGTCGTTATCGTTCTCGGTGGCAGCCATGTTCTTCTCCTGTCCCATGCTCAAAAATAAATCGCTCACGATATAATCGCAAGGCATTGACAGGCATCCGGTCGCAATATAATGCTTTGTGCACGATTTAATCGATAGCGATATAAATCTACATATGTCGCACACGATTTAATCGCTAGTTATCTATTGTCAATGCGGCGTGACCGCAGGGAAGAAGGAGCGTTTCCATGAGCAAGGCAGTCAGTAAGACCGAAACCACCAGCATCTCCCGCCGTGATGTCCTTTCGGCCGCCTTTGGCGCTGCGGCGACCGCTGCAGCCGTATCGGCCATCAACAGCCCGGCCAGGGCCGCCGAAGCATCAGCGGCAAGCGCCAATCAGGCCAACCAGGTCGGCGCCGGTTCGCAAGCGGCGGGGATTTCGGGCAGCCGCATCATCACCCGCGATGGCGTCGAGATCTATTACAAGGACTGGGGTCGCAAGGATGGTCCGGTCGTCGTGCTCAGCCACGGCTGGCCGCTGTCGTCGGACAGCTGGGAAGCGCAGGCGTTCCATCTCGCCAACAATGGCTTCCGCGTCGTCACCCATGACCGCCGCGGCCATGGCCGCTCGTCGCAGCCCTGGGACGGCAACGACATGGATCACTATGCCGACGATCTCGCCGATCTCATCAACGCGCTCGATCTGAAGGACATCTTCCTTGCCGGCTTTTCCACCGGTGGCGGCGAGATCAGTCGCTATATCGGCCGCCACGGAACTAGCCGCGTTGCCAAGGCCGGGCTGATCTCGGCGGTGCCACCGCTGATGGTCAAGACCGACAACAACCCCGGCGGCCTGCCGAAGGAGGTGTTCGACGGCCTGCAGGCGGCCAGTCTCAAGGATCGCTCGAAGCTCTACCGCGACATCGCCTCGGGTCCGTTCTTCGGCTTCAACCGCCCGGGTGCGGTTGCTTCCCGGGGCATGATCGACAGTTTCTGGCTGCAGGGCATGATGGGCGGCCACAAGAACACCTATGACTCGATCGTCGCCTTCTCGCAGACCGACTTCACCGAGGACCTGAAGAAGTTCGACGTACCGACGCTGATCATCCACGGCGACGACGACCAGATCGTGCCGATCGACGCGGCCGCCAGAGCCTCCAAGACGCTCGTCCCGCATGCCGAGCTCAAGGTCTATGCCGGCGCGCCGCACGGCATCACCGATACGCACAAGGACCAGCTCAACGCCGACCTGCTCGCCTTCGCCAAGGCCTGATGTGTTTGAAGTCAAGGGAAGAGGTGCCGGTAACGGCGCCTCTTCTTTGCTTTTCATGATAGGTGTTTCGCCCGTCGAGATAGCTGTCGCGTCGCGCCGTTTCGTGCACTATCTCCCGACGATTCTGTTCCGGAGGCAGTCATGAGCTCGAAACCCCGCATTCTTGTCACCCGCCGCTGGCCGACGGCGGTGGAACAGGTGCTTGCCGAGCGCTTCGATGTCACCCTGAACGAACGCGACGTGCCGATGACGGCCGAAAGGCTGGCCAAGGCGCTTCGAACCTATGATGCCGTTCTCCCAACCGTATCCGATCGGCTTCCGGTCGAACTCTTTGCCGGCGGCGGCCTGAGGGCGAAGATCCTTGGCAATTATGGCGTCGGCTACAACCATATCGATGTCGCGGCCGCCAAGGCCGCCAATATTGTCGTCACCAATACGCCTGGTGTCCTGACCGATTGCACCGCCGACATTGCCATGACGCTGCTGCTTTCGGTCGCCCGCCGGGCGGGCGAGGGCGAGCGACAGGTCCGCGCCGGCGAATGGACCGGCTGGCGACCGACCCACATGATCGGCAGCAAGGTCACGGGCAAAACACTTGGCATCATCGGCTTCGGCCGCATCGGCAAGGCCATGGCCAAGCGCTGTCATTTCGGCTTCGACATGGATGTCGTCTTCTACAACCGCTCGCGCATTGACCCGGCGGAGGCAAGTCGCTATGGCGCCTGCCAGCTCGACACGGTCGAAGACGTCTTGAAGGTGGCGGATTTCGTGTCACTGCATTGCCCGGGTGGCGGGGAAAACCGGCATCTGATCAATGCGGAACGCCTGGCCCTGATGAAACCGGGTGCCTACCTCGTCAATACGGCGCGCGGCGATGTCATCGATGAAGCGGCTCTGGTTGCCGCTCTCGAAAATGGTGTCATCCGCGGTGCCGGCCTCGATGTTTTCGAGGCGGAACCGAATGTGCCGGAGCGTCTGCGCAAGCTTGAAAATGTCGTGCTGCTGCCGCATCTCGGCAGTGCCACGGAGGAAACGCGTGTTGCCATGGGCATGAAGGTGGTCGACAACGTCACCACCTTCTTCGAGGGCCGCGAGCCGCCGGATCGGGTGGCGTAGCGGCTGCCTGTTTTTCGCGCAGCGCTTGCACGGAAATGCAGCACTCTGGCGATTTTCTTTGCAAAACAATAACTTGACTTGTCGTGCCGCGATGCAGACGATATCGCGAATGTAAGGTGATCGGCCCATCAGGTACGGCGCCAGGAATCGAAGGGTACCGCTCGGCGGTCGAAACATGAACAAGGCAGCAAGCATCGCTCCGCAACGGGCCTGGGGGAAGGGTCGGCTGGTCGCCAAGATGGCGCTCGGCCAGAGCCGCATTGCCGAGCTTTATCAAGAGGGCTGCGCCAAGATCCGGCTGCCGAAGACCTTCGACACCTCCATGGAAGCGGTGCTGATCAATTCCTCCGGCGGCCTCACCGGCGGTGACCGCATGGGGTGGGAGGTTGCGGCAGGGGCCGGAACCGATGTGACTGTGACGACACAGGCCTGCGAGAAGATCTACAAGGCGAGCGCCGATACCGTCGGGGTGGCCACGCGTATCGAGGTGGCCGCGGGCGCGCGCGTCGATTGGCTGCCGCAGGAAACGATCCTCTTCGACCGTGCTTCGCTGTCGCGTTCGCTGGACGTGGAACTTGCCGCGGACGCGACGTTCCTGGCGGTGGAAGCGGTTCTGCTCGGCCGCAAGGCGATGGGGGAGGCGGTGCATGCCGGGCTCTTTCGCGATCGCTGGCGCGTTCGGATCGAAGGAAAGCTGCTGCATGCGGACAATCTGGCGCTTGCCGGAGAGGTCGCCAGCCTTGGCCAGCGCCGGGCGGTGCTTGATGGCGGGGCCGCCTTTGCCACGCTCCTCTATGTCGGCCCTGATTGCGAGCCCCTGTTGCCGCGTCTTCGATCGCTCGTCGATGGCGAGGCTGGTGTCGGTCTAAGCCATTTTCAGGTCGATGGCCGCGACAAGCTGGTTGCCCGCTTCGTGGCGTCGGACGGGTTCGCGCTCAGAAAAATCCTCATCCCCATTATTTCGCGCTTGCGTAAGCAGAAGACAGTGCCGAAAGTCTGGGTTCTCTAGGTCATCTCATGTTTTTCTTGAAACAGTGAAATGATCTAACACGTTGAAACTTCGCAGTTCCTGACGGAAAACCGCTTCGCAGATTTCCTGGGAATTGCTTCACGAACAACCGGTGGCGACGCATGAATCTTACCCCACGCGAAAAGGACAAATTGCTGATTTCGATGGCGGCCATGGTCGCGCGGCGGCGCTTGGAGCGCGGTGTGAAGCTCAACCACCCAGAGGCGATCGCGCTGATCACTGATTTCGTCGTCGAAGGTGCCCGCGACGGGCGCTCGGTGGCCGAACTGATGGAGGCGGGGGCGCAGGTGCTGACGCGCGAGCAGGTGATGGAGGGCATCCCCGAGATGATCCACGACATCCAGATCGAAGCGACGTTCCCCGACGGCACCAAGCTCGTCACCGTTCACGAACCGATCCGCTAAACGAGGGAAGCGCGGCCTTTCCGGCCGTATCCGTCCACCCCTCCAGGAGGCAAGCATGCTGGCTTTGCGCCCCAATTGCGAGTGCTGCGACAAGGATCTGCCGCCGGATAGCCGCGAGGCGATGATCTGTACCTTCGAATGCACCTTCTGCGTCGATTGTGTCGATGGAAAGCTCGATGGCACCTGCCCGAATTGCGGCGGCGAATTCACGCGCCGCCCGGTGCGTCCGGCCGCCCTGCTTGAAAGATACCCGGCCTCCACTGAGCGGGTGCTGAAGCCACTGAGCTGCGCCGGTGCGAAGGCGGCTTGAGGAGAGAACCATGATCCCAGGAGAAATCATCGCCGCCGCCGGAGAGCTCGAGCTCAATGCCGGCCTCGACACGACAACCATCGAGGTTGCGAACACCGGCGATCGGCCGATTCAGGTCGGCAGCCACTACCATTTCGCCGAAACCAATGCCGGGCTGCAGTTTGACCGGAAGGCCGCCTACGGCCGGCGCCTGGATATACCGGCTGGCACAGCTGTGCGTTTCGAGCCCGGCCAGACGCGCCAGGTGACGCTGATCCCTCTTTCCGGCAAGCGCGAAGTCTATGGCTTCCGCCAGCAAGTGATGGGTAAGCTATGAACCGCCTCGCTGTACTTGCCGTCGCTGTCGTTTTGCCGCTTGTGCCGGCCTTGGCGCAGGAAGACAAGGTCGACTGCCAGAACGCCGTCACGCAGATGGACATGAATATCTGCGCCAACAAGGACTATGAGGCGGCCGACGCGGAACTGAACAAGGTCTATAAGCTGGCACTCGCAGCGACAAAGGCGCAGGACAAGGAGCTTGCCGAGATCGATGCGAACTACGTTGGTGCGGAAGAGGCACTGAAGAAGGCCCAGCGCGCCTGGATCGGTTACCGGGACGGTCAGTGCGAGCTTTCGGGCTTCGAAGCCCGCGGGGGCTCGATGGAGCCGATGCTTGTTTCCGGTTGCCTCACCGAGTTGACGAGAGCCCGGACGAAGGAACTCCAGGCCATTGTCGAGCCTGACGGAAACTAGACCTTGAGCGGCAGCCGTACCATCATGATCGTGGGCAATGGCGAAGTGCCTGACGGAGCTTCCGTATCGATCGACGCTGCCGATATTGTCGTGCGTTTCAACGATTGCCGTTCCGTCGGTTCCGGTGGCCACAAGACCGATATCGTCGCCGTCTGCAACACTGGCCGCCCGGGGCTCGCCATGCTCGGCGGCGGCCGTTGGAAGACGAGCGCGCCCGTGCGTCAGGCGCGCGAAATCTGGTGCGTCCGCTCCGGTGCGAAGTTTGCCGCGATGCGGGTCGGTCTTGCCGAAACGCATCCGGATCTCGACGATTTCTGTGACGACTATACCGTCGGCTTCGAGAGCTTCAGCCGCTCGACAGGCCGCCATGTCCGCATCGTGTCCGCGGCGGTGCATGACCAGCTGGATCGTGATCTCGCCGGCTTCTCGCCCAATCCCTACGTCGTTCCGTCCAGCGGCCTGATCGTCATCGCCGACATCCTGTCCAATATCGCGACAGCCGATGACGACGTCGTTCTTGCCGGCTTCGGCCATGTCGGCTGGGAGTGGCACCCCTTTGATGCCGAGCGCCGCTATGTCGACGCGCTGGCAGCAGGCGGCCGCCTTCGCCGCCTCCATCCACTTTCTTCTTCGTCCCAAGGAGCCTGAACCATGCCTTACAAGATGTCGCGCGCGGCCTATGCCAACATGTTCGGCCCAACGGTCGGCGACAAGGTGCGGCTTGCGGATACCGAGCTCTTCATCGAGGTCGAGAAGGACTTCACCACCTATGGCGAAGAGGTGAAGTTCGGGGGTGGCAAGGTCATTCGCGACGGTATGGGGCAGAGCCAGGCGACACGCGCCGAAGGTGCGGTCGACACGGTCATCACCAATGCGCTGATCGTCGACCATTGGGGCATCGTCAAGGCCGATATCGGTCTCAAGGAGGGGCGGATCGCCGGGATCGGCAAGGCCGGCAATCCGGATACGCAAGCCGGCGTCACCATAGTCGTCGGCCCGGGAACGGAAGTGATTGCCGGCGAAGGCAAGATCGTCACCGCTGGCGGCATGGACAGCCACATCCACTACATCTGCCCGCAGCAGATCGAGGAGGCGCTGGTGAGCGGCCTCACCTGCATGCTCGGCGGCGGCGCGGGGCCGGGACATGGCACGCTTGCCACTACCTGCACCTCAGGCCCCTGGCATCTGGCCCGCATGATCGAGGCGGCCGATGGCTTCCCGATGAACATCGCCTTTGCCGGCAAGGGCAATGCGTCGCGGCCCGGGGCGCTGGCGGAAATGGTGCTTGCCGGTGCCACGTCGCTGAAGCTGCACGAGGACTGGGGCTCGACGCCGGCGGCGATCGATTGCTGCCTCGGCGTCGCCGACGAGTACGACGTGCAGGTGATGATCCACACCGACACCCTGAACGAGAGTGGCTTCGTCGAGGACACGATCGCTGCGATCAAGGGCCGCACGATCCATGCCTTCCACACTGAAGGGGCGGGCGGCGGCCATGCGCCGGACATCATCAAGATCTGCGGCCAGCCGAATGTCATTCCGTCCTCGACCAATCCGACCCGGCCTTACACCAAGAACACGCTTGCCGAACACCTGGATATGCTGATGGTCTGCCATCACCTGTCGCCGTCGATCCCCGAAGATATCGCCTTTGCCGAAAGCCGGATCCGCAAGGAAACGATCGCCGCCGAGGATATCCTGCATGACATCGGTGCCTTCTCGATCATCTCGTCTGACAGCCAGGCCATGGGCCGCGTCGGCGAGGTGGCGATCCGCACCTGGCAGACCGCCGACAAGATGAAGCGCCAGCGCGGGCCGCTGCCGCAGGAAACCGGCGACAACGACAATTTCCGGGTGAAGCGCTACATCGCCAAATACACGATCAATCCGGCGATCGCCCATGGTCTCAGCCACGAGATCGGCTCGCTTGAGGTCGGCAAGCGTGCCGATATCGTCATCTGGAACCCGGCCTTTTTCGGGGTGAAGCCGGACTTCGTGCTTCTCGGCGGCTCGATCGCCATGGCGCCGATGGGCGACCCGAACGCCTCCATTCCGACGCCGCAGCCGGTGCATTACCGGCCGATGTTTGCCGCCTACGGCAAGAACCGCACGAGTTCTTCCGTCACCTTCGTGTCTCAGGCCTCGCTCGATGCAGGGCTTGCCGCCAAGCTTGGCGTTGCCAAGCAGCTCGTTGCGGTCAGGAACACCCGTGGCGGCATCGGCAAGGCGTCGATGATCCACAACAGCCTGCTACCGCATATCGAGGTTGATCCGGAAACCTACGAGGTGCGCGCCGATGGCGAGCTTCTGACCTGCGAGCCGGCGACGGTCGTGCCGATGGCACAGCGCTACTTCCTGTTCTGAGCGAGCAAGGCATAGGATGAAGCGCGGCCTGAAATGGGTCTTCTGCGGCCTGCTGGCTGCAGTGCTCGCGGTCGTTTTCGGAACGCTGCTGCCGCGGCCGCTCTTGCCTGTTTCCGCCTCTGCGGCCGGAGCAGCGGGGACGCGTATTCTGGTACTTTCAGGCCCTATCCATACGGATATCGCCGTGCCCTTGACGGAGGAGACGAGGGCGCGGTTCGGCTTCATCGAAGCGGCTGGCGTGCCGTTGGCGCACTCGCAGGCACAATGGCTGATTTTCGGCTGGGGCGGGCGTTCCTTCTATCTGGAAACGCCGACCTGGTCGGAGCTGAAGGCCATGCCGGTCTTCAAGGCGCTGACGCTCGATCGCTCGGTCATGCATGTGGATATCGCCGGCCGGATCGTCGAACCGCAAGCCTCCGTTGCCGGCCTCGAACTGGACGCAGCGGGATATGAACGACTGCTTGGCTTCATTGCCAAGAGTTTTGCACGCGACGCCGGCGCTGTGCTGCCGATAGACGGCTACTCCTATAATGGCAATGACCGCTTCTTCGAAGCCGAAGGCAGTTTCAACGCGCTTTTCGGCTGCAACACATGGACAGCGCGGGCGCTCCGCGAGGCGGGCTTGAGAACCGGTCTGTGGAACCCGGTTCCGCCAAGTCTCGGACTATCCTTGCGCATCCACAATTGAGGTCTTCGCATTGAACAGCAGCCATGCGGTCATCGCATGGCTGCCATGCTCGCATGTGAATCGGGGCCTTTCGTGCTGCGCCGCAGCGCAATATCCGATAGGAAAGCGGCTGATTGTTCTCGGTTGTCAGAAACCCTCCCAAGACTTGCCGACCGAGAGCCGTATGAGCGCAGGGTGAGGTAACGTGTTTGCGGTTTTCCGCCGGCATCCCGCTCTAACTTGATGGATGTGATCGCGTATGATTTTGGGTCGAGCCGATCCAATTTCATCGTGATCCAAAGGAGATGACGATGCTTGGCAGAAAAGTACCCGCTGTAACGTTCCGCACCCGCGTTCGCGACGAGGCCGTTGGCGGCCCGAACCCGTTCCGCTGGGAGGACGTGTCCTCCGACGCTTACTTCGCTGGCAAGCGCGTCGTGCTGTTCTCGCTGCCGGGCGCGTTCACGCCGACCTGCTCGACCTACCAGCTGCCCGATTTCGAAAAGCTGACCGCTGACTTCCGCGCCGAAGGCATCGACGAGATCTATTGCATCTCGGTCAACGACGCCTTCGTCATGAATGCCTGGGGCAAGTCGCAGAGCCTTGAAAACGTCAAGCTGATCCCGGACGGTTCGGGCGAGTTCACCCGCAAGATGGGCATGCTGGTTGCCAAGGACAATCTCGGCTTCGGCATGCGCTCCTGGCGCTACGCCGCCGTCATCAACAACGGCGTCGTAGAGCAGTGGTTCGAGGAAGAAGGCTATTCCGACAATTGCGACAGCGACCCCTATGGCGTTTCCTCGCCGCAGAACATTCTCGAGGCGCTGAAGTCCGAGAAGCTCGCTGCGTAATGCGACAAGAACGTACCCGTTCCTGAATTGAGAGAGCCCGAAGATCGGATCCGGTCTTCGGGCTTTTTGTTGTTCGAGGCGGGCGTGTTGACCGCCCGAAAACCCGCGCTCCGACTGGCGCCGAGGCTATTTCTTGATACACTGTCAGGCCAAAAAGATATCGAGGGTTCAATGGTTTACATTATCGCCTACCTGACCGCGCACAAGGGCAAGGGAGATGACGTGGTCGTCCTTGCGGAACCGCTGATCGAGGCGACGCGCCGCGAGGCCGGCTGCATCACCTACGACCTCTATCGAAAGCCCGGTGATCCGGACGCGCTGGTGTTCGTCGAGACCTGGAAGGACAAGGCGGCTGTCGATGCGCATTTCGAAGAGCCGCATCTGAAAGCCTTCCAGGCGGCCATGGCGAACCTGCTCATCGAAGCGCGCATCGAGCTTGTGACACCGGACAAAGTCGAGGTGCTCTGAAGATGCCGTATCGCTCGACAGAGGTTTTGTCTCCTGGTCCGAAGGACAAGGCGCCGCTTCACAGCGTGACGCTTGCGCACGACGCGCGGCATCTGCGGCGCAAGCTGCTACATCTTGAGAACGACGACGTGGTGATGCTCGACCTCAAGGAAGCCGTGATGCTGGCCGACGGCGACCTGCTGGTGCTTGAAGGCGGCGGCTATATCCGGATCCTTGCGGCACCCGAGGCGCTTTATGAGATCCGCCCGCGCGATCCGCTGCATCTGATCGAGCTTGCCTGGCATCTCGGCAATCGCCATCTGCCGGCGCAGATCGAGACCAGTCGCGTCCTGATTGGCCGCGATCCGGTCATCCGCCAGATGCTCGAAGGCCTGGGTGCGGAGGTGACGGAGGTTTCGGAACCCTTCCAGCCGCTGCGGGGCGCCTACCACGCCGGTGGTCACAACCATGGCCACAGCCATCACGATCATGGCTGAGCGGGTCGATACGCAGGCTCTGCTTCGCCTGGTGACCTGGATGTCCCCGGCCTTCCCGGTCGGTGCTTTCGCCTATTCCAGCGGGCTTGAACAGGCAGTTCACGATCAATTGGTGACGGACGAGGTGGAGCTTCGCTCCTGGTTGGAGACAGTCATCTGCCACGGCTCCGGCTGGAACGATGCACTGCTTCTTGCCGAGAGCTATCGAGCGTCGGGTGATGCTGGTCGGCTCGCTGCGGTCGCAGAACTGGCCGAAGCCCTAGCAGGAAGCCGCGAACGGCACACCGAAACCATGCAGCAAGGCCAGGCCTTTCTGGCGGCGGCCCGGTCGTGGCCACATTCGGTATTCGATGCGCTCAATGAGATGGCAGCCTATCCCGTGGCTGTCGGTGCCGTCGCCGGTGCTCATGCTACCGGTCTTGAGCCTGCGCTTGCCGCCTTTCTCAACGCTGCCGTTTCGAACGCCGTTTCGGTGGCGATCCGCTGCGGCGTGACCGGCCAGCGTGACGGCGTGGGCGTGATCGCGGCGCTGGAGCCGATCATCGCGGCTACCGCAAAGCGAGCCGTCGCCGCCTCGCTCGACGATCTTGGCTCGGCCACGATCATGGCGGACATTTCGGCTTTGAAACACGAAACCCTGCATTCTCGGCTCTTCCGATCCTAGGAAGAGGCCCTCGAAAGGACAGACAGATGGCATCGAAGAACGGTCCCCTTCGCATCGGCATCGGTGGGCCGGTGGGCTCGGGCAAGACGGCGCTGACCGACAAGCTGTGCAAGGCGATGCGGGAGAAATATTCCGTCGCCGTCGTCACCAACGATATCTATACCAAGGAGGATGCCGAAGCACTGGTGCGCATGCAGGCCCTGCCGTCCGATCGCATCGTCGGTGTGGAGACCGGCGGCTGCCCGCATACGGCGATCCGCGAAGACGCCACGATCAATCTTCAGGCAATCGCCGACCTCAACCGGCGCATTCCCGACCTCGACGTCGTCTTCATCGAATCCGGTGGCGACAACCTTGCTGCG
Organism: Ensifer adhaerens; assembly: GCF_028993555.1. Taxonomy (NCBI): domain Bacteria; kingdom Pseudomonadati; phylum Pseudomonadota; class Alphaproteobacteria; order Hyphomicrobiales; family Rhizobiaceae; genus Ensifer; species Ensifer adhaerens. The sequence continues at coordinate 2,873,276 of NZ_CP118610.1, read as the reverse complement.
ACCTTTTCACCTGACCTTGCTGATCTGACGATCTATGTCATTTCCGTCTGCCAGGGCGAGGAAATCCCGCGCAAGGGCGGGCCGGGCATCACCAAGTCGGATCTGCTTGTGATCAACAAGAAGGACCTTGCCCCCTATGTCGGAGCCGATCTCGACGTGATGCAGCGGGACGCGACCCGGATGCGGGCGGAAAAGCCCTTCGTGTTCACGGACATGAAACGCGGCGACGGCGTCAACCGGATCGTCGATTTCCTGACGCTGCACGGTGGGTTGTGACGCTTGCGGGCTTCGGACAGCCAAACCTTTGTCGGCGCGTCAGAAGCGTTCGAGCGCCTGCCGGTCGTGGATCTCGATCACGCGGCCCTTGACTGTGACGCCCGAGCGGCGAAGTGCCGAGAAGGCGCGCGACAGGGCTTCCGGTGCCAGGCCCAGCTTGCCGGCCAGCACATTCTTCTGGAAGGGCAGGCGGAAGGAAAAGTTCGTGATGCCGTCCGGGCAGTTCCCGAGAATATAGCTCGCGACGCGTTGCGGGGCCGTCAGCAACCGATCTTCCGCGAGGCAGTCTTCCGCCATCTGCGCGTGTCGGCACAGGAGCTGCATCAGCGCGTCGGCGATTTCGGGTGTCTGCTCGGCGAGCCTGCGCAGCTTGCGGCTGTCGATACGGGCGAGCATCGTCGTCTCGATCGTCTGGGCGTTGGCGGTGGCGCGGTTTCCGAGGAACATGGCGCTTTCACCGAAGAGCTCGCCTCTCGGAAACACGGCGATATCTGCCTCGCGCCCGTCCTTGCCCAACCGGTAGAGACGTACCAGGCCGGAAAGAACAAAGAATACGTGATCGAGCGGCTCGCCGTGGCCAAAGAGGATATCGTGCTCTTCGTGGGTCGAAACCACCACATCGTCCAGAATTGCGTTCGTCGCCGCCATCGGCAGCTTCTCGAAGAAGCAAGAGCCGAGCAGCACCGCCCTATCGTTCGAGTTCAATCGCAACGTCTTCATCACACCCGTCCTGAGTAAAACCCAAGTGCAAGTTAATAAAGCTTGGTGGAACGTGGTTTGACCTCGATCAAATAAGAATCACAAAAAGCCCGCGCTTGCAGGGCGCGGGCTCTTTCTTGAATTGTGGCGGTTCCGGGCGAAGCGTCGCTTCGGCCGCCGGCCTATTCGGCGGCGAGCGCCGGGTGGTTGATGACCTTGCTGCCGGATCGTCCCTTGGTCTGGTCCGATTCCAGCATCTTCAGCCGGTCTTCCAGGCCTTCGATCGTCTTGCTCTGCTCGTGCACCAGACCCGTCAAGGCTTCGCGGTCGAGCGGCAAGTTCTCCTCGTCCTTCTGGCCGACGAAGCGCCCGAAGATGCGGGCGAGCAGCCGCGAGAGGTCGTCCATGATCAGGAAGAACGACGGGACGATCACAAGGCTCAGCACCGTCGAGACGATGATACCGCCGATCACGGCAGTCGCCATCGGCGCGCGGAAGGAACCACCTTCGCCGACGCCGAGCGCTGAGGGCAACATGCCCGCCGACATGGCGATCGAGGTCATGATGATCGGGCGGGCACGCTTGCGGCCCGCTTCGATCATCGCCATCTGCCGATCCATGCCGTGGTGCATCATCTCGATACCGAAATCGACGAGCAGGATCGCATTCTTCGTCACGATGCCCATCAGCATCAGAATGCCGATCAGAACCGGCATCGACAGCGCGTTCTGCGTGAGGATCAGAGCCGCGGCGACGCCGCCGATGGCAAGTGGCAGCGAGAACAGGATGGTGAACGGCTGGATCACATCCTTGAAGAGCAGGATCAACACGACAAGAACCAGCATCAGGCCGAGCAACATGGCGTTGCCGAAGCTCTGCTGCATCTCCGCCTGAACTTCAGCGTCACCGCTTTCGAGGAACTCAACGGACTTCGGCAAGCCGGCCTGACCGGCGATCTGCTTGAAGCGGTCCGAGGCGGTATTCAGAGCGACGCCGACCGGCAGATCCGCCCCTAGCGTCACGACGCGGTTGCGGTCGTAGCGCTTGATCGAGCTCGGGCCTTCCGAATAGTTGATGTCGGCGACGCTCGAGAGCGGCACCGTCGTGCCCGAGGCCGTGGTGATCTTGAGGTTGCGGATCGCGGCGATGTCCGTGCGGAAATCACGGTTGATCTGCACACGGATCGGGATCAGACGACCGTCGAGCGCGATCTTTGTCAAAGCCGCATCGATATCGCCGATGGTCGCCACACGGATCACTTCGGAGATCTGCGCCGTGGTGATGCCGAGGCGCGACATCTGCTCGTCACGCGGACGGATCTGCAGTTCCGGACGCGGAAGCGCCCCGTCCGGGCTGACATTGGCCAGCAGCGGATCGCTCCGCAGCTTGCCTTCCAACGTCGCCACCGCCTGGTCGAGATCGGCCTCGCTTTTGGACAGCAGGTTGAAGGCGAGATCGCGCTCACCGCGGTCGTTGAGCTTGATGACCCGGACATCCGGTATGTCGCGGACGCGGGCGAAGATCTCTTTCTCGATCTGCGACTGCGGGATGATGCGACCAGCCGGGGCCATCTTCGGCAGGTAAGGGCCGATCAGCGGCGTGCGGCCGATGACATCATTGACGACCCTGTTCACGAGCGAGTGGTCGAGCTTCTTCAGAAGCACCGTCACCGTGGCTCGGCGCAGCTCCAGATCGCCCTTCGGCGAGGCGCCGCCGAGGACGAAAATGTTGTCGACCCCTTCGATACCCTTGATCCGGTTGTAGATCTCGGTGGTGGTCCGGTCGGTGTCCTCGAGCATGGCGTCCGGCGGCAGCTCGATCGACAGGCTGACGCGCGATGCGTCTTCCGGCGGCAGGAAGCTGCCCGGAACATAGAGGATCAACGCGAAGACGGACCCGACCGAGAAGGCGATTGCGGCAAGCAGCGTCAGGTAACGCGTGTACCAATGTTTGGTCGTGATCTGCACGAGGCGCGTGTAGTTGCGCATCATGAAGCCGTCATTGCCGTGGTGACCCGCACCAGCATCTGCGGGGCGCATCAGGTAGGCAGCCATGACAGGCGTGATCAGGCGGGCGACGAGCAGCGAGAAGAACACTGCAACGGCAACAGTCAGACCGAACTGGATGAAGTATTGGCCCGGAATGCCCGGCATGAAGGATACGGGCACGAAGACCGCGATGATCGTGAAGGTCGTTGCGATAACCGCCAGACCGATCTCATCCGCTGCCTCGATCGCGGCGCGATAGGGCGATTTGCCCATGTGGATGTGCCGCTCGATGTTCTCGATCTCGACGATCGCGTCGTCGACTAGGATACCGGTCGCGAGCGTCATCGCGAGGAAGCTGACAAGGTTCAGCGAGAAGCCGAGCAGATCCATGACCCAGAAGGTCGGGATCGCCGACAGCGGCAGTGCCACGGCCGAGATCAGCGTGGCGCGCCAGTTGCGCAGGAAAAGCATGACGACGATGACGGCGAGCAGCGCGCCTTCCATCAGCGTGTGCAGCGCCGCCTCGTAGTTGCCGTAGGTGAAGTAGACGGAATCGTCGACCATCTCGATGGTGACGTCGGGGTTCGCCGCACGGATCATTTCGAGCGACTTTGAGACCGTCTCGGCGACGCTGACTTCGCTGGCGCCCTTGGCGCGAAAGACCGCGAAGGTCACGCCGGGATTGCCGTTGAAGCGCGAGAACGAGCGCGGCTCCTCATAGGTGTCGGTGACCGTGCCGAGATCGGAGAGGCGCACGAAGCGACCGCTCGGCACCGAGATCATCGTATTGGCGAGCTGGTCGACGTTACGCCGGTCGCCGAGCGTGCGGATCGCCTGCTCGCTGCCGCCGACCTGGCCGCGGCCGGAGCCGAGGTCCATGTTCATGCGGCGCAGCTGGCCGTTGACGTCGGCGGCGGTGATGCCGAGCGAATTCAGTTTGTCTTCGTTGAGCTCGACGCGAACCTCGCGGTCGGCGCCGCCATAGCGGTCGACACGGCCGATGCCCTTCTTGCCCTGGATCTCGCGCTTGATGACGTCATCGACGAACCAGGAGAGCTCTTCCAGCGACATGCCGGGGGCGGAGACGGAGAAGGTCTGGATCGCTTGGCCCTCGACATCGACCTTGGAGACGATCGGCTCCTCGATCGAGGTCGGCAGGTCGCTGCGGATGCGGTCGATCGCGTCCTTGACGTCCTGCACCGCCTGGGTGGTCGGCACTTCCATGCGGAAGATGACGGCGGTCGTCGACGTGCCGTCATTGATCGTCGACTGGATATGGTCGACGCCGGTGACACTGGCGACCGCGTCCTCGATCTCCTTGGTGACCTGTGTTTCAAGCTCGGCCGGCGACGCGCCGCTTTGCGCAACGCTGATCGAGACGATCGGCACGTCGATATTGGGGAAGCGGGTGATCGGCAGCGACACGAAGGACTGGTAGCCCAGCACCATCAGCACGACGAAGAAGAGGATCGGAGCGATCGGATTGCGTATTGACCAGGCAGAGAAGTTCATGGTCACGGTTCCTGTCAGTTGGTCGCTGGTGCAGCGGACTTGACGGGGTTGATACGGTCGCCGTCGCGCACATAGGCTCCGGCCCTAGCCACCACTTCCTCGCCAGGCTTCAGGCCTTCGAGGACTTCGATGAACTTGCCGTCGGAAATCCCCGTCTTGACCGGGAGGATACGGATGACGCCGTTTTCGACCTTGCGGACGATTGTGCGGCCGTTCTCATTGGTAACGGCGGTTTGCGGCAGAACCACTGTCTGCTTCTGTTCGGCGGTGATCAGCGCGCTTGCATACATGCCGGCGCGTGCCTTCTCGGTATCCGCCAGGCTGATGAACACGGTTCCGAGGCGACTGACGGGGTCGACCGTCGGCGCGATCAGGCGGATCGTGCCCTCGACCTTGGTGTTGCCGCCGGCAAGCGTCACGACTGCGGGCTGGCCAACAGCGAGCTTGATGATGTCGGCTTCGGCGACGTCGGCCTTCATCTCGATGGCACCATCGCGGATCATGGCGAAGAGCGGTTCGCCATTGCCGGTGGCGATCGCGCCGACCTTGGCGTTCTTGGCGGAGATCACCCCGGCGACAGGCGCCTTGACCTCGGTTCGGGCGAGGCGAAGGTCGATGTCGTCGATCTGCGCTTCCGCCACCTTGATATCGGCATTGGCGACGGCGACGGCCTGTTCCGCCGAGAGGACACGTGCCTGCGTCGCAATCGCCAGCGCCCGCACCCGGTCGGCCTCGGCCGTCGAAACGGTGCCGTTCTTGGAGAGTTCGGCGGCGCGGTCGCTGACACGCTTGGCCTCGTCCGCGTTGGCCCTGGTTTCGCTGAGCTGTGCGTTCAACTGAGCAAGCCCGGCTTCTGCTTTGGCAAGCGACGCTTCAAGTTCGCTCTTTTGCAGGCGAAGCGCGTCGTCGTTCAGGACCACGAGCACGCTGCCGGCTTCGACCTTGTCGCCGACATCGACATTGAGCGTACGGATGGAGAGACCGTCGACCATCGGGGCGACATAGACCTGCTCGACCGCCTGGATCGTGCCGGTCGCAACGACGCGGTCGCTGATCGACTGGTTGACCGCCGTGGTGACAACGATGGAGGGCAAGCTTTGCGTCGGCTTCGGTTGCACCGCTTCCTCCGCCCAGGCGGACGAAAGCGATCCAAAGGTCATCGCAGCGCACACGCTGAGAACGGGCAGTACTTTTAGAGCCATCGGCTTCACAGTCCCGGCAATGGAAACAACATAGAGCGGATCACCGCTTGCGGCAGGATCCACGGGCAATCAGGCGATTTTATCACGCCGACATCTCGTCCCGGCGGATTGCGCGGGGACAGAAGACTGCGCTTTCCTCATTTCGCGCTCCGCGTGCACGGTATCAGACCGTAGACGCGGGCGGAACTGGGACCGGTTACCGCAGGCAATGCATCGGGAAAAGGGTGCCCTCCACCATGCCTGCCTCCAACAAACATCGGGGCCTATGTAATCTCGGCCCTTGACGCTTACAAGAGTGCATGAAGCGATGGTGCCTCAATATTCAAGCTGTTCTGCGGTTATGGTTGCGATCTTGACACGATCTTGACAATGGCAAGCAAGGGTAGCGCCGTTGTCAGTCGGGTTGCCACCCCCACGCCCGGTACCCGGCGACAACTTGGCGGATGCGAACGGCCGCCGAGAAAACGGAAGAGGGCCGCACGATCGTGCGCCCCTCTTTTGACGTTCGAGCGATCGTCTACTTCAGCGCCGCATCGGTGATTTCGTGCGTCCAGGCGCCTTCCGGCTCCTTGGAGATCACGGGATCGGAGCCGCCCGCGAGCAGCGATTGCACCGTTCGCTTGTAGTCGGCCTCGTCGAGCGCGCCGTTCGAGCCGGCGGTGAGCTTGGCAACTTCGCCCATCATGCGCTTCTGGTGCTTTTCCGTCTGGGCGCCGGTGGAATCGTTCTCAAGCACGATGCCGGCCGCTTCATCCGGGTTCTGCTCGGCGTATTTCCAGCCCTTCATCGAGGCGCGCACGAACTTGACCATCTTTTCCTTGAAGGCCGCATCCTTCAGCTTGTCCTGAAGCACGTAGAGACCGTCTTCCAGCGTCGCCACGCCCTGGTCCTCATACTTGAAGGTGACGAGGTCGTCCGGCTTGATGCCGGCGTCGATCACCTGCCAATACTCGTTGTAGGTCATGGTCGAGATGCAGGCCGCCTGCTTCTGGATCAGGGGGTCGACGTTGAAGCCTTGTTTCAAGACCGTCACGCCGTTCGGGCCGCCGTCCGTCGGGATCTTCAGGTGCGCCATCCAGGAGAGGAACGGATACTCGTTGCCGAAGAACCAGACACCGAGGGTCTGGCCCTTGAACTTGTCGGGGCTGGTGACGCCGGTTTCCTTGAGGCAGGTGAGCATCATGCCCGACTTCTTGAACGGCTGGGCGATGTTGACGAGCGCGACACCTTTTTCGCGGGTGGCAAGGGCAGACGGCATCCAGTCGACGATCACATCGGCGCCGCCGCCGGCGATCACCTGAGCGGGTGCGATATCAGGACCGCCGGGCTTGATGTCGACGTCGAGGCCTTCCTCTTCGTAGAAGCCCTTATCCTTGGCCACATAGTAGCCGGCAAATTGCGCCTGGGTCACCCATTTCAGCTGCAGCGTCACCTTCTCGGCCGCTTCAGCCTGGAACGCTGCGAGCGAAAAGACGCCTGCGGCGAGAAGCGATGCAAGTCTTTTGTTCATGTCAGTTCCCTCTTGTTTTTGTTTCATTTTATTTCGACTGCGCAACTCCGGACGCTAAGACGCCTTCCGCTTTTCCCGGATTTGATCCGCTCGTTTTCAGGCGCGCCCTCCTCGGATGGAAGGGTGCCAGAAGGTGACGGCGCGCTCGATCAGAGCGACCACCCCGTAGAATGCAGAGCCAGCCACCGCCGCGACGGCGATCTCGGCCCAGACCATGTCGACATTCATGCGTCCCACCTCCGTGGAAATCCGGAACCCCATGCCGACGATGGGGGTCCCGAAGAACTCGGCGACGATGGCGCCGATCAGCGCCAGCGTCGAATTGATCTTGAGTGCGTTGAAGATGAACGGCCAGGCAGCCGGCAAGCGCAGCTTGACGAGCGTCTGCCACCAGGAGGCGGCATAGGTGCGCATCAGGTCGCGCTCCATGTGGCTGGCGGCGGCAAGGCCGGCGACCGTATTCACCAACATCGGGAAGAAGGTCATGATCACGACGACCGCGACCTTCGACTGCCAGTCGAAGCCGAACCACATGACCATGATTGGCGCGACACCGATGACCGGCAGCGCCGAGACGAAATTGCCGAGCGGCAAGAGACCCTTCTGCAGGAAGGGCGAGCGGTCGATCAGGATCGCGACGGCGAAGCCGAGGCCGCAGCCGAGCGCATAGCCGATCAACACCGCCTTCAGGAAGGTCTGGCGGAAGTCGGCGCCGAGCGTCGGCAGCGAGTTGATCAGCTTCTGCCAGATCATGGAGGGTGCCGGCAGCAGCACGGAGGGGACCGAGAAGCCACGCACGATGCCTTCCCACAGGACGAGGATCGTGATGCCGAAGATCAACGGCACGGCAAAGCGCGCAGCGGCCTTGGCAGCTTCACTCTGGAAGTTCTGGCGCACCAGCCACTCGTTGAAGGCCCAGGCGGCGAGCCAGAAAATGATCGCAGCGGCAAGAACGGGCAGGTTCATGGCTTGGCTCCCATGCGCTTCAGGACGGCGGTGTGGGCAAAACCGACAATCATGACGAGGACTGCGGCAAGGGCTGCTGCCATGAAGAGCGCCGCCCAGATCTGCACCGTCTGGCCGTAATAGGAGCCGGCCAGCAGACGGGCGCCGAGGCCGGCAACGGCGCCGGTCGGCAGTTCGCCGACGATGGCGCCGACAAGCGAGATGGCGACGGCAACCTTCAGCGAGGTGAAGAGATAGGGCATCGACGAGGGCCAGCGCAGCTTCCAGAAGGCCTGGGCCGAGGAGGCGTTGTAGGTGTGCATCAGGTCAAGCTGGATCGTCTCCGGGCTCCGCAGCCCCTTCACCATGCCGACAACCACGGGGAAGAAGGAGAGGTAGGTTGAGATCAGCGCCTTCGGCAAGAGGCCGGAGATGCCGATTGCGTTCAGGACGACGATGATCATCGGTGCGATCGCCAGGATCGGGATCGTCTGGCTGGCGATCACCCAGGGCATCAGTGAGCGGTCCATGGCGCGGTTATGCACGATGCCGACCGCCAGCAGGATGCCGAGCGCTGCACCGATGCCGAAGCCGAGCAAGGTCGCCGAAAGCGTGATCCAGGCATGGTAGACGAGGCTGCGCTTCGAGGTGATTGGCTTGTTGAAGGTGGTGTCCCAGATCTCGGCGATCACCTGGTGCGGTGCCGGCAGCACCGGCCGTTCCTGCGCCATGGTGTTGCGCACGATCTCAGAGAAGCTGATCTCGGTGCCTGCGCGCGCTGCGGTGTCGCGCTCGAAGGGCGCGTTGAGGAAGACGACCGCGATGTACCAGATGGCGATCAACAGGAGGACGACGGTGCCGACTGGCAGCAATTTGTCCCTGAGGAAGCTTGGTTCCTGCATGGTCAGGCCTTTCCGCTTGCGGGCAACAACATCAGGCCCATGGCGACGATGCCGAGAAGCACACCGGCGGCCTGGGTGAGGCTCAGCCGTTCACCAAAGACCGAAAAGGCGATGATGTTGACGAGCACCAACTGCACGATCGCCGAAAGCGAAATGGCAAGCCCGAGACCGCCTTCGCGCATCAGCTTCACCATGATGATGTTGCCGATGACGTAGAGCCCGAGAGCGAGTAAGAGCATGCCGAGGTGATTGTTCGAGACGTAGGCGCGCGAGGCGGTGGCGCCACCGAGGAAGATCGTCGTTGCCAGCAGCATCCAGAGCGCATAGGCGAGGTTCATGCCTGTATCTCCTTGGTCCGCCAGCGATAGAGGATATCTGGAAGCTGCTCCTCGTTGTCGCCGTCGGTGCGCCGCACGACTTCGAAGCCCTGATGCTCATAGAAGAGCTGGGCTTCACGGTTGTGTTCGAAGGTCCAGAGGCTCAGTTCGTCCGGAGACAGGGCCTTGGCGGCTTCGATCAGTCGGGTGCCGATGCCGGCTCCCCGATGCGACGCGTCCACATAGAGCGCGGTGACGTGGTGATCGTCGGAGAGCGACAGGAAACCGGCGATCTTACCGGCGTCCTCGGCCAGAAGCACTCTGCGTTCGGCAAAGACCGTGTCGGCGTAATAGTGTTCGACATCGGCATGATCATGCACGCGCGGCATCCAAGGTGTTGCGTCGATCCATCGGTTGAGGATGCCGGCGCAGGCGGCCATGTCGGTCCGTTCGGCCGGGCGGATCACGGCGCTATTCGTCATAGCTGTGTCCTGCGCGCAGGCCCTCGCGAACGCGGTGGGCGATTTCGAGGAACTCGGGCGTCTCGCGAATGCCGAGCGGCCGTTCGCGCGGCAGCGGTGATTCGATGACGTCGGTGACCCGGCCGGGCCGCGGGCTCATTACCACGATCTTGGTGGAGAGATAGACCGCCTCCGGGATCGAGTGGGTGACGAAACAGATCGTCTTGTTGGTGCGAGCCCAGAGCTTCAGCAGTTGCTCATTCAGATGATCGCGGACGATCTCATCGAGGGCGCCGAAGGGCTCGTCCATCAACAGCAGGTCGGCATCGAAGGCCAGCGCACGCGCGATCGAGGCGCGCTGCTGCATGCCGCCCGAAAGCTGCCAGGGATACTTCTTGCCAAAGCCCGTGAGGTTGACGAGTTCGAGCGTGCGCTCGATGCGCGCCTTCTTTTCTTCCTTGGAGTAGCCCATGATCTCGAGCGGCAGGGCGATGTTGTTTTCGATCGTGCGCCAGGGATAAAGCGCTGCCGCCTGGAACACGTAGCCATAGGCGCGTTGCTTGCGCGCTTCTTCCGGCGACATGCCGTTGACGTTGATCTTGCCGGAGGTCGCCTTTTCGAGATCGGCGATCACCCTCAGGAACGTCGTCTTGCCGCAGCCGGACGGGCCGATGAAGGAAACGAAGTCGCCCTTGGCGACGTCCAGATTGACGCCGGTCAAGGCGTGGACCGGGCCATCGGCGGTCTCGAAGGTCAGGCAGAGGTCCCGGGCCGAAACCACGGATGCGGTATTGGACGTCATCGGTGAATACTCATTCTGGCTGGTCTGTGTCAGACTGCTATCCGGACCGGCAACATGCAATCGCGGATTTGCATGCGGAGCCGCTTGTTGCTGGTTTTTCAGGGAATTCTGGAGAACGCTCATGTCTCGATCATCCAATCCTGTGTGTCGGTTGGTGTGTCCCGGCAGCGGCTACGCCGGAAAGCAGGGGCTCAGCTATTTCGAAGGGATTGCCGCGGAGACAGTCGGTTCGACCGGCATCTGCATGCACCTGTTGACGATCCCGCCGGGAGCGCGGGCCAAAGCCCATCTGCACGAGAGCCACGAGACGGCAATCTATGTGCTGTCGGGCGAGGCTCACACCTGGTTCGGCGAGCGATTGGAAGAGCACGTCATCGTACGCGCGGGCGAGATGTTCTACATTCCGGCGGGAGTGCCGCATCTGCCGGCAAACCTTTCGGACGCGCCCTGTTCGGCTGTGATCGCCCGCACGGACCCGAACGAGCAGGAAAGCGTCGTGCTTCTGCCCGAGCTCGATGCGCTGGTGCCTGCCTGATGCGTTCCGCGCCGAACCGCCTCGCCGACGTGGCGAGGCATGTCCGGTGGGACAGAGCGGCGCGAAAAAATGCAAACCGCGAAACATAAGGCCTCAGACGCCGGTGGCCGGAATGCCGGTGCGCTGGACGGCGCGGGGAGCGGTGACTTCCTTCCAGGTCGAAAGCGCCGAGCTGACCGCCGGGAACGGATCGCGTCGGACGAACTCGCCATGGCCTTCGCGGGTCTTGATCGTGCTCTCCTCGATGGCGACGACGCCACGGGTCAGCGTGTAACGCGGCAGGCCCTTGACCTCCTTGCCCTCGAAGACGTTGTAGTCGATCGCCGATTGCTGGCTCTTGGCGGAAATGGTCTTGGTGCGCTTCGGATCCCAGACGACGAGGTCGGCATCGGCGCCGACGAGGATCGCGCCCTTTTTCGGGTAGATGTTGAGGATCTTGGCGATGTTGGTCGAGGTCACCGCCACGAACTCGTTCATGGTGATGCGGCCGGTGTTGACGCCGTGGGTCCACAGCATCGGCATGCGGTCTTCCAAGCCGCCGGTGCCGTTCGGGATCTTGGTGAAATCGCCGACGCCGAAGCGCTTCTGCTCGGAGGTGAAGGCGCAATGGTCGGTTGCCACCACTTGCAGCGAGCCGGAGGCAAGGCCGGCCCAAAGCGAGTCCTGATGCAGCTTGTTGCGGAAGGGCGGCGACATCACGCGGCGGGCGGCATGGTCCCAGTCCGTGTTGAAATATTCCGTCTCATCCAGCGTCAGGTGCTGGATCAGCGGCTCGCCGAAGACGCGCATGCCCTTGGAGCGGGCCCGGCGGATCGCCTCATGCGCCTGTTCGCAGGAGGTGTGCACGATATAGACCGGGCAGCCGGCCATGTCGGCGATCATGATCGCCCGGTTGGTCGCCTCACCCTCGACTTCGGCCGGCCGCGAATAGGCGTGCGCCTCCGGTCCGTTGTTGCCTTCAGACAGCAGCTTTGCCTGGAGCTGGGCAACGACGTCGCCGTTTTCCGCGTGCACCAGCGGCAGCGCGCCGAGGGCGGCGCAGCGCTGGAACGACGAGAACATCTCGTCGTCATCCACCATCAGCGCGCCCTTATAGGCCATGAAGTGCTTGAAGGTGTTGATGCCCTTGTCCTTGACGATGGTCTCCATCTCGTTGAAGACCTTTTCGCTCCACCAGGTGATCGCCATGTGGAAGGAATAGTCGCAATTGGCGCGGGTCGACTTGTTGTCCCACATGGTCAGCGCTTCGAGCAGCGACTGGTTGGGCGAGGGGAGCGCGAAATCGACCACCATGGTCGTGCCGCCGGCAAGGGCAGCCCGCGTGCCGCTTTCGAAATCATCCGAGGAATAGGTGCCCATGAAAGGCATTTCGAGATGGGTATGCGGATCGATGCCGCCGGGCATGATGTAACAGCCACTCGCGTCCAGCGTCTCAGTTCCGGAAAGATTGGGGCCGATCTCGACGATCTTTCCGCCGTCGATCTTCACGTCCGCCTTGTAGGTCAGGTCGGCCGTGACGATGGTTCCACCCTTGATGACAGTGCTCATGGTTCTTGATCCTCGCGATTGCGCTTCCGGCGCCCAGGCGGCCGCCACGAAAAAGGGCGGAACTTTCGTCCCGCCCGCAAACTCATTCGACGATTTCGGCCGTTTCGACGACGGCGTGGAAGAGGACGTCAGCGCCGGCGCCGGCCCATTCCCTGGAGATGTCCTCCGCCTCGTTGTGGCTGAGACCCCCGACACAGGGGCACATGATCATCGTCGTCGGCGCCACCTTGGCGGCCCAGCAGGCGTCATGACCAGCGCCCGAGATGAGGTTCATGTGGCTGCAGCCGAGCCGTTCGGCGGCACTCCGCACTGCCGTCACCAGTTTCGGGTCGAAGGTGACCGGCTCGAAATGGCCGATCGCCTCGATGGAACAGCCGACACCCAGCGGCTCGGTGATCTTCGGCGCTTCGGCCTCGATCTTGGCGCGCATGCGGTCGAGTTTGGCCTTGTCGGGCGAGCGGATATCGACGGTGAAGACCACCTTGCCCGGCAGCACGTTGCGTGAGTTGGGCGAGAAGAACACCTGGCCGACGCCGCCGACGGCGCCCGGCTGGTTTTCCATCGCCACCCCTTGCACCATTTCCAGGATACGGGCCATGGCAAGCCCGGCGTTGACGCGCATGTTCATCGGCGTCGAGCCGGTATGGGCCTCGCGGCCAGTCAGCGTGAATTCCAGCCACCACAGGCCCTGACAGTGGGTCACGACGCCGATGTCCTTGCCCTCGGCTTCGAGGATCGGCCCCTGCTCGATATGGTACTCGAAATAGGCGTGCATCTTGCGGGCGCCGACCTCTTCGTCGCCGACCCAGCCGATGCGCTTCAACTCGTCGCCGAAGGTCTTGCCTTCCGGGTCCTTGCGGCCATAGGCGAAGTCCTGGGTGTGGACGCCGGCAAAGACGCCGGAGGCAAGCATGGCTGGCGCGAAGCGCGCGCCTTCCTCATTGGTCCAGTTGGTGACGACGATGGGGTGCTTGGTCTTGATGCCGAGGTCGTTCATCGAGCGGACGACTTCGAGGCCCGAGAGCACGCCGAGTACGCCGTCATACTTGCCGCCGGTCGGCTGGGTGTCGAGATGCGAGCCGACATAGACGGGCAGCGCATCCGGGTCGGTGCCGGGCCGGGTGAAGAACATGTTGCCCATGGTGTCGACGCCCATGGTGAGCCCTGCCGCATCGCACCAGGACTGAAACAGCCGGCGCCCTTCGGCATCCTCGTCGGTGAGCGTCTGGCGGTTGTTGCCGCCCGCGACGCCAGGGCCGATCTTGGCCATCTCCATAAGTGAATCCCACAGGCGGTCTGAATTGACGCGCATGTTCTCGCCAGGTGCAGCCACGGCGGTCTCCTCATCTTTTCAGGGCTTTGCCTCAATCGGCGAGCCCTTCTGTTCCCTTGGTCAAATCCAGGCTTGGTTTTTTCTGGTGCCCTTCGATCAGCCGTTGCCTTTGGCGGTGAACTGGCTGATAATTTGACCGGTTGGTAAACATTACAGCTTCCATTGCGGCACTCAAGCCGGAAAAACAAAAAAACGAAGTTGTTGCCCAAGAAGATGGCGAGACCAGATTTTGGGCAGATCGGTCTTTGCGCGGCGAGGCGCGCGGGGATCGCCAGGGGGACAGATGGTACTACCGAGAGCGGCCAGGACCCAGAGGCGGACACGCATCCAGGAGGAGAAGGAAGAGCGCATCCTGGAAGCGGCGCTCGAAGTCTTCTCGGCCAACGGTTTCCGCGGTGCGACCGTCGACCAGATCGCCGACGTGGCGGGCATGTCGAAGCCGAACCTGCTCTATTATTTCCGCACCAAGGAAGCGATGCACCGGGCGCTGATCGACCGGGTGCTCGACACCTGGCTCGATCCGCTGCGCGCATTCGATGCGGAGGGGAACCCGGTGACCGAGATCCGCAGCTATATCCGCCGCAAGCTCGAGATGGCCCGCGACTATCCGCGTGAAAGTCGGCTCTTCGCCAACGAGGTGTTGCAGGGCGCACCCCACATCGAAGACGAGCTCAAGGGGCCCTTGAAGGCGCTGGTCGACGAGAAGGCGGAGGTGATCCGCGCCTGGGCCAAGGCCGGCAAGATCGCCAAATGCGACCCCTACCACCTGATCTTCGCGATCTGGTCGACCACCCAACATTATGCCGACTTCGATGTGCAGGTGCGTGCCGTTCTGGGCCAGGGCAATGCCGGCGAAGGGCGTTTCGAGGATGCGGCGCGCTTCCTCGAGCGGCTCTTTGTGGATGGGCTGCAGGTGAGCGAACAGCCGGCCGTCTAGATCTTCCGTTCATCAATCGGGCAGGAGTGCCATCAGCAAGAGGCCGCAAGCGGTGGTAAGCGCGCCGGCGAGAACCGGCAGGCTGGTCCAGCCGTGGCCGAGCAAGCCTTCGAGCAGGATGATGAAACTCGGTGTGAGGTAGCCGTAACCGAGCACTTTCGATGCCGGCAGCCGCATCGAGGCGTATTGCAGGAGCAGGAAGGTGATCGCCGTGGTGACCACCGCCAGATAGAGGACCGCGAGCCAGACGACTGGTGGCAGGCTGGCGAAGTCGGCCGTGACCAGGCCGACGCCGCCCGGCACCAGCAGCCAGGGAACGGTGAAGACGGCGACCCAGAAGCCGAAGGCGAAGGGGCTCTCCTCTCGGCCGAACTTGCGGATCAGCGGCACATAGATCGCGTGGCAGACCACGCCGACGAAGAAGATCAGCTCGCCCTGGCCGATGTCGAAGGCAAGGATTGCCTGGATATTGGCGCGGAAGATCACCCAGACGGCGCCGAGTGCCGCAATGATCAGACCCGCAAGCACCCCTGGGCGCGTGCGCTGGCCGAGCAGCAGATAGGCAAAGCCGGCGCTCAAGAGCGGCATGAGGGTGAACACCGCACCCGTCGAAACAGGGCTGGTGAATTCCAGCGCCTTGAACATCGTCAGCATGTAGACGGCGATCAGGCCGCCCAGGATTACGAAGCGCCACGCTTGCTTCGGGAATTGAAAGCGCACACGCGCATAGCCGAAGGTGAGCAATCCAAGGACCACGACGGTCAACAGGTAGCGCCAGAGCGTCAGCGGCCCGGCGCCCATATGCTGGGTGGCGAGCCCGCCGAAAGAGAAGGAGCCGGCAATGAGGACGGCAAAGGTCATCATCGCCAGATGCGCCTTGAGTTTCTCAATGCCCTTTGCATGAACCTGGTGTGCGGTTTTCGGGGATACGTCCTGTTTCATGCGGGCTTCCGGATTGGGTCGGCGCGAGGGCGGGAAGGATACCTACTACTAGATCATTTCAGCGCTTCATTGAAACCGTGAAAAGATCCAATGCCTTGAAGGTATGCGACTTCGGACGTGAAAACTGTTTCACGCTTTCAAGGGGTTGCACTACGCATCCGACGGTACTGGCTGCAAGGCTGCGGAGATGTGGGCTGCATCCGCAACGATCCAGGTTTCAAGCGTTGCCTGCCGACCTCTGAGGCCGATGTCCAGCCGCTCGTGTCCTTCCATTGCCAAGCCCGCCCGATTGACGAGCTCGGCCGAGACGGCGAGCTGCACGTCGTGCTCCTTGGCGAGGCCTTCCAGCCGGCTCGCGGTGTTGATCGTATCGCCGACGGCCGTCAGCGACGTCGCCTGGCCATAGCCGATCTCGCCGATGATGGCCGGGCCGGCATGCAGCCCCATCGCGATGCGCAGTGGCTCGTCGAGTTCGCCGCGGAAGGTTTGGTTGAGCGTGTCGATGCCCTTCGATATCCGCTCGGCGGCGGTAAGCGACTGCCGGCAGGCCTCGGTGTAAGAACTCTTGAGGCCGAAGATCGCGAGCGCCCCGTCACCGATGAACTTGTCGATGACGCCGCCGGAATCCTCGACCGCTTCGCCGACCATCTCGAAGTAGCGGTTGAGCAGGAACACCGTGTCGAAGGGCAGCTTGTGTTCGGCGATGCTGGTAAAGCCGCGCAGGTCGCAGAAGAGCACGGCGATCCGTCGCTCCCGGCCCTCGCCGCCCTCGCGTCCGAGCTGTTTCTTGATGCCGAGGCTGTCGCTGTCGAGGATGGGCACGACGGTCACGTTGTGAACGGGGCGGAACTGGCAGGCGAGACGGACGTTGTCCGGCGCGCCGATACGGGTCAGTGTCGCAAGCTCCGCATCCTCGGGGGCGGGCTGGTCCTCCAGTCCCTGGATGACGCGCACGCGACAGGTCGAGCAGCGCCCGCGGCCGCCGCAGACCGAGACATGCGCGATGCCGGCGGCACGGCTGGCTTCCAGCACGCTGAAGCCGAGATTGACAGTGGCGACCCGGCCGTCGGGATAACGCACGCGGATGCGGCCGCCCTTCGGCATGGCCCGCAGCAGGAACGTGCCACCGATCAGCCCGCCGAAACCGATATAGAGTCCAAGGCGGATATCCTCGAAAAGCGTGAGGTCGACTGCCGGCTTGGTGTAGGCCCTGTCGCCGTAGCCGCCATGTTCTTCATAGTCGCTCTCGATCGAGCGGGCACCGCTGACGAAGCCGAGCAGGGCGAAGATCGGCACGAGGATTGCGACTGTGTAGAGCAGGATTTCATAGCGCGGGAACCAGGCGCGGCCGCGCATCCAGAACCAGGCGCCGAGGCAGCCATGGCCCCACACGAGCAACAGGGCAGTCGACTGCCGGATGGCGTTCGTCGAGGTCGACCACAAAGCCTTGAGCATCGTCGGATAGTCCGTATCGACGCCTGTAAACAGCGGTTCGACGCGTGCGGCGGTCACGTGGCCGATCAGCAAGAATGGCAAACTGAGGCCGAAGATGATCTTCAGCGCCTCGCGTGCCGGCATTCTGAGCGTCTGCCGGCGGTAAATGCTTTCGAGCGCCATGATGAAATGCAGCAGCAGGGCGCCATAGAGGAGCACCGTACCGGGAACGCTGTGCCAGATGAGATTGAAGGCCTTGCGGGCGGTTTCCATCGCTTCGATGGAAATGAGACCGAGCGAATGGTTGAGGAAATGGGCCAGCACGAACGAACCGAGTATAGCCCCGGAAACGAGGTGCATTCGCTTGCGTCGGTTGGCCGAAATGATCGTCAAGCAGAAGGTCCGGCTCTGCCGGAGCTTTGTCCGGCCGCAGTTTCAAAACCGTCGGAAGATGCGCCGCCGATCCCTGACCGAACGGTGCGCACCCCCGTGTGAGTTCTCCCTTATTATCCAGATCGTGCGGGCCGACAACTTACCATTTTTACACAATCTGTTTCGTTTTCGTGTCCTGTTCGTTATCGGCGGAGAACGCTATTCAGCGGGATTCGGTGTCTGAGTACGAACGGTTGCCGCGAAAGTCGCCTCCGCCTGCCGATCACTCCATCAAGGGCGCCAGACGCTCGGCAAGCGTGTCGATCATCAGCCGAAGTTTCGGCGGCATGTACTGCGTGCGCGGCCAGACCACGTGGGCTGCGAAGGAGAGGGCAGGCACGTCGGCGAGGATTCGGACGAGCCGCCCGGAGGTGACATGCTCACGCACCAGCCAGCACGGTAGCCAGGCAAGGCCGAAACCATCTGCCGCCGCGTCGGCAATCGAGGTGAGATCGTCGAGCTTTAGCCGTGTCGGTGGGGTCACCTGCCGTGGTGCCGCTCCCTTGACCGGGAAAGTCCAGGAAAGTGCATCGCTGCTGCGTCGGTAGAGAATTGCCTGATGGTCGAGGAGGTCGTCGATGCTGCGCGGCGTGCCGCGTGTTTCGAGATAGGCAGGCGAGGCGCAGACCGTCATTGGCTGGTCGGCAATCTTGCGCGCCATCAGATCCGGATCATCAGGCAATGGGCCGGTGCGAATGGCAAGATCGAAGCCGTCCTCGACGAGATCGACCCTTCGGTCGCTGAAGTTGACGTCGAGCTCAAGGAGCGGGTGCTGTCTGAGCAGTTCCGACAGCAGCGGCATGATGCATTGGCGCCCGAAAACCACAGGCAGGGACAGGCGAAGCCGCCCTCGGATCTCCTGCTTGCCTGATTCCAGCAGCGCCTCGCCAGTACGGATTTCGCTAAGCGCCCTGAGGCAGCTCCCGTAGAACAATTGGCCTTCCGCAGTCAGGCTCTGGGTGCGGGTTGTCCGATGGAAGAGGCGAACGCCAAGCCTCTGTTCGAGCTTGGCAATCGTCTTGCCGACCGCTGAGCGCGAGAGGTTGAGCCGCTCGGCTGCGGCGGAAAATCCACCGGCCTCGGCCGCTTCGACAAAGGCAGAAATCCCTCCCAATCGCTCCATAATTGTATCCTTCAGAGAACCAATATGGTGAATTCTTATCGCAACTGGAGAGATAAATTCAACGCTATGGTTTCTCCATCAGCCCAATCCGGTGAAAAGGAACGAACGATGGCGAGACTGATGAAGGCATGGACGATCGAGGCGTTTGGAGCGGAAAACCTCAAAATTACGGAGCGGCGCGTTCCCGAGGTCGGCCCCGGGGAGGTGCTCGTTCGCACAACCGCCCTGTCGCTCAATTTCCGCGACAAGCTGGTTCTGGAAAATGGGATGGGCATGCCACTTTCCTTCCCCTTCGTGCCGGGGTCCGACATGGCCGGCGTGGTCGAAGGGACCGGCCGGGGCGTGACACGGTTCCAGCCCGGCGACCGGGTGATTTCCGTTTTCGACCCCACCTGGATCGATGGTCAGAAGCCGGGGACCGCGCGTCATCCGACGTCGTTTGCGCTTGGCGGCCTCAATCCGGGCGTCGCTTCGCAGTATGTCGCATTCCCTGAGGACTGGTTTGTCGCCGCGCCAGCTAGCCTTGACGACGGTGAGGCAAGCACATTGCCCTGCGCCGGAGTGACGGCCTGGTTTGCGCTGGTCGAGAAGGGCCATCCGAAGGCCGGAGACCGTGTCGTCGTGCAGGGCACCGGCGGCGTATCGCTGTTCGGTCTGCAGATCGCCAAGGCGCATGGTGCTGAGGTCATCGTCACGTCGGCTAGCCAGGACAAGCTCGAGCGCGCGCTTGCCCTCGGTGCCGACCACGGCATCGACCGCGTGAGAGAGGATTGGGTAGAACGCGTCCTTGAGATTACCGGCGATCGTGGTGCTGACCATATCCTGGAGATCGCCGGCGGCGCCAATCTCGGCAAGTCGCTGCAGGCTGTGGCCGTGCAAGGGAGGATCTCGGTCATCGGGGTATTCGAGGGCGCCGAGATCTCGGCGCCGGTGACGCCGGTTCTGTTGAAATCACCTGTCATCCAGGGCATCGGCGTCGCCCATCGCCGTGCGCTGGAGGATCTGGTCAGGGCCATCGATCGCACCGGGATCAAGCCGGTTATCGATGCGCGCTATCCGTTCGAGCGGCTCAAGGATGCGCTGGCCCACCTCGACCGCGGACCGTTCGGCAAGGTCGTAGTCGAATTCTGACCGCTGACAAGAAAACGCCGCCGGATTGATGCTCCGGCGGCGTTTTTCAGTGGTTGAGGTGCGATCCGAGCGGTCCGCGCGCTGGCTTCCTTATTCCGCGGCCTGGCGGGCCATCGGGTTGTTCGGGTGGGTCGTCCAGTTGGCGTAGTTCGGATCAACCGGCTTGCCGGTACGCTGGTCGATCGTGCCGACCGGCAGCTCTTCCATGGTGATGCAGTTTTCGACCGGACAGACGTTGACGCAGAGATTGCAGCCGACGCACTCGTCTTCCATCACCTCGAAGTGACGCACGCCGTTGACGAACTGCGTGATCGCCTGATGCGAAGTGTCCTCGCAGGCGATGTGGCAGCGACCGCACTTGATGCAGGCATCCTGATCGATCTTCGCCTTGGCGATGTAGTTGAGGTTCAGATACTGCCAGTCGGTGACGTTCGGCACGGCGCGACCGGTGATGTCGTCGAGGTTGCGGTGGCCCTTGGCGTCCATCCAGTCGGAGAGGCCCGAGATCATCTCCTGGACGATCTTGAAGCCGTAGGTCATCGCCGCGGTGCAGACCTGAACGTTGCCGGCGCCAAGCGCCAGGAACTCGGCGGCGTCGCGCCAGGTGGTGATGCCGCCGATGCCCGAGATCGGCAGGCCGTAGGTTTCAGGATCGCGGGCGATCTCGGCAACCATGTTGAGGGCGATCGGCTTGACCGCCGGGCCGCAATAGCCGCCATGGGTGCCCTTGCCGCCGACCGTCGGGTTGGGGGCGAAGTTGTCGAGATCGACCGAGACGATCGAGTTGATCGTGTTGATCAGCGACACGGCATCGGTGCCGCCGGCCTTGGCGGCGCGCGCCGGCTTGCGGATGTCGGTGATGTTCGGCGTCAGCTTGGTGATGACGGGCATGCGCGTGTACTGCTTGCACCAGCGCACGACCATCTCGATATACTCGGGTACCTGTCCGACCGCGGCACCCATGCCGCGTTCGGACATGCCGTGCGGACAGCCGAAGTTGAGCTCGATGCCGTCGGCGCCGGTCTCTTCGACCAAAGGCAGGATCGCCTTCCACGCCTCTTCCTCGCAGGGCACCATGATCGAGGCGATCAAGGCCCGGTCCGGCCAGTTCATCTTCACCTGCTTCATTTCGCGCAGGTTCACGTAGAGATCGCGGTCGGTGATGAGCTCGATGTTGTTGAGGCCGAGCAGCCGGCGGTCGGCGCCCCAGATCGCGCCGTAGCGCGGGCCGTTGACGTTGACGACCGGCGGTCCTTCCTCACCGAGCGTTTTCCAGACCACACCGCCCCAGCCCGCCTTGAAGGCGCGCTCGACGTTATAGGCCTTGTCCGTCGGCGGGGCGGATGCCAGCCAGAACGGGTTCGGGGATTTGATGCCGACGAAATTGTTGCGAAGATCAGCCATTGGTTCCTCCTCCCGATCTTAAGCGACGGCACTCGCGCGCGGCGCGGCCGCGGCAAACGTCCGGTTGATCGATTCAGCCGCGTCGCGGCCCATGGCGACGGCCGAGACCGTCAGGTCTTCGCCGCCGAGCACGCAGTCGCCGCCGGCCCAGACCTTGTCGATCGAGGTGCGCCCTTCGGCATCCGCAACGATCCGACCGCCTTCGAGCTGCAGCGCGCCGAGGCCGGCGCCGAGGAAGCTCTGGCCGATCGCCTTGAAGATCTGGTCGGCGGCAATGATACCGGTTTCGCCGGTCGCCGTCAGCTTTCCGTCTTCAAGCGCGGTGTATTCCAGCTCGATGCCGGCGACCTTGCCGTCCTTCTCGGCAATACGCTTGGGCTGCAGCCAGTGGCGGATGGTGACGCCCTTGGAGGCAGCCAGATCCTGCTCGAACTCGGAGGCGTTCATGTGCTCCTTGCCGCGGCGGTAGCAGATCGTCACTTCCTCGGCGCCGAGCAGCTTCGCCTGGACAGCGGCATCGACAGCGGTCATGCCACCGCCGAGAACAACGACCCGGCGTCCGACGGGAATATCGGCCTTGGTCTTCGACTGGCGAAGGGCTGCGATGAAGTCGACGGCATCGTCGACGCCTTCGGCATTTTCGCCCTCGAGGCGCAGCGCATTGACGCCGGCAAGGCCGAGGCCGAGGAAGACGGCGTCGTACTGTTCCGAAAGATCGGCGAGGGTGAAGTCACGGCCGAGTGCCTGGCCGTTGCGCACCTCGATGCCGCCGATCGACAGTACGTAGTCGACTTCCTTCTGCGCGAAATCATCGACCGACTTGTAGGCGGCGATGCCGTATTCATTGAGGCCACCCGACTTCGGGCGGGCATCGTAGATCACCACGTCGTGGCCCTTGACCGCGAGGCGATGAGCCGCTGCAAGGCCGGCAGGCCCCGCGCCGACGACAGCAATCGTGCGGCCGGAGCTTTCAGCGCGGGTGTAGAACTGCTTGTTCTCGCGCATCGCCACATCGGTCGCGTAGCGCTGCAGGCGGCCGATCTCGACCGGGCGCTCCTCGGCGGTGTTGCGAACGCAAGCCTGTTCGCAGAGCGTTTCGGTGGGACAGACGCGGGCGCACATGCCGCCCAGGATGTTCTGATCGAAGATCGTCTTGGCCGATCCGATCGGATTGCCTGTCGATATCTGCCGAATGAACAGCGGGATATCGATGGAGGTGGGACAGGCCGTCATGCACGGCGCATCATGACAGAAATAACAGCGGTCGGAAGCGACGAGGGCCTCGTGCTTGTCGAGCGGTGGATGCAGGTCGGCGAAATTGCTCTCGTACTCCCCGAGCGGCAGGCGGCCGCCGAGGATCCCAGATTGTGTCGTTCCCATTTTTGGCTCCCAATGTTTTCTCAGGATGATGGAACGGTAACACGCTTTATTTTTTTATCAAACGGTAAAAGTTTGAGATCGAAATGACCGGAAAGCCTTGGGATCCGGGTGTTTGAGGAGGTTCATCATCCGCTTGTTCTGACGCTCTGTTTGACAGGCAAGGGCAATTAGTGGCAGCAAATCAAGGGGAACGGAGAACGGGCATGGCACGCAGGGGCGAGGCGAACAACAGGCTTGACGATGCGGCCCGTGCGGGCTGGCTATACTATGTGGCCGGTCGAACCCAGGACGAGATCGCGACCGTCATGGGAATATCGCGCCAGTCGGCGCAGCGGCTCGTTTCTCTTGCCATGTCCGAGCGGTTGATCAAGGTCCGGCTCGATCATCCGATCGCTGCGTGCCTGGAGGCCGCCGCGGGGCTTCGCGACAAATACGGGCTGAAATACGTGGAAGTCGTGCCGAGCGATCCGGGTTCGACCTCGACCACCGTCGGCATCGCCGAGGCAGGGGCTGCCGAAATCGAGCGCTGGCTGAAGTCGCCGGAACCGCAGGTACTGGCGATCGGCACCGGACGTACTCTGAAAGCGGCGGTCGACCAGTTGCCACCGATGGAATGTCCGCAGCACCGCATCGTTTCCTTGACCGGTAATATCGGGCTCGACGGTTCGGCCGCCTATTACAATGTCATCTTCAGCATGGCCGATGCGGTGAAAGCGCGGCATTTCCCGATGCCGCTGCCGGTGCTCGCCGCTTCAGCCGAGGAGCGCGAGGTGCTGCACAGCCAGAGCCTGGTGCAGGTGGCCCTGAAGTTGGGCGCCGAAGCCAATGTCGCCTTCGTCGGCGTCGGCGAACTCGGACCCGATGCGCCGCTCTGCCAGGATGGTTTTCTGGGCCAAGATGAAATGGCCGACCTCACGAAGGCGGGGGCGGCGGGCGAGATCTGCGGCTGGATGTTCGACCATGACGGGGCGCTGCTTTCCGGGAGCTTCAACGAGCGCGTGGCCTCAGTTCCCCTGCCTTCGCGCGACAAGGCGTCGGTGATCGGTCTCGCCAAGGGCCGGCGGAAATACGAAGCGCTGAGGGCGGCCGTGAAGGGCGGAATCATCAACGGTCTCATCACCGATGAGGCGACTGCGAGCTATCTGCTCAACGCATGATCGCAATACGAAACGTTTGAAAAGGCCGGCCGATGTGCCGGCCTTTCGCATTTGCGTAAAGAAAAAATCGACAATCAAAACAATCCTCTAATCTTCCTGTGTGCGGCGCAGCAACGATTGCGCATTGACATTTTGTCACGGGAAGTGAGTAATTGCCCATGAGCGAGGCAAATGCTCAATTTCTTCTGGGAGGAAGTCGATGAATTTGAGAACTTTCCTGCTGGGCACGTGCTCGGCAGTCGCACTGTCGGGTCTGGCCCAAGCAGAAACCCTGACGATCGCGACCGTGAACAACGGCGACATGATCCGGATGCAGAAGCTGACGGAGGATTTCACGGCCAAGAATCCGGACATCCAGCTCGAGTGGGTTACGCTTGAGGAAAACGTGCTGCGCCAGCGCGTGACGACCGACATCGCCACCAAGGGTGGCCAGTATGACATCATGACGATCGGCACCTATGAAGTGCCGATCTGGGCAAAGCAGGGCTGGCTCTTGCCGCTCGACAATCTGGGCGCCGACTACGATGTCGACGACCTCCTGCCGGCAATCCGCTCGGGCCTCACCATTGACGGCAAGCTCTATGCGGCACCGTTCTACGGCGAAAGCTCGATGGTGATGTACCGCAAGGATCTGTTCGAGAAAGCGGGCCTCACCATGCCCGACGCGCCGACCTGGGAATTCATCGCCGACGCGGCGCGCAAGATCACCGATAAAAACGCCGAAGTCTACGGCATCTGCCTGCGCGGCAAGGCCGGTTGGGGCGAGAACATGGCCTTCCTGACAGCAACCGCGAACGCCTTTGGCGCCCGCTGGTTCGACGAGAACTGGAAGCCGCAATTCGACCAGCCGGAGTGGAAGAACGCGCTCGACTTCTACGTCAAGCTCATGAACGACGCCGGACCGCCCGGCGCATCCTCGAACGGCTTCAACGAAAACCTGTCGCTGTTCCAGACCGGCAAGTGCGGCATGTGGATCGACGCGACGGTGGCGGCGTCCTTCGTCACGAATCCGAAGGAATCGACCGTTGCCGACAAGGTCGGCTTCGCACTCGCTCCGGACACGGGTCTTGGCAAGCGCGGCAACTGGCTCTGGGCCTGGAACCTCGCGATCCCCGCCGGCTCGCAGAAGGTGGCTTCTGCCGAGAAGTTCATCTCCTGGGCAACCGGCAAGGACTATCTGAAGCTCGTTGCCGACAAGGAAGGCTGGGCGAACGTTCCTCCGGGCACGCGCACCTCGCTCTACGCCAACCCCGAGTACCAGAAGGCAGCGCCGTTCGCGAAGATGACGCTCGACTCGATCAATGCGGCTGACCCGAAGAACCCGGCTGTAAAGCCCGTTCCCTATGTCGGCGTGCAGTTCGTGGCGATCCCGGAATTCCAGGGTCTCGGCACGGCGGTCGGTCAGCAGTTCTCCGCAGCGCTCGCAGGCCAGATGAGTGTCGACCAGGCGCTTGCCAGCGCCCAGCAGCTGACCGAGCGTGAGATGACCAAGGCCGGCTACATCAAATAGGCTCCCAAGGGCCCGGGGTGCTGGCCGCGAATGGCCGGCGCCCCGGTATTTCTCCCGGGCAAATACCGGGAGACCAACGCGGAACGCGCGTGGAGAAGCGCGCGCCCGCACCAGCTCTCGATACAGCGTTGAATTCCGTCTTTGGGGGGACGCCATGGCGACCTTGCACACCCGCTCCGCCGCGCGGCTGATGATCGCGCCTTCGGTGCTTCTACTTCTGGCCTGGATGATCGTTCCCTTGGCCATGACGATCTATTTCTCGTTCCTCCGCTACAATCTACTGATGCCGGGAATGGAAGAGTTCGCCGGCTTCACGAACTACAAGTATTTCCTGACCGATCCCGCCTTCTTCCAGGCGATCTTCAACACGCTCGCGATCGTGCTCGGCGTGCTGTTCATCACCGTGGTCGGCGGCATTGCGCTGGCACTGCTGCTCGACCAGCCGATGTTCGGGCAGGGGATCGTGCGCATTCTCGTGATTGCGCCCTTCCTGATCATGCCGACGGTGGCAGCACTCGTCTGGAAGAACATGTTCATGAACCCGGTCAACGGGCTCTTTGCGTGGATCGCCAAGCTCTTCGGGCTGCAGCCCTTCGACTTCCTCGCCAATGCTCCGCTAATGTCGGTGATCCTGATCGTTGCTTGGCAGTGGCTGCCCTTTGCGACGCTGATTCTTTTGACAGCCTTGCAGTCGCTCGACGAAGAGCAGAAGGAAGCAGCACAAATGGATGGCGCCGGCGCCTGGAGCCGCTTCATCTATCTGGTGTTGCCGCATCTTTCCCGCGCCATTACGGTCGTCATCCTCATCCAGACGATCTTCCTGCTCTCGGTCTTTGCCGAGATCCTGGTCACCACCAATGGCGGACCGGGCACGCAGAGCACCAACCTGACCTTCCTCGTCTATGCGCAGGCTCTCTTGCAGTTCGACGTGGGCGGTGCATCGGCCGGCGGCATCATCGCCGTCATCCTCGCCAACATCGTCGCATTCTTCCTGATGCGCATGATCGGCAAGACGCTGGAGGCTTGAGAACCATGGCACGCAACGTCTCCACCCAAAGAAAGATCATCGTCACGGTCGTCGCCTGGACGATCGGCATCCTGATCTTCTTCCCGATCCTCTGGACGTTCCTGACGAGCTTCAAGACCGAGGCCGAGGCGATCGCTTCGCCGCCGTCCTTGTTCTTCTTCGACTGGACTACGGAGAACTATCACGAGGTGCAGAGCCGCTCGAACTACTTCCTGCACTTCATGAATTCGGTCGTCATCTCGTTCGGCTCGACACTGATCGGTCTGATCATCGCCATTCCGTCCGCCTGGGCGATGGCGTTCTCGCCGACCAAGCGCACCAAGGACGTCCTGATGTGGATGCTCTCCACCAAGATGATGCCGTCGGTCGGCGTGCTGGTCCCGATGTACCTGATGTTCCGCAACACCGGCCTGCTCGACACCCGCACCGGGCTCGTCATCGTACTGACGCTGATCAACCTGCCGATCATCATCTGGATGCTCTACACCTACTTCAAGGAGATTCCCGGCGAGATCCTGGAAGCGGCGCGCATGGATGGTGCCTCGCTCTCCAAGGAGATCATCTATGTGCTGACGCCGATGGCGATCCCCGGCATCGCCTCGACGCTGCTGCTCAACATCATCCTCGCCTGGAATGAGGCGTTCTGGACACTGAACCTCAGTGCCGCCAAGGCAGCGCCGCTGACGGCCTTCATCGCCTCCTACTCGAGCCCCGAAGGCCTGTTCTACGCCAAGCTTTCGGCCGCCTCGACCATGGCGATCGCCCCCATCCTCATACTTGGCTGGTTCTCGCAGAAGCAGCTCGTGCGCGGCCTCACCTTCGGCGCGGTCAAATAAGGGATACGACAATGGGAAGCATTACACTCAGCAAGGTATCGAAGGTCTTCGGCGCCCATGCCGTCATCCCGTCGATCGATCTCGACATCAACAACGGCGAGTTCGTCGTCTTCGTCGGACCGTCCGGTTGCGGCAAGTCGACATTGCTCAGGCTGATCGCCGGCCTTGAGGACGTCAGCGATGGCGACATCGTCATCGACGGCAAGAACGCCACCGAACTGCCGCCGGCTCAGCGCGGTCTCTCGATGGTGTTCCAGTCCTATGCGCTCTACCCGCATATGAGCGTGCGCTCGAACATCGCCTTTCCCCTGAAGATGGCGGGCGAGGACAAGGCGGTCATCGACAAGAAGGTGTCGGATGCAGCCCGGGTGCTGAACCTCACCGATTATCTCGACCGCAAGCCGCGTCAACTCTCCGGCGGCCAGCGCCAGCGCGTCGCGATCGGCCGGGCGATCGTGCGTCAGCCCAAGGCCTTCCTGTTCGACGAGCCGCTGTCGAACCTCGATGCGGCGCTCCGCGTCAACATGCGGCTGGAAATCAGCCAACTGCACCAGGACCTGAAGACGACGATGATCTACGTCACCCACGACCAGGTCGAGGCCATGACCATGGCCGACAAGATCGTCGTGCTCAATCGTGGCCGTATCGAGCAGGTGGGCTCGCCGCTCGATCTCTACCACAAGCCGGACAACCTGTTCGTCGCCGGTTTCATCGGCTCGCCGCGCATGAACATCGTCAATGGTGCTGCGGCCGCCGCCTATCAGGCGCATACGATGGGGATCCGTCCTGAACATCTGGCGCTGTCGAAGGAAAGCGGCACCTGGCAGGGCACGGTCGGTGTTGCCGAACATCTCGGCTCCGACACTTTCCTGCATGTCAATGTCGACAACGTCGGCACGGTGACGGCGCGGGTCAGCGGCGACTTCGCCGTGACCCATGGCGACCGGGTGTTCCTGACACCCGATCCGCAGCGTGTGCACCGGTTCGACGACAAGGGGCTGGCAGTTCGATGAAACGGCTCGAAGGCAAAAGCGCGCTGATCACCGGGTCGGCGCGGGGGATCGGTCGTGCCTTTGCGGAGGCCTATATTCGCGAAGGCGCCACGGTCGCGATCGCTGACATCAATGTCGAGAGCGCGCGTCAGACGGCGTCCGAGATCGGCGCCGGCGCCTATGCGGTCGAGATGGATGTGACGCAACAGGGCTCGATCGACGAGGCGATTGCCGCCGTCGTCCGGCAGGCGGGCGGGCTCGATATCCTCGTCAACAATGCCGCGCTCTTCGACCTTGCGCCGATCGTCGAAATCAGCCGTCAGAGCTACGACCGGCTGTTTGCGATCAACGTTTCCGGAACGCTGTTCACGATGCAAGCCGCCGCCCGGCAAATGATCGATCAGGGCAGGGGCGGCAAGATCATCAACATGGCAAGCCAGGCGGGCAGGCGCGGCGAGGCGCTGGTTGCCGTCTACTGCGCCACCAAGGCGGCGGTCATCAGCCTTACCCAGTCGGCCGGCCTTGGCCTCATCAAGCACGGCATCAACGTCAACGCGATCGCGCCCGGCGTGGTCGATGGCGAGCACTGGGACGGCGTCGATGCGCTGTTTGCCAAATACGAGAACCGCCCGCTTGGCGAAAAGAAGCGGCTGGTCGGTGCCGAAGTGCCGTTCGGCCGCATGGGAACGGCCGAGGACCTGACCGGGATGGCGATCTTCCTCGCCTCGGCCGAGAGCGACTACGTCGTTTCGCAGACCTACAACGTCGATGGCGGCAACTGGATGAGCTGAGCCTGCGCCAGCCGGTGAAGCCGCGAAAAGGATACGGGATCATGACGACCAAACTCTCACTTGCCGCCCTCGGCACGATCAAGGCCAAAGCCGGTGTGCCGCGCTACGACCGGTCGCAACTGACGGCGGGCATCGTGCATTTCGGCGTCGGCAACTTCCACCGGGCGCATCAGGCCGTCTATCTCGACGATCTCTTCAATGCCGGCCATGACCGCGACTGGGCGATCGTCGGCGCTGGCGTGCTGGCCTCGGACGCGGCGATGCGTGCCAAGCTTGCCGCGCAGGATTTCCTGACGACGGTCGTCGAGCAGGACAACAACCGCACCGGCGCCCATGTCACCGGCGCGATGATCGACTATCTCGAACCCGGCGACGTCGCTGCGATTGTTGCCAAGCTCGCTGATCCGGCGATCCGCATCGTTTCTCTGACGATCACCGAAGGCGGCTATTTCATCGATCCGGCCTCGGGTGTCTTCAATCCGACCCATCCGGCGATTGTGGCAGATGCCCAGAACCCGGCGGATCCGAAGACGGTCTTTGGATTGATCGTCGCCGGCCTGAAGGCCCGCAAGGACCGGAATGTCCCGCCCTTCACTGTGATGTCCTGTGACAACATTCCGGGCAATGGCGAAGTCACCCATGCGGCGGTTGCGGGCCTCGCGCGGCTCTTCGATCCCGCCTTTGCCGACTGGATCGAGGCCAACGTCGCCTTCCCGAACGGCATGGTGGATCGGATCACACCGGCGACCGGTGCGCGAGAGATCGGCATCGTCGCCGACGACTACGGCATCGAGGACGCCTGGCCGGTTTTCTGCGAAGAGTTCAAGCAGTGGGTTCTCGAGGATCATTTTCCGCTCGGCCGGCCGGCGCTGGAGAAGGTGGGCGTCCAGTTCGTGCCTGATGTCGCGCCCTACGAGCACATGAAGATCCGCATCCTCAACGGCGGCCATGCGGCAATCGCTTACCCTGCCGCCTTGCTCGACATCCATTTCGTGCACGAGGCGATGGAGGAGCCACTGATCCGCGCCTTCCTCGCCAAGCTCGAACATGACGAGATCATCCCGGTCATTCCGCCTGTGCCGAACACAAATCTCGGCGATTATTACAAGCTGATCGAGACGCGCTTCTCCAACCCCAAGATCGGCGACACGATTCCGCGGTTGGCGCAGGACGGCTCCAACCGGCAGCCGAAATTCATCCTGCCGTCGACGGCCGACCGGCTGGCGCGCGGCGAGGACGTGGTGGGCCTGTCGCTGGTTTCGGCATTGTGGTGCCGCTACTTCGCCGGCACCTCCGACAGCGGCAAGGCGATCGTCTTCAACGACCAGAGCGCCGACCGGCTGAACAGGGCCGCCCTTGCCGCCAAGGACGATCCGATGGTCTTCCTGGCGCTCAGCGATATCTTCGGCGACGTCGCGCGCTCCGATCTCTTCCGCCAACGTTTCGCCCACGCATTGAAAACCCTTTGGGAAAAGGGTACGCGCGCTACGCTCCAGCTCTATCTGGACGACAAGCTCACCGCATAATTCCTTGGATCGAATCGCTCCAGGGACGAGCTATGCGCCAATTCAAAGTGCTAGAGCGACCTTGGCGCGCCTTGAACGTCGCGCGGTGCTGTAAGGGGTAGGGTGTTATGGCGGACGCTGCGTCCAGGCTGGTGATCTTCGATTGCGATGGGGTGCTTGTCGATAGCGAGCCGATCTCGCTGGAGGTGCTTGTGGACGTGCTCTCCTCCGCCGGTGTTTCGATGACCACCGATGAGGCGACGGAGCGCTTTCTCGGACGCAGTCTGAAAAGCATGTCGGCGATCCTGCATGACGAATACGGGCTCGCCACCGACGACGCATTCCTCGAAGGCATGCGCCTTCGCCTTTATGATCGTTTTCGCACGGAACTGCAGCCAATTGCAGGAATTCGCGAAGCGGTAGAACAGCTTGAGGGCGCCTGCTGCGTCGCCTCGTCGAGCCAGCCGGAACGCATCCGCCTGTCACTGACCGTCACCGGTCTCATCGACCTCTTCGAGCCCAACATCTTCTCCGCCACCATGGTAAAGCACGGCAAGCCGGCACCCGATCTTTTCCTGCATGCGAGCCGTGAAATGGGTTTCGCGCCCAAGGATTGCGTCGTCGTCGAGGACAGTCCGGCCGGTATCGAAGCGGCGAAGGCGGCGGGCATGCGGGTCTTCGCCTTTGCTGGCGGCAGCCACGCGCGCACTGACAGGCATCGGCAAAGTCTCTCCGAACTCAGCCCCGACGTGCTGTTTGACGACATGGGCGAATTGTTACAGTTTGTCGGCAGATAGCAGGGACGGAACGAGAGCGGGACAAAGAAAAGTGTGTGCGGATTTTGGCCCGCATCCCGCTCCAACTAATGAAAATCGATCACGTTTTTGATTTTGGGTCGAGCCGACCGAAAGTCGTTGTGATCCAGGGGGCGGGACTTTCATTGATGCGTGAATTCGTCGTTGCGGTCGATGTCGGTACCGGCAGTGCGCGCGCCGGTATTTTTGACCGGAAGGGCACGCTGCTTGCGCGTGCCGACCTGCCGATCGCCATGAACCGGCCGGAAGAAAACCACGCCGAACATGATTCCGAGGATATCTGGCGTGCCGTCTGCGGCGCGGTCAAGGCGGCCAGGGATAAGGCCGGCATCGCCGCGGAGAGCATTGCTGCGATCGGCTTCGACGCCACCTGCTCGCTGGTGGTGCGCGATCGGGAAGGCAAGCCGCTCTCCGTCAACCGCAAGGGCGAGGCGCGCTGGGATACGATCGTCTGGCTGGATCATCGGGCGTTGGCCGAGGCTGATTTCTGCACGTCGACCGGCCATCCGGTGCTCGACTTCTCCGGACGTGTCATGTCGCCGGAAATGGAAATGCCGAAGCTGATGTGGCTGAAACGCAATCTGCCCGGACAGTGGAGCGAGGCGGGTTTCTTCTTCGACCTCGCCGACTACCTCTCCTGGCGGGCGACCGGCAGCGCCGCCCGCTCGCGCTGCACGTTGACGGCGAAGTGGAATTATCTCGCGCATGAGAAGCGCGGCTGGCAGCCGGATTATCTCGCAAAGATCGGCCTTGAGGATTTGCTTGAACGCGGTGGGCTACCGGAAGAAAGCCTGCCGATCGGAAGCTCGGTCGGCTATCTGAGTGCAGCGGCTGCCGCCGAGCTCGGACTGGACGAAGGCTGCCAGGTTGCGCCGGGCCTGATCGACGCCTATGCCGGTGCGCTCGGCGTCGTCGGCGGGTTCATCGGGAAGCCGGAGAAGCTCGAAAAGCAACTGGCGCTGATTGCCGGCACGTCGAGCTGCATCGTCGCCTTTTCCAAGGACATGAAGCCTGGCTTCGGCATGTGGGGTCCCTATTACGAAGCGGTGCTTCCGGGCGCCTGGCTGATCGAGGGCGGACAGTCGGCGACAGGTGCTCTGCTCGACCACATCGTGCGGCTGCATGGTGGTGGCCTTGAACCGACCGCAGAGACCCATGGCCGGATCATCGCCCGGGTGCAGGAACTGCGCGCCGAACAGGGGGCCGCCTTTGCCGATCGCCTGCATGTGCTTCCCGATTTCCACGGCAACCGTTCGCCGCTTGCCGACCCGCATGGGCTCGGCGTCATCAGCGGGCTGCCGCTCGATTCCTCCTTCGACGCGCTCTGCCGGCTCTATTGGCGCACCTGTGTCGCGATCGCGCTCGGCATCCGGCACATCCTGGAGATGATGCGGGAGGTCGGCTATCAGCTCGACACGCTGCACGTCACTGGTGGCCATGTCCGCAATGCACTTCTGATGGAACTCTACTGCGATGTGACTGGCTGCCGCGTGGTGGCGCCGCAGGCTCCGGATGCGGTGCTGCTCGGCACTGCGATGGCGGCGGCGGTAGCCGGCGGCATCCACCGCGACCTCGCGGCCGCCGGGGAGGAGATGGCGTCCGAGGGGCACGAGCGCCTTCCGAATGCCCGTGTTCGCGATAGCTATGATCGCGATTATCGCCGCTTCCTGGCGCTCTATCGACACCGTGACGAACTCGACAGGATGCAGTGACCGGCAGGTGGAAACCTCCCGAGCGACCGGATGGAACCTTTTGCTCCGTCGCGCATTCTGTTTTCGACCGGACGGTGGCGCGCATAGCCCCCAATGCCGCGCCGGAGGCAGACCGCCGGCCTACAACTCACACTCCCCGAGTGAGTTGCACATACCAGCCAGTGCCTTCCCTCGGCACTGGCTGTCGTGTTTCTGGGGTAAGCCCATGCGATGTGCGGAAATGCGAAACGACGGCAATTTGCCGAGCGAGATACAAGTGCGGCCGCGCTAAGGTGGGAACGTCGGCAACGCACGCAAAAATCAGGAACGGTTGATTTCGGGAAGTCCGGTCATTTTGCCGCTTCGACGAAACGGCAAACAGGACTGCGGCGTCGCGATCCTCTAGGACACGCAACGCCGCTATCCTTTGAATTACCTGCATGTTCTTGCCTTTGAACGGTAGCGATCAAAGGAAACATGCAGGTTGCACTCAGGCCGCCGCCTTGGTCGATTCGTTGAAGAACAGTGCCTGGCTGATCAGTGCCTTGACCATGTCCGGGTTGAACGGCTTGGTGACCAGGAAGGTCGGTTCCGGCCGCTCGCCGGTCAGGAGCCGTTCCGGGAAGGCGGTGATGAAGATCACCGGAATGGCGCTGGTCTTGAGGATGTCGTTGACGGCGTCGATGCCCGAGCTGCCGTCGGCGAGCTGGATGTCGGCAAGCACCATGCTTGGCCGGGTCCGCTTGTAGAGGGCGATGGCTTCGTCGCGGGTCCGGGCAATGCCGGTGACCCGATGGCCGAGGCTCTCGACCATCTGCTCGATATCGATGGCGATCAGCGGCTCGTCCTCGATGATCATGATGTCGGTTGCGACCTGACGCGAGATTTCCTGCGAGGCGCGGTCGAGAAGGCCGCCGACCTTGTCGGCGGAGACGTCGAGAACCTCGGCGGCTTCCTCGGGACGGAAACCCTCGACCGAGACCAGCAGGAAAGCCTGGCGGGCAAGCGGCGAGACGGTTGCCAGATTGATCGACGCGCGCTTTTCCCAGGCAAAGGGCGAGACCGGTTCTGGCACGAGCACGGACGAGGAACCGAACAGTGAGGTGAAGAGCCTGAACAGGCCAACGCGATCATTGCTTGCTTCCGGGAAAATCGACGTGTCGGCGATCAGCGCTTCGAGAACGGCGGCGACATAGGCGTCGCCGGATGTCTGCGAGCCGGTCAGCGCGCGCGCGTAGCGGCGCAGGTACGGCAGAAGCGGTGCGATCCGCGTGGACAATGTCATAGGGGAACTCCCTCGAATATCTTTCTACGGTGACGTTGCGAGAACGCCGGACGTAAAAAAAGGTTCCGCGAGGGAACATTTCAATTTTCTGCCGCGTTATGGCGGCTATGGACACTCGAAGGCGACAGATTGACAATGAAATATAAAACAGGGGCAGGGCGGACTACCGGCACGACCTTATGGACAGAAGACCCAAATGCGCAGATCGCAGCAAAGCTGAAAGCGCTCTATCAGTCCGTTCAGGAAGAGGCGATACCCGCGCGTTTTCTCGATCTTCTGGAAAAACTCGACGCAGCCGAGCAGCAATCGGCACTGCAGGGCAGGGAGTAAGTGCCAGAATGTCGTCCGAAAAGAATGATTTCAAGCGAGAGATGCTTGCCGCCTTGCCGAGCCTGCGTGCCTTCGCCATGTCGTTGATCGGTCGCCACGACCGTGCCGACGACCTGGTGCAGGACACGATCATGAAGGCCTGGGCGAAGCAGGACCATTTCGAGATGGGCACCAATATGAAGGCGTGGCTCTTCACGATCCTGCGCAACGAGCTCTACAGTCAGATGCGCAAGCGTGGGCGCGAGGTGCAGGACACCGACGGCCACTTCACCGAGTCGCTGGCCCATCATCCCGAACAATACGGTTCGCTCGACCTGCAGGATTTCCGGCGCGCGCTCGACATGCTGCCGCCGGACCAGCGCGAAGCGATCATCCTGGTCGGCGCTTCCGGCTTCTCCTACGAGGAGGCGGCGACGATCTGCGGCTGTGCCCTTGGCACGATCAAGAGCCGGGTCAACCGCGCGCGTCAGCGGCTGCAGGATATCCTGCAGGTGAAGGGTGAAAACGACTACGGGCCGGATGAAACCTCGGCTCCGATCACCTCGCGTGCCTTCGTCTCCTGAGGAAAGAATTTCAGGCAGGACACCGTTGCAAAAGTGGCGGGGTCCTGCTTTCACTGGCGGCTTGAGCCCAAAGGGGAACACGCCGTGACGGCTGGCATCGACTGACGCATGTGCAGGGATGACGATTTTGGGGCGAGGCGTTCCAGAATCGAGCGGGATGTGGGTAGATCGACAATGGTTTCCTCATCTTGTTCAGATTGAGAATTGAGACCGTATGCGCGTGAGGACAGAGAAAACGGATCCGCCCGTGACGAGGCTGCTGGACGCGCCCGAGCGTCTTGGCGTTCTGTATGCGACCGTGCCCGACATGGCCGTACCGGATCGCGATTTCCACGGGATCGTCGAAATTGCTGCCGGGCTTTTCGACGCCCAGATTGCACTGGTGACGCTGATTGACCGTGAATGGCAGTGGTTCAAGGCGGCCGTCGGTACCGACGAGACCCGTGCTCCCGCCGAAGAGGCGTTTTGCGCGCATGTGACGGCTGTGGCCGATGCCAGCCTCGTCGTGCTCGACACTTCGACCGATCCACGGTTTGCGCGCCATCGACAGGTCAAGGGGCCGCCATTTCTGCGTTTCTATGCCGGAGCGCCCATCGTGCTCGACGGGCAGGCAGTGGGCACGGTTTGCGTGTTCGACGACAAGCCGCGCGCTGAGGTGCCGCAGCCGCTCATTCACCAATTGTGCCGCCTTGCGGCGCTTGCAGCCTCGCTCTTCAAGGTCAAGGACGAGGCGCGCCGGCGCGCGCTGAAAGAGGCCGCGCTGTCGCGCGAGGAGCAGCGACACGCGATGGCGCTCGAAGCGGCGAACATCGGCAGTTGGCTTTGGGACATCCGCTCAGGTGTGATCGCCGGCAACAGTGCATTGAAACGCATGTTCGGACTTTCGGCCGAGAGTTCGGTCGGTGCCCGGGACATTTTCGGCGCGATCCATGTCGACGATCGCGGCGCGACTTTCGCCAAGCTTCGCCAGGCGATGAAGGCCGACGACGAGTATGACGGCATGTTCCGCATCGGCGACACCGGGCGCTGGCTGCTTGGCCGCGGCCGCGTTCATGACCGGGACGCCAAAGGCAATCCGCTCACCTTCATCGGCGTGACGATCGATGTCACCGACCAGCAGGCCTCGGTGCAGCGCACCCGGCTCCTGCTGAAGGAGCTCAACCACCGGGTCAAGAACACGCTTGCCATGCTGCAGTCGCTCGCGCGCCAGACGCTTCGCCAGACGAGCGACCCGGCCGAATTCATGACTGCGTTTGCTGGCCGCTTGCAGGCGATCTCCGAGGCGCATGGTCTGCTCTCCGACCACGAGTGGGGCACCATCCGCCTTGCCGACCTCATCGCCAAGCAACTGCTGCCGCATGTGAGTTGCTATGCCGAGCAGGTCGAACTGCACAAGGACGAAGTGTCGCTCGGGCCCGACCAGGCCGTCGGCCTCGGGTTGGTTTTGCACGAACTTGCGACCAATGCGGTGAAATACGGATCGCTGTCGGTGCCGAAAGGCAAGGTGGTGTTGACGGCGCGAAACGTCGTCGAGGACGGCGACACCGTTCTTCATCTCACCTGGACCGAAGTTGGCGGGCCGCCGGTGCGCGAGCCAAAGCGGCGCGGTTTCGGCTCCATCCTCATCGAGCGCAGTCTCGACAAGGTGCTGGGCAGTTCGGTGAAGGTGGAGTATCTCCCCGCCGGGGTCACGGCGCTGATCCGTCTTCCGCTTTAACAAGGCCGCGCCCGCCCATCACTGCTCGCTGCGGGTGTATCAGTCGTCGTGTTTGCGCCCGCGTCGCTTGCCGGTGCCGAGAAGTGCGCCGATCGCAACAGCCGTCGCGACCGCGAGAAGCGGGTTTTTGCGCAAGATACCGGCGGCGGCAAGCAGTGTCAGATTGGTCTGCATTTGCGTGCGACGGCGGCGTTCTTCCTGACGCCTGCGGTCCCGGTTCTGCAGGGCGATGAGGACGCCGATCAACACCAGCGCGGTGACGACCAGCGCCCCGGCGATTGCGGTGGCGGCCGCAACCGGGGAGTAGCGGGCACTGAGATAGAGAAAAGTGGCTGCGAGGGCGAAGACATAGGCTGTTGCGAGCAACAGCCCTATGACGCTCCATAGGGCTGCGTTGCGCTTCACGCGGGAGGCCGTGGCGCCGATGTCGGCGGCCAAGAGGCTGGCGAGGGCGGCCGTCAATGGTCCCATGCATTACTCCCCGTCGTGATCGACATTCGTAAACTGGAGCGGGATCGGTCGGAAAAATCTTTGACCTCCCCTCGCTCGGACCGAGAGCTCATGCCCGCGGCTCCAATTCGACCGACTGCGGGTCAGCGACGAAGCAATGCAGCCACGGCGAGCCCGATCAGGGCGGCAGCACCGAGCGTGGCGATCGGATGCTCGCGAACCGCGTGTCGAACCTGCTTTTCCGTGCCGGCATACCGGCCTCGCAGCTCGGCAAGCAACTCTTCGCCGCTCGCCAGGAGTTCGCTGACGCTCGCTTCGGCCTGTTCGCGGGCGTCCTGTGCCTTGCTGCGCGCCTGCTTAGACGCCGCCGATCCACGATCGGCCAACAAGGCAACCAATGTTGCAACGTCATCGCGCAGTTCGCTCAATTGCTCCTCGACGGAGATATCGGCAAGTTTGCCATTTTTGGTCGACCGCGAGCTTGAACCGGAAAAGAGGCTTGGCGCCATGATGATTACTCCCTTTCACGAGTGCGCCGGCCGCGAACGGTCGGCGCTGTCTGACGGAACCGGCGGGCACAACTAGAGGCCCTTGCCGGCGCTTCGGGAGAACAACGCACAAGTGCGGAAATTGTTTCGATAAATCTTGGTGTTGAGGCCCGAGAATCCGGAGGCGCCAATGGACACCTACCGGATCCACGGGCGTGGCGTCAGAGGGAGGCCGTCTGCGGCAGGACGAACGGCACATGCGGCGCCGGCGCGACACCCACCTGCATGCGGCAGCCGAAGACGGCTTCCATCGTCTCGTCGGTCAGGACCTCGCGGGGTGCACCGCTGGCGCGGACCTTGCCGGCCTTCATCATCACCATTCGGTCGGCGAACATGGCTGTCAGGTTGAGGTCGTGCATGACCGCAACGACCCCGCCGCCGCGCTCACAGAACTTGCGGGCGAGCTGCATGATCCCGAGCTGGTGGCGGATATCGAGGCTCGAGACGGGTTCGTCGAGCAGCAGGTAGCGTGGCTCGCCGTCGACCACCGGATCAGTGATCTGGCAGAGGACACGGGCAAGCTGCACGCGCTGCTGTTCGCCGCCGGACAGTTCCTGGTAGAAGCGTCCGGCAAAGCCCGCTAGATCCACCGCTTCCAATGCCTCGGCCGTGACCCGGTCGTGCGCGGCGGGATCCGCATTGGCACCGGCGGCAAGGCCCAATCTTACGACCTCGCGCACGGTGAAGGGAAAGGAGATGACCGTCGACTGGGGCAGCACGCCGCGCATCAACGCGAGTTCCCAGGGCTTCAGCCCGCGCAGATCACGGCCATTGATGCGGATCGTCCCGTTCGACGGCGAAAGCTCGCCGGAGATCGCCTTCAGCGTCGTGGTCTTGCCGGAGCCGTTCGGGCCGACGATCGCGGTCAGTGCGCCGGGCAGCGCCTCGAGCGAGACGCCGTGGATGACGGGTCGCCCACCGAGGCGAACCGAGAGATTGGAAACGTTGATCATGACTTCGCTCACAGTCCCATGTTCGAACGGCCGCGCAGCAGGATCCAGAGGAAGAACGGCGCGCCGATAAAGGCGGTGACGATGCCGATCGGCAGTTCCGCCGGGGAGACGATTGTACGTGCGATCATATCGGCAAGGATCAGCAGCGTGCCGCCGAGCAGCGCCGAGGCGGGCAGTAGGTAGCGATGATCGGGGCCGATGACGAGGCGCAGGAGGTGCGGAACGACGATGCCGACGAAACCGATGCCGCCGCTGACCGCAACGGACGCGCCGGTTGCCGCCGCGACACTGACGATCGCAATGTTTTTCAGGCGTTGGACGGGAATGCCCATGTGGAAGGCGGCCGCTTCGCCGAGCGTGATGGCATTCAGCCCGCGTGCGAGGAAAGGGGTAACCGCGAGCGAAGCGAGGATGATCGGCGAGGCGGCGAGGATCTTCGTCCAGTTGGCGCCGGCGAGTGACCCGAGCCCCCAGAAGGTGAGATCACGCAACTGCTTGTCGTCGGCCCTGAAGACGAGAACGCCGGTGACCGCACCGGTCAGTGCTCCGAGCGCGATGCCAGCAAGCAGCAGCGTGGCAATCGACGTCTGGCCGCCACGGGTGGCGATACGGTAGAGCAGCAGCGTCGTGACGAGGCCACCGATGAAGGCCGCGACCGGCAGCGCGTAGAAGCCGAACAGCGCAAAGAGCGGCCCGAAGGCAGCGGTTCCGAGCACGATCAGCAGCACGGCGCCGAGGCTTGCGCCCGAGGACACGCCGACAAGACCGGGATCGGCCAGCGGATTGCGGAAAAGACCCTGCATGACGACGCCGGATACGGCGAGCGAGGCGCCGACGAGCATGCCGAGCACGGCGCGCGGCAGACGGATATCGAGAATGATGATGCGGTCGCGGATGCTCAAGGCCTGGTCGGCCTCGCCCATCATCCAGCGCCCGACGTTGGCGAGCGACGCATCGGCCGCACCGGTCATGATCGAGCCGACGAAGGTCGCGATGGCAAACGCGATCAGGGCGACAATGACGAGACGCGCCAGCCGCGAGCGGTTGCCCGAGCGCCATTCGTTGCGGATGTCGGCGGCAAAAGCGGTCAGGCGCATGCCGCGGTCCAATGCCTCACTGCGAGGCATTGGCCTTCTTCCCGTAGATGGCTGCATTCAGTTCGCGAACGGCGCTGGCAGTGCGCGGGCCGAAGCCGAGCAGGTGCAGGCCGTCCATGCGGATCAGCGCCTTGTTCTTTGCGGCTGGCGTGAGGCTGAGCGCCGGCAGGGCGAATAGCTCCTCTGCCTTGGCGGAATGTTCGCCGCCGCGATCCATCATGAGGACGACATCGGGTTTGGCCTCGATGATCGCCTCGTCGCTCAGCGCCTTGTAGCCGGGGAAGGTGCCGACCGCGTTGATGGCGCCCGAGAGCTCGATGATGCCGTTGGCCGCGGTTCCCTGACCGGAGGCCATGACCTTGCCGCCCTGTGTGCTCAGGATGAAAAGCACGCGCTTGCGTTCAGCTTCCGGACTGGCGGCATTCTCGGCGACTGCCGCATCGAGATCGGCCTCGACGCTTTTTGCCAGGGCTTCAGCCTTTTCCTCGACACCGAGGAAGGTGCCGACGGCGCGGATCTTGGCGGGGATACCAGCCTTGTCGAATGTTTCGGGCACACTGGTGAAGGCGATATTCGCCTCTTTCAGCACGGCGAGCGCCTCTGGTGGGCCACTGCCTTCGACGGCGATGATTGCGCTCGGGTTGGCGGCGATGATGCCTTCCGGTGCGAGTTGCCGCATGTAGCCGACATCCGGCAGCGCCTTTGCCGCTTCCGGGTAGGTGCTGGTGGAATCGCGACCGACGAGGCGACCTTCCTCGCCGAGCGCGTAGATGATCTCGGTGATCGCTCCGCCGACCGAAACGACGCGCGAGACGTCGGCCTTCTGCATGTCCTCGGCCATCGCCGGCCGGATGAAGGAGGGGGCACCGGGTGCCACCGCCGGCAACAGGAAGGGAGCCGAAAGGGCGAAGGCGGCAAGCGCCAGTTCCCAGCGGCGAAGGCGACGGAAGTCGAGACCCTTGATCATCGGAGTGTCCTTATCCTGTCCTCAGGCGGCGACAGTCGTTTCGAGACGCGGCAGGCCCTCGGCGATGGAGCGCCATTCCGGACGTTCTGCGAGACCCTCTTTCCGCTTGCCGAAGAACTGGATGATCATCTCGCCCTTGGCGTCGAGCGCCTCGATCGAGGTGACATGACCATCGGCGGTCGGCTTGCGCACGGCCCAAAGTTCGGCGATGTGGTCGGTACGCAGGTGCAGGTGGAAGGTCGGGTCCATGACGTTCAGCCAGGGGCCCATGGGCGCGATCTTGGCGATCGGGCCGGAGTGGATCTGGATCATGCCGCGGTTGCCGACGAAGCACATGATCGGCAGTTCTGTCTCGGCGCTCTCGCGCATCAGCGCTTCGATGCTGGAGGGGTCGAGCTGCCAGGCGAAATCCTCGCCGATGTTGCTGAGCGCCTGGCGACGGCCGATCTTCAGCTTGCGCAGCATGCCGTGGAACTGATGCGTGTCCGTCATTTTCGTCCAGCGGTCGCGCAGTTCGACGACATCGACCACCGTTTCCGGCTTGTCGTCGGTGGCAGGTACGCTGGCGTCAGCGGCAAATTCCTGCGTCTGGTCGTCAAGGCGGAAATCCGCGACGATCTTGTCATAGGCCTCGACGTTCGACGCCGGGCGCAGATGCAGCTTGTGCACCGCATTGCCCCACTTGTCGAAGAATTGCAGGCTCTTGCGGGCTTCACCCTGGTCATCGGTTTTCGTCACGGCGAAAGCGTGTGCCCAGGCGCTCGGGAAGACGCGCAGGTCGATCTGCTCGCCGAGCACGATGCTCGCCATGTCGCCGGTGGTGATCTTCTCGTAGACGCCGATCTTCTCGTGGACCGCGCTTTCGTTGCGGGTCAGAGCCATGACCTCGCCCAGTTCCTCGACGCGCGACAGGAAGCGGTTGGCGTCGGCGTCGATGCGTACCGCGGTCAGCCCACATTCGGCAGCAACGAGAGCAGCCTCGGAAACGCCGAGCTGAGCTGCGATGTCGCGCTCGCGCATCTTCGGGTTCTCGGCGCGATAGGCGCGGATTTCGGAAGGAGTGGGGCGGAGGCTCTCGGTCATTTTCATCTGCCTATTTGTTCAGGATCAGTTTGCCTTGGCGGGTGATCTTCATGCGGTAGATCGCGCCGTCGTGGGAAATGAGGATCTCGTTTTCGCTGCCGAAAAGTTCGCGACTTTCGATAATCCGCTGCGCGCGCCCGGCCTGGATCGGCGGCTCGGATGGGCGTGCAAGGTTACTGTCGTTGGTCACTGCGTTTGGCCGTTTCGAGAGGGCAGGCCGCGCTGTTTTTCCAGCATTTCCTGCCGTGCAATTCGTTTACTATCTTGACTTCATTACTCATATTTATTTATGGACGCAATACCGGACTTATAAACTCAAGTTAGTTGTTGCCGGCTTGTGGACAAGGGCGTGCTGACGACGTTCGGTGGTGCGCTCGATCCTTTGGAGTGGTGTCGTTATGAAGTTTTCCAGCCTCCCGATCGTTTCCCTTGCCTTTGCGGCTTTCGTTGCCGCAAGCGGTGCCAATGCGCAGGAGGCGGCAGCTGCTGGAGGTCTGACAATCGAGCTCAACGAGGTCGCGCCATCGCAGAAAGGCTGCAAGCTCACCTTCGTCGCCGACAACGCGTTCGCCCAATCGCTGAG
Source organism: Ensifer adhaerens (assembly GCF_028993555.1). NCBI lineage: Bacteria > Pseudomonadati > Pseudomonadota > Alphaproteobacteria > Hyphomicrobiales > Rhizobiaceae > Ensifer > Ensifer adhaerens. The sequence continues at coordinate 2,830,563 of NZ_CP118610.1, read as the reverse complement.
CAAGGTTTCCTTCGAATTCGTGATCTTCGACCAGAAGGGCCTGGTCGAACGCATGGCCGTGCTCGACTTCCGCGATCTGCCCGCCGGCAAGACCAAGGTCCGCCAGTTCGATCTTCCCGGCACAAACTGCGATGCGGTGAAGAGCCTCTTGATCAACGATGCGCCGGCCTGCGTCGGCGACGGCGTGCAGCCGGGCGCCTGCATGAGCGGGATCAAGACCGGCTCGAAATCGGCGGTGGAGCTCAAGGGCTGAACGAACGGGGCTGATTGGGATCGCTCTTTCGGAGCGTGAAGTTTGCGCCGCCCGGTGCGGCGAAGGTAAGGCTGCAATGAAGCGTATCGTCATCTGGGCTGGGGCCGCCATCATCTCGCTTGCAACGCATGGCGTCGTGCTTGCTACCCTGTTTGGCCCAAGGCCCCCGGAAAAAGAGCATGCCCTCATGCTTGGCGGAGAGGCGACCGAGGTCGCGGTCCTTGGCGATGCCTTTGAAGAGACGCTACAATCCGGCGATCCGGCGGAGATCGTCGAGCCGACCGAGGACGTTCCGGATGAGGTCAAGCCGGAGGAGATATCGCCGGTCGAAGATCTGACGTCGACCACTCAGGAAATCGTTGCCGAACAGCCGCATGATCTGACCGCGACCGAAGCTGACGTGATCCTGCCGGCTGAAGAGATGCCGACCCTTCAGGTCGCCGAGGCCGTCGTGACGGCTAGCGTCGCGCCCGTCGAGACCGTGGTGCCCGAAGAAAAGCCCGAGATCGAAGAGCCCAAGAAGGAAAAGGTCGAGAAGCCGGAACCGAAGAAGGAGCCGGTCAAGAAGAAGAAAGTGACCCGCAAGAAGACGGGTGACAAGGGCGAGCAGGCGCAGAACCAGGTCAAGGGTAAGCAGGACGGTCAGGAGAGCGGTAGTGCCGCAGCCGCGACCGGTGACAGTCGCGCATCCGAGGTCGGCAACGCCAATATGGAAAATTATGACGGCAAGGTCCGCAGGAAGATCATGCGCAGGTTCAAGGTGCCGTCTTCGGCAAGGCGCGAAGGCGTTTCCGGCACGGCGACCGTTCGCTTCACGTTGACCGCCAACGGTGAATTGACCCGGGTAAACGTCGCCGGCAGTTCCGGTTCTCCCGCCATCGATGAAGCAGCCGTGGATGCCGTGCGCAATGCGGCGCCGTTCCCGGCCTTTCCCGCCGGGGGGCCAGCCTCCAAATCCTTCATCGTTCCAATGGTTGCCAGCGTCCGCTGAGGCGGACGCGGTTTCGTCTGCTCGTTCGTTCGTGCGAAATTGGCGAAAAATATATGATAAAAAAACTCATGTTTATACTTTACTCTGTTTATCAAGTTTAATAGGTTGCCCTCGTCACGCAGCCGAAGGGCGTGTGTCGAGATGATGTCCCGATGCGACCGGCTGCCCTTGAAGGGTCCTTGTCGCACGATCAGGCGGAGAGGATTGCATGCGCGGCAAGCGTCACCAGAATGCGGCGAAGAATGGCAAGGGTCGTTCGGGCTCAGAACCGGCCGAAGCCCGCCAGGAGGCCGGCAAGGCAACGCTCGAAGGGCGCAGTTTTCTCTATGTCGGTGGCCGCGATTGTCAGGTTGCGCACTTACGCGAAATCGCCAGCTCTTTCGGCGCCGAACTGCTTCACCATGATGGCGGTCTGCGCGAAGCCGTCTCGCGGATCGACCGGGTGCTGCCGTCGGTCGACTGCGTCTTCTGCCCGATCGACTGCATCAGCCATGACGCATGTCTTCGCGTGAAGACCGGTTGCAAGAAGTGGGGCAAGGCCTTCGTGCCGCTGCGCAACGGTTCGAAGTCGAGCCTCGAGCGGGCACTGCAGGACCTGACCACCGGCCGCGACGAGCGGTAATCCTCCCAAGGCAAGACGAGAGTTTGCAATGAACGAAGAACGTCCTGACCTGTGCATGATGATCGGTCTGCACAAGCTGGCGGCGCAGCATGGCGATGGCCTAGTGCCTGAACTCTACGAGATCCTGACGCGCCGCGCGCGCATGGTCGAAGAGAATGCCAACGTCACCGAGTTTCCCACCTGGCAGGCACGCCCGCCGGTGCGCGATCCGCTCGGCCTTGCGGAGTCAAGGGAAGGCACTATCCTCGCCTTTCCGAGGGCTGCAAACGATGCGGCGCGCAAGAAGGAAAGCGCGTAGGAGCAACTCCAGAAAAAGTGCGAAGCGGCTTTCCGTTCGGATTTGCGCTTTTCGGTAAGTGAGCAACTCCAGGAAAAGTGCGAAGCGGCTTTCCGTCCGGATTTGCGCCTTTCAGTAAGAGAGCAACCCCAGGAAAAGTGTGCAGCAGTTTCGGCCCGGGTTGCGTCGCTTCAACGAGAGGGATCATTTCACGGTTTCGGTGAATTGACCTGGGAGACCAAAATGTACGTCGCCATGAACCGTTTCCGTATCGCTATCGGCCAGGAAGAGGCCTTTGAGGCCGTGTGGAAAGGGCGCGATTCCAGCCTGGCGGAGATGCCGGGCTTCGTTTCCTTCCACCTGCTGCGCGGCGACAGCGTGCCGGAGGAGGGCTATACGCTCTTCGTTTCGAATTCGGTCTGGAAGGACAGGGATTCGTTTTCAGCCTGGACGAAGTCCGAGAATTTTCGCGCCGCGCACAGAAACGCCGGCGAGAACAGGGCGATGTATCTCGGTCCGCCGAAGTTCGAAGGATTTTCGGCTGTCGAAGGCGCCTGACCATGCAGTCTCGCGCGCGACCAGCCGCGTAGTGTCTTGACTTTACATGCTATTCCCCTCCCGGATGGCCCCATCCGGGAGGGGAACGTTTTGCTTAGGCTGTCTTTCGCGGCAGGAAGGCACCGAGCGAAACGGCGAGCCATCCCGCCATGATGGTCGTGCCGCCGAGCGGCGCCGACATCGGAAACAGGCCCGAACCCGAAACGTGGCGCATGGCGAGGTCTGCCGAGAACAGCGCCGTTCCAAGAGCAATCAGCAAGGCCGCAACGGCCGCCGTGCGAAAGCTCGGCCAGGCTGCGTAGAGCGCGACCAGAGCCGGGGCATGTGCCAGGCACATGGCCGAAATGCCGGCGAGCAATCTTGGATCGTCGCCGTGCGAAGCAGCGGCCGCGCTGACAACACCGGTCAGGCCCATCAAACCGGCAACAAAAAGCGTCGTTGCGCGAAATCCGCTCTGCGACATGTAACGTTATTCCTTGTTCTGCATATGAAGGGCAAGGCGGGTGATCGGCTCGAGAATGATCTGCCTCAGCTTCGGATGGGCGATCGTTTCCTCAAGCGCACGGCTGAAGCAAAGCAGCCATTCGTCCCGTTCCGCCGGCCCGATCTCGGCGACGAAATGGCGGCGACGCAGCATCGGGTGTCCGCGCTTCTCGACGTAAACTGGCGGTCCGCCAAGCCAGCCGGTCAGGTACTCGTAGAACTTCTCTTCACTGCCGGAAAGATCGGGCGGATGCACGGCGCGGCAGTGGGCGGCTTCCGGCAGCGTGTCCATCAGCTCGTAGAAGCGGTGGGTGAGCGCGCGAACCGTCGGGTCGCCGCCGATCGCTTCGTAGAGGGTCGTGGTTTCCGTTTCCGCCATGCGCGCGTCCTTCATTCCCTGCGGTCCTAGCGCGCGGCGACGGGGTGGACAACGATTTTCAGAGCGCCGGTTTGCGGCGTTTCATCGCGGTCGATCGCAATCTCTCTTGACAAACCGTCCAGACGGTATCTTTATAGCGCCATGACCGAAGCTCATCGTCGCAAGAAGCAGCCGGAACAGGTGCGCCAGCAATTGCTGGAGGTTGCCGCACGCCTTTCGCATGAGCAGGGCGTTGCGGGCATCACGCTCGATGCCGTGTCGCAGGCGGCGGGCGTCAGCAAGGGTGGGCTGTTGCACCATTTCCCGAACAAGCTCGCTCTGCTCGACGGGCTGTTCGACGACCTGGTGACGCGGTTCGATCGTGAGATCGAAGCGGCGATGGCGTGCGATCCGGCGGAAAAGGGGCGTTTTACCCGCGCGTACATTGACGTCTGCTTCGCGCTCGACCCGGCGACCGACGTGCCAGGCTGGCGCATGCTGACGATCGCGCTCATTGCCGAGCCGCATCTGAAGAGCCGCTGGCGTGATTGGGTCAGCAAGCGATCGACGGAGTTCGCAGACACGGACGGCTCGACCGGATGCGTGCTTGCCCGCTTTGCCTGCGACGGCGTCTGGCTGGCAGATCTGATGCAGAGTCACGATCTCGATGCCGAGGCGCGGACCGGTCTTGTTGAAAATCTCAAGGCGCTTTCGGCGCAGTAACCCGGATGGAGGCCGTCATGAACCCCGCTATGCTCTATACCGTCCTGGTTGCAGCGATCGTCTTTGAAGTGCTCGGCACCTCGGCGATGCAGGCGGCCCAGCACTTCACCCGGCTGGGGCCGACGGTGATCATGGTGGTCTGCTACGCGATCGCCTTCTTCTTCCTGTCCTACACGCTGCGCTTCATTCCCGTGGGTATCGCTTATGCGGTCTGGAGCGGGCTCGGCATCGTCTTGATTTCGCTCGTCGGTTACTTCGCCTTTGGGCAGAAACTCGACCTTGCTGCGATCCTGGGGCTGGGCCTGATCATATCCGGCGTGGTTGTGCTCAACCTGTTTTCCAAGTCCACCTTCCACTGAGGCGGTCGGCGGCCAGTCCTCAGGGGCTTGCCGGAGGAGGTGCGGTCGATTCCCGCAGGATCAGTTCCACCGGCCAGAGTTCGTGTACCTCCTCGGTTGGCTTGCCTGAGAGAAGCTGCAGCACCAGATCGGCCGAGCGTGCGCCGGCGGCGCGCATGGAAGAGCGGGTCGCTGAAAGCGACGGTACCATGTTTTCCGCCGTCAGGTAGGGGAACACGTCGTCATGGGCGATGACCGAGACTTCGCGGCCGATCTCAAGTCCCATCGACCGTGCTGCCCTGTAGATGCCGAGCGCCGTCATCATCGAGCCGGCGACGAAGGCGGTGGGGCGGGGCGTCTGTTCCAGGAAGGAGCGTGCGAAACGGAATCCGAGTTCGTCGGTGAAATTGCCGTGGGCAACCAGGCGTGGATCAAACGGGATGCCGCGCGCCTCGAGCGCATCGCGATAGCCCTTGTCGCGGTGAAGCGAGAAGGTTCGGCCCTGCCGGCCGTTGATCATGGCGATGCGGCGATGGCCGAGGTCGATGAGATGCGAGGTTGCGCGGCGGACCGCGCCTTCGTTGTCGATGTCGAGCCAGGCATGCGGCACGTCGATATCGGAGCGGCCGTGCACGAGAAATGGCATGCCGAGCTTGTGGAGAAGGGCGATGCGCTCGTCGTTCGGTTCGGGAGAATGCACGATCACGGCATCGACGCGACCACTGACGGCAAGCCGGCTGTAAAGCTGGATTTCGCCCGTGGGGCTCTTGTCATCCATCGGGCTGACGAGGATGTCGATATCCTCGGTCCCGAGCCGCTCGGCCAAGCCGCCCATGAATTCGGAGAAATGGAATTCACCGGAGCGCCCCATGACGACGCCGATAGCGCCCGCGCGTCCTGTGGCGAGCCTCACGGCATTGATGTTCGGACGATAGCCAAGGCGAGTTGCCTCTTCGGCCACGCGCTTGCGCGTCTTCTCGCTGACCTCGGGATAGCCACTCAGCGCCCGGCTGACGGTGGTCGGCGAAAGGCCCAGTTGTTGTGCGAACTCCCTCAGTTTCATTCGGTATGCGTTTCCTCAGCCAAGCCCGGTCCCAGAAATATACACCTTCGTTGCCGGTAACAATCTGTTTGTGGGGAGCCTCCTGCGCCTTCGACCGCGATGGAAATTTACCAAACCGTTTTAAATTAATGCAACTCCCCTTTGATTTTACGGGTTTCTGCGAGCTGAAGTCAAAACGTCTCCTCCTTCATTATTTTATTGAAATTAAACAGTTATTTTGAGAGATCCACGGCAAAATGACTTTTTCTGACGCATGGATTGACAGTTTTTCCGTCTTCTGCCAACTTTTTTCAATCCAAACCGCTTTCGAATTTGCCGAGGAGCGTTCGTGCGGTGGAGGGGGAACAGGAGGAGTCGACCCAATGACAACCATGCTCAATGCCCTGAGTTTTTGCGCCGCGATCGTTGCAGCCGGAACGGCCAGCGCCGCCGAACTCTCACTCGCCGCCAACACGACTGGCAAGAACGTGAACTTCATCCGCGAGCAGCTCGACATTTTCGAGAAGGAGACCGGGCACAAGGTGAGCCTGGTCACCATGCCGCCGTCGAGCAGCGAGCAGTTCAGCCAGTACCGGCTGTGGCTTGCCGCCGGAAACAAGGATGTCGACGTCTACCAGACCGACGTTGTCTGGGCGCCGCAGCTGGCAGACCAGTTCGTCGACCTGACGGAGGCGGCGAAGGACGTCGTTGGCCAGCACTTCCCGTCGATCATCGCTTCGCAGACGGTCAATGGCCGGCTTGTGGCGCTGCCTGTCTTCACCGACGCGCCGGCGCTCTTCTACCGCAAGGATCTGCTGGAAAAGTACGGCAAGGCGCCGCCGAAGACCTGGGATGAACTGGCGGCGACCGCCAAGGAAATCCAGGAGAAGGAGCGCGCTGCCGGAACACCGGATCTCTGGGGCTACGTCTTCCAGGGCAATGCCTATGAAGGGCTGACCTGCAACGCGCTCGAATGGATCAAGTCGTCAGGTGGCGGCCAGATCGTCGAGCCGGATGGCACGATCTCGATCAACAACGAGAAGGCAGCCGCTGCGGTCGATCGCATCAAGGGGTGGATCGGGACGATCTCGCCGCAGGGCGTGCTAGCCTATCAGGAAGAGGAATCGCGCGGCGTCTGGCAGACCGGCAATTCTGTCTTCATGCGCAACTGGCCCTATGCCTATGCGCTCGGCAATGGCGACGACAGTGCGGTCAAGGGCAAGTTTGCGGTAGCACCGCTGCCGACGGCGACCGATGGCGACCAGCCGTCCTCGACGCTCGGCGGCTGGAACGTCGCCGTTTCCAAATATTCCGACGACCAGGAAGCGGCGATCGCGCTCGTCAAGTTCCTGTCGTCAGCCGAGGTGCAGAAGCGCCGAGCGATCGAGCTTTCCAACCTGCCGACGATTGCCGCTCTTTACGACGACGCGGAGGTCGCCAAGGCTCAGCCGTTCATGCCGGCCTGGAAGCCGATCTTCGAAAGTGCGGTGCCACGCCCGTCGGCCGTTACCAAGGTCAAGTACAACGAGGTCTCCGCCAAGTTCTGGAATGCGGTTCACAACTCGCTGTCCGGCAACGGCACGGCGGCGGAAAACCTGGAACTGCTCGAAGTCGAGCTCACCGAGATGAAGGGCGACAGCTGGTAATCCTCCCGGGGCGAGGGGAGTGCTTCCGGGCCTCCCCTCGCTCTATCGAGCAGCCGCCAACGATGCACTCTTTCAAGCGAGACAATTCCGAACGTTTTCGAATTGCCGGGAGCCGCATCGTTCCTTTCGGGCCAACCGTTCGGCCGCACGCCGAATGGCAAGGGTGAGCAGAGACATGACCGACCTTTCCCTCGCAGATCCGCCTTCCGCACTCGGTGCGCAGGCCCGGATCCGCTCCGACCTCAACGCCGAGCGCATCCGCTCCGCCTGGATCTTCCTCGCGCCGACATTGCTGGTGCTCGCACTCGTCGCTGGTTGGCCGCTGATTCGCACCGTCTATTTCAGCTTCACCAATGCGTCGCTGACCAATCTTGAGGGCGCCGAGTTCGTCGGCTTCAAGAACTATCTGAGCTGGATCACGCTCAAGAGCGGACGCACGGTCTATAACGGCCTTCTTGCCGATCCCGCCTGGTGGAATGCCGTCTGGAACACGCTGAAGTTTTCGGCGGTCTCGGTAACCATCGAAACGGTGCTCGGCCTGATCGTCGCGCTGGTTTTGAACGCCCATTTCCCGGGTCGCGGGCTGGTGCGGGCGGCGATCCTGATCCCCTGGGCAATCCCGACCATCGTTTCGGCCAAGATGTGGGCCTGGATGCTCAACGACCAGTTCGGCATCTTGAACGACCTTTTGCTCGGTCTCGGCCTGATCAGTCACAAGATCGCCTGGACCGCCAATCCGGAGACGGCAATGGTCGCGGTGCTGATCGTCGACGTCTGGAAGACGACGCCGTTCATGGCGCTCTTGATCCTCGCCGGGCTGCAGATGGTGCCAACGGATATCTACGAGGCAGCCAGGATCGATGGCGTTCATCCGCTGAAGGTGTTCTGGCGGCTGACGCTGCCGTTGATCCGGCCGGCGCTGATGGTCGCGGTGATCTTCCGCATGCTCGATGCGCTGCGCATCTTCGACCTGATCTACGTGCTGACGCCCAACAACGCCCAGACGAAGACAATGTCGGTGCTGGCGCGCGAAAACCTCTTCGACTTCGACAAGTTTGCCTATGGGGCCACCGCCTCGACGATGCTGTTCCTGATCATCGCGGCGATCACCGTCGCCTACATGTGGTTCGGCCGCGTCAATCTCGAGGGAGGAGAGCGCTGATGGTCGCAACCCTTGCCAGGCGCACGGCGTTCTACGCCCTCGTCGCCCTCATCATCGTCATGGCCGTGTTCCCGTTCTACTACGCGGTGTTGACAAGCTTCAAATCCGGAACGGCGCTGTTTAGGGTCGATTACTGGCCGACCGAAATCTCCTTCGACAATTACGCCGGCATCGTCACCAGCAGCGGCTTCCTGCGCAACCTTGCCAACTCGCTGATGGTCGCGACCATTGTTGTCGGCATCTCGCTGCTGCTTGCGGTCACCGCCGCCTATGCCTTGGCGCGGGTCAGGTTTCGCGGGCGCGGGCTGCTGCTTCTGACGATCCTGTCGGTGTCGATGTTTCCGCAAATTGCCGTTCTTGCCGGTCTCTTCGAACTCATCCGCGCGGTCGGTATCTTCAACACGCCCTTGGCGCTGATCTTTTCCTACATGATCTTCACGCTGCCGTTCACGGTCTGGGTGCTGACCACCTTCATGCGCGACCTGCCTGTTGAAATCGAGGAGGCGGCGATCGTCGATGGCGCAACGCCCTTCGTGATCATCACCCGCGTGTTCATGCCGCTGATGTGGCCGGCACTGGTAACGACGGGGCTGCTCGCCTTCATCGCCGCCTGGAACGAGTTCCTGTTTGCGCTGACCTTCACCTCGTCCGACAGCCAGCGCACGGTGCCGGTGGCGATCGCGCTGCTTTCGGGCAACAGCGAGTACGAAGTCCCGTGGGGCAACATCATGGCCGCATCGATCATCGTCACCGTGCCGCTGGTGGTTCTCGTGCTGATCTTTCAGCGACGGATCATCTCCGGACTCACGGCCGGCGGCGTCAAGGGATAAGGGGAGGAAAACATGGCAGAACTTCAATTGCGCAACATCCGCAAGTCCTTCGGCGCCTTCGAGGTGATCAAGGGTGTCAGCATGGACATCCGGGCCGGCGAGTTCATGGTCTTCGTCGGGCCGTCCGGCTGCGGCAAGTCCACGCTGCTGCGGCTGATCGCCGGGCTGGAGGAGATCACGTCGGGCACGCTCTCCTTCGACGGGCAGGTGGTCAACCAGCTGACGCCGTCCAAGCGCGGCATCGCGATGGTGTTCCAGTCCTACGCGCTCTACCCGCACATGACGGTGTTCGAGAACATGTCCTTCGGCATGCAGCTCGCCGGCAAGGACAAGGAGCAATGCAAGAGACGAGTGGAGGCCGCGGCCGAGATGCTGCAGTTGACACCCTATCTCAAGCGGCTGCCGCGGCAGCTCTCGGGTGGCCAGCGGCAGCGCGTAGCGATCGGCCGGGCGATCGTGCGTGATCCCAAGGTCTTCCTGTTCGACGAGCCGCTCTCCAATCTCGACGCCGCACTCAGGGTTGCCACCCGCATCGAGATCGCCAAGCTGCATCGCAGCATGCACAAGACGACGATGATCTATGTCACGCACGACCAGGTCGAGGCGATGACATTGGCCGATCGCATTTGCGTGCTACGGGATGGTCTGGTCGAACAGATCGGCACGCCGCTCGAACTTTACGAAAGCCCCAACTCGATCTTCGTCGCCGGCTTCATCGGTTCGCCAAAGATGAACTTTCTGTCCGGCGCACTTGCCGCGCCCTACGATGCCCACACGATCGGCATCAGGGCTGAGCATCTGGAGATCAGGCCAAGCGACGGCAGGTGGTCGGGAACGGTGGTGCATTCCGAGATGCTGGGATCCGACAGCTACATCTATCTCGATATCGGTGCCGGCGAACCGGTCATCGTCCGCGAAGGCGGCACTTCGCTTCACCGGCCGGGCGAGACGGTGCAGATCTCACCGGTCGGCGACAACATCCACCGCTTCGATGCGGCCGGGCTGGCGCTTGGCCGAACTCCCATGAAAGGGGCAGCCTGACTGGCAAACCTCCCATCGACCGGTTTGAGCTTCGGGGTCGCCAACGCGTGGCGGCCCCATCCATCGTAAGAGGCCCGAGAAGGGCGAACATCCAAGGAGACTGAACGTGCCTATCAGAACAGTTGTTTGGGGCGAGAATATCCACGAGCAGACCAACGAGATCGTCCGTAGCATCTATCCGAACGGGATGCACAACACGATCGCAGCCGCGCTGAACACCGAAGCCGGCATCGAGGCGACGACCGCGACCCTGCAGGAGCCGGAGCATGGCCTCAGCGTCGAGCGCCTTGCGAACACCGACGTGCTTTTGTGGTGGGGCCACAAGGACCACGGCGCGGTCAGCGACGAGATCGTCGAACGGGTCGCCAAGCGCGTCTGGGAAGGAATGGGCCTGATCGTGCTGCACTCCGGCCACTTCTCCAAGATCTTCAAGCGCCTGATGGGCACCCCTTGCGCGCTGAAGTGGCGCGAGGCGGGCGAGCGCGAGCGTGTCTGGGCGATCAACCCGCGCCACCCGATCGCCGAAGGTCTCGACGAGAACTTCGTGCTTGAAAACGAGGAGATGTACGGCGAGCAGTTCTCCGTGCCGGAGCCGCTCGAAACCGTCTTCATATCGTGGTTTGCCGGTGGCGAAGTGTTCCGTTCCGGTCTCACCTGGCGCCGCGGCGCCGGCAACATCTTCTACTTCCGCCCGGGACATGAAACCTACCCGACCTATCACGACGCCAATGTGCAGAAGGTTCTGCGCAATTCGGTGAAGTGGGCCTACAACGCCGACAACCGCTATACGGCGATCCACGATGCGCCGAACGTGCCGGTCGAAAAGGCGCTGGAGCCGATCGTCGAACGTGGCCCCAGGCTGCACCAGGCCGGCGAAGCAGGATACAGGTGAGAGCCATGCGTCTTCTTGTAGTTGGAACCGGCGGCATGGCGAACAGCCATGCCCAGGCCTTTGCCAAGATCGAAGGCGTCGAAATGGTCGGCGCCGTCGATGTGGATCCGAAGCGCGCCCAGGCCTTTGCCGACAAGCACGGGATTGCCGACACCTTCACCTCGCTCGACGAGGCTATCGCCTGGGGCAAGTTCGATGCGGCGACGAACGTGACGCCGGACAAGGCGCATCACCCGACGACGTTGGCGCTCCTTGCTGCCGGCAAGCACGTGCTGTGCGAAAAGCCGCTTGCCGAGAGCTATGCCAAGGCGGCGGAGATGGCGGACGCAGCAGAGCGCTCCGGCCTGGTGACCATGGTCAATCTCACCTATCGCAATGTCGCGCCCTTGCAAAAGGCACGGGCGATGGTGCTTGCGGGCGAGGTCGGCAAACTGCGTCACCTCGAGGCGTCATACCTGCAGAGCTGGCTCGTTTCGAAGGCCTGGGGCGATTGGGCTACAGAAACGCAATGGCTGTGGCGGCTTTCGACCAAGCACGGCTCGAACGGCGTGCTTGGCGATGTCGGCATCCACATCCTCGATTTTGCCGGCTACGGTGCGGGCACCGACGCGTCGCGAATCTTCGCGCGGCTGAAGACCTTCGACAAGGCACCCGGCAACCGCATCGGCGAATACGACCTCGACGCCAACGACAGCTTCGTCATGACGGCCGAATTCGACAACGGCGCTATGGGCGTCGTCCATGCCAGCCGCTGGGCGACCGGGCATCTGAACGAACTGCGGCTCAGGCTGCACGGCGACAAGGGCGCACTCGAAGTGGTGCACACGCCCGACGGTTCGACACTGCGCGCCTGCCTCGGCGCCGATGTCGAAACCGCAACCTGGCGTGACGTCGACGCAGGGGGCGTCCCGACGAACTACCAGCGTTTCGTGGAGGCCGTTCGCGAGGGCAAGACCGAGGAGCCGGGTTTCCGCCATGCGGCAAACCTGCAGAAGGTGCTGGATCTCGCGATGGAGACGGAAGCCTCACGGCGCGAACTTGCGGTTTGAGGCTTTGGTTGGGCGGCGAATTCATTGCCGCCCACCGACCCGTTCAAGCTCTAATTTTTCAGCTCCCGGTCGACCCGTTCGGCGATCCGTGTTTTGCAGCACGGATCGCCGAATGCGGTACAGTGCCCCGCGTCTTCTAAGGTACGCTAGGGCCGTTGTAACACCTTGAACTGCTGCATTTGCGCAGCAGGGTCCGCACATCAGGGTGTTACGGTTGCGCCGACGGTGTTTTCCACCGACTGGCCGAGACGTCGCACTTGCTCGTTGTAATTCTTGCGGGTGTTGGGGTCGAAAATCATGATCGGCGTCGAGACTGCCAGGCTCGCCGCGCTGCCGACCGTCTGGGTGGCGCCGAGCGTGACGGCACCCAGGCGCTCGCCGAGCCCGACGTCGGAATCGGTCACGGTCTGGCCTGCGATCAGGCGGTTGCCGAGCAGGCGTACGACTTCCGGGCTTTCGGCGAACTTGCCGTGGTTCAGCTTGTCGCCGCCCTTCAGCGCCGTCAGGTCGATCACGCTGATGCCTGCCTGTTCCAGCTGCGTGCGGTAGGGCTCGGCGGTCGGATCGATCTGTCCGAGGCGGTCGACATTGCCGGAAATGCGCCTGGAGAGCGTCAGCGCCCGGTCGTCGCGCGACACGAACAGCGCGAACTTCGGGCGCTTTGCGCCCATGGCGCGGATCTGCTGGCCAAAGACATCGACGTCGAGATCGGGCGACGCCAGGATGACGTCGGTGATCTTGGGTGCAATGCGTCCATCGCGGATCGCCATCTGGCGTAGTGCCTCGACCGTCAGCCACGACCCCATGGAATGGGCCATGACGGTGATTTCGCCAACCTGCGGATTGCTCGACGCACGCCGAAGCAGTTCCTCCAGCGCGTCGCGCGAATAGTTGGTGCTTTCCTTGTCGTAGTTATAGTCGAAGATGCTGGCGCGCGAGGGCCAGGTGAAGATCACGGGTGCGACGTCCGTGCCGCTATCGTGCACGATCTGGGCAAAGCGGTAGACGGCGTCTTCGTAGCGGTTGTTGAAGCCGTGAACGAAGATCAGCACGCGCCGGGTCTTGGGAAGGTTGCCCTTCAGCCAGCTCTGAACGTCGTTGCCCTGTTTCAGCGGCGTGACGCTGACGGTCGAGAAGTCGCGCTCCGGATTGGCAGGAAGCTTCTTCGGCCATTGAACCTGCCCGACTTCGCGGTTCTTTTCCGGCGGGATCGAAACGACGATTTCCGTCAGCGAAAGTTCGTCTGACCGCTCGCCGCTGAAGAGCACGCCGGGTTCAGCAGAGGGAGCACGGGTCGTGGCGACCATCAGGTCGACCTCGGAGGCACCGCCCGTCGTTCCCGAGGGGACCAGCACGCCGACGGGGCGGCCGGCGCAGGCTGCAAGGGTTACCGCCAGAAGGAGTGTCGCGGCGATCCGGCCCCAATGCCCCTTCGGGCCTGCGAGAGAAAACGAACGCAGCAACCGACCCCCCATTGCCGCATCATGCGGCGCGACAGTTCGATCATCCGAACCGAGCCATCTCCTTGCATTAGAAATCGCATGTTTTCACCCCTTGGCGGACCTTCGGAGGTCCAGCACCCTGCGTTTGGCGGCGAGCCTGCGACAATCATGCAACATTTCGCTACAGGCAGGCCTGGGTAAAACCCCCTGATATTCATTGAAAAGGCTTTGGCCTTTTACTAGCATCGCGACAATCTTTCTTCGGGCGTGGCCGTAGGTGCCCCGTTCGATCTCCCTGAAATGATGAAGGAATTCAGGAATGCAGGCGGTTTTCGATGGCCACAATGACGTGCTTCTGCGCCTGTGGCAGAACGCCCGAAAGGGCTTTGATCCGGTGCGCGAGTTCGTCGACGGTATCGATCAGGGCCACATCGATGCACCCCGCGCCAAAGCGGGCGGCCTCATCGGCGGCATTTCGGCGATCTACGTCCCCTCGGGCGATCTGGTCCTGCAGACGCCGGATGAGAATGGTCACTACGAAACTCCGCTTTCTGCACCCCTCGAGCATCTGCCGTCGCTGGCGATTGCCGTGGAGCTCGCCGACATCGCCGTTCGCCTCGACCGGGCAGGGGCGTGGAAGCTCTGCCGCTCGACCGACGAGATCCGCGGTGCGGTCGAGGCCGGCGTCTTTGCTTCCGTCCTGCATATGGAAGGTTGCGAAGCGATCGGCGCTGATCTTTCGGCACTTGAAACCTTCTATGCCGCTGGACTGCGCTCGCTCGGTCCCGTCTGGAGCCGCCACAACGCCTTCGGCCATGGCGTGCCGTTCTCCTATCCGAAGTCGCCGGACACAGCACCGGGACTGACGGATGCAGGCTTCGAACTGGTGCGCGCCTGCAACCGGCTGGGCATCCTGATCGATCTCGCCCATATCACCGAAAAAGGGTTCTGGGACGTCGCGAAGACCACGCACCAGCCGCTGGTCGCCAGCCATTCGAACGCCCATGCACTGACAGCGGTTGCGCGCAACCTGACCGACAGACAGCTCGATGCCGTCCGGGAAAGCAAAGGGCTCGTCGGGCTCAACTATGCGACGACGATGCTGCGCGCCGATGGGCAGGAAAATGCCGCCACGCCGCTTTCCGACATGGTCCGCCATGTCGACTACATGGTCGAGCGCATGGGGATCGAATGCGTGGCGCTCGGATCGGATTTCGATGGCGCGACGATCCCTGAGGGGATCGCCGACGCTGCAGGTAGCCAGGCGCTCGTCGCTGCGCTGAGACGCGCCGGATATGGTGACGCCGAACTGGCAAAGATATGCCGGGAGAACTGGTGGAGAGTTCTGGGGCAGGCTTGGCACGAGGCCGCCTGAACCCATGAAGAAGGGGCCTGAAAGGGCGCAAACGAGGGAACTTACAAAAATGATGCACAAGCTCAATGGACGTCTTCGTCTTCTGACCGCTTCTGCGGCGCTGGCCATGGTGATGGCCGCGACCGCACCGGCGTTTGCCGAAACGCCGAAGGACACGCTGGTCGAGGCATTCGCGATCGACGACGTCATTTCCATGGATCCGGGCGAAGCCTTCGAGCTGACCGCGGCTGAAATCACCGGCAACACCTACAACATGCTGGTGCGGCTCGACATCAACGACACGACCAAGGTCGTCGGCGACCTCGCCGACAGCTGGACCGTGTCCGACGACGGCCTGACCTATACGTTCAAGCTGAAGTCCGGCCTGAAGTTTGCCTCCGGCAACCCGGTGACCGCCGAGGACGTCGCATGGTCGTTCGAGCGCGCCGTCAAGCTCGACAAGAGCCCGGCCTTCATCCTCACGCAGTTCGGCCTTAACGGCGACAACGTGACGGAAAAGGCCAAGGCTGCGGACGCGCAGACCTTCGTCTTCACCGTCGACCAGCCCTATGCACCGAGCTTCGTGCTCAACTGCCTGACAGCGACGGTAGGCGCCGTGCTCGACAAGAAGCTCGTGCTCGAAAACGTCAAGGCGGTCACGCCGAGCGACGACTTCAAGTACGACAACGACTTTGGCAATGAATGGCTGAAGACCGGTTATGCCGGTTCCGGCCCGTTCAAGCTGCGCGAATGGCGCGCCAACGAAGTCATCGTGCTTGAGCGCAATGACAACTACTACGGCGAACAGGCGAAACTCGCCCGCGTCATCTACCGCCACATGAAGGAAAGCTCGGGCCAGCGCCTGGCGCTCGAAGCGGGCGACATCGACGTTGCACGCAACCTCGAGCCGGGCGATTACGACGCCGTCGCGAAGAATGCCGACCTCGCCACGACGAATGCGCCGAAGGGCACGGTCTACTACATCAGCCTCAACCAGAAGAACGCCAACCTCGCCAAGCCGGAAGTGCGCGAAGCGTTCAAGTATCTGGTCGACTACGATGCAATCGGTTCGACCCTCATCAAGGGTATCGGCGAGATCCACCAGAGCTTCCTGCCGAAGGGCGTTCTGGGTGCTCTCGACGAGAACCCCTACAAGCTCGACGTTGCGAAGGCGAAGGAACTGCTGGCCAAAGCCGGCCTTGCCGACGGCTTCACCGTCACCATGGACGTTCGCAACGGCCAGCCGGTCACCGGCATTGCCGAATCCTTCCAGCAGACGCTTGGCCAGGCCGGCGTGAAGCTCGAAATCATCCCGGGCGACGGCAAGCAGACGCTGACGAAGTACCGCGCCCGTAACCACGACATGTATATCGGTCAGTGGGGCATGGACTATTTCGATCCGAATTCCAACGCCGAAACCTTCACCAGCAATCCCGACAATTCCGACGAAGGCAAGAACAAGACGCTCGCCTGGCGCAACGCCTGGGACGTTCCGGAGCTGACGAAGAAGACCAAGGACGCCCTGCTTGAGCGCGACAGCGCCAAGCGTGCCGAGACCTACAAGGAACTGCAGAAGACGGTGCTCGGCGAAAGCCCGTTCGTCATCATCTTCCAGCAGACCGAAGTCGCCGGCTATCGCGGCAACGTCAAGGGCCTGAAGCTCGGTCCGAGCTTCGACACCAACTTCGTCGCCGGTATCACAAAAGAATAAGCCGTCTCGAAGGAATAAACCGAAAGGATCGTTCCCTTGAGCATGAGCGGAACAGGGACCGTGGACGGGCGCAAACGCGCCCGTCCCGGCAAGATTGCGGCAGCCGTGCTGCGCTTTTTCGTGGTCGTCGTCACGACCTATCTCGGCCTCCTGGCCGTCACCTTTTTCATCGGCCGGGTGATCCCGATCGATCCGGTTCTGGCCGTCCTCGGCGACCGGGCGCCGACGCATGTCGTGGAAAGGACGCGCGAGGCGATGGGGCTGAACCTGCCCCTCTACCAACAGTTCTTCATTTATGTCCGTCAGGCGCTGACCGGTGATTTCGGCGTTTCGGTGCTGACGACCAATCCTGTCATGACCGACATCCGTCGGGTGTTTCCCGCGACGATGGAGCTTGCGACGCTCGGCACGCTCATCGGCGCGCTGATCGGCGTGCCGCTCGGGGTGCTTGCCGCCGTCAAGCGCGGCAGTATCGCCGACCAGATCGTGCGCGTCATCGGCCTTGTCGGCTATTCCGTGCCGATCTTCTGGCTGGCGCTTCTGTCGTTGCTCGTCTTCTATGCGCGGATGAAGTGGGTCGCCTATCCCGGCCGTATCGATATCGTCTTCGAATACACGTTCACGCCGATCACCGGCTTCTACCTGTTTGACGCGCTCTGGCAGCGGCAATGGGACGTGCTCTGGGATGTCTTCCGCCACATCATCCTGCCGGCTTCGCTGCTCGGCTATTTCTCGCTCGCCTATATCAGCCGCATGACCCGCAGCTTCATGCTCAACGAGCTGCAGCAGGAATACATCGTTGCGGCGCGCGCCAAGGGCCTGTCTGAGACCCGGATCATCTGGGGACATGCGCTCAGGAACGCTGCCGTGCCGCTCGTGACCGTCATCGCGCTCTCCTATGCCGGTCTGCTCGAAGGCTCGGTGCTGACCGAAACCGTGTTCGCCTGGCCGGGCCTCGGCCTCTACATCACCAACTCGCTGCAGAATGCCGACATGAACGCCGTGCTTGGCGGCACCATCATCATCGGTTCGGTCTTCATCGGCATCAATCTCCTGTCCGATCTTCTCTACCGGACGCTCGACCCGAGGACGCGCCAGCGATGAGCACCGTTACCCAGACACGTCCCCCGACACGACCCATGACGCGCCGCGAATGGCTGCTGTCCGATCGTCCGCAGTCGCGCACCCAGGCTCGCCTCGGCCGCGCCTACATGACCTGGCAGCGCTTCGCTGCCAACAAGCTCGCCGTTCTCGGCCTGCTCATACTCTTGGCGCTGGTCTTCGTTGCGGCCTTTGCGGATCTTCTCGCACCGCACTCGCCCTATATCGGCGATCTCGCCAATGCACGGCTGATGCCGCCGGGAACCCCCGGCTATCTGCTCGGCACCGATGATCTCGGCCGCGACATCCTCTCGCGGCTGATCCACGGATCGCGGCTGACGCTTGCCGTCGTGCTGCTCGTCGCTGTTATCGCCGCACCGATCGGCCTGATCGTCGGCGCGGTCGCCGGCTATGCCGGCGGCTGGGTCGATGCGGTGCTGATGCGCATCACCGACATCTTCCTCGCCTTCCCGAAGCTGGTCCTGGCGCTCGCTTTCGTCGCAGCGCTCGGGCCTGGCATCGAGAATGCCGTCATCGCGATCGCGATCACCTCCTGGCCGCCCTATGCGCGTATCGCCCGCGCCGAGACGCTGACGGTGCGCAACTCCGACTACATTTCGGCGGTGCAGCTCATGGGCGCGTCGCCCATTCGCATCGTCTTCCGTCACGTCATGCCGATGTGCATGTCGTCGCTGATCGTGCGTGTCACGCTCGACATGGCCGGCATCATCCTGACGGCGGCCGGCCTCGGCTTCCTCGGCCTCGGCGCACAGCCGCCGCTGCCGGAATGGGGCGCGATGATTGCGTCGGGCCGCCGCTTCATCCTCGACCAGTGGTGGGTTGCGACCATGCCCGGCATTGCGATCCTGATCGTCAGCCTCGGCTTCAACCTGCTCGGTGATGGCCTGCGCGATGCGCTCGATCCCCGGGAGAGCGGCCAATGAGTGCGCTTCTGAAGGTTGAAGACCTCAAGGTCTCGTTCCCGACCCGCACCGGCCTCGTCGAGGCCGTGCGCGGCGTCTCCTTCACGCTTGGCCGCGAACGTCTCGGCATCGTCGGCGAGAGCGGTTCCGGCAAGTCGCAGACGGGCCGGGCGATCATGGGGCTGACGCCAGGCCATGCACAGGTGACGGCAAAGCAACTCACCTTCGACGGCATCGATTTGCTTTCGGCATCGCCGAAGGTCCGTCGGGACCTCAGGGGGCAGCGTATCGCGATGATCCTGCAGGATCCGAAGTATTCGCTGAACCCGGTCATGAGCATCGGTCGGCAGATCGTCGAGACGCTCAGGCAGCATGAGAATGTCAGCCGCGGCGAAGCCCGGGAGAGGGCACTCGACATGCTGGCGGCGGTGCAGATCCGCGATCCGAAGCGTGTCTATGATCTCTATCCGCATGAGGTTTCGGGCGGCATGGGGCAGCGTGCGATGATCGCGATGATGCTGGTTGCCGGGCCGGAACTCCTGATCGCCGACGAACCGACTTCGGCGCTCGACGTGACAGTGCAGCTCGAAGTGCTTGGTATCCTCGACAAGCTGGTGGCCGAACGCGGCATGGGCCTGATCTTCGTGTCGCACGACCTGCGCCTGGTCTCGTCCTTCTGCGATCGGGTGATCGTCATGTATGCCGGCAGGATCGTCGAGGAACTGGCGGCGTCGGAACTCGCCAACGCCAAACATCCCTATACCCAAGGTTTGCTGAACTGCATGCCGGCGATCGGCTCCGATCGTCATCCGCTGCCGGTTCTCGACCGCAAGCCGGAGTGGGCACGATGACCTCAGCCGTTTCCGTTTCGAACCTCTCTGTCACCTATGACGAGTTCAAGGCGCTGAACGACGTCAGCGTCGAGATTGCGCCGGGCGAATCCTTCGGCCTCGTCGGTGAGTCCGGATCGGGCAAGTCGACATTGCTGCGGGCAATCGCAGGTCTGGCCCCGGTCACGGGCGGCACCATCCGGGTCCATGATCGTGTTCTCAAGGGGGCCAAGCGCGACAAGGCCTTCTATCGCGCCGTGCAGATGGTTTTCCAGGATCCCTATGGTTCGCTGCATCCGCGCCAGACGATCGACCGGCAATTGCTCGAACCCCTGGCGATCCACGGTGTTGCCGACGGCGAGCGCCGTATCCTGAAGGCGCTCGACGAGGTGGGGCTCGGATCCGGGTTCCGGTTCCGCTATCCGCACCAGCTCTCGGGCGGCCAGCGTCAGCGGGTCGCGATCGCTCGCGCGTTGATCCTCGAACCCTCGATCCTGCTTCTCGACGAACCGACCTCGGCGCTCGACGCTTCGGTTCAGGCGGAGGTGCTCAACCTGTTGGAACAGGTGCGGCGTGACCACAAGCTCACCTTCATCATGGTCAGCCACGACCTCGGCGTCGTCACCCATATGTGCGACCGGCTGGCAGTCATGCAGGGCGGGCGCGTCGTCGAGCACCTGTCGTCCGCGGATCTCGTCGCCGGGCGCATTGGCGAGGAGTATACGCGTAGCCTGATGGTGGCGAGCAAGGGCTTTCAGCGCAAGGACGCTGCCCCGGCCGTGTAACGGTACTACAGCGCCGCGCGTCTTATTAGACGCGCAAAGGTCGCTGTAGCACTTTGAATTGCTGCATGTTTTTATCCTGAAATCGAATGGGATTTCAGGAAACATGCAGTAGCGCAAGCGGGGCGACTGTCCCGCTTGCATGCACTTTCGGAAGGAACCGGCGCCTAGGTCAGGCGCGCTTACGCGCTCTGTCGCCAGACCGAGGTCGAGTTGGTGATCACCTTCTGGATGCGGCGTTTTTCGCGCCATTCCCGTCCGATGTCCTTGATGACAGGGCGGGCCTCAGGCGAGAAGATGTAGTTCCTGGACCGGGCGACGTAGGTTTCCATTGCCGGGTTGACGCCGGAATAGAACTGCTTCTCGGGGTCACGCGAAAAATCCATCAGCCCGGCGCAATGGCGCGCAAAACCGCCGCGAAGGATGGACGGAGACGTCGTGAATTTCGGGAAAGTGCGAAACAGCGGGATCTTGATCCCGAGGAGGCGCGCATACTCGTTTCGCCGGTGGAAGTGTCCCTTGCGACGGATATCCCAGTTCTGGTCTGCGGTATGGAACGACACCTGGGTGATCGCGGGGACGGCAAAGGGGGTCAGCAGATCTCCGTCCATTTCCCTCAGGGCGATCCAGTCGTCTTCGAGGTGGAAAATGTAGTCGGCGCTGGTTGCTGACCATAATCTCGCGACAGCCGCGCAGAAGCCCGGGGTCTCCGGTTGGAAGACGATGCCGTCGGGGAAGTGGCTGCGGAAGATCTCCACGCAAGCGCTCTGATCGTCGGGCGATCCGAAGACTGGGTCAAGGTTGAGATAGGCGCCGCGCAGCTCGAGCCTGAGAAAGATCTTGTCCCGGAAGCTGGCCAGCGTCTGGGCAAGCAGATCCGGTCGCCGGGTGGCGACAAGGCATAGGTCAATAGTGGACATTGCACCTCCTTGGGGTGCTGATTTGCAACTGTTGGAACCCACGCCGTCGCCGAGTTTCAATCGGAACACGTCAAATTTGGGGCAGACCAACCCAAGGCGATGAACATTGCGGATTTTCGCTTCCCGGCGTGGGGTCCGGGCGGAAGGATGTCCACATTTCCTCCGCCCGGCGCTGGGAAATCAGAAGATTTTCAGCTCCGGAATTGCAACGACGAACTGTCCACCCCAGGCGCGGATGGCAGCATTGTCCGCAACGATTTCCGTGGTCAGGTTCCACGGCAGGATGACGAGATAATCGGGCTTCGCAACCTGCAGGTGGGACGGGGCGTGCACCGGGATGTGGGTGCCCGGCAGCAGCTTGCCCTGCTTCAGATCGTTGCGGTCGACGGCGAAGGCAATGTCGCCCGGCTTCACGCCGCAGACATTGAGGAAAGTGTTTCCCTTGGCGGCGGCGCCATAGGCGGCCACCGTCTTGCCTTCGGCCTTGGCGCGCGCCAGGAACTCCTTGAACCCTTTGCAGACGGCGGCGATGCGGGCGTCGAAGGCAGCATAGGTTTCCATCCGCATCAGACCGGCAGCGGCTTCCTGTTCGCGGACGGCTTTGAGCCTTTCGGTTGCTTCGCGCGTGCCGGTGGCAAGCTGGGCAAAGACGCGCAACGAACCGCCGTGGGTCGTGAGTTCCTCGACGTCGAAGACCTTCAGGCCAGCGTTTGCGAAGATGCGTTCGACGGCGGCCAGCGACAGATACGAATAGTGTTCGTGGTAGATCGTGTCGAACTGCACGCCTTCCATGAGGCGCAGGAGATGCGGGAACTCGAACGTCGCCACGCCGTCGGGTTTCAACAGGATGGCAAAGCCGCCGACGAAATCGGCGATATCGGGCACATGCGCCAGCACGTTGTTGGCGGCGGTCAGATCGGCGCGGATGCCGCGATTGACGAGCGCTGTCGCGGTTTCCCGGCCGAAGAAGGCCACCTCGGTTGGAACCTTGCGGCCTTCGGCGATCCGTGCCGCATTGGCAGCGGGCTCGACGCCGAGCACGGGTACGCCCTTGGCGACGAAGTATTGCAGCAGGTAGCCGTCATTGGAGGCAACCTCGACGACCTGCGACGTATTGCCGAGTCCGAAACGCTCGGTCATGGTGTCGGCGTAGCGGCGGGCGTGCTCCAGCCAGCTTGTCGAGAACGACGAGAGATAGGCGTAGCCGTCGGTGAAGATCTCATCGGCCGGCACGGTTTCCGTCGTCTGCACCAGCAGGCATTCGGAACAGACCATCGCCTTCAGCGGAAATGCGCGTTCGCGCGCGATCGCTTCCTCTGTCGGCTCCAGGAACGAATTCGACCAGGGTGTCGATCCCAGATCGGCAACGACGGTCGTGAGCGGCGTGGAACAGAAACGGCAGTTGTGGGGCATCGAAGTCGTTAGCCTCTCATGAAAGCGTCGATTTGGCCGAGCGTCAGGTCGCGGGCGGAGCCACCACGACGCCAGCCGTCATACCAGTGCGCGGTCCAGGCGATCGCCTGATCCTGCGAGAGCCGCGCGGTCCAGGACAGGGTCTTCAGCGCAAGTGCGGGATCGAGGCCGAGCGTGTGCATCTCGCGGGGTTGATCTTCCGACGAGTTGTCTCGCCACTCCGTCGGCAGGCCCATGGCGGCCTGGATCGCGCCAGCGACATCGCGCACGGGGATCTGCCGCTCTGCAGGGGAGGGGCCGAAATTCAGCGACGCCTCATCGGTCCGGCGCTCGTGCAGTGCCTCGGCATAGACAAAGTAGCCGTTGAGGCAGTCGAGAACGTGTTGCCAGGGCCGGGTCGCCATCGGGCTGCGGATATCGAGCATCTCGCCCGAGAGTGCAGCTCTGACGATATCGGGGACCAGTCGGTCAACGGAGAAGTCTCCACCGCCCAGCACATTGCCGCCGCGGGCCGTCGCCACCCGGGTATCGCGCTCGCGCAGGAACGAATCCCGCCAGGTCGAAACGACCAGTTCGCAGGCCGCCTTCGAGCCGGAGTAGGGATCATGGCCGCCGAGCGCGGCATCTTCCGGAAAATGCCGGCCGCTTTCATCGTTACGGTAGACCTTGTCGGTGGTCACGACGACAATCGTCTTGACCGCGGGTGCCGTGCGGGCTGCCTCCAGCAGGCGTACCGTTCCCATGACGTTGACATCGAAGGTCTCGGCCGGAGTCCGGTAACTTTCGCGCACCAGCGGCTGGGCCGCCATGTGCAGGATGATTTCCGGGTCGAACTGTCGGATGGCCGTCGCGAGCTTATCGCCGTCGCGGATATCGTTGAGGTGTTCGCCTGCGGTTTCGCTCGGCCCGAGCAGGGCGTGCAGAGACGGCTCAGCGGCGGGCGGCAAGGCGTAACCGGCAACACGAGCGCCCATCTGGACCAGCCAGAGCCGCGCCCAGCTTCCCTTGAAACCGGTGTGGCCGGTCAGAAATACGCGTTTGCCTGCCCAGAAGGCGGGGTTGGCAAGCCGGCTCATGACCAGACTTTCCAGGGCGCCGAACCATGTTGCCAGAGTTCTTCGAGCTGGTTCTTGTCGCGCAGCGTGTCCATCGGTCGCCAGAAACCGTCATGC
This sequence comes from Ensifer adhaerens, assembly GCF_028993555.1. NCBI lineage: Bacteria > Pseudomonadati > Pseudomonadota > Alphaproteobacteria > Hyphomicrobiales > Rhizobiaceae > Ensifer > Ensifer adhaerens. Next base: position 2,806,650 of record NZ_CP118610.1, on the reverse strand, counting down.
GCAAAGGCCATCAGTTGGCCATCACGGGCCAGGCCCTCGAGCGGGCCGGACTCGAACGCGACATGGTCGCCTTCGATGCGATCGAGCACCGAGCGATTGAGAACGAAGAAGCCGCCGTTGATGCGGCCGTTGTCGCCGGCCGGCTTTTCGATGAAGCTCTGAACCTTGTGGTCGCTGATAGCGAGCGCGCCGTAACGTCCCGGCGGAACGACGCTCGTGACGGTGGCGTCGCGGCCGTGGCTGCGGTGAAATTCGGTCAGGGCCTTGATGTCGACATTGGCAACACCGTCGCCATAGGTCAGGCAGAACGTATCGCCAAGATGGTCGGCGACGCGCTTCAATCGCCCGCCTGTCAAGGAATCCGTTCCGGTGTCCACCAGCGTCACGCGCCAGGGTTCGGCCTTGTTCGAATGAAACAGGGTCTCGCCCGTCGCCATGTCATAGGTGACATCCGACTGGTGCAGGACGTAGTTCGAGAAGTATTCCTTGATCATGTAGCCGCGATATCCGAGGCAGATCACGAAATCATTGAAGCCGTAGTGGCTGTAGATCTTCATGATGTGCCACAGGATCGGCCGGCCACCGATCTCGATCATCGGCTTGGGCCGGAGATGGCTTTCTTCGGAAATCCGCGTGCCGTAACCACCGGCAAGAATGACGACTTTCATGCAACTGCCTCATAGCCGCGCGTGCGGTGCGCACCACGCATTTCTCCGCTTGGGATACCCACGCCACCTTGCGCGGGGATGGGCCGCGTCACCTGGCAAGGCAGGTGATGGACCCGCGCGCGAACAGCAGACATTTGGCGCGACGGGCGAGCGGAAACGCCGGCGTTCAATGCACGATTTGGCCACCTAAATCAATTGCCCGATGTCGGCAGACTGATCCCGGTCGCTCGGCTCTCCGGGCCTTGCGCATTGCGTTTTGGTCGTGGCAGGTCTAGTCACCAACGGCCTAGACAAAAAATGGTGCAGACGGCCGATGACGACAGAGCAGGCAGAACTGGTGGTGGTCTTTCCCGTGTATAACGGCGCGAAGACCTTTTTGAAGAGCTTGGAATGTATCGCGAACCAGGACTTCGCTGCCTTTCGGGCAATCATCCTGGAGAACTGCTCAACCGACGATACCCTGTCCATAGCGCAGGCGTTCTGCGAGAAGGACAGTCGCTTTTCGGTTGTCCGGAATTCGGTCCATCTCAGCGCGCAGGACAACTTCACCAAGGCGTTTGAATTGGGTGCGGCCAGCGGGAAGTTCTTCTGTCTGCGCGCTTGCGACGATTTTTCGTCAGCCGATTTCCTGGGCGCGCTTGTGGGTGCATTGCGCCTGGACGAGGGCAGGATGCTGGCCGCCGGTTCGACCAAGGTCATCGGCAAGAGCACGCTGAAGATGAAACATCCTGCTTCGTCGGTTATTGATTTTCGAAGCTCTTATGAACAGGGGAAGGTGCCGCGAAACCTGACGTTCCCTGCAGAGTGGATCTATGGCGTCTTTCGTTCCGGTGCGCGCGACACCATAGTGAGGCGGTGGGTCGAATTGAACAATCCCTGGTGCTCCGCTTCCTATGTGCTCGCCGAGTTTATCGCCCGGGACCTTGTCGTCTACGTGTCCGGGCCAACCTATGATTTCGTCGAAGGCTCGGGATCCGAGCAAAAATATGGGGCGAAGGCGTTCCGCGACCGGCTGCAGCAGCGGCTGAAATACACGTTTGGATGCTACAAGCTTGTTCACATCCTCCCGAAAGCTGGCTTGCTGACCCGAATGAAGTTCTTCCGCATGTGCTGGAACGATGCGCGCCGGAAAACCCGCTACAAGCTCTTCTGGATATTCTAGAGCGCGGCGCGTTCATGCGAACGCGCTACGAATGCTCCAGGCGTAGAGAGCCGCTAGAGCAGAGGAAAGGCGCGATCGCGTTCCGACATCTGGGTGACTGCCAGCGGCCAGGAAATGCCAAGGCGTGGATCCAGCGGGTTGAGCCCGCCTTCCGCCTGTGGTGCGTAGGGCTTGTCATGCAGATAGATCAGTTCGCAGTTTTCGGTCAGCGTCTGGAAGCCATGCGCGAAGCCGCCGGGGATCATCAGGGAACGGGCATTCTCGGCGCTTAGAATTTCGCCATGCCACTGAAGATAGGTCGGAGAATCGGGCCTAATATCAACGGCGACGTCGAAAACGGCACCCGCTAGGCATGAAACCAGTTTCATTTCATCATGCGGTTGATGCTGGAAGTGCAATCCCCGTATGGCGCCCTTGATTTGGGTCTTCGTGTGATTGATCTGGGCGATCGTGCCGTTTTCACCAAATTCTGAAAGTTCCTCGCGGCAGAAGAAGCGCGAAAAGAAGCCGCGCTCATCACCCATCTGCTTTCGCTCGATAAGGGTCAGCCCGGCGAGCGGGGTGGGAATACGATTGAACCGAGTCATGTGTCCGGGCGTCCTTTGCCTGATGTCAGAGAGAGAGAGAGAGAGAGAGAGAGAGAGAGAGAGAGAGAGAGAGAGAGCGCCATATGTTCATAGCGACGATGCATCGCGGTTGAAATGGGGGCGGCGGAAAGCCCCGAACAAGCTACTTCTCATATTTGTCCGTCCAAAGCCCGTAGAAACCGTTTGCGAAACAGCGCGCGCGGGGCTTAGAACGCGCGGAACGTTGGGCGTTGCCGGGAAGGGATGGCAAGCATTGGCAAGTAAGGTCCTTGTGACGGGCGTCACCGGTTTCGTTGGCCGCCACGTCCTGCACCAATTGGCGGAACGCGGAGTGAGTGTCACTGCCATAGTGCGGGAGGGCAAGGAACCGCTGGTGAGCGGGCTGTCGGGGCTCGATCGCATCGTGTCGAGCAAATCCCTCTTCGCGGAAGCCGACGAATGGTGGCTGGACGCGCTCAAGGGCATCGATACGGTCATTCATCTCGCCTGGTACGTCGAAGCGGGGAAGTATCTCGTGGCTCCAGAAAATCTGGAATGCCTTACTGGAACGCTCAGGATGGCGAAATGCGCGGCCGCAAGCGGCGTTCGCCGGTTTGTCGGCATCGGCACGTGTTTCGAATATGACCTTGCCGCGGGTCTCCTTTCGACCGATACACCCTTGAAGCCGACGACGCCCTATGCCGGCGCCAAGGCCGCAGCGTACATGGCGCTGTCGCAGTGGCTGCCACAGAACGAGGTCGAATTCGCGTGGTGCCGGCTGTTCTATCTCTATGGGGAAGGGGAGGATGAACGGCGTTTTGTTCCCTATCTCAGAAACGCGCTCGCCGCCGGGCGTCAGGCAGATCTGACGCAGGGACATCAGGTTCGCGATTTTCTCGATGTGCGCGAGGCGGCAAAGATGATTGTCGATACCGCGGCCGGCGATCACCAGGGGGCTGTCAATATCTGCTCCGGCGTGCCGGTCACCATCCGCGAGTTTGCGACAAGAATTGCCGACGAGTATGGTAGAAGGGATCTCCTGAATTTTGGTGGGAGGCCCGAAAACCTGGTCGATCCCCCATATCTGGTGGGGGTCAGGTGAGGCATATGGCTAAGGAAGCAGGCATGACTTCGACAGAGACGGTGCGGTTGTTGTACGAGCAGCAAGGGTTGCCGATTTTTCAGAACAGAATGTACGACACGGCGGAAGAGGCCATTGCTTCGCCGCGCGGTGATATGCGGCTCGTCGAGGATCTCAAATCCGGGCTCGTTCGCAACGACGCCTTTCGACCGGAGTTGATGATCTACGATACCAACTACCAGAACGAACAGGGCGTCAGCCCACTGTTTCGAAAGCATCTCGATGATGTCGCGGCCATCATTCACGACACGATGGGCGATAAGGAACTGGTGGAAGTCGGCTGCGGCAAGGGGCTCTTCCTGGAGTTGCTCTTGGAGCAGGGCGTCGATATCACCGGTTTCGACCCGGCCTATGAAGGCAGCAACCCGCGTGTTCGCCGCGAGTACTTCCAGCCCGGAAGCGGCATCGAGGCGAAGGGTCTGATCCTCAGGCATGTCCTTGAACACATCCCGAACCCGGTTTCGTTTCTCGAACAGTTGAAACAGGCCAATGGCGGGGGAGGAAAGATCTACATCGAAGTGCCCTGCTTTGACTGGATCTGCAACAATCGCGCCTGGTTCGACATCTTCTACGAACACGTCAATTACTTCCGGCTGTCCGATTTCCATCGGATGTTCGGAAAGGTCGTTTCGAGCGGGCGGATCTTCGGCGGGCAGTATCTTTTCGTGGTTGCGGAACTCGATTCGCTGCGGCAGCCGATGCTGGACGAAAACGATCGTGCCCAGCTGCCCGCGGATTTCACGCGCAAGCTCGACGCGATCGGTGGCTCAGAAGCTGAACCGGCAGTCATCTGGGGTGGCGCTTCGAAAGGCGTCATCTTCTCGCTGCTGCGCATGCGGGCGGGCCTGCTGGTCAAGGCGGTCATTGACATCAATCCGGCAAAGCAGGGAAAATACCTGCCCCTGACCGGGCTCAAGGTCCTTTCTCCGGGCGAGGCGCTTCCGACGCTGCCGAAGGGATCCAACATCTACGTGATGAACCGCAATTACATCGATGAAATAAGAACCATGTCAGATAACGCATTTGCTTATGTAGGGGTCGACCATGACTGAATTCCAAAACGAGATGGCCGGCCGGATCTCGGCGATCGCCGAGAACCGTGCGCTCAATGAGAGCGCGGCGGATTTTCTTCGCCAATCCATAGGTCCCAAGTACTCCTACAATTTCCACTGGATGGGCCGGCCGATCATCCAGTACCCGCAGGACATGGTGGCGATGCAGGAGATCATCTGGGCAACGCGGCCCGATCTGGTGATCGAGACGGGAATTGCCCATGGCGGCTCGCTCATCCTCAGCGCCTCCATGCTCGCGCTGCTCGATATGCAGGATGCGATCGAGGCGGGAACGTCGTTCGATCCGCGCCAGTCTTCCAGGAAGGTCCTGGGCATCGACATCGATATCCGCGAGCACAACCGGGCGGCAATCGAGGCGCATCCGATGGCGTCCCGGATCGAGATGATCCAGGGCTCGAGCATTGCGCAGGAGGTTATCGACCAGGTCAAGGCTTTCGCAAAGCCCTACTCGCGTATCCTCGTCTGCCTCGACAGCAACCATACGCATGACCACGTTCTCGCCGAGCTGGAAGCCTACGCTCCGCTGACGAGCGTCGGCAGCTATTGTGTCGTCTTCGATACCGTTGTTGAGGATCTGCCTTCCGAAGCCTATCCCGATCGGTCATGGGGCAAGGGCGACAATCCGAAAACGGCCGTATGGAAGTATCTGGAAACGCATCCCGAATTCGAGATCGACCACTCTATCGACCAGAAACTGATGATCACGGTTGCGCCCGATGGCTTCCTGAAGCGTCGGGCGTAGGTCGCGCGTCCACAATAGTTTGCCCATCAAGGGCAGGTTGAGCACCCACGTCTGAGGACGTGGGTGTTTTACGTTCGGCGGGTCCGCTGGCGACTGGTGCCGATGGTGGCGGTGCGCCGTGATCGGGGGCGGGGCATCCCTCGTTGACTTCATGGTGGATGGGAGGACAATGATCTTTCCGCGCCACCACGGAAGAAGGGGTGTCGACGATGACAATCGCCAGAAAACTTCAAGACTATATCGATGGTGCGGGTGTCGCCTATGACACCGTCGCCCATCATCGCACAGCCACCACCAGCCAGACGGCGAGAGCGGCACATGTGCCCGGCAGCAGGCTTGCCAAATCCGTGGTCGTGCACCACGAGATGGGCTACGTGCTCGCCGTCGTGCCGAGCACGCACCGGGTTGAGCTCTCCACCTTGCAGGACGTGATGGACCGACGGCTCGGCCTCGCTTCGGAAGAGGAGGTTTGTAACCTCTTCGCCGATTGCGACATCGGCGCGGTGCCGCCCGTCGGATCGGCCTATGACGTGCCGGTGTTGCTCGACGAAAGTCTGGGCGACGTCAACGACGTCTACTTCGAAGGCGGCGACCACAGGACGCTGGTGCACATGAGCGGATCGAACTTCCGCAACCTGATGAAGGGTGCGCAGATCGCCCGCTTCAGCCACCCGGCCTGACCGCCGCTCAGAGAATTTGCCAGGCCGATGGTTCGCCGGCGGCGGCGTCCGCGCGCCGTTCTTCCGAGCCGGAGATGGCCGCCAACCTGCGGTCGAGCGTTGCCGCGTTCGAGCGCAGTCTGCCGGGCTTGTCAAAGCGGGAGCTTGGCGTCACCATCATGTTCGACGGAAACCTTATCTATACCGAGTTGGGGGATCGATGGTGCGCATACGCTCTGCGAGAATGTCCAAGTCTCTGACGGTACTGCTGGTTGCAGCCAGCGCTCAGGCTTTCGGATCCGTTGCCCTCGCGGAGGGCAATCTGTTCGATCAGTTTCCGTTCGCTGTCGCCTGCGAATACAAGGGCACGCAGCATGCCTTTTACCTCTCGAAGGTAACGGCCGATGGCACGGCGACCTATATGGCCTCGGACAACTTCGCCGGGACGATTACCTTGAGCGGGGCGGCGAAGGCCGTTGGCACCGAACAGGGTGGAAGTTGCCTTGGCAAGACTCTCGAAGAACTGAGAACATCGGGCCAGGCGCGCGACATCCGGGCCAACTAGGGCAGCACTCGGCATCGCGCCTATTGCACGCGACGTGATCGATAACCGCTGCCTTGGCTCACCCAAGATGCTGCGAGGGAGATGTCCCAAATGCGGGCACCCATTATCGGGGCAATCGACAATAGCCACTGTGCTATCGCTGCGAATACTGTGAAGAACCAATCGGTTATGGCGCATTCGCAAGTCTCACATGCCGGTGTTGCTCATGGGGCGACCGAACCGGGGATAGATCTCATCTTCCAGACCTGCGGAGCAGGCAAAATCGCGAGATGATCTACAACTATCGGCGAAACGCTTCTTGCAGAACAGTCACTGAAAGAATCGGTATCTGATAATTTTCCGTTGTGGCAAATGAAAAATCTGATTTACTGCGGCTCGCTGCTTGGCTTTTCGGGGGATATTGCCGATGGAATGCACCCGCAGGGATATTATGCTTGGTGGTTTGGCGCTGCTTGGCGCCGGCGCAGCCCAGAAACCGGTCTTCGCTGCCGCGTCGTCCTATTTTTCCGGCCCTGCCGTCGACAATGGCGTGACCTACCGCAGTACCAATTTTACCAAGATCGACCCGAAGTGGCGGCGCCAGGTCGTCAAGTATTTCAGCAGCGAGCCGATCGGCACCGTCGTCGTTGATACGCGGCATCACTTTCTCTACCTGATCATGGAGAACAAGACGGCCATCCGTTATGGGGTTGGCGTCGGGAAAGAGGGCTTCAAGTGGTACGGCCGCGCTACCATCGACCGTAAATCGCTCTGGCCGCGCTGGACCCCGCCGCCGGAGATGCGCGAACGCCACCCCGAGTTGCCTGAATTCGTGGACGGCGGTTCGCCTAAGAACCCGCTTGGACCGCGCGCCATGTATCTGCTTCGCGACGGCGTCGATACCGGCTACCGCTTCCACGGCACGCTGGAGCCGGGCAGCATCGGCAAGGATGCCTCCAGCGGCTGCATCCGCATGTTCAACGAAGATGCGATCGATCTTTACCAGCGTTGCCCGATCGGTACCGCCGTTCAGGTCCTGCCGCACATTGCCGACAAGGCCCCCGAGGTCAGCCAAGCAACTCCGGTCGCAACTCCGGTCGAATGAGGAATATCACCTTGAAGCCTGCTATGACCGGACTGACGAGGCTGCTTTCCGCTGCCGCCATTCTGCTGGCGCTGACCGCCTGCAACACCACCGAAATTGCCGCCGTCGAAGAGCCGGCTGCGGTGCCGATGACCGGAAAAACGGACGATCCGGCGCCGGGCTTCGAGACTGTCTCGGCCGGCACCGAAGAGGATTTCATCCTCAATGTCGGCCGCCGAACCTACTTCACGCAGGACTCTGCTGCGCTCGATCCTGTCGCCAAGGCAACCCTGGACAAGCAGGCGATCTGGCTGAACAGCAACCCGCGCTGGCTCGTCAAGCTGCAGGGCTTTTCCGACGACAGCGGATCCGCATCAAAGATGACGACGTTGTCGCAGCAGCGCGCCGATGCGGCGATGGCCTATCTTGCCTCGAAGGGTGTGGACCCCAACCGGATGTGGGCCAAGGGGTATGGAAACGACCGCGAGGTGCGCGACTGCACGGAGCGCTCCTGCAAGGTGCAGAACCGCCGCGTCGTCTCCAATCTGCGCACGGAGCGCGACGCGCTCTGATCGCGCGTCGCCTCGGCGTCTCTCCGCGAGCTGAAGTTGGACCCTTCGCGTTCATGGCAAGGGCTTGAGGGACAGGTGGGCCGTTCGCTATTGAACGGCAGTTGCCTGTGACCAGACCACCACCCATTGCCCGTCTCTGCATTCATACGTGTCCGTGTGCCAATAGGCACTGAGCGGCGCTTTGTTCGCGCCGAAGATCACTTCAAACTTGCGCGCGATAGCGGATCACGGCGCAGTCTCCGTGCAGCCGCACAGCGATGGTTTTGGGCTCCCAATGCAAGTGGTTGATATGTCCGACTGCGATCGCGCCCCGGCGTAGCGCTGGAAGACGGAAAGCCGCTGTTCATGCGCATCCTGAGGGCGGCTACAGCCACTCCCCGAAGCGCCGTCCAAACTCTTGGAAATACGGGCGCCGTCATTCGACGGCGCCCGCTTGACTGGCCCAGTGCCTGTCAAAAATCGAACGGAACGGCAGGCAGACTATCCGGCCGATCGCTGCACACCGTCGGCGGCCTCGCGGATCACCTCGTAGACGCGGCGGGGTTGAGACAGCATCGGGACGTGGCTGGAGGCCAGTTCCGTCACCTTTGCATTCATGCGCTTGGCGAGGAAGCGTTGAAGGTCGGGCTGGACTGTCCGGTCCTCGCTACCGACGATGTAGTATGTCGGCTTTGTTTTCCACGCCGCACCCGGAACGGGTTGATCGAACAGGTCCGCCAGCGGCCCCATCTGCGTGGCCCATACGAGCTTCTGTTCCGCTTCAGGCAGATCTCCGGCGAATTCCGGGATACCCGAAGGACGAAGAAACAGCCGGCCGTCTGCCAGCTCGATATGCTGGAAGACTGGGGTCTGGGGGAATTTCGTCTGGTCGGCCGCCGTCGTTTCACCGTTCTCCGGTGCCAGTGCGCAGATATAGACGAGTGCCTTGACACGATCATCGGTGCCCGAAGCGGTGATGACGGTGCCTCCATAGGAATGTCCGACCAGGACCACCGGGCCGTGCACACGGCCCAGCGATGTCCGCACCGCCGCGGCGTCGTCGGCAACGGTGTTCAAATGGTTTTGTGTCGCGATCGCTTCATAGCCGTCGGCAACCAGCAGTTCGATGACCTTGCTGAAACAGGATCCGTCGGCCCACAGGCCATGTGCGAAGACAATGCTGGGTCTATTTGGCATGCCACACCTCCAGGGGAAGCTGCTTTCCCGAACGACATCCGTATGTTCGGCTGGCAGGTCAGGAACGGGCGCACGAGCTTTCTGCTGGAAGCTCGGTCCGCGAGTTTAAGCCGCTGCGGATGTTTTTCAAACTTGCTATTTCGGGCGAAGTGATCGGCGGCGAGCTATTGCCTTCGCATGGAACAAACGCGACGCGTTCAAGACGATTAATGGACCGATACGACGAATGCCGCCGAGTATCGCGTTCCATGCGACAACGAATTCTTGTCGGCGTGGCCCAACATAACGGATCGCAGGAAATCGTAGATTCGACGGAAATGGCGCACCCGACAGGATTCGAACCTGTGACCTTTGGAATCGGAATCCAACACTCTATCCAGCTGAGCTACGGGTGCATCCGTTGGCGGCAAGGCCGCCGAAGCAGGCTGTGAAGCGGTTCATAGCTTAGCTTTGGCGCCGCATCAATGGTGAAATGGCGGAGTTCGCAGGGGAATTTGCAGTTGTTGCCGAAAATGCAACCGCTCGCCCGGCTTTGCCGTTTCGTGGAAAACGCTCGGCGGCGGGCCGTTGAGGTGCGCCGCCGAGTTTAGGTTCAGGCGACCTGCATGGCGCCGGGGCCGGGGATCGCCTTTGGCGGCACCTTGCCCATGATGATCATGCCGAGCACCTCGTCCTTGGTGACGTCCTCGGTGCGGGCCTGGCCGACGACCTGGCCGTTCTTCATGACCGACACGCGGTCGGCGAGGTCGAAGACGTCGTGGATGTCGTGGCTGATCAGGAAGATGCCGATGCCTTCGCGCTTCAGCTGCTTGATGAGATCGCCGACCTGCGCGGTTTCCTGCGGCCCGAGCGCTGCCGTCGGCTCGTCCATGATCAGGATGCGGGCATCAAAGAGGATCGCGCGGGCGATCGCCACCGATTGCCGCTGACCGCCCGAAAGCGCCTTCACCGGTTCCTTGAAGCGCTGGAAGTTGGGGTTGAGGCGCCCCATCACTTCGCGGGCCTTGGCCTCCATCGCCACGTCGTCGAGCGTGCCCCAGGGGGTCCTGAGCTCGCGGCCGAGATAGAGGTTGGCGGCGGCGTCGACATTATCGGCGACGGCGAGCGTCTGGTAGATCGTCTCGATGCCGTATTTCTTGGCGTCGCGCGGGTTGTTGATGTCGGCAGCCTCGCCATTGATCAGGATCTCGCCGGCATCGCGCTTGTAGGCGCCCGAGAGGATCTTGATCAGCGTCGACTTGCCGGCGCCGTTGTGGCCGAGAAGCGCCACGACCTCACCAGGGTAGAGATCGACGGAGGCGTTGTCGACGGCGTGGATGCCGCCGAAGGAGATGGAAATGTTCTTCATTTCCACAAGTGGAGTGCGTTGGTCTTTCATGGATCGTACTCCTTACTTGGCGCGGGCGCGGTAGATGGTGTCGAGCCAGACGGCAACGACGAGGACCACGCCGACGACGATGCGCTGGAACGGACTGTCGATCCCCAGGAGCACCATGCCCGACTGTAGTGATTGCATGACGAGCGCACCGATCATGGCGCCGGCAATCGTGCCGACACCGCCGGCAAGCGAGGTGCCGCCGATGACCGCAGCGGCGATCGTGTAAAGTTCGTCAAGTTCGCCTTGCGCATTGGTCGCCGCATTGAGGCGGGCGGTCGAGATTGCCGCAGCGATGGCGCAGAGAATGCCCATCAGCGTGAAGATCTTGACGGTGACCCAGCGCGTCTTGATGCCGGCGAGTTCTGCTGCTTCGGGGTTGCCGCCGAGAGCAAAGACGTAGCGGCCGAAGCGCAGACGCGTCGCGATGAAGGTCATGACGATGCCGACGGCGATGGCGACCAGCACCGGAATGGCGATGCCGTGCGAGATCTGCAGTCCGCCGTCCGGCCAGGCGATGCCGTTGGCGTCGGCGTATTTGCGGGCGATGTTGGTCGGCCAATAGTAGTGGTTGGCAACCGAGATCGCGCCGAGCACAAGCACGCAGCCGAGGATCGACAGGAAGTATTCCGCCCAGACCGGGCGCAGCGGGAAGCCGAAGCGCTTGCGCTGCTTGCGCGAGTTGAGGATGGCGCCGACGATGGCGACGCAGGCGAGGATGCCGACGATCCAGCTGGCCGTGGCGCCGATCGAGCCTTCGGTGCCGCCGCCCATGAGGCGGAAGGTGGCGTTCATCGGCGCAACCGTCTGGCCGCTGGTCACGAACCAGGTGGCGCCGCGCCAGACGAGCAGGCCGCCGAGCGTGACGATGAAGGCGGGCACGTTGAGGAAGGCGATGATCGAGCCCTGCAGCGCGCCGATGGCAGCACCGACGGCGATGCCGCAGGCAAGCGTGATGATCCAGATCGCCGGATGTTCGAGGCCTAAGAACTGCGGCAGGAATTTCACCTGCATGACGCCCATGACCATGCCGCAGAAGCCGAGCACGGAGCCGACGGAGAGGTCGATGTTGCGGGTGACGATGATCAGCACCATGCCGGTCGCCATCACGGCGACGGAGGAGGTCTGAACCGTCAGGTTCCACAGGTTGCGCGGCGTCAGGAACAGGCCGCCGGTCATGATCTGAAAGCCGACCCAGATGATGACGAGAGCGCCGACCATGCCGAGCAGCCGGGTGTCGATTTCGGTTGCGCGGAAGAACCGCTTCACCGGGTTTTCGTCCGCGACACGGGCACGGTTTGCCTGTGCACTCTGTGTCTTGCCTTGTGTGATGTCGGCCATGGACGTGCCTTCCCCCCACTTATGTTGTTGATGTCGTCGCGCCAGGTGGCACCAAGAGCCGAAAGAGACGCGACAAGTCCGGTGCGACGGCAAAAGCCGAGCGTTTCCCTTAAGCTGCGGCGGTCGCGCATGCGGCATTGTCCGCCGCGTCACCACCTTGTGCAAGCGCCGCAACGGGGTGCGTTGCGGCGCTTGTCTCAGCTCAGCGCTTGATTTTGCCGATGCGGCTTACTTGCAAGCCGCCACGTCGCCCTTGACGCCCTGGCAGGCTTCCGCCTTGGAGATCCAGCCCGCGTCGATGACGACGTTCAGGTTGTCCTTGGTGATCGGCAACGGTGCGAGGAAGACCGACTGCATGGCCACGCCCTTCGGTCCGCCGTTGAAGGTGGTGACGCCGGCGACTTCTTCCATCTTCTTGCCGCCGGCAAGTTCGACGGCGACTTCGGCTGCGCGCTTGCCGAGTTCACGTGAGTCCTTCCAGACCGAGACGGTCTGCGTGCCGAGTGCCACGCGGTTCAGCGCTGCCTTGTCGGCGTCCTGGCCCGAAACCGGAACGGAGCCGGCGAGGCCCTGTGCATCGAGGGCAGCGATTGCGCCGCCGGCGGTGCCGTCGTTGGACGCGACGACCGCATCGACGTTGTTGTCGTTGGCGGTCAGGAACTGCTCCATGTTCTTCTGGGCGTTCTCCGGCTTCCAGCCATCGGTATAGGCTTCGCCTACATTCTTGATCTTGCCGGCGTCGACGGCTTCCTTCAGCACTTCCATCTGTCCGGAGAACAGGAAGTCGGCGTTCGGGTCGGCAGACGAGCCCTTGATGAAGACGTAGTTGCCTTCCGGCTTCACCTTGAACACTTCGCGGGCCTGCATGCGGCCCACTTCCTTGTTGTCGAAGGTGATGTAGAAAGCGGCCGGGTTTTCGATCAGGCGGTCGTAGCCGACGACCGGAATGCCTTCGGCGGCGGCCTTTTCGATTGCCGGGCCGATGGCGTCGCTGTCCTGGGCAAGAACGATCAGGGCGTTGGCGCCCTGGGCGATCAGCGACTCGATGTCGGTCAGCTGCTTGGCGGCGGACGACTGTGCATCAGCGGAGATGTACTTGTCGCCGGACGCTTCGAGTGCGGCCTTGATGGCGGCTTCGTCGGTTTTCCAGCGCTCTTCCTGGAAGTTGGACCAGGAAACGCCGACGACCAGGTCCTTTGCCTGGGCAACGGAATGCAGGGAAACGATGACGGCAACGCCTGCCATCAGCTTCAAAACGGATTTCATTTCATCCTCCCGAGTGAGGGCCGGCCGAGCGTGCGAACCTCCCGCACCATCCTTGGCCAGCCTTGCAACGCTGTCGTAGATCGTGCCGCTAGATCGTGCGGAATTATTTTCTCGACAGTCGAGAAAATGAATGTCATGGATTTTTGAGGCTGTCAACACGGCGTGAACGCGGTGGTTGCGGCATCAACAAGGGGCTTTGCGGGCGGTCGCGTCCGTGGTTTCTCGACCGTCGAGAAAATCGGTGCCACAAGGCTGTCGACAAGGCCGTGCGTGCCTTGTCTTGCCGCTCAACAGATGCTTTGGGAGGGGCATGTGTTCGAAGGATCCGCCACTGACAGGGACGTCTCATGCTGACCAAGTCCAGCACTGAGCTCGTGCGCCAGCAAAACAGCGCGCTGGTCCTTGCGGCGCTCAGGCGCGCCGGCAATCTTTCCCATACGGAAATCTCGGCGGAAACCGGGCTCGCCTCAGCGACCGTCTCGGCAATCACGGCCGAGCTGGAAAAAGCAGGAATACTCGCCAAGGCCGAGCAACAGGTTCAGGGCGGGCGAGGGCGGCCACGGGTGCTTTTTACGCCGCGCCGGGACCATGGCCATCTCGTCGTCGTCAGGATCTCGTCCGATATCGTGCAGTACTCCCTGATCGATTACGGTGGCACGCTTCTCGACCGCTTCGACGAAACCCGAAATCACGACGAGCGCGGCACGGTCCCCTTCGCCCGCGCATTCGTGGATGCGCTCGAACGTCTGCTGCAGCGTTCACGGCTGGAGCGGGATCGCGTGCTCGCCGTATCGATCAGCAGCAAGGGACTGGTCGATAACGAGGCCGCACGGCTTCTGTGGTCGCCGGTCTTTGGGCGGGAAGAACTGGACTTCAGCGCACTGCTCGCACCGCAATGGCGGGCGAAAGTCATGCTGAGCAACGAGACGCTGCTGGTTGCGCAGGCGCTTGCAGCGCAAGCCGAGCGCAAGCCGGAGGGCGCCTTCAGGGCGCTTGCGGCGATCTCCCTCGGTCATAGCATCGGCCTTGGCGTTGCCCGCAAGAGCCAGAGCGGCGAGATGGATGTAAGCGCGCCGAACTTCGGTCATATGCTGCACGCGCCGTCGGCCGGCCTTTGCCGCTGCGGCGCCTATGGCTGCATCGAGGCGGCGGCCGGCTTCTATGGAATTCTGCGTGCCGCCTTCGAGGTGCCGGCCGATACCATTCCCGCCAAATTCGTTCCGGTCGCCGAACTCGACAAGATTGCTGCGAGTGCCCGGCAGGGTCACCGCATGGCCGGTTACGCATTCCGCCAGGCGGGCATCGCGCTCGGCAACGGCATCTCGCGTATGCTGAGCCTTTACGAGCGCATGCCTGTGCACGTTACCGGGCCTGGCATCCGCTATTTTGATCTCATGCTTCCGGGGATCGAGGAGGGACTTGCGCAGTCCATGCAAGTCCGTCTCCAGGGCGCTCCCGAAATATCGGTCGTGCTCGACGAACAACGCCTCGTCTTCGAGGGGCATCTGGAGCGGGCGCTGGGCGTGATCGACGCCGATGTCGCCGCCACCGGCCATTCTTGACGCACGGGCGAGGTGCATCGTCAGCCGCAACCATTTTTGGGGTTGTGCCGAGGGCGAACATCCAAGCCAGTACAATTTACAGTTATTTAGCGACTCCTTGTCAATGTGACCGTGACGCGGGAGACGCTTATGTTTTCAGTGATTGCTTGCATACGCGACGGCCATGATTGGCGCCTTATCATGGCCGCCGCGATCGTCTGCCTGGCAGGCAGCGTTGCAACGATGTTGCTGCTGCTGCGCGCCCAGCGAAGCGAAGGCGGCCAGCGTAGCCTCTGGGTCGCCGCTAGTGGTCTTGCCTGCGGCGTCGGCGTCTGGTCGACGCATTTCATAGCGATGCTGGCCTATGATGGCGGCGTGCCGGTTGCTTACGGCCTCTGGGGCACGGCCCTCTCGGTGATCGTCGCCATCGCCGCCTCCTGGATCGCCTTCGCAATCGGCCTCGGCGGTGGTTCGCGTCTTTCGATGTCCTGCGGCGGCTTCGTGCTGGGCGCTGGCGTCGCGGCAATGCACTTTGCCGGGATGCAGGCGATCGAGATCCACGGGCACATTGCCTACGATCCGCGGGCGACGCTCTTGGCCGTTGTCGCCGGAACGTTGCTGGCGGGCACTGCGCTTCATGCCTTTCATGCACTGCGCAGCATGCGGCGGCTGGTCGTCTCCTCGCTGCTGCTGGTGCTGGGGATCTGCGCCATGCACTTCACGTCGATGAGCGGCGTGACGCTGGTGCCGGAGGCGGATGTGGCCGTTGCCGATACCATTCATCCCGCCTGGCTCGCCGGCGGCGTCATCGCCGCCTCCACGACATTGATCGTGCTCGCCTTCGGAGCTCTCTTCGTCGACCGGCACCTGACCGATCTCAGAGGGCTCGCCAACGCCTCGCTCGAAGGCATGGCGATCATTTTCGACGGAGTCATCGTCGAAGCCAACGAGCGTTTCACCGGCCTCACCGGCCGGACGTTCTCCAATCTGTCCGGGCGCCTCCCGTCGGAGATCTTCGTCTTCGGCGAGGAAGGGCTTGAGGGACACAGGCGTGGCGATGGTCCCGGCGAGATCGACCTTCTGAATGCCGATGGCCGTACCATTCCGGTCGAATTCATGTGCAGGATGATCGAGTATCGCGGGCGGGAATGCGAAGTGATCTTCGTGCGCGACTTGAGGGCGCGGAAGGAAGCCGAGCGCACGATCGAGCATCTGGCCCATCATGATGCGCTGACCGACCTGCCGAACCGCGCCTTCTTTGATCGCAGGCTGGCCCAGACGCTGGCGGCGGCCTCAGCGCGGGGGGAGGAACTGGCGATCCTTTGCCTCGACCTCGACCGCTTCAAGGCGGTCAACGATATCTTCGGCCATGGCGAGGGCGACCGCATCCTGAAGAAGGTTGCCGATATCCTGCGCGAGGCGGCCGGGGAACAGGACACGATTGCCAGACTTGGCGGTGACGAGTTCGCAATCATCCAGGTGAGCGGCAAGCGGCCGGAGGCTGCGCGGCAATTGACGGACCGCATCCTGGCGCTGTTTGCCGCGGAAATGGATACCAACCGCGATCCGACCGCCGTCGGCGTCAGCATCGGTGCTGCGCTCTATCCGGTCGACGGGCAGACGGCAGATCAGTTGCGCAACAACGCCGACACGGCGCTCTACCGCGCCAAACAGAGCGGCAAGGGCATCGCATGCTTCTTCGACCGGGAGATGGATGAAGCGGTTCGCACCCGCCGGCAGATCGAAAACGACCTGCGCCATGCGGTGCTCCGTCGCCAGTTCTTTCTCGAGTACCAGCCGCTGGTCGAAGTCCAGAGCGACAGGATCATCGGCTACGAGGCGCTTCTGCGCTGGAGCCATCCGCAGCGCGGGCTCATCGGCCCTGACGTGTTCATCCCGATCGCGGAGGAAAGCGGCTCGATCATCCAGATAGGCGAGTGGGTTCTGGAACACGCCTGCGCGGAAGCCGCAAAATGGAACGAACCTCTGCCGATCTCCGTCAATATCTCGCCGGTCCAGTTCCTTCTGCCCAATCTCTTCGACCAAGTCGCGAGCATATTGCGCCGGACCGGCCTTGATCCCTGGCGGCTGGAGCTCGAAATTACCGAGGCGGCGTTGATGCACAATCGCGAGGATGTGCTGGCGGTGCTGGTTCGGCTGCGGGTGCTCGGCGTCAGGATCGTCATGGACGACTTCGGCACCGGGCATTCCTCATTGAGCAACCTGCAGACCTTCCCTTTCGACAAGCTGAAGATCGATTGCAGCTTCACCGCTGCCCTCGAAAAGGATCCCTCCGCACAGGCGATCGTCCGCGCGATCATCGCGCTCGGCCACAGCCTCAAGCTCGCAGTCGTGACCGAAGGCGTGGAAACCGAACGGCAACGGCAGATCCTGGCAGAGGAGGGCTGTCTGCAGATCCAGGGTTATCTCTCCGGCCGGCCGGGTGCTGCCCCCAGCACTGGTCGGGAGGCGCTGCGATGGGAGAAGACGCCGGTGCGCGCCGAGGGCTGAGGCACCTGCGCGGTTTGCCAGATAGGTGACATGAAAAAGGCCGAGCGTCTGGCGCCCGGCCTTTTCATTTTATGCTTCGCTGGCAGCAGCCTCAGGCGACGCTGATCTGACGCTTCTCGACAACCGACTTCACGGCGGCATCGGCGAGTGCCAGGGCGGCGAGGCCATCCTTGCCCGAAGGCGTGATTTCCGCGCCCTTTTCGATCGCGGCGATGAAGCTCTCGATCTCGTTGGCATAGGCTTCGGTGTAGCGGGTCATGAAGAAATCATGCAGCGGCGGACGGGTGTAGCCTTCACCGTTGGCGATCTCGATCGACACCGGACGCTGGTTTTCGGCAGAGGCGACGCCCTTCGAGCCGTGAACTTCGATGCGCTGGTCGTAGCCGTAGGTGGCGCGGCGGGAATTCGAGATGATTGCCTGCTTGCCCGACGCCGTCTGCAGGATGACCGACACGCTGTCATAGTCACCGGCTTCGCCGATCGCCTTGTCGACGAGAACGGCTGCAGTTGCCGTCACCGACACCGGCTCTTCACCGAGCAGGAAACGCGCCATGTCGAAGTCGTGGATGGTCATGTCGCGGAAGATACCGCCCGAACGCTTGATGTAGTCGACCGGCGGGGCGCCCGGATCGCGCGAGATGATCGTTACCATTTCGACATCGCCGATCTTGCCGGCATCGATGGCCTTCTTGACGGCCATGAAATGTGGATCGAAGCGACGGTTGAAGCCCACCATCAGCTTGGCCTTGGTCTCGCCCACCACCTTCAGGCAGGCCTTGACGCGTTCGGCATCGAGATCGACGGGCTTTTCGCAGAAGATCGCCTTGCCGGCGCGTGCGAAGCGCTCGATCAGGTCGGCGTGGGTGTCGGTCGGCGTGCAGATGACGACGGCGTCGATATCCTTGGCGGCTTCGATCGCCTCGATGGTGCGCACGTCGCAGCCATACTGCTTGGCGATGGCTTCGGCGGCGGCAGGGAAGGCGTCGGCAACGGCGACGAGCACGGCGTCCGGATTGCCGCTGACGGCTTTCGCGTGAACCTTGCCGATGCGCCCGGCGCCCAGAAGACCAAATCTGACTGTCATCTCTGTTTCTCTCGAATTCCGGTTCGCGACCGGGAAGGGGCGTGATGATCGGCGCTCATCGCGCAAAGGCGCCGCGGACACTGTTTCCGCGAATCGGTCGGAGAATTGCCACGAAAAATCGCGCGTTGGAACGCTGCGCCGGCGCCTCTCCCTTGGTACCTCCGCACCCGCCTGGCCTTTCCAATCATTTGGAACGAAGTAGCCGAGGTGGACTATTTCGGAATTTTTATTCCATTTTTGTTGTGTCCGTCAAGGGCCCCGAGGGCCGCTGGACTTGCTGTCTCTAACGATTATCCCGTAAATGGAGCGCACAGGATAAGGCCACCAGAGGACAGAATGCTCAAGTTCATCGACCCGGACCACCCCTTTTACCGCCCGCTATGGGTGCGCCTGCTGATCGTGGCCTTCTGCGCCGTCTGGACGGTGGTCGAATTCCTGGGCGAACAGGCGATGTGGGGCATGATCTTCCTGGCGATGACGGCCTATGCCTCGGCAGCACTGCTGGTCTTCTACAAGCCGAGCGAAAAGAGCGAGGAAAAAGCCGCGGACGAAGAACAGGGCAAGAGCGACGGGGGGGGCGCCGCGGGCTGACGATCACGGCGCCGGGTTGATTGCGCGTACCTGCTGCGAGGCTTCGTCGATCAGCATGTTGGCGAGCTTCATGCGCACGGTCGCATTTGTGCGGAAGGCGGGCGGCAGGCGATCCGGATGATTGAGGGCGGCGAAGGCACGCCGTTTTGCCGCGAGCGTCACCTGTGTTTCGCCGTCGGCAAGCGCCAGTTCTTCTGCCACGTCTGCAAGGCCGGTGCGATTGAGATAGTCGGGCATGGCCAGCGGAGGCGGCGGCTCGACGAAAGCCGCATCGAGATAGGCACGCTCGACCGCGCCGAAGGAGGCCGCGCCGACGTTTTCGGCTGCAAGGGCGCCTGCAAACACCGGCGCGTACGGCGTCGTGACACGCGCCGCTTCGGCCGGATCCGGCTCGTATTCCTCTTCCGTCTTCAGCCGTTCGAGCACCGACTGAAACACCGACATTCCGAACATGACGCCTCCAATGGGAGCGGAACCATGACAGGCGGAGATTATCCCGGGCTGATCATTTCGATCATGCCGGGCTGATCATCCTGATCATGCCGGGCTGATCACGCGCGGCCCTGCTTCAGGATCAGGTCATAGAGTAGCTTGGCGCTCGGCGGCAGCGCGCGACCTTCAGCGGTGATCAGTCCGTAAGGTTTGATGCGGATGGGGATTTCGGTCTTCAGGATGCGGATTTCGCCGGCCGGTGTGCCGTTGCCGGCAATCAGGTTGGCGACGTCGAGCGCTACCGGCGCGATGGCATTGGTGTGGCGCACGATCGACAGCGTCAGAATGATCGACGAGGTGTTGATGACGGTCGCCGGCAATCTCACGCCGGCTGCTACGAAACTATCCTCGACCGCGCGCCTGAGCAGGGTGCCAGGTGGCTGGAACACCCAGTCATAGGAGGGCAGGTCCTCGGCGACGACCATGGGCTTGTCGAGCAGCGGGTGGCCATCGCGCACGATCAGGCAGACCTCCTCGTAGCCGATCTCCACCATGTTGAAGAGCCGCGGCGGCTGATCGTCGGGGATGCGCCCGATGATGAAATCGTGGCGCGCGGCGAGCAGTTCCCTTGCCAGCACATTGCTGTTTTCGATCTGGACGTTGATTTCGATGCCGGGATAGGCGGTGATCACCTGGCGAATGGCGGGGACGGCGAGATTGAGCGCCGGGCCGGTGACGGAACCCAGAGAGACCGAGCCGCCGCTGCCGGTCTTCAACTCGTTGATCTCGCGCGAGGCTTCCCGGAGCTCCAGAAAAATCGTACGCGCCCGACGTGCCAGGGCTTCGCCGTAGGGCGTCAGCTCGACGCCCCGGGCAATGCGTTCGCAGACCGGCGCCTTCAGCATCGTCTCGATTTCAGACAGCATGCGCGAGGCTGCCGGCTGCGAAATTCCGAGGGCTTCCGCGGCAGCGCTGATGCGCCTGTGGTCGTCGATCGCGAGAATCAGCCTGAGGTGGCTGATCTTCAAGCCGGAGCGGAAGAGTGCTGAATCGAAGAGTTCGCCGGCCGTTCCGGTGGCGCTCGCTTTCAGATCGCGCATCTCCAATGCCCTCTGGTTTCAAAGATTTTCAAAAATCACACTGTTTGCAAGTGCTATATCATTTTTGGTATGCATTCAAAGCGATATTGTATTTGACAGTTATATGTTTTGATTCCAGTTTTTGCTCATGTGCCAGCGCGTGTGGGAGCATGCGAGGCGGGGAGGATCGTCCTTCACCTTGATCCGCGGCCCGGAGATCAAGATCTCGGGCGGCGGATTGCTGCGCATAGACGGGAAGGCATAGCCTGCCGGCTTCAACCTATTTGGGAGAGAACTGATGAAATTGATGACTTCGCTTCTCGCAGCCGCCGCGATCTCCATCGCGTCGTTCGCTGCGCCGGTGTTTGCGCAGGACAAAGGCACGGTCGGCATTTCGATGCCGACGAAGACGTCGACCCGCTGGATTTCCGACGGCGAGACGATGGAGAAGCTGTTCAAGGAAGCCGGCTACACCCCGGACCTGCAGTTCGCCGACGATGACATTCCGAACCAGCTTGCCCAGATCGAGAACATGGTGACCAAGGGTGCCAAGGTTCTCGTCATCGGCGCCATTGACGGCACGACGCTCTCCGACATCCTGCAGAAGGCCCACGACGCAGGCGTCAAGGTTATCGCCTATGACCGCCTGATCCGTGACTCGGGCAACGTCGACTACTACGCCACCTTCGACAATTTCCAGGTCGGCGTGCAGCAGGCGACGTCGCTGGTGCAGGGCCTCAAGCTCGACGGCGCCACCGAGCCCAAGAACATCGAGCTCTTCGGTGGCTCGCCGGACGACAACAACGCCTTCTTCTTCTACGACGGCGCGATGTCGGTCCTGCAGCCGCTGATCGACAGCGGCAAGATCGTCGTCAAGTCCGGCCAGAAGGGCATGGACCAGGTCGGTACGCTGCGTTGGGACGGTGCCGTTGCCCAGGCCCGCATGGAAAACCTACTGTCGTCGAACTACACCGACGCCAAGGTCGATGGCGTACTGTCGCCCTATGACGGTCTCTCGATCGGTATCATCTCGGCTCTGAAGGGCGTCGGCTACGGCTCGGGCGACATGGCTATGCCGGTTGTCACCGGCCAGGACGCCGAACTGCCGTCGGTCAAGTCGATCCTTGCCGGCGAACAGTATTCGTCGATCTTCAAGGACACGCGCGAACTCGCCAAGGTCACCGTTGGCATGGTCAATGCGATCATGGAAGGCAAGGAGCCGGAAGTGAACGACACCAAGACCTATGAAAACGGCGTCAAGGTCGTTCCGTCCTACCTCCTGAAGCCGGTTGCCGTCGACAAGTCCAACGTCAAGGACGTGCTCGTAAGCTCGGGCTACTACACCGAAGACCAGATCAACAACTGATCTTTTTGAGCGCGAGAGGGCCCGTGCTGACGTGCGGGCCCTTTTATCCAGATGACGGAGCCGGTACTCTCTTGAAGACTGCCGCTGGAATGACTGAACATGGACAATATCATTCTTGAAATGCGGGGCATCACCAAGACGTTTCCGGGCGTCAAGGCGCTGGACAATGTCAGCTTCAAGGTCCGCGAGGGCGAGATCCACGCGCTTGTCGGCGAAAATGGTGCTGGCAAGTCGACGCTGATGAAGGTGTTGAGCGGCGTCTATCCCGCCGGCACCTATGAGGGCGAGATTCATTACGGCGGCGAAGCCCGCCGCTTCTCGACCATCTCCGACAGCGAAGACCTCGGCATCATCATCATCCACCAGGAACTGGCGCTGGTGCCGCTGCTGTCGATCGCCGAGAACATCTTTCTCGGCAACGAGATCGCCAGCAACGGCGTGATCCATTGGCCGCAGACCTTTGCCCGCACGCAGGAACTCCTGAAGAAGGTGGGCTTGAGCGAAAGCCCGGCGACGCTGATCACCGATATCGGCGTCGGCAAGCAACAGCTGGTCGAGATCGCCAAGGCGCTGTCGAAGAAGGTGCGGCTCTTGATCCTCGACGAGCCGACCGCCTCGCTCAACGAGACGGACTCCGACGCGCTCTTGAAGCTCTTGATGGAATTCCGCACCCAGGGCATGACCTCGATCATCATCTCGCACAAGCTGAACGAGATCCGCAAAGTCGCCGACCAGATCACCATCCTGCGCGACGGCGGCACGGTCGAGACGCTCGACTGTCACAGCGAGGACATCGGCGAGGACCGGATCATCAAGGGCATGGTCGGCCGGGCCATGGAAGACCGCTATCCGCCGCGCGAGCCCAAGATCGGCGAGACGCTCTTGGAAGTGAAGAACTGGAACGTCTTCCACCAGCAGCATCGCGACCGGCAGTTCCTGCACGACGTCAATTTCACCGTGCGCGCCGGCGAGGTCGTCGGCATCGCCGGATTGATGGGGGCAGGGCGCACGGAAACGGCGATGAGCCTCTTCGGCAAATCCTGGGGCCACAAGATTACCGGCGAGGTGAAGATGCGCGGCAAGCCGGTCGACGTCAGCACCATTCCGCGCGCGATCGATGCCGGCCTGGCTTACGTGACCGAGGACCGCAAGCAGCTCGGCCTCGTGCTGATCAACAACATCAAAGAGAACACGACGCTTTCCAATCTGAAGGCGGTTGCGTCGAGCGGCGTCATCGACGACCGCAAGGAAGCGAAGGTTGCCTCCGACTATCGCTCAAAGCTGCGCATCCGTTCGCACTCGATCTATCAGGAAACAGTCAACCTGTCGGGCGGCAACCAGCAGAAGGTCGTGCTGTCCAAATGGCTGTTCACTAATCCGGAAGTTCTCATCCTCGACGAGCCGACGCGCGGCATCGACATCGGCGCGAAATATGAGATCTACACCATCATCAACCAGCTTGCCGCCGAGGGTAAAGGCATTCTGATGATATCATCGGAAATGCCGGAGCTGCTTGGAACCTGCGATCGCATCTACGTCATGAACGAGGGCCGCATCGTTGCGGAGCTCTCGAAGGCGGAAGCAAGCCAGGAATCCATCATGCGTGCCATCATGCGTTCAGGGGAGAAACACTAATGGTCGCCGATACGAGCACCCAAAACAACAAGCCCTCGATCGGGGACTATCTCAAGAACAACATCCGCGAATACGGCCTGCTTGTCGCACTCGTGGTGATCATGCTGTTCTTCCAGTTCGTCACCAACGGCGTCTTGTTCAAGCCGGTCAACATCACCAACCTGGTGCTGCAGAACTCGTTCATCGTCATCATGGCGCTCGGCATGCTGCTGATCATCGTCGCCGGCCATATCGACCTGTCGGTCGGCTCGATCGTCGCCTTCATCGGCGCGATCTCGGCGATCATGCTGGTGAAATGGGGCCTGCCGGCCATCATCGTCATTCCCGCCTGTCTGATCGTCGGCGGCATCATGGGGGCGGCGCAGGGTTACTGGGTCGCCTACCAGAAGATCCCGTCCTTCATCGTGACGCTTGCCGGCATGCTGGTCTTCCGCGGTCTCACCTATGTGGTGCTCGGCGGCCGCCCGATCGGCCCGTTCCCGAAGGAGTTCCAGCTTCTTTCCACGGGCTTCGTTCCGGACTTCCTCTATTTCCTCAACCCGGCGCCTGAGACCATCCAGAACATGGTGGCCCTCGTGGCGGTCATCGCGCTCGTCGGCTACGCGATCTATGCGGGCCTTCGCGACCGCAAGATCAACGAGCAGCACGGCACCGAGAACGAGCCCTTCATCTTCTTCGCGGTGCAGATGGCGGTGATTGCCGCCGTGGCGCTGTTCATCGGCTTCCAGCTTGCGACCTATCGCGGCCTGCCGAACGTCTTGATCGCGATGGCAGTGCTGATTGCGCTCTACACCTTCGTCACCACGCGCTCGACCATTGGCCGCCGCATCTACGCGATGGGCGGCAACGTCAAGGCGACCAAGCTTTCGGGCATCAACACCGAACGGCTCACCTTCTACACCTTCGTCAACATGGGTGTGCTGGCGGCCCTTGCCGGCATGATCATCACCGCCCGCCTCAACTCGGCAACGCCGAAGGCCGGCGTCGGCTTCGAGCTCGACGTGATCGCGGCCTGCTTCATCGGCGGCGCTTCGGCGTCGGGTGGCGTCGGCAAGATCATCGGTGCTGTCATCGGCGCCTTCATCATGGGCGTGATGAATAACGGCATGTCGATCATGGGTATCGGCATCGACTACCAGCAGCTGATCAAGGGCCTCGTGCTGCTCGCTGCCGTGTTCTTCGATGTCTACAACAAGAACAAGGGTTGAGCGGAAAGCCATAAGACCCGACGCGAACCAGTAACATTCACCGGCAGCCGTGGCTGTCAGGATCGGCGGCTCCGACCGCCGGAATTGGGTGGCGAGAGCCACCCACGGGGACGCTTTTGCCTTGAAAAGGCGGATATCGCGACCCAAGACGATAGGAAGGATAGCATCGTGCTGATTTCGCAGATCAGGAACGAAGATGGATCGATCGTGGTTGCGGTGCGTGCACCGGGTGAAACCGCGCATGTGGTGAAGGGCGCTGCCAGCGTCTACGCGCTGGCGTCGGAAGCGGCCAATGCCGGGCGCAGCCTGAAGGAGACGATCGAGGCCAAGGGTCTCGGTGCCGCCGTCGACCTCGACAAGGCCTATGCGGAGGGACGCTTCCTGCCGCCGATCACCCATCCGGACCCGGCGCACCTGCATCTGACCGGCACGGGGCTCACACACTTGGGCTCGGCTGCTACCCGCGACGCCATGCACAAGAAGACCAGCGAGGCGGCCGAGGAAACCCTGACGGACTCGATGAAAATGTTCCGCATGGGCCTTGAGGGCGGCAAGCCGAAAACCGGCGAAACCGGCGTGCAGCCGGAGTGGTTCTACAAGGGTAACGGCACTTCTGCGGTAACGCCGGGGTCCGCGCTCGTTTCGCCCGCCTTTGCCGAGGACGGTGGCGAGGAGCCGGAAATGGCCGGCATCTATGTGATTTCCGACAAGGGCGTGCCGTTCCGCATCGGCTTTGCCGTTGCCAACGAATTCTCCGACCACAAGACCGAGCGGGTCAACTATCTCTGGCTCGCACACTCGAAGCTGCGGCAGGCAAGCTTCGGTCCGGAAATCCGCATCGGCGTCGCGCCGGAGGATATCCGCGGCATGTCGCGCATTCTACGCGGCGGCAAGGTGCTGTGGGAAAAGCCGTTCCTGTCGGGTGAAGCCAACATGTCGCACAGCTTCGCCAATCTCGAGCATCACCATTTCAAATACGGCCTGTTCCGGCAGCCAGGCGACGTGCACGTCCACATGTTCGGCACGGCGACGCTGTCCTTCGGCGACGGCATCCGCACCGAGGAAGGCGACGTGTTCGAGATCGAAGCTACGGGCTTCGGCCTGCCACTGCGCAACGCGCTCGCGATCGCCGCCGACGAACCGGTCACCGTCCACCAGCTCTGACCGCATCCATGGTCCGCGACATGCGGCGTCGCGCTGATATCAAGGAGGCCTCAAGGCCATGACATTGCACCAGAACCTGATTGCCGGCGAATGGGTCGGAGGCGACGGGGTTGCCAACATCAACCCGTCCAACACCAACGACGTGGTTGGCGAATATGCCCGTGCGTCTGCCGACGATGCGCGGGCGGCGATCGCCGCTGCTAAGGCGGCGTTTCCGGCCTGGTCGCGCTCCGGCATCCTCGAGCGCCACGCGATCCTCAGAAAGACCGCCGACGAGATCCTCGCCCGCAAGGACGAGCTCGGGAAGTTGCTGTCGCGCGAGGAAGGCAAGACGCTTATCGAGGGGATTGGCGAGACCGTGCGCGCCAGCCAGATCTTCGACTTCTTCGCCGGCGAGTGCCTGCGGTTGGCCGGCGAAGTGCTGCCGTCGGCGCGTCCAAACATTGGCGTCGAGATCACCCGCGAGCCGGTCGGCGTCGTCGGCATCATCACGCCCTGGAATTTCCCGATCGCCATTCCCGCCTGGAAGATCGCGCCGGCCCTTTGCTACGGCAACACCGTCGTCTTCAAGCCGGCCGAGCTGGTGCCCGGCAGCTCCTGGGCGATCGTCGACATTCTCCACCGCGCCGGCCTGCCGAAGGGTGTGTTGAACCTCGTCATGGGCAAGGGCTCGGTCGTCGGCCAGGCGATGCTCGACAGCCCGGATGTGCACGCGATTACCTTCACCGGCTCGACCGGCACCGGCAAACGCGTCGCGATGGCATCCGTCGAGCATAACCGCAAGTACCAGCTGGAGATGGGCGGCAAGAACCCCTTCGTCGTGCTCGATGACGCCGACCTCAATGTTGCGGTCGAAGCGGCGGTCAACTCCGCCTTCTTCTCCACCGGCCAGCGCTGCACCGCATCCTCGCGCATCATCGTCACCGAGGGCATTCATGACCGCTTCGTTGCCGCGATGGGTGAGCGGATCAAGGGGCTCGTCGTCGACGATGCCTTGAAGGCCGGCACGCAGATCGGCCCGGTGGTCGATGAGAGCCAGCTCAACCAGGACACCGATTACATCGCCATCGGCCGCCAGGAAGGCGCGAAGCTCGCCTTTGGCGGTGAGCTGCTGAAGCGCGACACGCCCGGCTTCTACCTGCAGCCGGCGCTGTTTACCGAAGCGACCAATCAGATGCGCATTTCCCGCGAGGAGATTTTCGGGCCGGTCGCCGCCGTCATCCGCGTCAGGGACTATGATGAGGCACTCAGCGTTGCCAACGACACGCCCTTCGGCCTCTCCTCCGGCATCGCCACGACCAGCCTCAAGCACGCAACTCATTTCAAGCGCAATGCCGAAGCCGGCATGGTGATGGTCAACCTGCCGACGGCGGGCGTCGATTTCCACGTGCCCTTCGGCGGTCGCAAGGGCTCGTCCCACGGCTCGCGCGAGCAGGGGCGCTACGCCGCCGAGTTCTACACCACCGTCAAGACGGCCTACACGCTCGCTTAGCGGGCGCCGTCACAGGCCCGCGTGAGTGCGCGGGCCGCACAAGGAAGAAAGAGATGAAGAAGAAAGCTGAATGGCCGCGCAAGCTGCGGTCGCAGGATTGGTTTGGCGGCACTGGCAAGAATGCCATCATGCATCGCTCCTGGATGAAGAACCAGGGCCTGCCCGCCGACACCTTCGATGGTCGGCCGATCATCGGCATCTGTAACACCTGGTCGGAGTTGACGCCCTGCAATGCGCATCTGCGCGACCTTGCCGAGCGCGTAAAGCGCGGCGTCTACGAGGCCGGCGGCTTCCCGGTCGAGTTTCCGGTGTTCTCGGTCGGCGAAAGCACGCTGCGCCCGACGGCGATGATGTTCCGCAACCTCGCTGCGATGGATGTCGAAGAGGCGATCCGCGGCAATCCGGTCGATGGCGTCGTCCTGCTCGGTGGCTGCGACAAGACCACGCCAAGCCTGTTGATGGGCGCAGCGAGCGTCGACATTCCGGTCATTCTCGTCTCCGGCGGCCCGATGCTGAACGGCAAGTGGCGCGGCAAGGACGTCGGCTCCGGCACGGCGATCTGGCAGTTCTCGGAAATGGTGAAGTCCGGCGAGATGTCGCTGGCGGAATTCATGGATGCTGAGCAGGGCATGGCTCGGTCGGCCGGCAGTTGCATGACCATGGGCACGGCCTCGACCATGGCCTCAATGGCTGAAGCACTGGGCATGACCTTGCCGGGCAATGCGGCCATTCCTGCCGTCGACGCGCGTCGCCGGGTGATCTCCCAGCTCTCCGGTCGCCGCATCGTCGACATGGTCAAGGAAGACCTGAAGCCTTCGGATATCCTGACGAAAGAGGCTTTCGAGAATGCCATCCGCGTCAACGGCGCTGTCGGTGGCTCGACCAATGCCGTGCTACATCTGCTCGCGCTTGCCGGCCGCGTCGGCGTCGACTTGAGCCTCGACGACTGGGATCGCCTCGGCCGCGACGTGCCGACGATCGTCAACCTGCAGCCGTCGGGCAAGTACCTTATGGAGGAGTTCTACTACGCCGGCGGCCTGCCGGTCGTGATCAAGGCCGTGGGCGAGATGGGTCTCCTGCACAAGGATGCCGTGACCGTTACCGGCGACACGATCTGGAACGACGTCAAGGATGTCGTCAACTACAACGACGACGTCATCGTGCCGCGCGACAAGGCGCTGACGAAGTCGGGCGGCATCGCGGTGCTGCGAGGCAACCTGGCGCCGAAGGGCTGCGTGCTGAAGCCTTCCGCCGCTTCGCCACATCTGATGCAGCACAAGGGCCGCGCTGTGGTGTTCGAGAGCATCGAGGACTATCACGCCCGCATCAATCGTGACGATCTCGACATCGACGAGACCTGCGTGATGGTGCTGAAATATTGCGGGCCCAAGGGTTATCCGGGCATGGCCGAGGTCGGCAATATGGGCCTGCCGCCGAAGGTCTTGAAGAAGGGCATCACCGATATGATCCGCATCTCCGATGCGCGCATGTCCGGCACCGCCTATGGCACGGTCATCCTGCACACGGCACCGGAAGCCGCCGACGGCGGCCCGCTGGCGCTGGTGCAAAACGGCGACATGATTGCCGTCGATGTGCCGGCCCGCACGATCCATCTCGATGTTTCGGACGAGGAACTCGCCCGCCGCCGCGCCGCTTGGGTGTCGCCGGTGAAGCCGCTTTCCGGCGGTTATGCCGGTCTCTACGTCAAGAGCGTGATGCAGGCCGATACGGGTGCGGATCTCGACTTCCTCGTCGGTCCGCGCGGCGCCGAAATCCCGATGAACCGCGACAGCCACTGACCGTTCTGCCCGAGCGGTCAAAGCGGGGGCGGACCGAGCGCCGCACCCGCCAAGTGTCCTGGAAGGATGAGCCGCATCGCTTGGCGGTGCGGCTTTTCCGTGCGCTCCACCAAGTTGTTCCGAAAAGAAGCGCACGCAGAACGGGTCTTCGCATCGTATTGTCTACGCCCGGCGAAACCGTCGACGCCAGCGCGCGACAGCGCAACCAGGCGCGATCTTCCAATGTCTCCTTAGGGCCAGGGTAGTGAACGGCTGAAACTTATCAAGCGCTGTCGCGACGTCGTCGCTGGCAGCTACGACAGCGGCTTCGTGGCTCTCTGCCGCATCCTGCAGGCGAGTGCTTCCCGATAGATCGAGTCACTGTTTTCCGGTCTGACGCCGCACGCGATCGGCCGATCGGTGTCGACGGGGCGCCGGCGCCGCCCCGTCTCGGTGCTACTGGCTTTGCGTCTGACTCTGGCTTTGCTTCTGCTCGACCGTCACCGAAACTTTCAGCGTTTCCTTGGCTTCGCCATGGATCAGGCCGGAGATCGGTGCGGCGTCCCGGTAGCAGAGGCCGGAAGCAATGCGAACGTAGCGGTCATCGGGGCAGATCTTGTTGGCGGCGTCGAAGCCGACCCAGCCGAGGCCGTTCAGATGCACTTCGGCCCAGGCGTGACTCGCCGTCTGATCCGGCTGGCCTTCCATCATCAGATAGCCCGAGATGTAGCGCGCCGGCAGGTCGAGCGAGCGGGCGGCCGCGATCAGGATGTGGGCGTGGTCCTGGCAGACGCCGCTGCCGCTTTCGAGCGCATCCTCGGCCGTCGTTTCCGCATGGGTCTCGCCTGGCTCGTACTCGACTGCCTTGTGGATCGTCTCCATCAACGCATGCATGCGGGCAAGGTCGGTGTCGCCCTCGGCGGATTTCGCGAGTTCGCGGATGAGTTTCCCCGCCTTGGTCAAAGGCGTTTCGCGGGCGTAGAGCCAGAGCGGCACATAGGACTGGTGCGGCCCGAAAACGCCGGCGCGATCCTCCGTATGAACCTCGCCGGAGGCGGTGATGCGGATCGCTTCGCGGTCGCCGTCGACGCTGACGAGATGAACGCGGTTGCCGAAGTGGTCGTCGTAGCTCACCTCGATTGCGGCGCCATCGACCAGCGTCTGCCAGCCGAGAACGGTCTGGCCGGTCTGGGTCAGCGGCGTCAGCCGCAGGCGCTGCAGCGCGTATTGCACGGGTTCGTCATAGTGGTATTCGGTCGTGTGGCTGATCTTCAGGTGCATGCCATCCTCCCGAGCTCAATTGAACCGGTAACCGTCGGAGATTTCCTGTCCCAGACGGTTGTTGTGGCTGATGAAGTCTTCGAGATAATCGTGCAGTCCCTGGTCCATGATGTCCTTGATCGACTGACTGCGCAGCGATGCGAGCGTGCGGTCGGCCGTGTCGTGGGCGGCATGGCGCTCGCCATACTCCCGTTCGAGATAGCCGAGGTTGCTGGCGATCTTCTCGTAGCAATAGGCAAGAGAGCGCGGCATGCGGCCGTTCGATATCAGGAAGTCGGCGATGTTGGCGGGGCGGAGCTCGGCATCATAGACCCAGCCGTAGGCGCGGTGCGCCGAGACCGAGCGCAGGATCGATTCCCACTGCACGTTGTCCATGGACGAACCGACGGCGGCGACCGCCGGCAGGAGCACGTAATACTTGACGTCGAGGATGCGGGCGGTGTTGTCCGCCCGTTCGATGAAGGTGCCGATGCGCGAGAAGTTGAAGATCTCGTTTCGAAGCATCGTGCCGTGGAAAGCACCGCGGATCAGGCCGGCGCGGCGCTTGATCGTGTCGATGATCTCCGGCATGTCGGTCGGGCGCGCCTTCTTGGAGAGCATCGCCTTCATTTCGAGGTAGCATTCGTTGGTGGCTTCCCAGGTCTCGCGGGTCAGCGCGGTGCGCACCATGCGGGCGTTGTGGCGACCCGCCTCGATGCAGGACATCACACTCGACGGATTGGCGCGGTCGCGCAAAAGAAAGTCGATCGCGTCGATGCTCGTCAGCTTGTCGTGCACCTCGTCATAGTTTTCGCGGACACCGGCGCTTTGCAGCACGCCGTCCCAGTCGTCTTCGCTCGCTTCGCTGCGCGTTAGCGACATGCGCAGGCCGGCATCGATCAGCCGGGCACCGTTCTCCGCCCGCTCGATGTAGCGGAACATCCAGTAGAGGCCGTTTGCAGTTCTTCCCAGCATCTCTCAGTCCTCCAGCACCCAGGTGTCCTTGGTTCCGCCACCCTGGCTGGAATTCACGACGAGCGAACCGGCCTTGAGCGCCACGCGCGTCAGGCCGCCGGGGATGATCTGAACCTTGTCGGAGACCAGGACATAGGGACGAAGGTCGACGTGCCGGGGCGCTATTCCCTTGTTGACGAGGATCGGCACGGTGGAGAGGGAAAGCGTCGGCTGGGCGATGTAGTTGTTGGGGCGGCTCTTCAGCTTCTCGGCGAAGACCGCGCGCTCCTTCCGGGTCGCCGTCGGCCCAACCAGCATGCCGTAACCGCCGGATCCATGCACTTCCTTGACCACCAGCTCTTCCAGATGTTCGAGCACGTATTTCAGGCTCTGCGGCTCCGAACAGCGCCAGGTGGGCACGTTTTCGAGCAACGGCTTGCGGCCGGTGTAGAACTCGACGATCTCGGGCATGTAGGAATAGATCGCCTTGTCATCGGAAATGCCGGTGCCGGGCGCATTGGCGATGGTGATGTTGCCGGCGCGGTAGACGTCCATGATGCCGGGAATGCCAAGCGCCGAATCCGGCCGGAAGGTGAGCGGATCGAGGAAATCGTCGTCGACCCGGCGATAGAGTACGTCGATCGCCTCGTAGCCGCGGGTCGTGCGCATCTTCACCTTGCCATCGATGACGCGCAGATCCGAGCCTTCGACGAGCTCGACACCCATCATGTCGGCGAGGAAGGCGTGTTCGTAGAAGGCCGAGTTGTAGATGCCGGGCGTCAGCACCGCGACACGCGGCTTGCCGGTGCAGCCGGGAGGGGCGAGTGAGGCCAGGCTCTGGCGCAGGAGATAGGGGTAGTTCTCGACCGGGCGCACACGGTTCTGATGGAAGAGTTCCGGGAACATCTGCATCATGGTTTCCCGGTTTTCCAGCATGTAGCTGACACCGGACGGCGTGCGGGCATTGTCTTCAAGAACGTAGAACTGGTCTTCGCCTGTTCGTACGATGTCGGTACCGACGATGTGGGTGTAAACGCCGCCCGGCGGGCGGAAGCCGATCATCTGCGGCAGGAACGCCACGTTCTTCTCGATCAGTTCGCGCGGGATGCGGCCGGCGCGAATGATCTCCTGCTTGTGGTAGATGTCGTCGAGGAAGGCGTTGAGCGCGATGACCCGCTGCTCGATGCCTTGAGCGAGCTTGCGCCATTCGCGGCCGGAGATGATGCGGGGAATGAGGTCGAAGGGGATGAGCTTTTCGGATGAGTCTGCGTGTCCGTAGACCGCGAAGGTGATGCCGGTCTTCCGGAATATGTTCTCGGCTTCCTTGGATTTCGCTATGAGCCGATTTTTGTCCTGGCTGGCATACCAATCATGATAGGTCGAATATGGCTGGCGCGGACTACTGTCCGCATTCATCATTTCGTCAAATGCCAAAGGCGTGGTCCCCTTATTTTTGACCATTTGAGTACAACGCTGGTTGCAATGCAAGAAGCGTGCTCAGTCGCCCGAAAAGAAAATTGGCGTCGATCCGCTTGCTCGTTCACGGGAAAAACTGCCCAACAACCGGGCAGCGGGATCCGGCCGCCGAAAGGTGAAGCGGCCGAGCGGCTGCAAAACATGCATATGCTCTAAAATTGGGCGCGCGTTTTCCGGTGTTAACCGAGGCCGAGACAAGCGATCGCGAGCGCTGACAGCATGCAGAGCACTAGAAGCGAGAGCAGGGCAGCGGCACTGGCGCGCGGACCGGCATTGGCGAGCGTGCGGATGTCGACCTCGAGGCCGAGCGCGGCCATGGCGATGACGGTCAGCCAGATGGAGACCTTCACGGCGCCCGTTGCGACCGGGTCCGGGATCGCGCCGCTGTTGCGGGCAATGGCGACGGCCAGGAAGCCGAGAATGAACCAGGGGACGAAGTGGGCGAGCGTGGCGAGACGTGATCCCGCCTTCCGGCCTTGGCACGGCACGGGTCCAGGTTGAGCGTCGCGGTTACCGATCAGAGAGAAGCAGAAGACGACGGGGCCAAGCATCAGCACGCGCACGAGCTTGACGAGCGTGCCGACCTGGACCGAGAGCGAACTGAAGGGGCTGGCAGCGGCGAGAACCTGCGGCACGGCGTAGACGGTCATGCCGGCAAAAACGCCGTAGCCCTGAGGCGACATGCCGAGCCAGCCGCCGAGGAAGGGCAGCAACAGGACGACGGCGATGCCGAGAATGGCGGTAAACGAGATGGCCGCCGCCACCTCTTCGCCACGAGCGCCGATCGCCGGAGCGACGGCGGCGATCGCCGAGTTCCCGCAGATGGCATTGCCGCAGGCGATCAAGGTCGCGAGCCGCTTCGGCAGGCCGAGCAGTCGTGCGATCAGGTAGCCGGTGGCGATCGACATGATAACCATCGCGACGATGGTGAGAAGCAGTGTTGGCCCGCTTTCGGCGATTGCGTTGAAGCTCACCATGGCGCCGATCAGGACGATGGCGGTCTCCAGCAGAACCTTGGCAGAGAAGTGGATGCCTGCGAGGAAGCGGGCGCCAGGCGTCCAGATCGTGCGGACGATGGCGCCAAGCAGGATGGCGAGTACGAGGGCCTCCAGCCATGCGCGACCTGCCCACCGCCACTCGATCCATTCAAGTCCGATGGCCGCAAGTGCGACGAGACAGCAGAGAAAAAGTCCTGGGAGAATGCACGCCAGGCGGGAGGAAGCGGAGGAAAATGCTGAGCGGAATGTGGGATGCGATCTGGACATGGCGTGCAACCTACGCCGATCCATGAATCAGTCTAACGGATTATTCTTGTCATTTTGATCGGTTTCTGCGATTGATTTGCCATGACACTCGATCAGCTTAGAATCTTCGTCGCCGTCGCCGAGCGCCTGCACATGACCAAAGCCGCCGAGGCGATGAACGTCACGCAGTCGGCGGCAAGCGCCGCGATCGCCGCGCTTGAAACCCAGCACGACGTGCGGTTGTTCGATCGTGTCGGCCGCGGTTTGACGTTGACCGATGCCGGCAAGGTCTTCCTGCCGGAGGCAAGAGCGGTGCTCGCCCGGGCGCTCGCTGCCACCGCCTGCCTCAACGATCTATCCCAGCTTCGCCGCGGCGAACTGTCGATCGCCGCCAGCCAGACGGTTGCAAGCTACTGGCTGCCGGCGCGTCTCGCCCGCTTCACCCATGACTATCCGCAGGTCGATGTGAAGCTGACCGTGCGCAACACGGCGGTCGTTGCCGAAGCGGTGGAGGAAGGGACGGCGCAGCTTGGTTTCGTCGAGGGCCGGGTTGATGGCGCCAAGCTCGACCATCGCTGCGTCGCCGTCGATCGCATCGCGGTCTATGCTTCGCCACGCCATCCGCTTGTCGGCGCCCCGGTCAAGCTGGAGATGCTGCTTGCCGCGCGCTGGGTGCTGCGTGAACAGGGCTCCGGCACACGGGCAATGTTCCTGCAATCGATGAGGGATCATGGAGCGGAGTTCGACGGATTGAAGATCGAGCTCGAGTTGCCTTCGAACGAGGCGGTGCTGACGGCGGTCGAAAGCGGTCCGTTCGTCACGGCCGTTTCCCGGCTTGCCGCCCAGCCCTTCGTCGACAGCGGCCGGCTGGTCGAGCTGCCGTTCGAACTGGCGGAGCGCGATTTCGAGCTTTTGACCCATCGCGAAAGGCAGTTCAGCCACGCGGCGCGCGCCTTCGTGGAACTGCTTTGAGCCAAATTCCGTTTTGCAGCGGAGATCGGCCTTCGCGTCGCCGGCCAGAAGGTGCGGGATCTTTCGTTTGACGAGGTGGTCATGGTGTTCGAAATCGTTGAAAGACCGGCTGAGCGCATAGCCGGCTCGTTTTGGGAAGGCACCTTCGGAGAGGCGGCCGACGGAGCCGTTCGCCGGCTGATCGCCGAGATGCAGGGGCACCATCAACACCTTCATCCGGGGGACCATGCAGCCCTCGTCGGCATTTCCTGGAACGATCGCCCTGACGGCTTTCGCTATCTCGTCGGTTATGTCGCTGACAGGGCCGAGACAACGGTTCACCCTGGTCATGTCGACCTGCCGGCCATGCGCTTCGTCACCGCCCTGCATCATCCCGGAAGCGGTGACGTCTTTGCGCACTATCAGAAAATGTTCGATTGGATTGCGGCCGAGGGCTATGCGGTCGATACGGCTCTATTGCACTACCGCGAGGAGTATGAGCCCGGCTTCGTCTCGCTGTCGCTGTCTTCTCTCCGGCTGATGGTTCCGATCGGCTGAACCTTTCCATCAGAAAAATTGCTTTGACCATCAGCGTTTCCGCATCTACTTGCGGGATTGCTTAAATCACCAGGATTTGGGCCGAAATCATTCGGTAGATCAAAGTATTACAGCAATCTTGCGCTGCTTCGGGCAGCAGGCTGTAGGCGGCCAATCTGCCCCTTGCCCGGATACCCCCATGCTTGCCCGTCTGGCTCCCGCCATCTTCGTTCTGCTCTGGTCGACCGGCTGGGTCGTCGCAAAATATGCTGCCGTCTATGCCGACCCGCTGACCTTCCTGGTGCTGCGCTACACGCTGGCGATCGTGCTTTTCATTCTCTTCTGCGTCGTCACAGGTGCGCGGTGGCCGAGGTCCTTCGCAATGGCCGGCCACGCCGTGGTGTCGGGCATGTTCCTGCACGGGCTTTATCTCGCCTCTGTCTGGTGGGCGATCGGGCAAGGGGTGCCTGCTGGCATTTCCGGCATCATTGCCGGCCTGCAGCCACTGATGACGGCGGTCGCGGCGGCCTTCGTCATCGACGAAAGGCTGAGCGTGCAGCAGAAGCTCGGTCTGGTGCTCGGCTTCTTCGGCATCGCGCTTGCCGTGTTGCCGAAGGTGCTGGCGATCGACACGGGTGCGACGCCGATCCACATGCTGCCTGTTGTCCTCAACGTGCTCGGCATGGGAGCCGTCACCTATGGCACGCTCTACCAGAAGCGCCACCTGCAGAGCGGCGACATTCGCACGATCGCAGCACTTCAATATCTCGGCGCGCTGATCGTCACCATTCCGCTGGCGCTGATGCTGGAAGATCTGCACGTGACCTGGAATCTCCAGATCGTGCTTTCGCTGGCCTGGTCGGTGCTGGGGCTGTCGATGGGGGCGATCGCGCTGCTTCTCTATCTCATCCGCCGAGGCCAGGTCTCGCGCGCTGCTTCGCTGATCTATCTCGTGCCGCCGCTTGCCGCAGTGCAGGCCTGGCTCTTCTTCGGCGAAGCGCTGACGCTGCCCATGGTCATCGGTACGGTGATCGCCGTCGCGGGCGTCTATCTCACCAACCGCAAGCAGCGGGCATAGAGCATGTCGCGCAAAAGTGTGCGGCGGTTTTGCGATACGACATGCGAGTAAGCAAAAACTGAAACGGCGGGCCGAAACGACCCGCCGTTGATATCATCAAGCTATCGGATTTCAGCCCTGGTGGCCGCGGTTGCCGCCGTGGCCGCGGCGCTGGCCCTGGCCGCCTTCGCGACGCTCGCCACCGCCACGGTTTTCGTTGCGGCCGCCATGGTTGCGGTCACGACGGTCACCCTGCTTCTGGCCGGGACGTCCGTGGTGCTTCTTGCCCTCGTGGTTGCGGTTGCCTTCGCCACGGCCGTCGTTCTGCGGATGGCCATGATCGCGGCGCTCCTGGCGCTGCGGACGGCGCTCGTCGCGCAACAGGTCGTCGCCGGTAAAGCCGCTGGTGGCGGCAACCGGCTCGCCGGCCGGGCGCTCACGGCGCTGAGGACGACCGCCATTGTGGTGCTGGCCGCCGCCGTTGCCCTTGCGATGGCCGGCGCCGTTGTTGCCACGGCCGCCGCGGCCCTTGGCGGGACGAGCCTGGTCGACCGGCGCTTCGCCGCTGGCGACGGCGATCGAGATGCCCATCAGCTTCTCGATGTCGCGCAGCAGGCGGATTTCGTCCGGTGCACAGAACGCAATGGCGATGCCGTCGCGGCCGGCGCGGGCGGTACGGCCGATGCGGTGAACATAGGCATCGGGCACTTCCGGCAGGTCGTAGTTATAGACGTGGGTGACGCCCGGGATGTCGATGCCGCGGGCGGCGACGTCGGTTGCGACCAGCACGCGGATCTCGCCGTCACGGAAGGCTTTCAGCGCGCGCTCGCGCTGACCCTGGCTCTTGTTGCCGTGGATCGAGGCAGCCTTGAAGCCGACGTGGTCGAGGTGCTTCATCAGCTTCTCGGCGCCGTGCTTGGTGCGGCTGAAGATCAGCGACAGGCCGTCCGGGTTTTCCGTCAGCGTCTTCTTGAGGATGGTCGTCTTCAGGTCCTTGCCGGGAACGAAGTGAACATACTGTTCTACCTTGTCAGCGGCCTTGCCCGGAGGCGTGACTTCGACCTTGACCGGGTTGGTCAGATATTCGCCGGCGAGCTCTGCGATCTGCTTCGGCATGGTGGCCGAAAACAGCAGCGTTTGGCGGGTCTTCGGCACGAGCTTGGAGATCTTGCGCAGGTCGTGGATGAAGCCGAGGTCCAGCATCTGGTCGGCTTCGTCGAGCACGAGGTAGCGCCCTTGCGTCAGGGTCACGGCCTTACGGTTGACGAGATCGAGCAGGCGGCCCGGCGTTGCGACGAGGATGTCGACGCCGCGGGCGAGTTGCTCGGTTTGCTTGTTGATCGAGACGCCACCGACGACAACGCCGATTTTCAGCGGAGACTTCTTGACGAAGAGCTTGAGGTTGGCAGCAATCTGGTTGACCAGTTCGCGGGTCGGTGCGAGCACCAGGGCGCGGATGTTGCGCGGATCGGGACGCTTGCTTTCGGCAACGAGCTTTTCGATCATCGGCAGGCCGAAGGCGGCCGTCTTGCCGGTGCCGGTCTGGGCGAGACCGATGAGATCGTTGCCCTTCAGCACGAGCGGAATGGCCTGTGCCTGGATCGGCGTCGGTTTTTCGAAGCCGTTGGCGGACAGGGTCTCCAGGATGTGCTGGGAGAGGCCGAGATCTTTAAAGGTGGACAAATGCATATACCTTTTGGGGGCGCCAAACGCATTCGCCGGAACCGCATTCTTGCTGTTCCGGTGGTGTTCGGCGTCAAGAACCCCGCGTGAATTGGGAACTTGTGGGTTAAGAAAAAAGTCGTCAAGCGCCTGTGCTGTCGCCGCTTACGGCGTATGGGTGCGCTTTTCCTTCTTCACGGCTTTCTGTGTTGCCGAGGGCGCGCTCACGCGGCGGCCGGAAGGTGACGCTGGGCACCATGTCGTTGTTTTGGGCGAAAAAGTCAAGGTGCATCTTTTCGCAGGTGCGAAATGAGGTCTACTCCAGCGCCAGATCAAAACCGGCTTCAGCCGCTTCCTGGCCGTTGACGAGGATGACGATGCGGTGCGTGCCGGCATAGTAGCGCCGGGTGGTGATCGGCCGGATCGCATGGCGTTTTTCGATCTCGATCGAGGCGCCGGGGGCAAGCATTGCCGACGTCCATTTGAACACTTTGGGCGATGTCGAGCCGTTCGCCTTGCGATGGTGCACGGCGTAATCGATCATCACCTTCTGGCTCGTCTTGGCGTCATGACTGACGGCCAGGCGCAGGCCTAGGCTTTCACCGAGCACGATTTCGGAGCGATCAAGCGAAAACCTGGCGTTGATGCCGGCCGGGGGAGCGAAGCCGAAATTGCCAAGCGCATCCGGGTGGCCCTGTTTCAAGAGCGTGCGCGAGGCATGGCGCAGCAACTGGCTGCGCTCCGGCGATGCGTCGCCGATATGCGCGGCAACGAAGGCTGCGACCAGGTCCGGATGATCCTTGGCGATGTCGTTGAGGCTGTTGGCGACCGAGCGGCGCACGTAGTCCTCGGGGTCGTCGAGAAGGTCCGTCAGGATCGGCACGATCGGCTTCGGATCGTGGATGAGCTTCGGCAGCCGCATCGCCCAAGGCAGGCGGGGCCGGGTGCCTTCGCTCGCCAGTCGCCGGACGTGATGGTTGGTGTCACGCGTCCACGAGCGGATGGTCGCAAGGGCACGATCCTGATCGCGATCGATGAAGACGCGTATGCCGAACTCGGCGGTGAAATGTGGTGTCAGCGTACGCAGCAACGATAGCGACAGGTCGAAATCCTCAAGACCGCGCAAGGCGACGTACTGGCTGAGGGGGAGCAATGCCCAGCCGGTGAGGCCGGGCGCATCGTCTCGGGGCAGGCAGGCCGAAAGGATGGCGGCGGCTTCAGGGAACGGCTGCGGCAGTGTTTCGACCAGGGCATCGCGGATCTTGAGCGAACGCTGCATCAGTTCCAGCATTTCGAGGCCATCGCCTGCGAGCTCCAGGAATTGCGCTCGATCGAAGGCGCTGGAGTTGCGGGTGATCCGGTCAGCAATGTCCGTGACGACACCGGGGTGCAGCAGGTTCTTCAGTGGCTCGGCCATTGCGCGTCGGTCCTTCGCTCTTCTTCTTGCCGCTCAGATTTTCTGGCCATCGGTGAAATGCTGCACCAGCATTACCGCGCTGATCGTCGCCGCGTAAGGCGCAAACTCCGGGTCGACCCGAACGCGCTCACCGGCCGATTTGGCCGCGTCCAGTGTCTCCCATTCGACCAGGTCTGCAAACATGCCCGAGGTCTCGCAGGAATCGACGGCGCGCCAGGAGACGAATCCGGGATAGCGGGAAACGGCCTGCATCGCCCGGCGGCGCGTGGCTGTCGCGGCGGGTTTGTCGAGGACGATGCAAACGGCAAGCTCAAGGATGTGATCGCTGGTCATGTTCATGCTCCATATCGGTTGGAGCTTGATTTAGCATAGGGCAACTGACAGCCTTATGGCCATAGTCGACAGCCGCATGCTTGTGCCTGCCGGACGGTCGCTATAGCCCTTTCAAACGTGGGGGCAGGATGGCGAAGGGAGGCCACACATGAGACCCGCTGACCGGCTGTTTCGCATCATCCAGCTCCTGCGCGCGACCGGCCGGGCGATGACAGCGCGGGAGATCGCCGAGAAGATGGAGGTGGCTCAGCGGACGATTTACCGCGACATGGAGCATCTGATCGCTTCCGGAGCGCCGATCGACGGCGAACGCGGCGTCGGCTATCTCCTGCGCGGGGCCTTCGACGCGCCGCCGCTCGCCTTCACCTTCGAGCAGCTTGAAGCGCTCGCCTTCGGTGCCCGCGCGGTGCAGATGCTCGGCGACGGGCGCCTCGCCCGATCGGCGCGCGAGGCGATGGAGAAGATCGCCCACGGCTTGCCGCCCGAACATCGGCAGCGGCTGATGGCGGCACCACTTCGCGCCTTCCGTTCCTCACTGCAGCCGGAACCGCCGGCACTGCTCGGCGACCTGCGCCAGGCGATCGCCGAACGTCGCAAGCTTCGGCTCAGCTATGACAGCCTCAAGGACGAACATTCGGAGCGCACCATCTGGCCGCTGGGCTTGAGCGTCTTCGGCCACTTCTGGCTGCTGACGGGCTGGTGCGAACTGCGGTCCGACTTCCGCGATTTTCGCGTCGACAGGATCAGTGCCGTTCACGTCGAGCGGGAACGCTACGAGGCGATGGCGGAGCGCAGCTTCGAAGCGTATCTCGCGCGGATGTGATTGTCGTTTCAGGTGCAAATAAATCGTGTCGGGCGGTGTCTGCTCCGGAACCGAACCGAGCCTCACGCGTTTCTATAAAGGGCCTCTTCGGCCCGTCACGATCCACACCTTTCACTGGGAGACAATCGTGCAGAACCGGACATGGATACTGGCCGCGGACGGCAACACCGCGCGCATCGTCAAGGGCGTAAACCTTTTGAAAGAGGACCGCCAGCGGCCGGAAGAGGAAACCTTTCATACCGAACCAAAGCGCGTACAGGACATCATGGCTGACAGGCCGGGTCGGTCGCATTCGTCCGACGGGCACGGCCGCTCCGCGATGGAATACAAGAGCGATCCCGTTCGCGAGGAGCAGCAACGCTTCGTTGCCGATGTCGCCGAACGGCTGGAAAGCTACGCCGCCGAGCGCGCCTTCGACAGCTTGGTGATTTGCGCCGCTCCCCGGACGCTTGGCGATTTCAGGAAACATCTATCCGCCCATGTTCGGGAACGGACAGTGGCGGAGGTCGACCGCAACTGCGTTGCGTCGTCGACGGACCAACTGATCGCGACGGCGCGGGCTGCGGTCTTCCCCTGAGGCGAACTCCAGGCGGCGCAGCCTTTTCGATGCCGCGAAGTGCTGCTGACACACGGTGTCCCGTCAGAAATCGGTCGGGACGCCGCCCTCTGTCTTGCGTCTGGCGACAAAGGCATCGAGCTCCTCTTCGATCGCCGGGTCGAGTGGTGGGCGCTCGTATTCGTTCAGCTTCTGCTTGAAGATCCGGTTGGCATGATCGTAGGTGGTCGGCCGTCCGGCTTCCGTCCAGGTCTCGAAGTTGCGCCAGTCGGAGAGAATGGGCGAATAGAAGGCGGTCTCGTAGCGCTGCAGCGTGTGCAGCGTGCCGAAATAATGGCCACCGGGGCCGACGTCGCGCACGGCGTCGAGGCCGAGCGCATCCTCGCTGACATCGAGCGGTGCCAGATATTCCGCCACCATCTGCAGCATGTCGACGTCGAGAATGAACTTCTCGAAGGAAGCGGTCAGCCCGCCCTCGGTCCAGCCGGCCGCATGCATGACGAAGTTGCCGCCGCCTTGAGTGAGAGCCCAGAGCGACAGGGCGGACTCGTAGGCGGCCTGCGCATCGAGCGTGTTGGCGGCGTTGGTGTTCGATGTGCGGTAGGGGATGTTGTATCGGCGGGCGAGCTGGCCGCCGGCGATCACCGCTTTCATGTATTCGGGCGTGCCGAAGGCCGGTGCGCCGGTCTTCATGTCGACATTGGAGGTGAAGCCGCCATACATCACGGGTGCGCCGCGCCTGACCATCTGGGTGAAGGCGATGCCGCAGAGTGCCTCGGCGTTCTGCTGGACGAGCGCGCCGGCGATCGTCACCGGGGCCATGGCGCCGGCCAATGTAAAGGGCGTGACGACCACCACCTGATTGCGGGAAGACATCTCGATGATGCCCTGGAGCATCGGCCCGTCGAGGCGGAGCGGCGAGGAGGTGTTGATGATGGTGAACAGCGAAGGCTCGCGTTCCATCTGCTCCATCGATATGCCGCGGCCGATGCGGGCGATCTCGATGCCGTCGGTGTTGCGCTGCTTCCCAAGCGAATAGGCGTGGAAGACCTTGTCGGTCAGCTTCACCATATCCGAGAGGCAGTCGAGGTGGCGCACGGAGGCATGCAGGTCGACAGGCTCGACCGGATAGCCACCGGTCGTGTGCACGATGTCGTAGGACTGGGCGAGTTTCACCAGCTTGCGGAAGTCTTCATGGTTGCCGGTGCGGCGACCGCCGTCGCGATCGGCGACGAAAGGTGCGCTGGCGATCTGGGCGAAAACGAGATTGTTGCCGCCGATCTGAACGTTGCGTGCCGGGTTGCGGGCATGCATCGTGAAGAAGGAGGGGGCGGACGCGATCATCTCCATGATCAGGCCGCGGTCGAAGCGAACGCGATCGGTCCCCGGCGTCACGTCGGCGCCCGCGGCCTTCATCCGGTCGCGAGCTTCCGGCAGGATGATATCCATTCCGATCTCTTCGAGGATGGTCAGCGACGCGTCATGGATTGCTTCAAGCGCATCGTCCGAAAGCACCGTGGACTTTGCCAGCGTATTGACAAGATTGAGGTATTTCCCGCCTGCGGATTTGCGGGTGCGCTCCGCGCCGCGGCCGCCTGGCCTGCGTCGCCGCTCCAGTGGCGTCGAGGCCGCATCGCCGGTTGCTGCATCGGGAAACTGATCGTCGTTCATGAAGGACCCACCGTGTTGCCGATGGCGTTGTGTCGCAGATTTGCAGGCGTGATGGCCCGCCATTTGCGACAGTTCAGTTCTCTTGTGGAGTAAATCGTTCCCGCTGACGCATTTTCGCAGTGCGATGGCGCAAGCGTTCAAGACACGTCGGAAATCAAGCGCGTCTAGGCGCGGTCGCCGCGCAGCATCTCGCGCTTGCCGGCAAAGCCCTTGCGCTTCTCGACGACGAAGCCGGCAGCCTGGAGGTTGCGACGGACGAAGCCGGCGGCCGCATAGGTCGCGAAACTGCCGCCGGGCGCGGTCTTTTCGAAGACGAGCCGCATCAGCTCTTCCGACCACATGTCGGGATTGCGCGAGGGCGCGAAGCCGTCGAGATACCAGGCGTTGAACGGATGTTCAGCGCGAGCGACACCTTCGAGCGCCGGACCGCAGACGACCGTGAGACTGACGCCGCCCTCAAAGTCGATGCGGACGTCACTGTCGGGGTTTGTCGGCCAGCGGGAAACCAGAGCCTGCCGTTCCGCGTCGATCTCCGGCCAGTGGCTCAACGCGCGGGAAATCTCGTCGGCGGCCATCGGGAAACGCTCGAATGAGACGAAGTGCAGACGGTCGCCGGCTCCAGCTGATGCCTTCCACTGGCGCCATGTCTCGCAGAAATTGAGCCCGGTACCGAAGCCCAGTTCGCCGATGCGGAAGGTGCCCGCACCGACCCAGCGATCCGGCAGGCCATTGCCCGAAAGGAAGACGTGGCCGCATTCCAGCCGCCCATCGGTGCGGCAATAAAAGTGATCGCCAAACTCCCGGGAATAGGGCATATCGCCCTCGTGCCAATCAAGGTTT
The DNA here is from genome assembly GCF_028993555.1 of Ensifer adhaerens. Taxonomy (NCBI): domain Bacteria; kingdom Pseudomonadati; phylum Pseudomonadota; class Alphaproteobacteria; order Hyphomicrobiales; family Rhizobiaceae; genus Ensifer; species Ensifer adhaerens. Next base: position 2,762,619 of record NZ_CP118610.1, on the reverse strand, counting down.
TGGTGCGCTGGCGGGTCGATCGGGTCTGCTGGTCCTGTCATGGCAAAGGCGATAATCCGCCGGCCGGAGAAGGTCAATCGATGAGCGAGCTTTTGATCGTCGGCGGCGGTATCATGGGGCTGTGGGCCGCCCTTTCCGCTGCGCGCAAGGGCATGAAGGTGCGGCTCGTCGAGCAACAGACTATCGGTGCCGGTGCGAGCGGCGGCCTGCTGGGCGCGCTCATGCCGCATATGCCCGACCGCTGGAACGCCAAGAAACAATTCCAGTTCGAAGCGCTGGTGTCGCTCGAAGAGGAGATCGGGACGCTCGAAGCAGAGGCGGGGGTGTCGACCGGCTATCGGCGCACCGGGCGGCTGATGCCGCTCGCCAAGCCGCACCTGCGCGACATTGCGCTCCGGCACGAGGAGGACGCCCGACAGCAATGGCGTGCGGGCGACCGGCAATTCTTCTGGCATGTCCAGGAGGACGGCCCGCTGGGCTGGCCGGACACGGAGACAACGGCGCATGGCGTCGTTTTCGATACGCTGGCCGCGCGGGTGTCGCCGCGCCGCACGCTGTCGGCCCTGCATGCCGCCTTGTTGCAGCGCCAGAATGTTCAGGTCGATGAAGGCTCGGGCGTGCGCGCCATCCTTCCGGCGCATGGCCAGGCCGAGCGCTACGATGGCAGCCGGCTCAGTTTCGACCATTGCATCATCGCTGCCGGCATCGGCAGTTTCCCGTTGATCGATGCTGTGTCGGGGCCGCTGAAAGCGACGAGCGGCATGGCGGTCAAGGGCCAGGCGGCGCTCCTGAAGGCGGATGTCGATCCAGGCCTGCCGGTCATTTTCACCGACGGCGTCTACATCATCGCTCATGACGATGGCCATGTGGCGATCGGCAGCACCAGCGAAAACATCTTTGCCGAACCATTGTCCACGGACGACCAGCTCGACGATCTCCTTCGACGCGCCGCATCGCTTGCACCGCGTCTGGCGGATGCGGAGGTGGTCGAGCGTTGGGCCGGGCTCAGGCCAAAGTCGGCGGGGCGCGAACCCATGGTCGGGCGGCACCCTGACCATTCGAACATTTCCGTACTGACCGGCGGCTTCAAGGTGAGCTTCGGGATTGCGCATCGGTTGGCGCGTTTCGTTGTCGACGAGATCGCCGGTTCCCAGATGCTCGATCTGCCGGAGTCCTTCCTGTGCCGGAACCACATCGCGGCGCTTCGCGAGAAGCATCTCTAGGAAGGGATCTCTGGGATTGGGCGCAGAAAAGGCCCCGCCGCTAGCGGAGCCTCGAACGTTCGGGCGCTCGAAAGTGCGATCTTACATCCAATAGGGCGGTACGCCGTAGTAGTCGTAGACGCGACGACCGTTTTCCGCGTTCCAGTCGTATTCCTCCGTGCCGTGGTATTTCGGCGCGCGCTCGACCTGATCGCGAGTCACATCAGTGCGATAGCCGCCAAGCCTCTCGTCATAGGTCAACTTGGCCCATGGCAGCGGGTAGTGGTCCTCACCGATGCCGAGGAAGCCGCCGAAGCCGAGCACGGCGTAGGCGACGCGGCCGCTGCGCTTCTCGATGATCACGCGCTCGATCGAGCCGATGTTCTTGTCGTCGGAGCCATAGACCTTCGTGCCTTCAACCTTGTCGCTCGCGATCAGGTCATGGGTTTCCTTGATCCGGGCATCCTGCAGGTTTGCGTTGTGATAGCTCACGCTTCTTCTCCATCCTTGATTGTTACCTTTGGGGAACGGTCGTTGGGCCGGATGGTTCCGAAAATCCGCCGCAAAAGCGGCGGGATCGCATGGCTTTGCACGGTCCACTTCGTCAATCTGTCACGCAAATCACCTAAGACGCGGCCAATAGATCACGATGATCCCGGGTCGGATCGACCATCATCAGCGTAATCGATCGCATTGGAGCGGGCGGAAAACCACAGGCAATTTTCCTCATCCCGCTCGTCACGGATAACCGGAGCCAGACATGCGCTACGCCATTTGTTTTACGCCGCCGATGGCCGACCCGCTTTCCGCAGTCGCCGCAAGCTGGCTTGGGCGCAACGTCTATTCCGGCGAACCGACGGAAATGCCTTCGGTTGCAGGGCTGAGCTCTGCCGAAATCGCTTACCATACGGCCGTGCCACGCCGCTTCGGCTTCCATGCCGTGATGATGTCGGCGTTTCGTCTGCATCCGGACATGACGGAATCACAGCTCCTGAAGGCGCTGATGCATTTCGCCGGAGCACAGACACCGTTCGAAATCGACCGCCTGGAGGTCGCCCGCATCGGCCGGTGCTTCGGCCTGATGCCGCAAGTCCCGAGTACCGCGATGCATCTGTTGGCAGCCAATGTCGTCCAGGAGTTCGATGCTTTTCGCGCACCGCTCAGCGAAGACGAGATCGAGCGCTCCGATCCCGATCGTCTGACTGCGCCGCAGTTTTCCAATCTGTACCGCTGGGGCGATCCGCATGTGATGGACGAGTACCGTTTCCACATGATGTTGACTGGCCCGCTGGCGTCGGACGCGATGCGCCAGGTCGAGGCGCCGCTTCGCGACCTGTTCGAGCCTTGCCTGGCGCCGCCGCTTGCCATCGGCAGCCTTGCCCTCTTCGTCGAGCAGGAGGCCGGCGCACCATTGCGCGTACATTCCCAGCACCCGCTTGGCAAGATCTCCACGAATGCACGCGCCGATCGCGCCAAACGTGTTGCCGCCGATCCCTCTCTCGGTTCGGGATCGATCCGGCCCTTGCCGCTCATCGTCGCGGCATTGATGGCGCATCGTTAGGCGTGTCGGCAGCGGAGTTGCCTCCAAACAAGAGCGCTAATGGATAGGGCACTCCCAGTGGCGGCATGTGCACTTGCGAGAAGTAGCGCAGCGACTTTGTTTCCCGGTCGGTGATCGGGGTCTGAGGGCCGATGATCCGGCACCTGAACAGGGTAACCACGTATTCGACACGGTCGCCATTTGGGTAGGTGTGCCGAAACTCTTTGCCACCGAACACGCCCAGGATCGCTTCGAACGAGACCGGATAGCCCGTTTCTTCCATCACCTCCCGGATGATGGCCTCCACCGGCGTTTCGCCTGGTTCGATTGCGCCCGCCGGCAAACTCCAGCCTTCGCCGCTTGACTTCTCCTGCAGCAGAATCCGGCCATCGGAATCGAGAATGGCAGCCGCCACCGATGGGCAAAGGAGAAGGCCGGTGCCGGCTTTTTCGCGAAGCGTTTGAATGTAGGATTTCATCTCGACGAGGCCGCTCGATTTATCGATCCTTTTAACGTCGTTTCAGATATTTCCTCAACTTGGACTTGAGTCGAGTCTTTCCAGTGATTTTAGCCAGATCCTGACGCTACCGCTGCCTCGCCTCACGTCGTTTCGGTATCGACAATCCGGTCGGCGGTGATACCGTTCCTAAAAAAATCGAAGGGTGATTTGATGTCTGAGACTAAGTATCCGCGCGACCTCGTTGGCTACGGCCGCAATCCGCCGAAGGCAAACTGGCCGGGCGATGCGCGCATTGCCGTGCAGTTCGTGCTGAACTACGAGGAGGGCGGTGAAAGCTGCATTCTCGATGGCGACGCGGCGTCCGAATGTCTGCTGTCGGAGATCGTCGGCGCGCAGCCCTGGCAGGGGCAGCGCAACCTCAACATGGAATCGATCTACGAATATGGTTCGCGCGCCGGTTTCTGGCGGCTCTGGCGCATGTTCACCAGCCGCAACGTGCCGCTCACCGTTTACGGTGTGACGCTCGCCATGGCGCGCAACCCGGAGGCTGTTGCGGCGATGAAGGAAGCCGGCTGGGAAATCGCCAGCCACGGCCTGCGCTGGCTCGAATACAAGGATTTTCCCGAGGAGGTCGAGCGCGAGCATATCCGCGAGGTTGTCCGCCTGCATACGGAACTGACCGGCGATCGCCCGCTCGGCATCTATCAGGGCAAGCCTTCGGCCAATACGCTGAGGCTGGTGCTGGAGGAGGGCGGCTTCCTTTACTCGTGCGATTCCTACGCCGACGAGTTGCCCTATTGGGTACCGGGGCTGCCTGCCGACAAGCCGCACCTGATCATTCCCTATACGCTCGATGCCAACGACATGCGTTTTGCGACGAACCAGGGCTTCAACTCCGGCGATCAGTTCTTCACCTATCTCAAGGACACGTTCGACGTGCTCTATGAGGAAGGTCGCCAGGGCGATGCCAAGATGATGAACATCGGTCTGCATTGCCGGCTCGTCGGTCGTCCGGGCCGCGCCGCAGCGCTCGCCCGCTTCATCGATTACGTGATGTCGCACGACAAGGTCTGGGTGCCGCGGCGCATCGACATCGCCAACCACTGGTACCAGCACCACAAGCCGGAAGGGGTGCTCTGATGTCCGACCGCGACGCCTTCGTCGCCCGTTTCGGCGGCGTGTTCGAGCATTCGCCCTGGGTCGCCGAACGCGCCTTCGATCGTGCCGCGGCGGCGGGTCTGATGGCGGGCAACGTGCATTCGGCACTCTGCCAGGCTTTTCGTGCGGCGTTGCCGCGCGAGAAGCTCGCGGTGTTGCGCGCCCACCCGGATCTCGCCGGCAAGCTCGCGGTGGCAGGCAAGCTGACGGCAGACTCGACGGCGGAACAGGCATCTGCCGGCCTCGACCGGCTGACATCAGAAGAACATCAGCGTTTCACCGCGTTGAACGATGCCTACACGAAGAAATTCGGCTTTCCCTTCATCATCGCTGTGAAGGGGCTGACCAAGGGCCAGATTCTCGCCGCCTTCGAAAGTCGCATTGACAATTCGCCCGAAGAGGAATTTGAAACCGCTTGCGCGCAGGTGGAGAAAATCGCCCGCCTGCGGCTGCAGTCGATGCTTCCTGGAGACGAAAATGCCTGACAATACCGTTCGATCCGTGTCCTCGTTCCTTCGGAGGACCGTCGAACTGGAGCCGACATCTGCAATTACCATGGGACCCTGCGAGGTCCACGCCTGATGTCGCGCCTGCTCAAGATCGAACCGCTGACGCGCGAAGCCTTCGCCCCCTTCGGAACCGTGATCGAAACGGATCCGGCGACGATGCGCTACATCAACGGCGGCAACACGGAGCGTTTCCACGGGCTGGCGCGCGCCGATGTCGTAGGTGAAGGCGCCAATGTCATCATCAATATCTTTCGCGGCCAGCCGCGCGCTTTCCCCTATGCGGTGACGATGATGGAGCGCCATCCGCTCGGCAGCCAGAGCTTTTCGCCACTCGACGATCGCCCCTGGCTCGTGGTCGTCGCCGAGGATCAGAGCGGCCGCCCGGGCACACCGCGGGTGTTTCAGGCGAGCGGCCGACAGGGGGTCAACTACGGCCGCAATGTCTGGCATCATCCGCTAATGTCGGTCGGCGCCGTCAGCGATTTCCTCATTGTCGACCGCGAAGGGCCGGGCAACAATCTCGAAGAGTTCTTCTACGACGAGCCCTTCGTCATCGAGAGCGCGAGCTAGAAGAACGAGTACGCGCGGGCCTTGGCCCACGTGCCCTCGTCAACATGTGAGAAGAGACAAGCGATGAGCAGCACCGGCCGCCTGACGACCCACGTTCTCGATACTGCCCTCGGCAAGCCGGCCGAGGGGCTGCGCATCGATCTCTACTGGCTGGAAGGCGAAGAGCGACAGCTGATCCGCACCGTCCACACCAACAGCGACGGCCGCGTCGACGGGCCGATGGTCGAAGGCATCGGCTTCATGGCCGGAAATTACGAACTGGTCTTCCATGCCGGCGACTATCTGCGCCGGTCAGGCGCAACGCTGCCGGAACCCGCCTTCCTCGACCGCATCCCCTTGCGCTTCGGCATCGCCGATCCGGCGAGCCACTACCACGTGCCGCTCCTGCTTTCGCCCTATGGGTATTCGACCTATCGCGGCAGCTGAGGCGGAGCCTTCCGCTTGAATGGATAACGAGTCCCAGCTTGATCTGCAGAGTGGAGCAGTTCTGATTTGCGCTCGACATCTCTCCGCCAGCCATCCTCGGGCTTGACCCGAGGATCCCCCGCGCCGGGGGCGCGACGCGTGATGCTCGGGTCAAGCCCGGGCATCACGGAGAGAGTGGAGCTTTAATCAAACAGGGTTGCTCAGAGCGGCAGGTCGCAAGCTGCCTTGTCGGTTGTGTCCTGAAGCGAAGCCTACCGATTCTCACTCCGCCAGGATGCTGCGGTCGACGTCGTTGATGTTGCGTTTGCCGCAGAGCGCCATGGTGATGTCCATCTCCTTGCGGATGATTTCGAGCGCCTTGGTGACACCCTCCTTGCCCATGGCGCCGAGGCCATAGAGGAAAGGGCGGCCGATATAGGTGCCCTTGGCCCCCATGGCGACGGCCTTCAGCACGTCCTGGCCGGAGCGGATGCCGCCGTCGATATGCACTTCGATCTGGTGGCCGACCGCATCGACGATGCGCGGCAGCATGCTGATCGAGGAATGGGCGCCGTCGAGCTGGCGGCCGCCATGGTTGGAGACGATGATCGCGTCGGCGCCGGTCGCAGCCGCCATCTTGGCGTCCTCAGGGTCGAGAATGCCCTTGAGGATCAGCGGCCCGCCCCAGCGCTCCTTGATCCAGGCAACGTCCTTCCAGGAAAGCTGCGGGTCGAACTGTTCTGCCGTCCAAGCGCCGAGCGAGGACAGATCGGTGACGCTCTTTGCGTGGCCGACGATGTTGCGGAAGGTGCGGCGCTTGGTGCCGAGCATCTTCATGCACCAGCCGGGTCGTGTCGCCATCTGCCAGAGATGCTTCGGCGTCATCTTCGGTGGTGCCGACAGGCCATTACGCAGGTCCTTGTGGCGCTGGCCGAGGATCTGCAGGTCGAGCGTCAGCACCAGTGCCGAGCATTTCGCCGCCTTGGCGCGGTCGATCAGGTTCAGCACGAATTCGCGCTCGCGCATGACGTAGAGCTGGAACCAGAAGGGTTTGGTGGTGACCGAGGCAACGTCCTCGATCGAGCAGATGCTCATGGTCGAGAGCGTGAAGGGTACGCCGAAGGCTTCGGCGGCCTGGGCTGCCAGCATCTCGCCGTCGGCATGCTGCATGCCGGTGAGGCCGGTCGGGGCCAGCGCCACCGGCATTGACACCTTCTGGCCGATCATCGTCGTTTCCAGCGAACGGTCGGTCATGTCGACCAGCACCCGCTGCCGCAGCTTCACCTTGGCGAAATCCTCCTCGTTGGCGCGATAGGTGCCTTCTGTCCAGGCGCCGCTGTCAGCATAGTCGAAGAAGAGCTTCGGCACGCGGCGCTTGGCGAGAGCCTTGAGGTCGCTGATTTCGAGGATTTGCGTCATGGAAACGGCCTTCGTCCAACGGAGATTGAACGAGCCATTACCATGTTTGCCGGAGGCTTGTTAATAGCCAGAAGGCAGAGAGGTCAATTTTATTGACCTCTCTGCCTTGGGCGTGTCAAACGACGGCGAGCGTCGATTTCGCCGGCTTGCCGGCGACATAGGTTTCGACGATGGCGCGGTCGTCGCCCATGGTCTGCAGCAGGAAGAGTTCGTCTGCCAGAGAGTTGACCACTTCGGCCCGAAGCGCCATCGCCGGCGTTGCCGCCATGTCGAGCACGATGAAATCGGCGTCGGTGCCGGCTTCCAAGGTTCCGATCTTGTCGACCAGCGACAGCGCCTCGGCATTGCCGCGGGTCATCATGAAGAAGCTGTCGAACGGGTTCAGCCGCTCGCCCTGCAACTGCAGGATCTTGTAGGCCTCGTCGAGCGTCTTCAGCATGGAATAGCTGGTGCCGCCGCCGATGTCGGAGGCGACCGACGTGCGCACCGGCTTGTCGCGGCGGCTAAGCGCGCGCAGCGGGAAGAGGCCGGAACCGAGGAAGAGATTGGAGGTCGGGCAGAAGACGGCGACCGAGCCGGTCTCGCTCATCACATCCGCCTCGCGCTCGGACAGATGGATGCAGTGGCCGAAGAGGCTCTTGGGTCCGAGCAGGCCGTAGCGGGCGTAGACGTCGGTATAATCAATGGCGTCCGGATAGAGTTCGCAGGTGAAGGTGATCTCGTCGCGGTTTTCCGAAAGATGGGTCTGCACGTGCAGGTCGGGGAATTCGCGCACCAGCGATTTGGCGACGTCCATCTGTTCGGGCGTCGAGGTGATGGCAAAGCGCGGGGTGATCGCCACATGATTGCGGCCCTTGCCGTGCCAGTCGCGGATGACCGCGCGGGTCTCGTCATAGCCCATTTGCGGTGTGTCGAGCAGCCCTTGCGGCGCGTTGCGGTCCATCATCACCTTGCCGGCGACCATGCGCATATCGCGACGGAGCGCCTCGGCGAAGAAGGCATCGGCAGACGCCTTGTGCACCGAGCAATAGGCGGTCGCCGTCGTCGTTCCATGACGCACCATCTCGTCGAAGAAGCGGGTGGCGATCCGCTCCGCGTGGGCGCTCTCGACGAAGCGGCACTCTTCCGGGAAGGTGTAGGTGTTCAGCCATTCCAGGAGGTTGGCGGCATAGGAGGCCATCACCTGCATCTGCGGGAAATGCAGGTGCGTGTCGATGAAGCCCGGCACGATCAGGTGTGGGCGATGATCGATTTCCGCTACACCTTCGGGTGCGCCGGTCTTGACGGTGGCGTAGGCGCCGCTGGCAACAATCTGGCCACCTTCGACCAGAAGCGCGCCGTCGCTCTCGTAGCTGTAGGCGGCGCTGTCGTCGATCGACGTCGGCGCGCGGTGGAAGCTTAAGAGTCGGCCGCGGATCAGGGTGGTCATCGTGTCTTGCCTTCCTCGACGGCGCTTTCGAACCAGGCTGTCAGCAACTGGCGCTCGTCCGTCGTCATGTCCGTTACGTTTCCGGGCGGCATCGCATGGCTGCGCCCGGCCTGGATATAGATTTCACGGGCATGGGCGGCAATCTCCGCGTCGCTTTCGAGCACGACACCCTTTGGCGCCTGGGTGATGCCCTCATAGACGGGTTCCGCCGCATGGCACATGGAACAGCGGGTGGAGACCGTGTCCTTGACGGCGGGGAAGTGGGCATTGGCGGCGAACCGCTTGAAGACCGGGGCCACTTCCGCCTTCTCGCCGCCGGTCAGCACCTTCGGCACGGTCGAAAGCCACATGATCAGGATGAAGAGAAGGGCGGTGACCAGCCAGGTCCAGGTCGGCTTGCCCTTGCGGGCGTGAGTGGTGTTGAACCAGTGGCGGATGGTGACGCCCATCAGGAAGACGAGGGCGGCGATGATCCAGTTGAACGCCGTCGCAAACGCCAGCGGATAGTGGTTCGACAGCATGAAGAAGATGACGGGCAGCGTCAGATAGTTGTTGTGCAGCGAGCGCTGCTTGGCCTGCGCGCCGAGCTTCGGATCCGGCGTGCGGCCGGCGATCAGGTCGGCAACGACGATCTTCTGGTTCGGGATGATGATGAAAAACACGTTTGCCGACATGATCGTTGCGGTAAACGCACCGAGATGCAGGAAGGCGGCACGGCCGGTGAAGACCTGGGTATAGCCCCAGGCCATGACGACGAGCGCCACATAGAGCAGCGCCATCAGCCCCCAGGTGTTCTTGCCGATCGGCGATTTGCACAAGAGGTCGTAGAACAGCCAGCCGATGCCGAGCGAAGCGAGCGAGATCAGGATCGCGGTCGTTGCGGAGATGTCGAACACGTGGCGATCGATCAGGAAGAGATCGGCGCCGCCGTAGTAGACGATACAGAGCATGGCGAAGCCCGAGAGCCACGTCACGTAGGATTCCCATTTGAACCAGGTGAGGTGCTCGGGCATCGAGGCCGGTGCCACCAGGTACTTCTGGATGTGATAAAAGCCGCCGCCATGCACCTGCCATTCCTCGCCATAGGCGCCAACGGGCAGGTGGTCGCGCTTCACGAGACCCAGGTCGAGCGCGATGAAATAGAAGGATGAGCCGATCCAGGCGATGGCTGTAATCACGTGCAGCCAGCGCACGGCAAAGGCCAGCCATTCCCAGGCGATGGCGAACTCGTACATTCAGATCCCCTTTGTCTTAATCGTTGCACCTTGCGCAAAAACGACGGAAGGGAAAAGGGGCTTCTGAGTTCCTCAAGCCCTATTTGCTTGCAGGAACAGCGGCGGGCAGAGTTCGCCGAGAATCCAGTCGCGGAAAATCCGGATCTTCGGCGTGTTGCGGCGGGCATGCGGGTAGGCGAGCCAGTAGTCGCAACCGTCACTGCAGCGCAGATCAAAGGGCTGGTAGAGGCGGCCGAGCGCCACATCATCCGGATAGAATTCCGGTGTCAGGATGGCGACGCCCTGGCCGGCGACGGCCGCGCGCGCCTCGAAGGTCTGTGCGCCGAGCCGGCTGTGCGGCCGCCCCTCGAGGTCGGGATCGTCGACGCCGGCCGCCTTGAACCACATCGGCCACCAAGGGTCGCCGGCATCGATGATGCGAAGCTTCAGCAGGTCGCGCGGTTCGTGCACGCCGCCGATGGTGGCGGCAAGCGCCGGGCTCAGCATCGGGCTAAACTCGACGCGCATCAGCGGATGGGTGTCGAGGCCGGGCCAGACGCCGCCGCCGGAGCGGATCGCGAGATCGGCGGGTTCGCGGCTAAAATCGGTGAGCGAGTCACTCGTCGTCAGGCGTACGGCGATTTTTGGGTGAGCCAGTTGGAAGCTGCCGATGTTGCGGGCGAGCCATTGCGAAGCGAAGGTCGGCGTCGAACTGATCAGGAGTGCACTGTCGATATCGCCGCGGGCATTGGAAACGGCCTCCTGCAGCATTTCGAAGGCTTCGGTCACGCGCGGCGCCATGCGCTGGCCGACGTCGGTCAGCGAAATCTGTCGCGGGCGGCGCAGGAACAACGGCTCGCCGACATTCTCCTCGATCAACTTGACCTGGTAGCTGACGGCGGTCTGGGTCATGCCCAGCTCTTCACCGGCCTTGGTGAAGCTGCCCAGCCTTGCGACCGCCTCGAAGACCCGCAGCGCATTCAGCGGAAACTGCTTCGACATCTTCATGGATAAGTTCTCTTGATGCATGCAGACGGATGTTCGATTGGATTTCGATCCTCCTCCACGGCATCCTTCAAGTCAACTTCCCAAGACGAAACAGGTGCTGAAATGACTTGCGACACTTTCGAACGTACTGAAAGAAAACCACTTCTTTCATTTGAGCCGGTTTCGCGGCTCATGGCCGCCCTGTTCGGCGGCCTCGTTGCCCCCAAGCCGATGCTCGATGTCAACGCTCTCTCCGATCATATCAAGAGAGACATGGGTTTCATGGATGTTCATAACCCGCACCGCGACGACGAGGAGGCCATGGCCAATGCTCGCCGTCTGTTCAGCATCAATGAACTGCCGCGGATCTAGACGCGGGATTGATGGCCGTCAGCGATTTCGCAGACGCTCGACGGCCATCAGCACACGCTCCGGCGTTGCCGGGGCATCGAGGCGCGGGCACTCGCGGTAATCCGCGACACTCGCCACCGCCATCGACAAGGCTTCCAGAACCGAGATCGGCAGCATGAAGGGCGGCTCTCCCACCGCCTTGGAGCGGCCGATGGTCTTCTCGACGTTGCTCGACCATTCGGCAAGCTTGACGTTGAAGATCTTTGGCCGGTCGGAGGCGAGCGGGATCTTGTAGGTGGAGGGGGCGTGGGTGCGAAGCCGGCCCTTGTCGTCCCACCAGAGCTCTTCCGTCGTCAGCCAGCCCATGCCTTGCACGAAGCCGCCCTCGATCTGGCCGATATCGATCGCCGGATTGAGCGAGCGGCCAACATCGTGCAGCACGTCGACGCGGTCAACCATGTACTCGCCTGTCAGCGTGTCGATCGAGACCTCCGAAACGGACGCGCCATAGGCATAGTAATAGAAGGGCGTGCCGCGGCCGCTGGCACGATCCCAGTGGATCTTCGGTGTCTTGTAGTAGCCGGCGGCCGAAAGCTGGATGCGGCCCACATAGGCCTGCTTGATGAATTCGGGGAAGGGGATGAGCTCTTCGCCGATCTTCACGTGGTTTGGCACGAAGCTGACGTTCTCAGGCGTCGTCTGCCAGCGCTCGCAGGCAAAGGCGACCAGCCGTTCCTTGATCTGTCGCGCTGCATCATGAGCGGCCATGCCGTTCAGGTCCGAGCCTGAGGAGGCAGCCGTCGCAGAAGTGTTCGGCACCTTGCCCGTGGTCGTCGCGGTGATGCGCACCCGGTCGAGATCGACCTGGAAACTGTCGGCGATCACCTGGGCCACCTTGATGTAGAGGCCCTGGCCCATCTCGGTGCCGCCATGGTTCAGGTGGATCGAGCCGTCCTGGTAGATATGCACCAGTGCGCCGGCCTGGTTGAAGGCGGTCAGCGTGAAGGAGATTCCGAACTTGACCGGCGTCAGGGCGATGCCCTTGCGGATGACGCGGCTTGTCCTGTTGAAGTCGAGGATCGCCTGCCGGCGCGCCTGATAGTCGGCGCTCTCTTCAAGTTCGGCGACGATCTCAGCGATGATGTTGTCTTCCACCTGCTGGTGATAGGGTGTGATGTCGCGACCGGAACCCTTCTCGCCATAGAAATTCAGCTTGCGGATCTCGAGCGGGTCCTTGCTAAGCTGATAGGCGATCTCCTCGATGATACGCTCGCCGCCGACCATGCCCTGTGGCCCGCCGAAACCGCGATAGGCGGTGTTGGACACCGTGTTGGTCTTCAGCGGCTGCGACGTGAGCTTCACATGCGGATAGAAATAGGAGCTGTCGGCATGGAACAGCGCGCGGTCGGTGACCGGACCGGACAGATCCGACGAATAGCCACAGCGGGCCGCATAGTTGGCGTGAACCGCGTGGATGCGGCCGTCGTCATCGTAGCCGACGTCGTAATCTACGAGAAAATCATGACGCTTGCCGGTTGCGGTCATGTCCTCGTCGCGGTCCGGTCGGAACTTGACGGCGCGATTGAGCTTCTTTGCCGCGACAGCGGCGAGTGCCGCAAACTGGTTGCCTTGCGTCTCCTTGCCGCCAAAGCCGCCGCCCATGCGGCGTACGTTTACCGTCACTGCATTGGAGGGCACGCCGAGCACATGCGAGACCATGTGCTGGATCTCGCTCGGATGCTGGGTAGAGGACCAGACGGTGACCTCGTCGTCCTCGCCAGGGATGGCAAGGGCGATATGGCCTTCGAGGTAGAAATGCTCCTGGCCGCCGATGCGCATGCTGCCCTTCAAGCGCCGTGGCGCCTTCTCCAGTTCTGCTTCGGCATCGCCACGCTGCAGGGTCAGCGGCTGGGTGACGAGTTCACCGCCATGGGCAACGGTATCGAGAATGTCGGTGAAATGCGGCAGGTCGCGATACGTGATCTTTGCGAGCCTTGCCGCCCGGCGGGCAATATCGCGGGTTTCAGCGATTACGGCGAAGGCCGGCTGGCCATGGAACTGGACGAGACCATCGGCAAGCACCGGTTCGTCGTGCAGATGGCTGGGGCTGATGTCGTTGGAATGCGGCATGTCCTTGGCTGTCAGCACGCAGACGACGCCGGGCACGGCGGCGACGGCCGACAGATCCATCGCAGTGATCTCCGCGTGCGCCCGATCGGTCATGCCGAGCGCGCCGTGCAGGGTACCCGTGGGTTCGGGAATGTCGTCGATATAGTCGGCGGTGCCGGAGACATGTTTGTGGGCGCTGTCATGGCGCTGCGAGACATGCATCTCGCCGCGGATCGCCTTGCGTTCCTCGAAAGTGGATTTGTCCATGGCTATCTTTCTCCCGCGGCGTAGCGCACCAACTGTGCGGGCTCTCCGCCGCTTTCCAGGAAGAAACGCATCAAGAGGTTTTTCGCTGCCAGCATGCGATAATCGCTGGTCGCGCGCCAGTCGGTAAGCGGCTGGTAGTCGGTCTCGAAGGCAGCCTGCGCTGCACGAACGGTCTCCTCGTTCCAGGGTTTGCCGATCAGCGCCGCCTCGACGCTTGTGGCGCGTTTCGGTGTAGCGGCCATACCGCCAAAGGCAATGCGAGCGGCCTGGACCACGCCACCATCAACCGACAGACGGAAGGCGCCGAGCAAAGCGGAGATGTCCTCGTCACGGCGTTTGGAGATCTTGTAGGCGGCAAAAAGGTCTTCGGTCGGCAGGCGAGGCACGAAGATGCTTTCGACGAATTCTCCGGGCTGCCGGTCTTGCTTGCCATAGGCGATGAAGAAGTCTTCGAGTAGCAGCGTCCGGCGACCCTTGGTCGAGCGCAGGGTCACGGTGGCGCCAAGCACCATCAGGGGCGGCGGGCTGTCGCCGATCGGCGAGCCGTTGGCGATGTTGCCGCCGATCGTGCCCATGTTGCGGACCTGCTCGCCGCCGATGCGGTTGATCAGCGGGCCAAGGCCGGGGAATGTCCGACTCAGGGCGGCAAAGGCCATGGTGTAGCTGACACCGGCGCCGATGGTCAGGCCCGCCTCGGTCTCTTCGATGCCCTGCAATTCGGCGATGCCGTTGATGAAGATCGCCGGATTGATCGGCCGCATCTGCTTGGTCACCCAGAGGCCGACATCGGTGGAACCGGCAACGACTGTCGCACCCGGATTGTCGGCAAGGGCCTTCGCCAGGCCATCGCCGTCGGCCGGCACGATGAGACAGTGCTCGCCCTGGTGAACGGTGATGGTTTCTGTCGGTGCCAGAGCCCTCAGCCGGGCGGTGATCGTCTCACGTTCGCGGGTGATCGGGTCGAAGAGCTCGGAAGGCCGCGCCTTGGCTGCCGCTTCCGCCGCGCGCACGATCGGCTCGTAGCCGGTGCAACGACAGAGATTGCCCTGCAGCGCTTTTTCGATGTCGGCCCGGCTGGGGTTGTCGTTGCCAAGCCAAAGGCCAAAAAGCGACATAACGAAACCCGGCGTGCAGAAACCGCATTGCGAGCCGTGGAAATCGACCATCGCCTGCTGCACCGGATGCAATGTGCCGTCCGGGCCGGCGAGATGCTCGACGGTGACGACATGGGTTGCCTGCAGCGAGCCCAAGAAGCGGATGCAGGCATTGACGCCTTCATAGACGAGACGGTCGCCGGCGATCCGGCCGACGAGCACGGTGCAGGCGCCGCAGTCACCTTCCGCGCAGCCTTCCTTGGTGCCGGTCAGCCGGCGATCGAGCCGCAGATAGTCGAGCAGCGTCGCGGTCGGCGCGATATCGGAAAGCGCGACCTCGCGGTCGTTGAGGATGAAGCTGATGCTTCCGTTCGGCTGGGGCATGCCATTCATTCCCTACGGCTGCTGCATTACCTGAAATCACTTTGATCTTAGGTGGTTATGCAGAAAAGCAAAGGGCCGAACAGACTTTTGCACGCCATGCTGCCGGCGCGCGCGCCAGCAAGCGCGCGCTACCATCGTGCCCGATGCTGTCCGCTATTGCGCCGTCCAGCCGCCGTCCATGGACACATGGGTGCCGGTGATCTGTGCGGCGTCCTCGCCGGCGAGATAGACGGCAAGCGCTGCGACCTGTTCGACGGTGATGAACTTCTTCGTCGGCTGGCCCTTCAGCATCACGTCGTTGATCACCTGCTGCTCGGTGATGCCGCGGGTGCGCGCCTGGTCCGGGATCTGTTTTTCGACAAGCGGCGTCAGCACGTAGCCGGGGCAGATCGAATTGGCGGTGATGCCGCTTTCGGCAACCTCGAGAGCGACGGTCTTGGTCAGGCCGAGAACGCCGTGCTTGGCGGCGACGTAAGCCGCCTTGAAGGGCGAGGCGACGAGACCGTGAGCCGAGGCGATGTTGATGATGCGGCCCCAGCCCTTCGCCTTCATGCCGGGAATGGCGGCGCGAATGGTGTGGAACGAGGAGGAGAGGTTGATCGCGATGATGCGATCCCATTGCTCGATCGGGAAATCTTCGACCTTTTCGACATACTGGATGCCGGCATTGTTGACGAGGATATCGACGCTGCCGAAGCGCTCAGTCGCAGTCGTGATCAGGTCGGCGATCTCGGCGGGCTTCGTCATGTCGGCACCGTGATACGCGACCGTCCCGCTCGTCAGCGCGCTGACCTCGTCCGTTGCCTTTTTGATTTCGTCCGGGCTGCCGAAGCCGTTCAGCACGATATTGGCGCCGCCCTTGGCGAAGGCCTTGGCGATCGCAAGCCCGATGCCGCTCGTCGAACCGGTGATGACCGCTGTTTTCGTCATTGCTTCTCTCTCCCTTTGCGGCGCCGCGGACTGCCTTTGCTGCGGCGCAACAGCGCCAGCCTACGCGTAAAACGACGGCGCTGACAATTGTGTTTTTCACCTTGCGGACGCAGAGTTCGTGCCGGGGAGTGACGCAGCGCTTTGTTGCGTTTTGTTTTCGTTTGACATTCGTTTTGCCATCGTATTGAAGTTTTCGAAATGAGAGATCCCGCCCTCGAGGACGGGTGAACAAATATGCGCGTGGCCGGGGAGGGGCATATGAGCGGATACATTCTCGCGATCGATCAGGGTACGACCTCAAGCCGGGCGATCATCTTCGACGGCAAGCAGCAGATCGCCGGTGCCGGCCAGAAGGAATTCAAACAGCATTTCCCGAAATCCGGCTGGGTCGAGCACGATCCCGAGGAAATCTGGCAGACCGTCCTTTCGACCGTCGAGGAGGCGATCGCCAAGGCAGGCATCACCGCCGGCGACCTTTCAGCCATCGGCATCACCAACCAGCGCGAGACCGTCGTCGTCTGGGATCGCGAGACAGGCAATCCGATCCACAACGCGATCGTCTGGCAGGACCGCCGCACCGCGTCCTATTGTGACAGGCTGAAGAAGCAGGGGCTGGAAAAGACCTTCACCCGGAAGACCGGCCTGCTGCTCGATCCCTATTTCTCCGGCACCAAGCTCAACTGGCTCTTGACCAATGTGGACAGGGCACAGGCCCGCGCATCCAAAGGTGAACTCTGCTTCGGCACGATCGACACCTTCCTCATCTGGCGGCTGACCGGCGGCCAGTCTTTCGTCACCGACGCGACCAACGCCTCGCGCACGCTGCTTTACAACATTGCCGAGAATGCCTGGGACGACGAGCTGCTGAAGATCCTCAAGGTTCCGCGCGCCATGCTGCCCGAGGTCAAGGATTGCGCCGCCGATTTCGGCGTCACCGATCCGGCGATCTTCGGCGCGGCGATCCCGATCCTCGGCGTTGCCGGCGACCAGCAGGCGGCGACGATCGGCCAGGCCTGCTTCAAGCCGGGCATGCTGAAATCCACCTATGGCACCGGCTGCTTCGCGCTGCTCAACACCGGCAAGGACATGGTGCGCTCCAAGAACCGGCTGCTCACCACCATTGCCTACCGGCTGGACGGCGAAACCACCTATGCGCTCGAAGGCTCGATCTTCGTTGCCGGTGCCGCCGTGCAGTGGCTGCGCGATGGGCTGAAGGTGATCAAGGCGGCTCCCGACACCGGAACACTGGCCGAAAGCGCCGATCCGACGCAGGAAGTCTATCTGGTGCCAGCCTTTACCGGGCTTGGCGCGCCGCACTGGGACCCGGATGCGCGCGGCGCGATCTTCGGCATGACCCGCAATACCGGTCCGGCGGAGTTTGCCCGCGCCGCGCTTGAAGCCGTCTGCTACCAGACGCGTGACCTGCTGGAAGCGATGCACAAGGACTGGCGCAACAACGGCAAGGAAACGGTGCTGCGTGTCGATGGCGGCATGGTCGCCTCCGACTGGACGATGCAGCGGCTCTCCGACCTGCTCGATGCGCCGGTCGACAGGCCCGTCATTCTGGAGACGACCGCGCTCGGCGTCGCCTGGCTTGCCGGCAGCCGCGCTGGCGTCTGGCCGAAGCAGGAAGAGTTTGCCAAGTCCTGGGCGCGGGACTATCGCTTCGAACCGGCCATGGACGAGAAGACACGCAAGACCAAACTCAGGGGATGGCGCAATGCCGTCAAACGCACCCTGAGCTAAGGGCTGAGACGGAGGGCGGATTTCGCCCCATCGCCCGTTTCCCGCCAATCATCCGACACAGGCTCCATTCATGCTCATCCGGGAAACACAGCGTTTCCCGGATGAGCATTTGCTGCTCCCGCGCGCGCCAACTATCTGTTGTGCAAACAGAAACAGGACGGGCATCATGGAACTCGGGCTTTACACATTCGCGGATGTCGATCCGAATGCGCAGGACAAGGGCAGGGAAGGGCAACGCCGCCTCAAGAACCTCATCGAAGAAATCGAGCTTGCCGATCAGGTCGGCCTCGACGTTTTCGGGCTCGGCGAACATCACCGTCCGGATTATGCGGCCTCCGCGCCGGCGGTCATTCTGGCCGCTGCTGCCGCCAAGACGAAGAACATACGGCTGACCAGCGCCGTGACGGTGTTGAGCTCCGACGATCCGGTGCGCGTCTTCCAGCAATTTTCGACGCTGGACCTGATCTCCAACGGCCGGGCCGAGATCATGGCGGGCCGCGGGTCCTTCATCGAATCCTTCCCGTTGTTCGGCCAGTCGCTCGACGACTACGACCAGCTCTTTGCCGAGAAGCTCGATCTGCTGATGGCGGTGCGTGAGAGCGAGAAAGTCTCATGGGCGGGCGAGATGCGGCCGGCGATCCACGATCGCGGCGTCTATCCGCGGCCGCTGCAGGAGGTGCTGCCGCTCTGGATCGCCGTTGGCGGCACGCCGCAATCGGTGGCGCGTGCCGGTGCGCTCGGCCTGCCGGTGGCGCTTGCCATCATCGGCGGCGAGCCGCGGCGGTTTGCGCCGCTGTTCGATCTCTATCGTGAAGCCGCGCGCCGGGCCGGTCAGGATCCGACGAGGCTGAAGACCAGCATCAACGTGCATGGCTTCATTGCCGACACGTCAGACCTAGCCGCAGACCAGTTCTACGGGCCGCAGGCGGAAGTGATGAACCGCATCGGCCGCGAGCGCGGCTGGGGACCGACGAACCGGGCGCATTTCGACCAGGCGCGCGGGCCGAATGGCAATCTCTTCCTCGGCGACCCGGAAACGGTGGCGGAAAAGATCGTCGAGAACTGGAAGCTCTTCCGCAACGATCGCTTCCTGCTGCAGATGGCGATCGGGCCGATGCCGCACGACCAGATCATGCGTGGCATCGAGCTCTACGGCACCAAAGTCGCACCCTTGGTGCGCAAGGCCGTGGCAGAAGAGCAGACCGCGGCACCGGTCGCCGTCTGATCATTCGAAGGCCGGGGCGCGCGGCTTGCTCCCGGCCTTCCGCTCGGTGCTGGCATAACGTGCAATGACACGCTACATGTGAGCGCGAAAGCGAGACACGCATGACCCTCAACAACGAAGAAGATCTGCTACGGCTGAAGGAAATCGGCCGCATCTGCGCCAATGCGCTGCAGGCGATGGGCGAGGCGCTGGAGCCCGGCATCACCACGGCGGAACTGGATGCGATCGGCCGCAAGGTGCTGGAAGAGGCCGGCGCGCGCTCCGCGCCCGAGCTCTGCTACAATTTTCCCGGCGCCACCTGCATCAGCGTCAACGAGGAAATCGCCCATGGCATTCCCGGCAGCCGGGTGATCCAGGCGGGTGATCTCGTCAACATCGACGTGTCGGCCGAGAAGGACGGCATCTTCGCCGACACCGGCGCGTCGTTCCCAGTGCCGCCGGTCACCGCCGCGATCGACCGGCTCTGCCGCGACGGCAAGCGGGCGATGTGGGTGGGATTGAAGCAGGTTCGCCCCGATCAGCCGCTGGCTGCGATCGGCAACGCCATCGGCGACTTCGCTCGCAAGAACCGCTATTCGCTCGTCACTAATCTCGCCAGTCACGGCATCGGCCGTTCGCTGCATGAAGAGCCGACCGAGATCGCCACCTGGCCGGATCCGCGCGAACGTCGCCGGATGACCGACGGCATGGTCTTCACCGTCGAACCTTTCCTGTCCATGGGCGCGCAATGGGCCGAAGGCGGCAACGACGACTGGACGCTCTACAGCGATCCGCGCGCGCCGACGGTGCAATACGAGCACACCGTCGTCGTCACGCGCGGCGGGCCGCTGGTGGTGACGCTGCCAGGCTAAAGCAATCCCAGGAAAAGTGCGAAGCGGTTTTCCGTCCGGGATTGCGGGTCTCAAAGCAATCCCAGGAAAAGTGCGAAGCGGTTTTCCGTTGGGGATTGCGAGGGGGAAAATCAATCCCGGGAAAAGGTGCGAGGCGGTTCTTCGTCTGGTACCGGTCAATGGCGTCAAACGATTCAGGCGTGCATCCTATTGGAGCTTATTGGAATTCCGGCCATCGTTCGATTTTCTCAATAGGTCCTTCAATTATTGTCGTTTGTGATCTCTCGTGTTGCGGCGCAATAAAATGGCATGACCACGCTCGACAGACCGCTTCAAACCAGTATCTCCGCCACGGCAACCGCCGGCGCCATTGCCATGGCCGTCGCCATGGGCTTTGGCCGTTTCTCGTACACGCCCATTCTGCCGGCGATGATGAGCGATCTCGGCCTTTCTCCCGGTGACGCCGGCCTCATCGCTTCGGCCAACTTCGTCGGCTATCTCGCCGGTGCGATCCTTGCCGCCTACGGCTGGGCTCATGGGCATGAACGCCGGATCGGCCTTGCGGCACTCGTTGCCACGACGGTGCTTTTGGCGGCGATGGGACTTTCGTCTTCCGTCTTTGTGCTGGCACTTATCCGGTTCCTTGCCGGGCTTGCCAGCGCCTTTGCGATGATCTTCGTCTCCGGCATCGTGCTTGGCCATGGCTTGCTTGCACGATCGGAGCATGTGCCTGCCGTCCATTTTGGCGGGGTCGGCCTCGGCATTGCATTTTCGTCGCTCTGCGTCTGGGCAAATCCGCTTGCCGGCCATGGCGGCTTGACGACCTCCATGGGCGACTGGTTCACCGGGGCACTGGTTGGATTGATCGGAACCATAGTCGTCGCCGCAATTCTGCCGGGCGTTCCTTCCACCGGCACCGGCCCGGTGCGGGAAAAGCCGCTTCGCTGGACGCGGCCGCTGACGGTGGTGACGTTCACCTACGCGCTCTTCGGCTTCGGTTACGTGATCACCGCCACCTTCCTCGTGGCCATGGCGCGCGACCCGAGCGGCGGTCACAGCATCGAGTTTCTCGCCTGGCTGCTGACGGGCCTTGCCGCCGCGTTGTCCGTCTATCTCTGGCGCTTTGCCGTCCCGCGTTTCGGCCTTGCCGGCGTCTATGCGATCGGCCTTTTGGTCGAGGCGGTGGGCCTGGTGCTGACGGTCGGCCTGCCCTTGCCGTACGCTCCGCTTGCCGGCGGCCTGATGCTCGGTGCGACATTCATGATGATCACCGCCTACGGCCTGCAGATCGGCCGGCAGCTCGCACCGGAAAGCCCGCGCAAGGCACTGGCGCTGATGACGGCCGCCTTCGGTATCGGCCAGATCATCGGTCCGCTGGTCGCCGGTTGGTTGGCGGAACGGACCGGCAGCTTCTCTGCACCGACCCTGATTGCCGCGGTCGTTCTCTTCCTTTGCGGCGGCGTTATCCTTGCCGAACTGAAGCGGATTTCCGCGGCGCTAAGGGGCTGACGGTTGCTCTTGGTGGCGCCGAAAATGGCCCCGTTCGCCACGGCTCTCCCGGATGAAATAACAGTAACGTTTACATTACCCGATTGTTGATGACGGCGCTTTGCCCTAGTTTCGGCGCTTCGGGAGGCGAGTTGTTCTCCTCCTCCGAAACGAGAGTGCCGCACTTGTTCCTATCCTTCTTCCCGAAGCCGAAGCTCTTCTTCATTTCCTTCGTCGTCTGGTCGCTGATTGCCATCGCCTTCTGGTATGGCGAAGGCGAGCAACTGGGCGCCGTCTTCGGCATGCCGCCCCTGCCATCGGACGCGCCGCCGATAGTCGGCATCTCTGCCTTCTGGTCTCCGGCCTTCATCTGGTTCTATATCTACTTCGCGCTGGTCACCGGGTTGTTTGCGGCCTTCTGGTACGTCTATTCACCGCATCGCTGGCAGAATTGGTCGATCCTCGGATCTGCTCTCATCCTCTTCGTGACTTATTTTCAGGTGCAGGTGAGTGTCGCCATCAACAACTGGTACGGCCCGTTCTGGGACCTGATCCAGGCCGCGGTTTCCAAGTCGAAGGTCGTTACTGCGGACGAGTTCTACGGTGAAATCGCGGTCTTCCTCGCGATCGCGCTCGTTGCCGTTGCCGTCGCCGTCATGACCCGCTTCTTCGTCAGCCACTATATCTTCCGTTGGCGCACGGCGATGAACGAGTATTACATGGTCCACTGGGGCAAACTGCGTCACATCGAAGGTGCCTCGCAGCGTGTGCAGGAAGACACCATGCGCTTTTCCACGACCGTGGAAGGTCTAGGCGTCAGCCTGATCGATAGCGTCATGACGCTGATCGCCTTCACGCCGGTGCTGATCCGGCTATCCGCCAACGTCACCGAGCTGCCGATCGTCGGGGCCATTCCGTATCCGCTAGTTACCGCTGCGGTGCTCTGGTCGCTGTTCGGTACCGTGTTTCTCGCCGTCGTCGGTATCAAACTGCCCGGACTGGAGTTTCGCAACCAGCGCGTCGAGGCGGCCTACCGCAAAGAACTGGTCTACGGCGAAGATCATTCCGACCGTGCACAGCCGCCGACGGTTGCCGAACTCTTTGAAAACGTTCGCCGCAACTATTTCCGGCTCTACTTCCACTATCTCTATTTTAACATCGCGCGCATCTTTTACTTGCAGATCAACAATATCTTCTCGCTGCTGATCCTGGCGCCGTCGATTATTGCCGGCAAGATCACGCTCGGCGCGTTGAACCAGATCTCTGGCGCTTTCGGCCAGGTCACCTCGTCGTTCCAATATCTGGTTTCGTCCTGGCCGACGATCGTCGAGCTCCTGTCGATCTACAAACGTCTGCGCGCATTCGAAGCAACGATCGATGATGAGCCACTTCCCGAAATCGATAAGAAGTTCATCGAGGTTGGTGGTGAAGAGGAACTGGCCTGAGCCATTCCAAACAGGTAGCAATCAGAAGGCGGAGCGACCCGCCTTCTTTTTTGCCTGCTCGATGACGGGCAGCGCCTGGGCATAGCTGACACAGGCAACGTCGGGCTTGCCGCAGACTTCCGAGAGCAGGCGATCGAGGGCGCGCCAGTAGGCGCCGCCGTTCATCTCGACGAAGTGAAAGCCGAGCTGCAAGGGAATGCGGTCGCCGCCATATTCGCGGTCGAAGGCTTTGCGATAGGCCTCGTAGGTGCGCTCCTCGAAGCGGGCGCTGTCCTTCTTGTTCTCGACACCCATCGAGTGGCGGACAAAGAGATTGTAGTCCATGCCGATGACCGGGCGTTGCGTCGGTCCCTCGGGGATCAGTGGCAGGCCAAAGCGCGGCAACCCGTCCTTGCTCGTCGGCCAGCCCGGTCCCTTGGTCACCAGGCTAGCGTCATAGGTGAAGTTTGCCGCCTTCAGCGCCGGCAGCAGGCCATCGCTCAGGGACAGGTAGGGGGCACGGAAGCCCTTGATGCCGGTCCGGGCGAATTTTGCCCAGCCCGCGGGCTCGGCCTCTGGCTTGCCCGCCTTCTTCCAGGCATCAGCGAGCGCCGTGTCGAAGGTCGAAAACTCGCTTTGCCAGTCCGCCTTGCTCCAGCCCTTGCCGTCGAAATGGCCGCAGGCGTGGCTGGCGATGTCGTGGCCATCAAGATGGGCCTGCCAGATATGGCCGGCACGCGCTGCGATCTCCTCGCGGCTCTGGGCAAAGCCGACATTCGACCGGCCGGGCTTCTGGCCCGGCGGCCTGTAGATCTCCTTGCCGTCGGTCCTCGTCATCAGGAAGGTGCAGGAAAGGAAATAAGTGAAATGCGCGCCGGTGCGCTTGGCCATCGCCAGGCTCTTTTCCCAAAGCGCGTTGTCGTGCGCGCCATCGAAGGAAACGATGACGAGTTGCTGGTCAGCGGCGGGGACGGTGGCCGGCGTCGCCGGTTCTGCCCGCGAAAGTGCAGGAACCAGGGCAAGGGAAAGGGCGATGGATGTACGGATCATGATCAACTGCAGCGATGAATTTTTGTCGCAGATGGTTCGAAATTGCGGCAATCCTTTGATCGGGCTGGAAAAAAGACGCCATCAAGGCTACTCCATAGCAACCTGGACCGGAATCGGTCAAAGGGCGAATGACATAGAAAATCAAAGAGCTACAGCGACTCAAGCGCGCCAGATCCGGCACGCGGCGCTGTCTCGGTCCGGTATCACGAACAAAGCGGTGGCCCCATGGCGATACTCGTTCTCGGCATCATCATCTTTCTCGGCATGCATCTCATCCGCGTGGTCGCGCCCGGCTTTCGCGCCGGAATCATCGAGAGTCGCGGCAAGGGCACCTGGATGGGGATCTATGCAATCCTCAGCCTCATCGGCCTCTGTCTGATCATCTATGGCTTTGGCCAGGCGCGCGGCGAAACGGGCATGCTCTACAATCCGCCGGTGTTCCTGCGCCACATCGCGCTTCTCCTGATGCTCTTCGCCTTCGTCTTTCTTGCAGCCGGCTTCCTGCCGGCGGGCCGAATTGCGGTGGCGGTCAAGCATCCGCAGGTCCTGTCGATCAAGATCTGGGCGCTGGCGCATCTGCTGGCGAATGGCGAGACGTCCTCCGTCCTGCTGTTCGGCTCGTTTCTCGCCTGGGCGGTGATCCTGCGCATCTCGCTGAAACGCCGCGAGCGGGCAGGCGAGCGCGTGCTGCCGGTGTTCAAGTCATCGACGAACGATGTGCTCGCCATCGTCATCGGTCTCGTCGCCTACGTACTCTTCGTCTGGAAGCTTCACGAGTGGTTGATCGGCGTTGCGCCGGTGGTGATGGGCTAAATAACGCCAGCCCCCTTACAAGCGCCGCAAAATCGGGTAGAAGGCGCAAAATCCATGAGAGTGTGGCATGTCCTCAAGGGGTGTGCCGCACATGCTCGAAAAGTTTGAGATCGTGTGCTGTTCCCGTCGGTGGCGGTTCGAACGGCGCACCAGTGGGCACGCAAGGCCGGGGCAGTAGATGGCGAACCAAGACGACAGCTTTATCCGCGAGGTCAATGAGGAACTGCGTTCCGACCAGATGAAGAGCATCTGGGCGCGTTTCGGCGGTGTCATCGCAGCGATCGCCGTGCTTATCGTTCTCGGCACGATCGGCAAGGTCGGGTTCGACTACTGGCAGGAGGGGGCATCCTCCAAGTCGGGCGATGCCTTCCTGCAGGCGCTCAACCTCGCCAAGGAAAACAAGACGGACGAGGCGCTTGTCGCCTTGAACGCGCTGGAAAAGGACGGCTACGGCGCCTATCCGGTGCTGGCCCGTCTGCGCGCCGCAACGCTGCAGGCACAGAAGGGTGAAACCGACGCGGCAGTGAAGGCATTCTCCGCCATCGGCAAGGACGGCAGCGTTCCGGCTGCCATCCAGGAAGCGGCGCGGCTGCGTGCGGCCTATCTGCTCGTTGACGCTGGCAGCTACGATCAGGTCTCGGCAGAAGTCGAGCAGCTTGCGACGCCGCAGAACAACATGCGCCACTCGGCCCGCGAAGCGCTTGGTCTCGCAGCCTACAAGGCCGGCGACTACGCCAAGGCGAAGACCTGGTTCCAGCAAATCGTCGACGACACGCAGAGCCCGCGCAACATCACCGGTCGCGCCCAGATGCTGCTCGACGTGATTGCGGCCAGCGGCAAGGCCTAAGGTTTTCGCCCATCCCCCGTGGATGGGCACAGGGTGCAAGACCCTTTCGAATCAGCGCATGATCCCAAAATCGATCTCGATCTTGGGGTTGTGCGCTAAAGCATTTAAAGCAGTTCCAGCAAACGTGCTCAGGCGGTTTTGCGTCCGGAATTGTGAAAGACAGACAAGCAATTCCAGCAAAAGTGCTTAAGCGGTTTTGCGTCTGGAATTGTCTGAAACAATCGAAACGGTTCCTGGCGGAACCGGCGCCGCCTGGATGCGGCGGAAAACAGGATTTGAGCGCGACCCGACCAGTCGGCTTTCGCGCTCCAAGCGGAAACGGAATAGATCCATGAGCTTCACCGTCGCCATCGTCGGGCGTCCCAATGTCGGCAAGTCCACCTTGTTCAACCGTCTGGTCGGCAAGAAGCTGGCGCTCGTCGACGATACGCCGGGTGTTACCCGTGACCGCCGGCCGGGCGATGCCAAGCTCATCGATCTGCGCTTCCGCATCATCGACACGGCCGGTCTCGAGCAATCGGCTCCGGACACCCTGCAGGGCCGCATGTGGGCGCAGACCGAAGCTGCGATCGATGAAGCCGATCTGTCGCTGTTTCTGGTCGACGCCAAGGGCGGCCTGACGCCGGCCGACGAGACGCTCGCCGAAATGCTGCGTCGCCGCGGCAAGCCGGTGGTTCTCGTCGCCAACAAGTCCGAGGCGCGCGGCTCCGACGGCGGCTTCTACGATGCCTTCACGCTTGGCCTCGGTGAGCCTTGCCCGATCTCGGCCGAACACGGGCAGGGCATGCTCGATCTGCGTGACGCGATCGTTGCTGCGATCGGCGAAGAGCGGGCCTTCCCGCCGGAGGATGACGTCGCCGAGACCGACATCGATCTGCGTCCGACGTTCAAGGACGAAGACGGCGAAGAGGAAGAGGCCGAGGCGGCCTATGACGAGACCAAGCCGCTGCGCGTGGCGATCGTCGGCCGTCCGAACGCCGGCAAGTCAACGCTGATCAACCGCTTCCTCGGCGAAGATCGTCTGCTGACCGGCCCGGAAGCCGGCATCACCCGTGATTCCATCTCGGTGGAATGGGACTGGCGCGGCCGCACCATCAAGATGTTTGACACCGCCGGCATGCGCCGCAAGGCCAAGGTTCAGGAAAAGCTCGAAAAGCTCTCGGTTGCCGACGCACTGCGCGCCATTCGTTTCGCCGAGACTGTTGTCATCGTCTTCGACGCAACCATCCCCTTCGAAAAGCAGGACCTGCAGATCGTCGATCTCGTCCTGCGTGAGGGCAGGGCGGCGGTGCTTGCCTTCAACAAGTGGGATCTGGTCGAGGACTGGCAGGCGGTACTTGCCGATCTGCGCGAAAAGACCGAGCGGCTCCTGCCGCAGGCGCGCGGCATCCGCGCCGTGCCGATTTCCGGCCACACCGGCTACGGCCTCGACCGGTTGATGCAGGCGATCATCGAGACGGACAAGACCTGGAACCGCCGCATCTCGACCGCGCGGCTCAATCGCTGGCTGGAATCGCAGACGATTCAGCATCCGCCACCGGCCGTGTCCGGTCGCCGCCTGAAATTGAAGTACATGACGCAGGTGAAAGCCCGTCCGCCGGGTTTCATGATCTCGTGCACCCGTCCCGACGCGCTGCCGGAATCCTACGTCCGCTACCTGATCAACGGCCTGCGCAACGACTTCGACCTGCCGGGCGTGCCGATCCGCATGCACTTCCGCTCAGGCGACAACCCCTACGAGTCCAAGGCGAAGAAGCGCCGTTAGGCGCTTCCTTCTTCGGCTCAGGCCGCAGGCAGCTTTTCTTTGGCAACTAGCGCGCCATGGTGACCGATGACGCCGGCAGCGACACTTGCCGCGAAGGCGGCGGCTTCTACCGGCGTGTCGCCTGCGACAAGCCTGGCAACGAACGCGCCGTTGAAGCTGTCGCCGGCGCTGGTCGTATCGACGACGCGTTCGACCGGCGTCGCCGGCACATGTTCGGCCGCAGCATCGCCGAAGGCGAGCGTGACGCCCTTCTCGCCATCTTTCACGACGACATTGGCAGCGCCGAGGCTCTTGTAGCGCGCAATCGTCGCCTCGATCGAAGCGTCACCGAAATGGGTGACCTCATCGTCGAAGCTCGGCATGACGAGGGTTGCGGCGCGGGCGCCATCGGTCAGCGTCCGGCGCATGCGCTCGGCGTCGTCCCAGAGGCGCGGGCGGATGTTGGGGTCGAAAACCACCAGCTTTCCGGCAGCCTTGGCACGGCGCAGTTCCGACAGCAGCGTTTCCACTGCGTCGGGCGCCAGGATCGCCAGCGTGATGCCGGAATAGAGGATGAGGTCGGAGCCCTCGATCGCGCTTCTCAGATGATCGGCATCGTCGGCAAGCAGCTTGGCCGCCGAGTGGGAGCGCCAGTAGGAAAAGCTGCGCTCGCCGTCCTTCAGGTGGATCATGTAGAGCCCGGCCGAGCGGCTCTCGATCCGACGCACCGCTGACGTGTCGATTGCCTTTTCCGCCATGAAGGCCAGCATCTCGTCGGAGACCGTGTCTGTGCCGACGGCGGAGCAATAGCCGACGGTCCAGTCAGCAGGCATGAAGAGGCGAGCATAGTAGGCGGCATTGAAGGTGTCGCCGGCATAGCCTTTGCGCAGCAGTCCGCCTTCTGCCTGCATGAGTTCAACCATGCACTCCCCGATCGCAAGCATCTTCCCGGCCAACGACTTTCCTCCTCACAAGATTTCGCCTGAGACGGGATAAGGGGCTCGGCCGCCTACGGCAAGAGATTGTTTCCGCTGGCCCTCGCGGCGGAACCGATCGGCGTTTACTGATCGACCGGGCAACGCTACACCTTTGTCCGACGGATCGTCTTCAAGGGGGCATTCATGGCGTCTCTCAGGGTATCGAGCGAAGACTGGTGGCGCGGCGCGGTGATCTACCAGGTCTATCCGCGCTCCTTCCAGGACACGGACGACGACGGCATCGGTGACCTCAAGGGCGTTACCCGCAGATTGCCCCACATCGCCTCGCTCGGTGTCGACGCGATCTGGCTCTCGCCGTTCTTCACCTCGCCGCAGGCCGATATGGGCTACGACGTGTCCGACTATTGCGACGTCGATCCGATGTTCGGCACGCTCGCGGATTTCGACGAGATGCTCGCCGAGGCGCATCGGCTTGGCCTCAAGGTGATCATCGACCAGGTGATCTCGCACACGTCCGACCGCCATCCCTGGTTCGTCGAAAGCCGGTCGAACCGGACGAACGACAAGGCCGACTGGTATGTCTGGGCCGATCCGAAGCCCGATGGCACGGCGCCCAACAACTGGCTGTCGATCTTCGGCGGACCGGCCTGGGAATGGGACGGGGTGCGCAAGCAATACTACATGCACAACTTCCTCGGCTCGCAGCCCGATCTCAACTTCCACAATCCGGATGTGCAGGACGCTGTGCTCGATGCTGCCCGCTTCTGGCTCGATCGCGGCGTCGACGGCTTCCGCCTCGATACGGTGAACTTCTATTTTCATGACCGGCATCTGCGCGATAACCCGCCGCTCGTTCCCGATCCGGACGCCACCAGCAACGATGCGCCCGACGTGAACCCCTATGGCATGCAGGACCATCTCTACGACAAGAGCCAGCCGGAGAATATCGCCTTTCTCCAGCGGTTCCGGGCACTGCTCGACCGCTACGAGGGCCGCATGACCGTGGGCGAGGTGGGTGATGGCGCCCGCTCGCTGAAGACCGTGGCCGCCTATACCGGCGGCGGCGACAAGCTCAACATGTGTTACACCTTCGACCTGCTCGGCCCGGACTTCACCGCGGCCCATATCCGCCGCTGCGTCGAGAATTTCCAGAAGGCGGTCACCGACGGCTGGGTCTGCTGGGCCTTTTCCAACCACGACGTGACGCGCCATGTCAGCCGCTTCGCTCGCGGCGCGGCGGAGCGTGAGACCGTGGCGCGGCTGGCGATCACGCTGCTTGCCAGTCTGCGCGGTTCGATCTGTCTCTACCAGGGCGAAGAGCTGGGACTGCCGGAGGCCGAGCTTGCCTTCGAAGACCTGCGCGATCCCTATGGCATCCGCTTCTGGCCCTCCTACAAGGGCCGCGACGGCTGCCGCACGCCAATGGTCTGGGAAAAGGCGGCGGCCAATGCCGGTTTTACCGGCGGCAAGCCCTGGCTGCCGGTGCCGGCGGAACATCTCCGCCTGGCCGTCGATGCCATCGCCGAAGGCGCGGGCACAGTGCTCGACCACTATCGGGCGACGCTTGCCTTCCGCAGATCGCGACCGGTTCTGCACGATGGAGCGATGCATTTCCTCGACAGCAACAGCGATCTTCTGGCTTTCGTTCGCGAAAAAGACGGCGAGCGCCTGCTCTTCGTCTTCAACCTCACCCGCGAACCGCAGGCGTTCCTGGCCCCCGCTGGCCTGGAGCCCCTGGATTTGCCCGGATATCCGGCGCGCCTCGAAGCGGGTAGCATCCAGGTTGCCGGATTATCGGCCTTCTGCGGGAAGCTTTGATGCGCGTATTGTTGATGAATGGCGAAACCATCGGCCGGTGGGTCGAGATGCGTCTGGCGCTCTGGCCGGATACGCCCGAGGCGGAGCATCGCGCCGAGGTCGAATCCACGCTTGCCGAAAGCGACCGCTATGCGTCGTTCCTGTGCGAGGACGAGGCTGGTGTTGCCGCAGGTTTCGCCGAGGCATCGATCCGCCGCGACTATGTCAACGGGTGCGAAACCTCGCCGGTAGCGTTTCTTGAGGGCATCTATGTCCTACCCGCCTATCGGCGCCGCGGGGTGGCGCGGGCGCTGATCGTCGCCGTCGAACGCTGGGCGACAAGCCAGGGATGCCAGGAACTCGCCTCAGACACGGCGACTGACAACCTCAGGAGCCAGAGTCTGCATATGGCGCTTGGCTTTGAAGAGACCGAGCGGGTCGTCTATTTCCGCAAGGAACTGTCGCCCGCTGCGGCGGACAATTGAGCGTCCGTCATTCTGCCTCCGGCATTTGCGATCCTCGCCGATACGACGCACGCAGAGCGTAAGTCAGGATCGCGACGATGCCCCAAAGCCGGATATAGGAAAACGCGAGGATTAGGGCGATATACGCCAGATACCTGACCCGGCTGACCTCGGGGCGGTCGAATACCGGCGCAAGCATGATGGCAATCTGCCCTTGCACGAACGTTGCGATTACCAGAAACAGGGAGATGAAGAGCAGTGCCCACATCAGGTGGCGCCGGTGCAGCGCGATCTCGCGAAGGACGCTGAGGAGGCGAGGCGCGCGCTCCTGCCCCTTTTCGACGACAAACATGAAGGCCATGGTCGCAATGATCGCGATCCATAGCTGGAGCAGGCCCTGCCGCCAGGGGAACGCAATGCCGTCGAAGCCGAGCCAGAGCCGAGCTGCCAGGAATTCGCCGACGCCCGCAAAGTTCGCGGTGCACGTCGCGAGCAGAAATAGCAGTAGAAACCGCCAGATCACGCGCCAGCCGAAGGCAAGTTGCTCCCGGAAACTCAGTCGCGCGAGCGACGTCGATCCTTTTGCCAGTTCGATCATTTTCTGGCTGGCAAGAAGAAACGCGATCAGCACCGCAAACTGGACGAGCATCATGCCGAGCAATGCGAGGCCAGTGGGCATCACTCTTACGTAGCTGCGCAGCACGGTCGCTACCAGCAGCCACGGAACAGTTTGAAACAGCAAGTAGGGCCCGTAGGTCGGCCAAGCACGGTAGGCTCGGGGCGCGCGGCTCGAAGCATATGTTGTTTCTAAGGCTTCCATGGACCTATTCTGCCTGAAAGGCACAAAAGGCCGCTTAGCGCACTCGTTAAAATCCAGTGCATCGAAGCTAGTTCTAATTCTGGTTGTGTATCTCAGCCGATCAGCATGAATTTGTCGACGTCGACGAGCCCGCGGTCGGAGATCTTGAGGTGCGGGATGACCGGCAGCGGCAGGAAGGCGAGCTGCAGGAAGGGCTCTTCCAGCGTGGCTCCGAGCGCGAAAGCTGCGTGCCTCAGATGGTGCAGCGTGTCGCGGACGGATTCGTAAGGCTCAAGGCTCATCAGGCCCGCGACCGGAAGCGCGATCTCTCCGGTCACCTTGCCGTCCTCGACGACGACGAAGCCGCCCTTGATCTCGCCGAGGCGGTTGGCGGCGATCGCCATGTCTTCTTCGCTGACGCCGACGACGCAGATGTTGTGGCTGTCATGGCCGACGGTCGAGGCAATCGCGCCCTTCTTCAATCCGAACCCTTGCACGAAGCCGTTGGCATGGTTGCCGTTGACGCCGTGGCGCTCGATGACGGCGACCTTGATGATGTCGCGTCCGAGATCGACGCCGGTCTGGTTGCCGACAGCCGGCAGGCGGTAGCGGCGGTGTTCGGTGATGATCTTGCCGGGCAGCACGCCGATGACCGACGTATCGCCATCCGTGACAGGGACACCAAACGCACTGGCATGGACGTGGCCGGCCTTGACGCTGTCGAGGCCGACGGGCTCAACAGGGTTTCGGGTCGCAAACAGCGCATCGGTCACCCGGCGGCCGCCGGAAAACACCGTCTCGGCCTTGCAGTTTTCCAGGCTGTCGATCACCACGAGGTCGGCGCGCCAACCGGGAGCGACGAGGCCGCGATCGCGTAAGCCGAAGGCACGGGCGGCTGAGATCGAGGCGGCGCGATAGATCGCCAGCGGCTCGACACCGGCTGATATCGCCGTGCGGATCATGTGATCGAGATGGCCCTGTTCGGCAATGTCGAGCGGATTGCGATCGTCGGTGCAGAGCGCCAGGTATGGCGACAGGCGTTCGGTAATGATCGGCATCAGCGCATGCAGGTCCTTGGAGACCGAGCCCTCGCGCACGAGGATGTGCATGCCCTTGCGGATCTTCTCCATCGCCTCCTCGGCCGAGGTGCATTCGTGGTCGGTGCGGATGCCGGCAGCAAGATAGCCATTCAATTCCTTGCCGGAAAGCAGCGGCGCATGGCCGTCGATATGGGCGCCCTGGAAGGCATCCAGCTTGGCAAGGCAGACCGGGTCCTTGTGCACGACACCCGGGAAATTCATGAACTCGGCAAGGCCGATGACCTTCGGATGGTGGCGGAAAGGCAGCAGCCTTTCGATCGGCAGATCGGCGCCCGACGTCTCCAGATGCGTCGCCGGCACGCAGGACGAGAGCTGGACGCGGATGTCCATGATCGTTTCGAGCGCCGAATCCAGGAAGAACTGGATGCCTTCGGTGCCGAGCACGTTGGCGATCTCGTGCGGGTCGCAGACGACGGTGGTGATGCCGAGCGGCAGGACGCAGCGATCGAATTCGTGCGGGGTGACAAGCGAGGATTCGATGTGCAGATGCGTGTCGATGAAGCCGGGAACGACGATGCGACCGGTAATGTCGATCTCCTCGCGGCCTTCATAGGTGCCGAAGGTGCCGACGATGCGGTCACCGGAGATTGCGATGTCCGAGGCGACGAGTTCGCCGGTGACGAGGTCGAAGAAGCGCCCGCCCTTCAAGACGATGTCCGAGGGCTCCCGACCGACGCCCTGATCGATGTAGCGTTCCAGCGCTTCGGACATGAGGCAACTCCAGTTTTCTTTGGCGCGCCCGGTGCGGTCGGTGTGATCGCGCCCAGGTTCGGTGTGGCAGATAAGAGTAACCCTTCCCCCGTCGCCGGGGAAAGGGTCAAGATTGTTGGCGCTTGGCCGCTCAGATGTTGCTGTTGAGAACGGCGCGCAGCTTGCCGAAAAGCTCGTCGATCTGGGCTTTGGTGATGATCAGCGGCGGTGACAGTGCGATGATGTCGCCGGTGGTGCGGATCAACAGGCCGCTCTCATAGGCCTTGAGGAAGGCCGAGAAGGCGCGCTTGGTCGGCTCTCCTGCGATCGGCTGCAGCTCGATCGCGCCGATCAGGCCAAGATTGCGGATGTCGATGACATTGGGGCAATTCTTCAGCGAGTGCAGGCCCTCTTCCCAATAGGGAGCGAGCTCGGCGGCGCGGGTGAGCAGGCCTTCTTCCTTGTAGGTGTCGAGCGTGCCCAGTGCTGCGGCAGAGGCGATCGGGTTGCCCGAGTAGGTGTAGCCGTGGAAGAACTCGATCATGTGCTCCGGGCCATTCATGAAGGCATCATGGATCTCGGAGGTGACGAAGACGGCGCCCATCGGGATAACGCCGTTGGTCAGGCCCTTGGCCGTGGTGATGATGTCGGGCTTCACGTCGAAGTATTGGGCAGCAAAGGGAGTGCCGAGGCGGCCGAAACCGGTGATGACTTCATCGAAGATCAACAGGATGCCGTGCTTGGTGCAGATCTCGCGTAGTTTCTGCAGGTAGCCCTTCGGCGGGATCAGCACGCCGGTGGAGCCGGCCACCGGTTCGACGATCACGGCGGCGATGGTCGAGGCGTCGTGCAGCGTGACGATGCGTTCGAGTTCGGTCGCAAGATCGCCGCCATGTTCCGGTTCGCCGCGGGTAAAGGCGTTTTGCGCCGGCAGGTGCGTGTGCGGCATGTGGTCGACGCCGGTCAGAAGCGTGCCGAACATCTTGCGGTTGGAAACGATGCCGCCGACCGAGACGCCGCCGAAATTGACGCCGTGATAGCCGCGCTCACGGCCGATCAACCGGAAGCGCGAGCCGTCGCCCTTGGCGCGGTGATAGGCGAGCGCCACCTTCAGTGCGGTGTCGACCGATTCCGAACCGGAGTTGGTGTAGAGAACGTGATTCATGCCCTCGGGCGCGATGTCGACCAGGCGGTTCGCCAGTTCGAAGGCCTTGGGGTGACCGAGCTGGAAGGCCGGAGCATAGTCGAGTTCGCCCGCCTGCTCGCGGATCGCCTCGGTGATCTTCGGGCGACAATGGCCGGCGTTGACGCACCACAGACCCGCCGTTCCGTCCAGCACCGTACGACCGTCATGGGTCGTGTAGTACATGTCCTTGGCGCCGACGAACAGGCGCGGCTCCTTCTTGAACTGCCGGTTTGCTGTGAACGGCATCCAGAAGGCGCGCAAATCGTTCGGGGTGTTGAGACGGTTCGACATTCCAGTTCTCCTCGGTCTGTTCTTCGTCAGGCGGCGCTCGCCGCCCGTATTTTTTACCCTTTGGTCAAACTATCAGCGCCCCGGGACGCGTCAAGCCTCGGAAGCTCCGCACAGAGAGCCTTCCGGGTGGCGATTTTTTGTCTTCTGACTGGAAATTTTCTCTAGCTTAACTTGTTTGCGGCAACGCTGCGTTGCCATGCCTTGCCGGGTCCATGGCCGCCTGCGATTGGGCTTTTGCACCTGCGGCCCGGCTTGACCAATCGGGGGCTGGGACGTGTCGAGGTTCGGGATAGTACACGCGGCAATTGTCGCGCTCTTCCTGCCGGGCCCGGCAGTCGCTGCCGAATTGATCGTCGACGGTCATTTCGAAAATGGGCAGGACACGTTCTGGGCGAGTGACGGGTTGGCACTCGATCGGAAGGACGGCCGGCTCTGCGTGGAGACCCAGGGCGGGGGAGACGTCTGGGGCCAGATCATTGGGGTCAACGGTTTGAAGCTGGTGCCCGGGCGCATCTATCGCCTGTCGGCGAGGATTGCCGCCAGGCCGGTGCGCGCGATCCCGGTAAGGGTGCAGCAGGCCACAGATCCCTGGACCGCCGTTGCCGAGTTTACGACGGAGGGGTCGCCGGATGGCAGCCCGTTCTCCGTCGAGTTCGAGGCAACCGAACCGGATGAGGCGCAGCTTGTGCTGCCGCTGGGGGGTGCGGAAGCCGGTCGCATCTGTCTTGACGACGTGTCGCTGGTCGCGACCGGCGCCGTTTCGCAAACCACAAGGCGCGCGACCGAGGGACCTGCCATTCGCGTCAATCAGCTCGGCTACTTCACCGGCGGTCCGAAGCGCGTGACTTTCATTGCCGATGCGAAGCGCCCCTTCGATTTCCAGTTGCTCGACGCCAGGGACAAGGTCGTCGGCAAGGGCAAGACGCAGCCAAGCGGTTTCGATCCGACGGCGGGTATCGAAACGCAGATCGCGGATTTTTCATCCTTCGCAACGGCCGGCGATGGTTATCGTCTCGTGTCCGGCGATTGGGCGAGTGATCGCTTTTCGATCGGCGACAATCTTTACGATCGTCTTCGCGTCGATGCGCTGTCCTGGTTCTACCCGCAGCGAAGCGGCCTTGAGATCAAGGCGTCGATTGCCGGCAAGGCCTATGCCCGGCCTGCTGGCCATGTCGGCGTGGCGCCGAACCAGGGCGACAGGGCGGTCTCGTGCCTCGACAGCAAGCAAGCCGAGGCACTCTACAGCGGCTGGTCCTGTTCCTATCGGCTGGATGTTTCCGGCGGTTGGTACGACGCAGGCGACCACGGTAAATACGCCGTGACTGGCGCCCTGTCCGCTGCGCAACTGCTTGCCGCCTACGAGCGCGGGCGCGTCTACGCCGCCGGTTCACCGGTGACGCGCGACGGCCTCTCGCGCATTCCCGAAAGCGGGAACGGCGTGCCCGACATTCTCGACGAGGCCCGCTGGGAGCTCGAATTCCTGTTGCGAATGATGGTTCCGGATGGCGAGCCGCTTGCCGGCATGGTGCACCACAAGGTCCATGACACCGCCTGGACCGAAGCGCCGATGCTGCCGAGCAACGATCCGCAGCCACGGGCGCTCTATCGCCCGTCGACAGCCGCAACGCTCGATGTAGCAGCCGTCGCGGCCCAGGGTGCCCGGCTTTTTGCGGATCAGAATCCGACGTTCTCGGCACGCTTGCTCGCGGCTGCGCGCAAGGCCTGGGTGGCCGCCAATGCCAATCCCGCACTCCTCGCGCCAAAATCGGACGGACTTGGCGGTGGCGGCGACTACGACGACGACAGCGTCGCGGACGAACTTTTCTGGGCGGCGACCGAGCTTTATCTGACGACCGGTGACGAGGCCTATCTCTACGTGCTGCGGGCATCGCCGATTTGGACGGCGGATGCGCTGTCGCCCGGTGGCGCCTTCGACTGGCGCAATGTCGCCGGCTTCGCGCGATTGCAATTGGCGCTTTACGGCGCGGGGTTGCCGGGCGACGAGCGCGACGTGATCCGAAACGCGGTGCTTACCGCAGCGCGGAACTTCCTGACGTTGCAGCGGACAGAGCCCTTCGGCGTCGTCTACCGGCCGGATGGCCGGCGCTACGACTGGGGCTCGAACCAGCTGATGCTGCAGAATATCATCGTGTTGTCGGCCGCTTTCGACCTCTCCGGCGAGAAGCGCTTTCTCGATGGCGCACGCGAGGGCATGGATTACATTTTCGGCCGCAATGCCATGGCGCTGTCCTACGTCACCGGCTATGGCACGCGCGCACCCAAGAACCAGCATAGTCGCTGGTATGCGCACCAGCGTGACCCGCAACTGCCGAACCCGCCGGTTGGTTCGCTCGCCGGCGGCCCGAATTCCACCTTCGTCGATGACGTCGCACGGCAACACCTGAAGGGATGTGCGCCGCAGACATGTTATGCCGACGATATCGAGGCCTATGGGTCCAATGAAATTGCCATCAACTGGAATGCGCCGCTCGTCTATGTCGCCTCATTCCTTGCCGATGCGCGCTAGAGTATTTCACTGTGTCATGGAAACAGTGAAATAATCTAACTGTTTGAAATTACGCAATTCCGGCCAGAGAACCGTTTCACACTTTTCCCGGAGTTGCTGTAGGAGACTGAAAGCGTGACCGGGATAGCCTTTGTCGGAACCGGCTTTGTCGCCGACTATTACATGACGACGCTTGCCAACCATCCGCAGCTCCGGCTCGTCGGCGTCTGGGATCGCGACGCGGAGCGCCTCGACGCCTTTGCGCGCTACTGGAAGGTTTCGGCCTATGCGTCGCTGGATGCGGTGCTTGCCGATCCCGCCGTCTCGATCGTCGTCAATCTGACAACGCCGGAAAGCCACTACGCCGTCAACCGCGCTGCTCTCACCGCCGGCAAGCACGTCTATTGCGAGAAGCCGCTGGCGATGACGGTGGAGGAGGCGAGTGAACTGGCGGAACTTGCCCGCGGGCGCGCGCTGGTGCTTGCCGGTGCGCCGGCCAACGGCCTCAGCGATGCGCAGGCACTCTGTGCGAGCCTGCTTGCAGCCGGGGCGATCGGGACGCCGCGGCTGGTTTACGCCGAGATGGAAGATGGCCCTGTCTTCAAGGCGAACTGGCGCGACTGGCGCAGCCGCTCGGGTGCCCGCTGGCCGGGTGTGCACGAATTCGAGGTGGGCTGTACGCTGGAGCATGCGGGCTATACCGCAAGCTGGCTCGTCTCGCTCTTCGGGCCGGTTGCCGAAGTCAGCGCGGTTTCCGCCCTGACCTTTCCGGACAAGGGACCAGGCACGGAGGCGCTGGCGCTCGGTCCTGATTTCTCGGTGGGGTGCCTGACCTTCCGCTCGGGTGTCACGGCGCGTGTCACCTGCGGCCTGGCGGCGCCGCGCGACCGGTCGCTGACTGTTATCGGCGACAAGGGGACCATCGTCGTTCGCGATCTCTGGGACAATCGCTCACCCGTTCACGTGGAGGCGTTCGGCGCCAAGCGCTCGCTGGTCCATCGCGGGCTCGACTGGCTGGAGTGGAAGATGGGGCGCAAGCTGCCCATCCGGCTCTATCCCGGAACGAAGGCGCGTTACCCCAAGCCTTCGTCCAGGCCCTCCCTTCCGGCCTTTCCGTCGCAGATCG
Organism: Ensifer adhaerens; assembly: GCF_028993555.1. Classification (NCBI taxonomy): domain Bacteria; kingdom Pseudomonadati; phylum Pseudomonadota; class Alphaproteobacteria; order Hyphomicrobiales; family Rhizobiaceae; genus Ensifer; species Ensifer adhaerens. Next base: position 2,724,527 of record NZ_CP118610.1, on the reverse strand, counting down.
ATTTCGTGCGGGGGATCGCCGTACAGGCGGATGCGATCGCGCGGGGCGAAACGCCATTTTTCTCCGGTGCGACAGCGCGACATCTGACCGAGGTCGTGCTCGCGCTCAACAGCGGCTGGCGGAACTATCGTCCGCTCGATCTCTAGGCGTTCCCGCAGGCGCCGTCAGCGTGGCGGGGGCAGGCGTTCAGCTTGCGGGTGCCTTGGCGCGGATCGTCTCGATGATTTCCAGAGCTTCGATACTGTGGGAAAGCGGCATCAGCGCATGCTCGCGCCGACCCTCCAGAATGGCCGCGCTGGCGGCCTCGATCTCGAATTGCAGACCGTTGCCGGGGAACGCATGGTCGAAGCGATCAAGGCCGGGCAGGCGGAGCCGCCGGGCGACCTTGAAAAGGGTTTGCCCTGTCGATGCCAGCAGTTTGCGCGCCGGGGCGCTGGTGGCACCGAACAGGCGGCTTGCCTTCAGGAACGGCGCGTCGACGACAAGCGTGCCGCGGTCGCCTTCGATGACAAACCGGTTGTGGCCGTCACGATCAAAGCCGCAGCTGAGTTCGGCATCAAAGCCGGCATAGGCGAGCCTTATGTCTGCCGAAACATCGACGCCGGTGGGCGCGCTTCTCCAGGTGCCATCGATGGATTTTGGGCGACCGAAGAGGTTCAGGCAAAGCGCAATCGGATAGATGCCGAGATCAAGCAGGGAACCGCCGCCCAGCGCCGGATCGAAGAAGCGGCTACCTGGGTCGAAAGGCTTCTCATAGGCGAGTTCCGCCCGGACATGCCTGACGGTGCCGAGCTTCTGATTGCGAAGGAGCGTGCGAACGTTGGCGATTGCTGGCAGGAAGCAGGTCCAAAGCGCTTCCATCGCGAAGGTGCTGCCGGCGGCGGCCGCCTCTTCAAGGGCGCGCGCGTCAGTGACCGATGTGGTCAGCGGCTTCTCGACCAGTACAGCCTTACCGGCAGCAAGAGCCAGGCCGGCATGGTCCCGGTGCATCGCATTGGGTGAGGCGATGTAGATGGCATCAATATCGGCGGCATCGGCCAGTGCCTGGATATCGTGGTAGCTGCGGATGCCGCCGTGGCGGGCGGCGAAAGCCTGGGCCTTTTCGGCGCTGCGGGAGGAAACGGCAGCAAGTGTCGCGTTTCCGGCGAAGCGGAAATCCGATGCGAAGTTGTTCGCGATTGTGCCGGTTCCGGCAACGCCCCAACGGACCCTGTCACGCATTCCCTAATGTCCGCTGTTCAGGCTGATCTGTCGGGGCGCATGGTGCCGCGGAAGTCTCAAGGCCCGGTAAACGGCGGGAGGGAGGCTGTCGCCTTTTGCGGACCTGTTGCGATACCCTGGAAAAGAATAAGCCCCGCGCGATTTCTCGTGTGGGGCTGTTCGAACGGGTCCGCAGAGCGAACCGAATATCAGGCCGACTTGCGGACCGGAGTCTTTTCCGCGGTGACGTTCTGTTCGTCGCCGTAGATTTGGTTAAGCGTGCCAAGAATCCGCATGACTGCGTCGGATGAACTCGAATAATAGATCGTCTGCGCATCGCGGCGGGTGCTGACGAGATTCTGGGCGCGGAGCTTGGAAAGATGCTGGGAGAGAGCCGACTGGCTCAGCCCAACCTTGTTGGCCAATGCGCCGACTGCCATCTCTTCCTTGACGAGGGAATCGAGGATGAGAAGGCGCTTGGGGTTTGCCATGGCCGAGAGGAAACCGGCTGCTACCTCGGCTTCATCGTGTTTTTCAGGCGAAAGTGGCTGCATTGCGTGCTCCATGCGAAAATTACATCACACGTAGTTATGGTTGACGAAGCACGATAATTAGTCGTGATGCATAAAAGGGCAACCACCTACTGCAAGAAATGGGGGTAGCTCTCCTGCGATTAACCGTTAAGTTCACGCAAAATTGCCCGTAAATTGGAACTGTCTTCGATAGGTGCCGGGAATTCAAGGCGTTTTAGCCGATCGCCATCTGCAAGATCGAGGCCGGCGGCGTCGATACCGACGATCTTCCAATTGCCCTCCGGTGCATTGCAAAGCTTGACCGCATAGTGCTGAACGGCGTCCGAATGATCCGCGTTCATGTGCTCGATCGCATTGGCCTCTTTCGCGGCGAGCGAGGCGATGGCTGGCGTGTCGATCAGCAGATCTTCCGCCGTGAGGACGTAGGCGCGACCGAAGCCGCCGTTGAGGCTGGCGCGCAGTGGTTTCAGCCGGAAGAACCCGAAATCGGGGAAATCGACATAAAGCTTCGACTTCGGGTGACGGCGAACGAATCGCTCGCGGATGCGGGCATGTGCCTCGCTGTCGCGCGTCACCTGTTCGGCGGTGCATTGCACCGTGAGGCGGGGATGCGCCAGCGGATCGCCCTTACCGGGCTCGCCGGTCAAGAGCGAGGCCCTGACGTCGGCCAGCAGCGCCTGGGTGTGAGTCGACAACCTGGAGATCAGAATGACCGGCACGCCGTCGACATCCATGCCGACGAGCACGCGGCTGACGAAGGGAAAGCCGCCGCTGTCAGGCTCGATCGCCGCGAGCGAAGCACTGCGTGCCCCACGCAAGAGGGTTCGGGCGAGGGTGCGGGCCTCGTCGTCAGTGTCGCGCAAAACGTTCGGCTTGTCGCTCATGTCCTTGAACCTTTCCTGCCATGCTATCATTGCTCCCAAACGAAAAAAGCCCGGAGCTGTCCTCCGGGCTTTTATTGGCTTGTTGAGCGGGTTCGTCAACTTTTGTTGCGGTGGCGCGTCAACCCTTGCACGATATCCTGGGCGTCGATGGTACCGACGACGGAACCGTTGTCGACGACCCCAATGCTGCCCGGCTGGCGCGACATGGCGTCGAGAATATCGACGAGCGGTGTCGTCGGCTTGGCGGTGGCGGTCACGCCCGCGACTGTTGCGCCGCGCTGGACGCCGGTCTGCATCACGTCTTTTGCCGTCAGCATGGTGATCGGATTCATGTGTTGAACGAAATCCGCAACATACTGGTTGGCCGGATTCTTGACGATATCCTGCGGCGTGCCGCACTGGATGATGCGTCCGCCTTCCATGATGGCGATGCGGTTGCCGATGCGGAACGCCTCGTCGAGGTCGTGGCTGACGAAGATGATGGTCTTCTTCAGCCGCCGTTGGAACTCGAGCAACTCGTCCTGCAGCCGGGTGCGGATCAGTGGATCGAGGGCCGAGAACGGCTCGTCCATCAACAGGATCGGTGCGCCGGTGGCAAAGGCGCGGGCAAGGCCGACGCGCTGTTGCATGCCGCCCGAAAGCTCGTTGACCTTGCGCCCCGCCCACTTCGTCAGGTTGACGAGGTCGAGCTGTTCGCCGACACGCGCCTTGCGCTCGGCGTCCGGCATGCCGGCAAGCTCAAGCCCGAAGCCGACATTGTCGGCGACAGTCCGCCAGGGCAGAAGCGCGAATTGCTGAAACACCATTGAGACCGTGTGCATGCGGAAATCGCGCAGCGATTTCGCATTGGTGCGGTAGGGATTGAGCGCACCGTTTGCGGTCTTCACCTCGACGTCGCCGCGCACCACAGGAGCGAGGCCATTGACGGCGCGAAGCAGGGTCGACTTGCCGGAGCCCGAAAGCCCCATCAGCACCAGGATCTCGCCCTCGGTAATTTCGAGCGACGCGCCGGCGACGCCAAGCACGAGGCCGGTTTCGGCGCCGATTTCGTCCCGGGTCTTGCCCTGGTCGACCATCTGCAGCGCGATCTGCGGGTTGTTGCCGAAGATGATGTCGACGTTCTTGAATACGACGGCGTTGGTCATGCGCCTTCTCCTTCGTCGGACGAGCGGAAAAGGCGGTCGAGAATGATCGCCAGGATGACGATGCAGAGGCCGGCTTCGAAGCCCTTGGCAACGTTCACGGAGTTCAGCGCGCGCAGAACCGGAACGCCGAGGCCGTTGGCGCCGACGAGGGCGGCGATCACCACCATCGACAGCGACAGCATGATCGTCTGGGTGAGGCCGGCCATGATCTGCGGCATGGCGAAGGGCAGTTCGACCTTGCGCAGCACCTGGCCAGGCGTGGCGCCGAAAGCCTGGGCGGCCTCGACCAGCGACGGCGGCGTCGAGATGATGCCGAGGCGGGTGAGGCGGATCGGCGCGGGGATCGCGAAGATCACGGTTGCGATCAGGCCCGGGACCATGCCGAGGCCGAAGAGGATCAGCGCCGGGATCAGATAGACGAAGGTCGGGATCGTCTGCATCAGGTCGAGGATCGGCCGCATGATGGCATAGACCCAGGCGCGGCGGGCAGCCGCGATGCCGAGCGGAACGCCGACGGCCATGCTGACGAAGCTGGCGGCGAGCACCAGTGCCAGCGTTTCCGTCGTTTCCTTCCAGTAGCCCTGGTTGATGATCAAGAGCAGGCCGAGGCCGGTGAACAGCGTGACGCCGATCGAGCGGCGGAACCACCAGGCGGCGGCCGTGATCACGGCAACGACGATCAGCGGGTGTGGGGTCTGGAGAATCCAGAGCAGCACGGCGACAACGCCGGAGAGGAAGCGGGCAAGCTGGTCGAAGAACAGCTCGAAGTTCGTCGTCAGCCAGTCGACGAACGCCTTGGCCCAGCCGCCAATGGGGATGCGGTTATCGGTCAGATATTCCACGAAGGTAGATCCGTTTCGTCAGGTCAAAAAGAAGCGCATGACGCGGTGAAAAAAGGCGGGGTTTTTCCCCGCCTTGATGCCGATCAGAGGCCGAGCGCGGCCTTGACCGCGGCGAGCCCATCGCCGCCATCCTTGGCGGTCACACCGGCAAGCCACGGGTCGACAACCGTCGGATTGGCCTTCAGCCACTCTTCGGCAGCCTTGTCCGGCTCTTGCCCGTCGTTCAGGATCTTGCCCATGATCTCGTTTTCCATCTGGAGCGAGAACTTGAGGTTCGTGAGCAGCTTGCCGACGTTGGGGCACTCGGTGGTGTAGCCGGAGCGCACGTTGGTGAAGACTTCCGCGCCGCCGAAGTTGGCGCCGAAGATGTCGTCGCCGCCCGAAAGATAGGTCAGCTTGAAGTTGGCGTTCATCGGATGCGGTTCCCATCCGAGGAAGACGATCGGCGAGCCGTCCTTTTCGGCACGGGCGACCTGCGCCAGCATGCCCTGCTCGGAGGATTCGACCACTTCGAAGCCCTTGAGGCTGAAGGTGTCCTTGTCGACCATGTCGATGATCAGGCGGTTGCCGTCATTGCCAGGCTCGATGCCGTAGATCTTGCCATCAAGCGCGTCCTTCTTGGTGGCGATATCCTTGAAGTCCTTGATGCCGAGCTCAGCGCCCTTGGCGTTGGTCGCGAGCGTGTACTTGGCGCCCACCAGATTGGGGCCGAAGGATTCGACCGACTTGTCGTCGAGATAGGGGCGCACGTCGTTCTCCTGGGTCGGCATCCAGTTGCCGAGGAAGACGTCGATGTCCTTGTTCTTGAGCGAGGTGTAGGTGACCGGAACCGAGAGAACCTTGATGTCCGTCTGGTAGCCGAGGCCCTTGAGAACGGTTGAGACCGTCGCGGTGGTTGCAGTGATGTCCGTCCAGCCGACGTCGGAGAAATGGACGGTGCCACAGCTTTCCGGCTCGGCAGCTGCAGCCTGCTGAGCGGTGAGGGCGACGACCGAAACGGCGCCCGCGAGCATCAGTTTGAGAGAGAGTCCTTTTTTCATTGTCGTTCCCCTGCCTCTATTATTGTTTTAGCCAAACACCATTGGATAGCGAATTCAAGCGCTTTGATGTCGAAGGAAGTGTATTGCGTCAATATGCTAACGGGGTGCACGATGCGACGCTGAATGTCGCAATGTCCACGAAATGGTCTAGTCCGGCGAAAAACTGTGGGTGTCGCAAACATGCTCTGGCCTTCCGGGGCAAGGCTCGCCATTACCCGGGAGACGGAAACCGGACGCGGTGAAGATGGCCAAACTCTATTTCAGCTATGCGACGATGAACGCGGGCAAGAGCACGATGCTGTTGCAGGCCTCCTACAACTACCAGGAGCGCGGCATGCGTGTGGTGATGCTGATCGCAGCACACGACGACCGGGCGGGGATAGGCCGCATTTCCTCGCGCATCGGTCTTGCCTCCGACGCCATTCCGTTCGATGGCGATGACGACATCTACACCCTGATCGAAACGCTTCATTCCGATGGTGCCGGCGAGATCGCCTGCGTCTTCGTCGACGAGGCGCAGTTTCTCAATGAGGCGCAGGTCTGGCAGCTCGCCCGCGTCGCCGACCGGATGGGCATTCCGGTCATGGCCTACGGCCTGCGCACGGATTTTCAGGGCAAGCTGTTTCCGGGTTCGATGGCGCTGCTGGCGATCGCCGACGAGCTGCGCGAAGTGCGCACCATCTGCCATTGCGGCCGCAAGGCGACGATGGTCGTGCGTCTCGATGGTCAAGGCAAGGTCGTGCGCGAGGGGGCCCAGGTCGATGTCGGCGGCAACGAGAAATATGTCTCCTATTGCCGGCGCCATTGGGACGACCTGATGCGCTGCGAGTAAGGGCACGCAGCGCGTCGTTTAGGATGCGCGCGAAGGTGGCTGCAGCCCGTTGAATTGCCGCATTCGCGGTGCCATTGTGCCCGAACTTCTCCCCATGAGGTCTTTCATGTCACGTCTGGTTGCCGGCTTTCTCCTCAGTCTCTGTCTTGGAGCGCCGGCCGCGCAGGCCGGTGGCGATGCGGCCGCGGGGGCGGCGGTGTTCCGCAAATGCGCGACCTGTCACACGGCGAGCGAGCCGACAAACCGCGTCGGCCCGAGCCTGATGGGCGTCGTCGGCCGGCCGGCCGCGTCGGTCGCGGATTACAACTATTCCGAAGCGATGAAGGCCTTCGGCGCCGCAGGGCACGTCTGGGACGAGGCGACGCTCAGCGAATATCTCTTGAGCCCCAAGGCGATGGTCGGCGCGACCAAGATGAGTTTTCCCGGTCTCAAGAAGCCTCAGGAGATTGCCGACGTGATCGCCTATCTCAAGGCGCCGCCGGCCGCCAAATAGGCAATGCCTTCGATTTCTCAAGCACTTCGCTGCAGCGTTTGATTGAAAAAAGCCGCCGCGGCAGGCTTGTTCTCTTTCCATAAACACCCTTTATATAACTGCAATCGAAGGCTGAATAATTCGGCTGGGCTGGCGGATCGCGCCACGATGGATCGAGGGGCAGGACATGGCGACTCTTCAGAATTTTGACGCTGAGATCGAGAAGACAAAGGGCGTCGTGGAACAGATGCGCGGCAAGCTCGAGCAATCCGGTGTTGTGCTGGAGCAATTCGCCAAGGCCGAGACCAAGCTGGGCGACGTCAACTTCGACATCGAGAACGCCCGTATCCAGGACGTGATCAACCAGCAGAAGGTGATGGAAGCCAACATCGCCGACCTGATCATCGGCCTTGAGGATGCGACCAATGTCTTCGGCTCCGAATTCGAGAGCATGAAGAACTATACGGGCTACGAGAAGTTCATCGGCATCTTCTCCAAGCAGAAAATGCAACGCATGCGCACCGACCGCGTGCGCAACATGTCGCTGGCCGGCAACCTGCAGGAGCTTCTTTCGAAGTCCGACATGATCGTCGGCATCCTCAAGGAGCAGAAGTCGATCCTCGATCAGCGCTACAAGACCTCGGAGCAGAGCCTGATCCAGGTGATCGAGCGCCGCAAGGGCACAATGGCAAACCTCGAGGCCGTGCAGAAACGCATCGAGGAACTGAACCCGCTGCTTCTCGACATCGAAAACCGCATTGCCGCCTCCACGGAGCAGAAGGTCCGCACCGAGCTTGAAGGCGAGCGTTCGGCCCTTGCCACCGAATACAACGAGAAGCAGGCCAAGGAGCAGGAACTGCTCGCCGAGAGCCAGACGCTCGAACGCTACACCTCGATGTTCCAGACCTTCGTCGATTCCCTCAACAACCAGATCGCCGCGCAGAACACGCTGATCAACAAGCTGACGATCGATACCGAACAACGCATCGTGCTCTACAAGGCGCTCGAAGATTCCTTGAAGACCGCCGCCCAGCAGGATGTCGCCCACAAGATCAACACGCTCGGCAGCCAGGTCGATACGGCGGCCGAAGAGACGATGGCCGGCATCGGTGCCGCAGCGCAGCGCCACATCGGCGATCTCCTGGAAATGCATGAAAAGAACATGCTTTCGACGCAGGATATCCAGCGCCGCAAGAAGCTGGCAGACGATGCCTTTGCCCGCCGCTTCCAGGCTGTCATGGACAAGCACAACACTGCCAACTACGTGAAGCAGTGAACGGCCAGCGCATGATCCGAACCGAGTTTGCCGCCCGGCACGCGCCACGGGGATTTGCATGAAAGTCGCGGCTTCATCTGCTGTCGCACAGTATTTCGCGTCGATCCACGCCGCACTCGCCGGGCTCGAACTCTTCCTCGGCGATCGCAACTCGCCGCTTTATCGCAACACCGTTGTCGGCGAAGTGATCGTTCCCTATCTCAGCAGGTTGAAAGCTTCGATCGATTGCTGGGAGAACCGGATCGGCTTTGTCGACCAGTTCCGGATTTCGCGCGCCGAGAGCGGCTTTCCGGTGTTCCAGAACGTGCTGGAACTGGAGAACGATCGCCAGACGGCCGCAAAGCGGCTCGCCGACATTCCCTCGGCCGATGCGCTGCGTGATGAAATGGTCGATTTCATCCTGAGGCAGAAGGCTTTTCCCGAGGCTTTGCAGACGCGCATGGCCGAGCGGCTTTATCTGGAGCAGATCGGCAAGGGTGAGATCTTCTCGCCCTTCATCCTGCCGGAGACCATCCGCGTCGCCGTCAATTCCAAGACCATGCGTCCCTATTACATCGTGAGCTGGGGCGCCTTTGACGGTGCCAATACCCTGCCGATGGTCTACATGGCCACGATCGAGGATTCCTCCGAAAAGATCGTCGAGATGCTGGTGACCGAGGACGGCAAGCTCAATCCGCAGGTGGAGATTCCATTACCGGTCGGCGGTTTGCTCAATCCCGAGCTTGCCAGCCGCTTCGACGATTTCGCCTCCAAGAACAGCAGCTATTCGCTGACGCCGGTGACGATCGCCACCAATCTCGACAAGGATTTTGACGAGCTGCACCCGAAGCAGCTGCGTCGCATCGTGCTCGGCCCCTTCTATTCGGCCGGGATCACCGAGAACAACGCGCGCATCAACGATATCCTCTCCAAGGTGCGTAAAGTCGAGAATGCCTGGCTTTTGACCTGGACGGTGCAGGAGGTCTTCTCGAAGTCTGAGCGCCCGGCCAAGCGCGGCTTCTGGTCATCGACGCCGGCGCAGGAGGAATTCCACATCGACACTGCCAACCTGGAGGCGACGCGCATGGGTGTCTCGTCCTACGAAAAGCATGCGCTGGTGCCACACGACGCCTACCAGGCGCTCTATGCCGCCGGCGAGGCGGAGCAGGTCTTTGGCGACTACAAGGTCCACGTCATTTCCGGAAACCAGGTCGTGAGCGAGGTTTGACGATGACACTCAACACGGGGCTGACGACGCTGCACGAGGACGAGATCGCCAAGCATCAGGCAGTGGCGCAGGGTCTGGTGACCAAGCTCATCATCCTTGAGCGCGATGATCCTGCCGCCGGCACGGCGCTTGCCGGCACCGGCCGCCGCTTCGTGTCGACGGTGTCGACCGGTGGCCAGCGCCGCACGCGCGAGGTCGAGCTGACAAAGACCATCCAGTCGGTGCGCCAGGGCGATCCGATGTTGTCGCCGGCCCAGCATGCGGTGCTCTACCGCACGCGCCGCGGCATCCAGGTCGCACTCGCCGTCGCCGACGTCTTTGCCCGCCAGACGAGCCTGGAACAGTTGCAGGCGAAAAATGCGACGTCACCGCTTGCCGGAGACGAGGCGAACCAGTTCAAGGCGCTGCTTTCGGCCTCTGCCTATGTCGCGGCTTTCACGCTTGCTGCCTATGTCGGCTCAACGCTTGCCGGTGAAGGCGAACCGGTTGACGATGCGGTCGAGCCCGATTTCCTGTTCGACACGCCGCAGGATGCGCTGAAGAGCCTGGTGTCGGCGCTCGACCGTGGCATTGCCGGGGCACCGGACGACTTGGCGCTGACGGCGCGGGCACGCGCCTTTTCGCGGGTGGCGGTCGAGGGGCTGATCGCGCGCAAGGCGCGTTTCACCGGTCTGCAGAGCTTCGAGAATGTGCATATCCGGCTCGATCAGGACGATTTCACGCTGAACGGTTTCGACGTGGCGCCTGGCCAGAAGCGCAAGCCTCTGGTGATGACCTTCAAGAAGCCCGAGGAGATCATCGGCAACCATATTGCCAAGTACCAGGCGCTGAAGCTTGCCAAGATGCTGATGGCCTATGACTTCGACCGGCAGATGAACCCGTTCGTCGAACTCGGCGGCTTTCTCTTCACCTTCATCGGCGATGGCATGCCGGGCACCGGCAAGACGATCCTTATCCAGATGCTCGCCGGCATGCTCAACGACTATTGCGAGATCGCCGGCTACGCCTTCCATTACGAGAATTTCGGCGTCGACCAGATCTCCTCCTACCAGGGCAAGTCCGGGCAGAACTGCAAGGAATTCGTCAACAACGTCATCAACCCGCGGGCGATCGGCTTCGGCACGATCGACGATGTCGACCAGGTGGCTGCAAAGCGTTCCGACGATCGCGCCTCTGCCGGCCAGCACGAAGTGACGGCGGTGCTGATGGAGAGCTTCGCCGGCGCCTCGACCGTGGTGCGCGGCAACTGCACCTTCGGCATGTTCTCCAACTATCCTGAGAATGTCGATGACGCGCTGCGCCAGCGCGCCGGCGCCCGCTGGCTGGTCGACGGGCCGCAGACGGAAGACGACTATATCGACATCTTCGCGCTGCTTGTGGGCAAGAACCACAAGATCCCGCTCGGCGAGCATCAGCTGTTCGAGGGCCAGGAGATCAAGCGCGCGGTCGCCCAGTCCTATGCCGAGCACGCGCGGCCGAAGGAGGATGGCCTCGTGTCCGTTTGGGAGCGCTACGAGAAGGAGAGGGGCGCGATCGCCTCGCTTGCCGATGTCGGCGCCTACCTGCACATGATCAAGGAGGCCGAACCACGCTTTACCGGCCGGGCGATCAAGAACATCACCGATGCGATCAAGCTCCGGGCCATGGATGTCGAATTGCCGGATGATTGGTTCAAGGATGCCGGCTCGTTCATGCACAAGGGCTACGACGAGAAGAAGGCGATGATCGAGGCACTGCGCGGCCCAATCACGATCGACATGGTGTTGCAGGAGATCAATCGCTACGCCGACAGCGAGTTCCGCTACACCGACAAATCAGACGATGCCGCCGTCACCGACATCATCCGCCGCGAGCGCCAGCGCGAAAAGGCGATCCGCGAGATCGAGGCGATGAAACGCGATGGCCGGTGGCAGGGGTGATGATGAGAAGAGCTGACCGATGAAACGTCTGCTTGAAGCCGAATTGATCTATGGGCGGCTGCTCGATATCGCCGAGCCGCATCTGATCGCGCGCTACAACAAGGCGCTCGAAGGCTTCGGACTGCGCTCGACGGCGTTGTCGAAGTTCAGCATCGACATGACCGGTTTTTCGCCCGAGATCGCCGAGGAGCTTGGGGATCGCGACTATCTCGATCCGAACCGGGTCAACCGCCGCTTCATCATCATGACGCCGGAGCAGGCGGAGCTGCCGGTGGTGCACACCAGCTTCTCCAACACCGCGGCGCTGATGCACGAGTTCTTCAACGCCAACAGCCGCGCGATCAATGCGATCACGATCAAGGACGCGCTCTACGGCGAGATCGAGGATTCGGTTTCGATCGTCGATGACATCGACGATCTGCTGTCGATCAACGAGGTGCGGTTCCGAGTTCTCTCGGCAGAAGATATGCTCGGCAAGGCTGCCGAGTTGCGCGGCCTGGTCGACCGGCTGAAGAAAGTGCCGACCGCCTGGGCCGACGACGAGATGCTCAGCCGCATGGTCGAGCTCGCCAAGCTCACCGGCGATATCCGCCAGAACGCCCTGGTCCCGGATCAGCTCGTCTTCCGCCACGAAGCCTTCTGGGCCAATCACTTCGGCGGCGTCTACGTTTTCCTGGACGACAAGACGACGACGGTCATCTGCGACCCGTCCGTGCCCGGCTTCCGCCGCTCAAGGCCCTGGCAGGTCAGCTACATCGCCATCAACGACCCAGCGCGTATCTATGATTTCCTCGCCTCGACCAAGCGGCTGCAGCTGCCGCAGGCCTCCTGGGTGGAAGAGTCCGGGCTATACCAGCATCGCGCCGACATGACCGTGCGCGGCCTGATCCACGAGACCGACCCGGCCGCGGATCTCGCCAATGCCGACCGGATCTGGCTGCAGACCTGGATGCACCGCAATGCGGCAGCGGTCGCCAGGGACGGCGCCTACCCGTTCCTGCAGGAGATGATCCGCATGATCTCGGCGACCGGCACGATCAAGATGCAGGATGTCGCACCGGAAAACCGCTTCATGCTGGTGCGTGCGGCACCCGCACACGCTGACCAGTGGCTGGTCAACCGTTTGATATCGCAGCTCGTGCCTCGTGATTTCGTCTCGCGCTTCGTCTTCGACAAGCAGGGATTCTACGACGCCTACGAACAATACAGCGAACGTTTCAAGGAATATGTTGTGGCGACGCTGACCGGCACATATCTCAAAGACAAGGCGGCCTTCCGCCACAAGCTTTACGGCCTCAGAGAGGAATAGGACATGTTCGATCCGATCGTTGCGTTTTTCCAGCGCGTCTTTACCGCGATCGGCCGGGGCATCGGGCTCGTCGTTGCCTGGCTGCTCTGGCCCTTCGTCGCGGCGGGCAACTGGTACCGGCAGCGCAGCTGGATCATCAAGGGACCGATCGGTCTCATTCTTCTCGGGCTGATCCTGTTCTACGGCTACTTCATCTGGCAGACCCAGGCCTGGACGAACTTCAACGAAGACTATGTCGACCGCTACAAGCTGGCGGAACGCAAGGTGCCGGCCGGCTCGCCGATGAGCGGTCCCAGTACGACGTCGACCGGTCAGTCGACGACCGGCGGTGCCGCCAATAACCTCGCCGGCGTGGCGACGCAGCCGATGGAATCGACGCCGGAGGCGCTGGCCGCCGTCCAGCTGCCGGCCGGCACGGTCTGCCAGACTTCGGCGATCGTCGACGTCACGGCTGATTTGATCGATTTCAATGTCAACGAGAATGCCTGGATCTCGTCGATGCTGCTTTACAAGCTCGGCTTCTTCGGGCTCGACTGGGACGACACGCCCTGGCTCGACAACAAGGCGTCGTTCCAGCGCGGCATCAACCAGGCGATCCGCCGGACGTCGGTGGAGCTCGTCGATTCGCTCGGTCGTATGCGTGGCACCTCGGGCATCAACAACGCCCTGCAGAGCGCGCGCGGCAACATGCAGTTCGATGAGGAGACCTGGTATTTCGGCCTGAACCCGTTCGGCCCCAAAACGCCGACGCCGAGCTTCTATCGGGCGGCGATGAAGGATCTGAGGTCCTTCAACGCCACGCTCAGCAAGTGCGAGGCGATCTTCGACGGCCGCTCCGACAACCTGGTCGAGTTCCTCGACCGCGTCGCCAATGACCTTGGCAACACCTCGGCGATCCTGCGCGAGCGCTCGGAAAACCACAATGGCGGCTGGTTCGACACGCGCGCCGACGACCGCTTCTGGTTCGCCTATGGCCAGCTCTACGGCTATTACGGCATTCTCTCGGCCGCCGGCGCCGACTTCGACAACGTCGTTGCCCAGCGCGGCCTGCTGCCGATCTGGACGGAAACGATCAAGCAGCTGCGCGCAGCACTCCGCATCCAGCCATGGATCATCTCCAATGGCGAGGAAGCAGGTTGGATCATGCCGACGCATCTGGCGACGATGGGCTTCTATACGCTGCGAGTACGCTCCAACATCGTCGAGATGCGTGACATCCTCGCGCGCTAAGGCAGAACGGCAAGGAGGGTGGCCGCAATCGAGGCGGCCGCCTTCAGATTTATTGAGTTAGAGCGGAATGCGGGCGGAAGCCGCAGGCACGTTTCCTCATCCCGCTCGGGCATCGCGAACTGCGCCTTCGAAGGCGCGGACGAAAACGAGACCCTGGGGAGGGGACATGTCATGACGGAGGTTAAGTCCGATATCGAGATTGCCCGCGCGGCGAAGAAAAAGCCGATCCTGGAGATCGGGGCTGCACTCGGCATTCCCGCGGAAGATCTTTTGCCCTATGGCCACGACAAGGCAAAGATCGGCGCCGACTTCATTGCGCGACAGCGCGAGAAAAAGAATGGTCACCTGATCCTGGTGACCGCGATCAATCCGACGCCCGCCGGCGAAGGCAAGACGACAACGACGGTCGGCCTCGGCGACGGGCTCAACCGTATCGGCAAGAAGGCGATCGTCTGCATCCGCGAGGCCTCGCTCGGGCCCTGCTTCGGCGTCAAAGGGGGGGCAGCCGGCGGCGGTTATGCGCAGGTCGTGCCGATGGAGGACATAAACCTCCATTTCACTGGCGATTTCCATGCGATCACCTCGGCGCACAACCTGCTCGCCGCGTTGATCGACAATCATATCTATTGGAGCAATGAGCAGAATATCGATGTCCGACGCATCGCCTGGAGACGGGTGATGGACATGAACGACCGGGCACTGCGCCATATCGTCGGCTCGCTCGGCGGTGTGGCGAACGGCTATCCGCGCGAAACCGGTTTCGACATAACCGTGGCCTCCGAGGTCATGGCGATCCTCTGCCTGGCAACCGATCTCAAGGACCTCGAACAACGGCTCGGCAACATCATTGTCGGCTACCGCCGCGACAAGACCCCGGTCTTTGCCCGCGACATCAAGGCCGATGGCGCGATGGCGGTGCTACTCAAGGATGCGATGCAGCCGAATCTGGTGCAGACGCTGGAAAACAATCCCGCCTTCGTCCACGGCGGGCCCTTCGCCAACATCGCCCATGGCTGCAACTCGGTGATCGCGACGACCACGGCGTTGAAGCTCGCCGACTATGTGGTCACCGAAGCCGGTTTCGGTGCCGATCTTGGTGCGGAAAAATTCTTCGACATCAAGTGCCGCAAGGCGGGGCTGAAGCCGGATGCAGCTGTGCTTGTCGCGACCGTTCGTGCCATCAAGATGAATGGCGGTGTCAAGAAGGACGATCTCGGCAAGGAAAACCTGGAGGCACTGCGCAAGGGCTGCGCCAACCTCGGGCGCCATGTGCAGAACGTCAAGAAGTTCGGTGTGCCGGTAGTCGTTGCGATCAACCACTTCACTTCCGATACCGACGCCGAGATCCAGGCGATCAAGGATTATGTCGCGACGCTTGGCGCGGAAGCCGTGCTCTGCCGGCATTGGGCCCAGGGCTCGGCCGGCATCGAGGAATTGGCGCGCAGGGTTGCGGAACTCGCCGAAGCCGGCCATTCGCAGTTCTCGCCGCTATACCCTGACGACATGTCGCTGTTCCACAAGATCGAGACGATCGCCAAGGACATCTACCACGCAAGCGAGGTGATCGCCGACAAGACGGTGCGCGACCAGCTGCGCACCTGGGAAGAGCAGGGCTATGGCCGCCTGCCGATCTGTATGGCGAAGACGCAATACTCCTTCTCGACCGATCCGAACCTGCGCGGCGCGCCGACGGGCCATGCGGTGCCGATCCGCGAGGTAAGGCTTGCGGCCGGCGCCGGCTTCATCGTGGTCATCACCGGCGAGATCATGACCATGCCCGGTCTTCCCAAGGTGCCGTCGTCGGAGAAGATCTTCCTGAACGAGCAGGGCTATATCGAGGGCCTGTTCTAGGCGCCTTGGCTCCTCGACTGGCTTGGTCAAGACAACGCCGCGCATCCGGCCGGATGCGCGGCGTTGTCTTGTTTTGCTTCCTGAAACGGAAGTTAGGCCGTGAGGCTGAGGAAATCGGCCTTGCCGATCGAGACGCCTTTGTGGCGCAGGATGTCGTAGGCCGTCGTCAGGTGGAAATAGAAGTTCGGCAGGACGAACCTCAACAGATACTCTTCGCCTGTGAGTGTCACCTTCAGGGTCGGGAAGTTGAGGACGACTTCACGGCGGTCGCTGTCTTCAAGATCGGTAGGGCGCACCGTCTGAAGAAAAGCGACGGTGTTGGCGATGCGTTGGCGCAGCTCGCCCAGGGTCTTTTCCTCGTCGGGAAACCGGGGCACCTCGATCGAGGTCAGGCGACCGACCAGACCCTTGCTCGTATCGCTGACGCGCTGCACCTGGCCGGCAAGCGTGAGCATGTCCGGCGCGAGCCGGGCATTGACGAGATCATCGGGGGAGACGCCGTTGTCGCGCGCGTGAGCCTCGGCCTTGTCGAGCAGTTTGGTGAGGACACCAAGGCCGCGAATGAGTGCGGGAATGGAGAGCTGGTACATCGTCAATGCCATGACAAATTTCCTTGAAACGGGGCGCAAAACGGGTGGATTTCCTCGTGCCTTTATTTGGGATCCGGGGAGCAATCTGCAAGGCGCGCGAGCCGGTATCTTTGCGTCCAACGGGATCTGGCGACAGGTCAGGAACGCGTGACCCCGGCTCTGGCCAAGACTGGCGGTCTTGTGCATTGATCGGCAACCACTGCACGTCTTGCAGCGGCCTTTGCGCGTTCAACAGGACACGAGCCGCTGCAACAGGGACCATGGACATCGCGATGACGCCACAGGATTTGCAGGCCTATCTTCACGCTCATATCCCGCTGTCGGCGGCGATGCAGGTTCAGGTGGAGGATGTAACGCACGACCATGTCCTGCTTTCGGCGCCCCTGGCGCCCAACATCAACCATCGCGAGACGGTGTTCGGCGGCAGCGCCTCGGCGCTTACGATCCTCTCGGCCTGGTCGCTTCTGCATGTGCGGTTGCGCGAAAGCGGCGTGGCGGCGCGTCTGGTGATTCAGAGCAACCGGATGGACTATCTAAAGCCGGTTGCCGGTGCCTTTGCGGCCCGGTCGTCGCTGGCGAATGCCGGGCAATGGCCGAGCTTTCTGCGGATGCTCGAACGGCGGGGCAGGGCGCGGGCCGTGGTGCTTGCCGACCTGCTTGACGGCGACGCGTTGGCCGGGCGCTTTGAAGGCGAGTTTGTCGCCCTCGGCTATGGCGGCAATTGAATGTCGATCCGAGCCGGGGGAATTCGCATCTAGCGGCAGTAGCGATAATCGTTGCGGCGCTCGATGACGTCGAGATGCAGATGAGTTTCGTGAGCGGCGTCGCTGCCGGGATCGAGCACGGTCTTGAAGTAGAGGCAGGCGGAAGCGGTGACCGCGCGCTGGAAGGCGCCGTCCATCGTGCCATCCTCATCACGCGGCTGGATGGCGATCGTCGTCCCGTCGCTTAAAGTGAAGGACGCGATATCGACGGCGTTGCCGTGGGCATGCTCGGAGATCTTGCCGGACGTTGCATTGTTGCGCAGGCGGCAGATGTAGGTCGATGCCTGGTTCAGAGCCTTGATCTTGATGTTCTTGTCGAAGGCGACCTCCGCAGCCGGTTGGGCAGTTTCCTTCGTCCAGCGTGCCAGCGCCAATGCCGTTTCGCAGCGCATCAGGCCCTTCGGCGCGAGCGTGACGTCAGGCAGGATGCTGGTGATCTCCAGCGGCTTGTCGATGCCGCAGCCCTTGCCATCGTCGATGCGCTTGGCCTCGACAAATGTCGCGCCGAGCGCCTTCAGGTCGGTAAGGCACTTGGCATGATCGGCAGCGTTTTCGGCCTCGACTGGTGGATAGACGATCGGCGCCGGCTTGGCATCCTTCTTCTCGTCCGCACGCTGGCCCTTTTCGTCGGTCGCCGGCTTCTTGTCCTTTGTCGATTGCTCGTCTTCATCGGCCGGCTTTACCTGCGGTACGGGCTGTTTTCCGTCGGCTGTCGTCGGCTCTTTCGCCGTCGCGCCCTTGCTATCGCCCGCCGGTGGCGCCGGCTTCTTGTCGGGTGTTGGAGCAGCTTCTTCCGCTCCCGCATCCGTCGGCGGTTTTTCTGTCGGGATGGGGCCGGATTTCGGCAGACTGGCGCCGGTGAGGACCAGGAGTGACAGCAGGATCAATGGGAAAGAGCGACGCATCCAGTTCCTTTCTCACTGCCCGCGTTGCGAGCTTTGAGCGGAGGGAACGCGCAGAAACGGATCTGGTTGCATGAGATTGCTATAATTTGGGTGGAATCCGCCCAGATCATAAACGTGACCGATTCCAATGAATTAGAGCGGGATGCCGCCGCAAATCTGCATGCTTTTTACTTCTCCGCTCCAACTCTCCGGCAAAAGCGTTGCAGTTCGGCAACGCCTTGAATTGGCACGACCCCACAAATTGTGGGGAGTATCTTTGTATGTTGACAAAGATACTCATGTTTTTTATGCGGCATAAATGAGGCGACGACATGTCGCAACGCCCAGAACGCGCCCAGCCAGCCCCTTGAGTTTGCCGCTCAACAGCAAGCCCGGCCTCGAACCTCAAAGGATTGGTCCATGCTCACCCGGCATCGTCGCCAGGCCCTGTTGGCTTGCACGACAACTCTTGCAATTTCAGTCGCTACCGTCGCATTCGCCCAGAGCGCGACCACCCAGGCAAAGCCGGAAGAGAAAAAGGCCGAGGAGACCAAGAAGGGCGAAACCTACCTCTCGCCGATCGTTGCCAAGGGCTCGCGCACCGCCGACCCCTATGCCAAGGCCGCCCCGGTCAGCGTCGTCACCTCCGACCAGATCGACCTGCAATCCGGTCTCGAGACCGACGACCTGCTGCGTGGCGTTCCCGGCACCTCGACCGCCAACAACCCGCAGAACCCGGGCGTCGCCGTCAACATCCGCGGCTTCGAGGGTTCCGGCCGCGTCAACATGATGATCGACGGTGTGCGCCAGAACTTCCGTTTCACCGGCCATGAAGCGCAGGGCTTTGCCTATTTCGATCCGGCATTCCTTTCCGAGATCGACGTCACCCGCGGTGCAGTCACCGGCGTCGGCGGCGGTGCACTGGCCGGTTCGGTGAACTTCAGGACCTATGACGTCGAAGACCTGATCCAGGACGGGAAGAACTACGGCGGTATCGCTTCGGCCACCTATGGCAGCAACGATGCCGGCTGGTCGGAATCGCTGATCGGCGCCTACCGCTTCAATGACGTCTTCTCGGTGCTCGGCGGCATCAGCAAGGCTGATCCCGGCAACTACGACAACGGCAACGGCGTAACGGTGCCTTACACCGAGGAAGACCTGCTTTCCGGCCTGTTGAAGTTCGAGGTGACCCCGGATCAGGATCATTCCTTCAAGCTCACCGGCATCACTTATGACAACGACTTCTTCGCGAACTCCTATTTCCAGAACGTGAAGAACCAGACCGCTTCGGCAAGCTATTCGTACACGCCGGACAACGAACTCATCGACTTCAAGGCCAATGCCTATTGGAACCGGCTTAAGATGAAGTACGACACCGATGTTCGTGGTGGTGGCACGGCTGCCGGCCGCCGCATCACCGACACGGGCAAGGGCTTCGACATCTCGAACACCTCGCTGTTCGATCTCGGCGACGTTGCCGTCCGGGCGAACTACGGCGTTGAATACTTCCGCGACGACTATGACGTCATCAACAGCACGGCCCGGCCGGGCGCTGGCGTCAACGGCAGCGGCACCAATGCCACGACCGGCGTTTTCAGCAACACGACCTTCACCTACGGCATCGTCGACCTGACGGCCGGCCTCAGGTGGGATCACTTCAGCCTCGATGGCTCCGGCGCCGTGGTCCGGGGCAACCCGATCGGCCTGCCGGCGGGTCCCTACACGGTCGACAAGTCCGACGGCCATCTCAATCCGAGCGTCACCGTCGCGCTCAATCCGACGGACTGGTTCCAGCCCTACGTCACCTACGCCGAGACCTCGCGCTCGCCGACCGTCAACGAGACCTTTGCCGGCGGCACGCACCCGGGTACGACCGGCCAGTCGTTCTTCCCTAATCCGTTCCTCGAGCCTGAAATCTCGAAGGGCTGGGAAATCGGCGCGAACTTCACCTTTGACGGTCTGCTCGACGCCAGCGACAGCCTGCGTGTGAAGGCCAACTACTTCCACAACCGCATCGACAACTACATCACCGCAGCGCTGCTCGGCGGCGGCCGCCAGATCTTCTTCGTCAACAATCCAGGCACCTCGACCGTGCAGGGCTTTGAACTGCAGGCGGCATACGATGCCGGCTATGTCTTCGGCGATCTGGCCTACACCTACACCGACAGCAACCTGCCGTCGCAGGTCAACGGTTTCGGCGTGCAGAGCTATCTGCCTGACAACATCATCAGCGCGACGCTCGGCGCCCGCTTCCTCGACGACCAGCGCCTGACGGTCGGCACGCGGCTCTATGCCGTGTCGAGCGCATTCGTCGGCGAGATCAACCGCACGCCGCCGAACGTTCCGGGCTATGGCCTTGTCGACCTCTTCGCGAACTACAAGTTCGAGAATGGCTTCGAGGTGACGGCGACGGTGACGAACCTTTTCGACAAGACCTATACGCCGTCGTCGAGCACGATTGCCGGTAGCACGATCGATACGGGCCGCGGCCGCACGTTCCTGGTTACGGCGAAGGCGAAGTTCTGATACAATACCTTCAACTCCAGTCGGGGCGGTTCGAAAGAGCCGCCTCTTTTTTTGCCGCAACCGCCGTGTTTGCCGTCGTTTTCCGGCTTGCGCGGGGCCGGAACCCACGCTAACACTTTCGCCCATGGAAAACGCACGCAACATTTCGATCTGGTGGTGGGCTCGCTGAAGCGGCCTTGACCAGTCATGCGTGATTGAGAGATGAAGCCGCCCGGAGATTTCGAGGCGGCTTTTTTCATATTCAGGCCGCTCAAGGACCGGGCTTATACGGAGCGAGGCGAATGGCAACGGTAATTCTCGAAGACGGCTCGGAGAGCTACACCACAAAGGGTGGCATCGTGGTGACCCGCAGGCGGCGTGAAGCCTCCTATCAGGACGCGATCGCAAGCTATGTGGACAAGCTCGACGAACGCCGCGGTGCGGTGTTTTCATCCAACTATGAATATCCCGGCCGCTACACCCGTTGGGACACGGCCGTCGTCGATCCGCCGCTCGGCATTTCTTCCTTCGGTCGCTCGCTCTGGATCGAAGCCTATAACGGCCGCGGTGAAGTGCTGCTGGCTATCATCGCCGAACACCTCCAGTCCGTTACCGATATCACACTTGGTGTGTTGACCAGCCGTCGCCTCGATCTGACGATCAACCAGCCTGACCGCGTCTTCACCGAGGAAGAGCGCTCGAAGATGCCGACGGTGTTCAGCGTTTTGCGCGCCGTCACCAGCCTCTTCCATTCGGCCGAGGACGCGAGCCTAGGCCTCTACGGCGCCTTCGGCTACGATCTCGCCTTCCAGTTCGACGCGATCGACCTGAAGCTGAAGCGCCCGGACGACCAGCGCGACATGGTGCTGTTCCTGCCGGACGAGATCCTCGTCGTCGACCACTATGCCGCCAAGGCCTGGATCGACCGCTACGATTTCGCCAGGGACGGCAAGACGACTGAAGGCAAGGCGGAAGAGATCGCCAGCGAGCCCTTCAAGACAGTCGACAGCATTCCGCCACACGGCGACCATCGGCCCGGCGAGTATGCCGAACTCGTCGTCAAGGCGAAGGAAAGCTTCCGCCGCGGCGATCTGTTCGAAGTGGTACCCGGCCAGAAGTTCTTCGAGCGGTGCGAGAGCAAGCCGTCGGAGATCTCCAACCGGCTGAAGGCGATCAATCCGTCGCCCTATTCGTTCTTCATCAACCTCGGCAATCAGGAATATCTCGTCGGCGCTTCGCCGGAAATGTTCGTTCGCGTTTCCGGTCGCCGCATCGAGACCTGCCCGATCTCCGGCACGATCAAGCGTGGCGACGATCCGATCGCCGACAGCGAGCAGATCCTGAAGCTCTTGAATTCCAAGAAGGACGAGTCCGAGCTGACCATGTGCTCGGACGTCGACCGCAACGACAAGAGCCGCGTCTGCGTTCCGGGCTCCGTCAAGGTCATCGGCCGCCGCCAGATCGAGATGTATTCGCGCCTCATCCACACGGTCGACCACATCGAGGGCCGCCTGCGCGATGACATGGACGCCTTCGACGGCTTTTTGAGCCATGCCTGGGCCGTGACCGTTACCGGCGCGCCGAAGCTCTGGGCCATGCGCTTCATCGAAAGCCATGAGAAGAGCCCGCGCGCATGGTATGGTGGCGCGATCGGCATGGTCGGCTTCAACGGCGACATGAACACGGGCCTGACATTGCGCACGATCCGGATCAAGGACGGCATTGCCGAGGTCAGGGCAGGGGCGACGCTGCTCTACGATTCCAGCCCCGAAGAAGAAGAAGCCGAAACCGAACTGAAGGCCTCCGCCATGATCGCTGCCATTCGCGATGCGAAATCCGCCAATGCCGGCAAGGCAAGCCGCGATGTGGCGGCCGTCGGTGCAGGCGTCAACATCCTGCTCGTCGATCACGAAGACAGCTTCGTCCACACGCTTGCGAACTATTTCCGCCAGACGGGGGCGACCGTCACGACGGTGCGCACGCCGGTGGCCGAAGAGATCTTCGATCGGGTGAAGCCGGATCTCGTCGTGCTTTCACCCGGCCCCGGCAACCCGAAAGATTTCGACTGCAAGGCGACGATCAAGAAGGCGCGCGCCCGCGACCTGCCGATCTTCGGCGTGTGCCTGGGCCTCCAGGCGCTTGCCGAGGCCTATGGTGGGGATCTCCGCCAGCTCGCCATCCCGATGCACGGCAAGCCGTCGCGCATCCGGGTGCTGGAGCCGGGCATCGTCTTCTCCGGTCTCGGCAAGGAAGTGACCGTCGGTCGCTATCACTCGATCTTTGCCGATCCTTCGAGCCTGCCTGGTGATTTCATGATCACCGCCGAAAGCGAAGACGGCACGATCATGGGTATCGAGCACACCAAGGAGCCGGTGGCGGCGGTGCAGTTCCATCCGGAATCGATCATGACGCTCGGCGGCGACGCCGGCATGCGGATGATCGAGAACGTCGTGGCGCATCTCGCCAAGCGCGCCAAGATCAAGGCGGCGTGAACGCTTGAGCGTCCCGTTCTGGCGATATCGGCGCGGGGACACAGTTGACGATCTGAAAGAAACCAAGGGCCGCTTCCGTCATGGAGGCGGCCCGTTTTAGTTCCTACCGAGATGTGTCGACGACTGGCGTGCGCTCGCAGCGGTCGGCAAAGAGCCGCTCGCTCAGGAAATCGACGAACACGCGCACCTTTGGCGACAAGTGGCGGTTTGACGGCCAGAGGAGGTGGAACTGTCCGGGCGCGTCGAGGTAGGCATCAAGCACCGTGCGGAGCCGGCCATCGCCGAGCAGCTGGCGGGCGAGAAAATCCGGCAGGCAGCCGATGCCGAGGCCGGCGAGCACGGCGCCACTGAGCGCCTCCATGTTGTTGCTGTAGAGCACCGTCTTGATCTGCGGCCCGGGTCCGCCTGCGGGCACGGCGATCGGCCAATCCTGCAGCTTCCGGCTGTTGGGAAAACGGAAGCGGATGGCATGGTGCCCGTCGAGATCGCGGGGGCATTCGGGGGTGCCATGCCGATCGAGATAGGCCGGAGCGGCGCAGAGCAGAAGCTGGAACGGCCTGAGCGCCCGGGTCATCAGCCGCGAATCCGGCAGCACACCGCTGCGGATGGCGACATCGACTTCCTCGTCGATCAGATCGACGATGCGGTCGTTGAAGTCGAGGTCGAGCTCGACTTCGGGATAGCGTCGCACGAACTCCGGCAGTACCGGCAACAGCAGATGATAGCTGACGATCGGCACGCTGACGCGCAACCGTCCGCGTGGAACGGCCACCGCCTCGGCCAATGAAGCTTCTGCATCGTCCAGGTCGTCGAGAATCCGGCGGCAGCGCTCGTGAAAGAGGCGTCCCTCCTCGGTCAACCGGATACTACGGGTCGAGCGCTGCAGCAGACGCACGCCGAGCTGCTTTTCGAGCGCGGTGACTGCCTTGCCGACCGCGGAAGCGGACAGGCCGAGCACGCGGCCGGCCGCGACGAAACTGCCGAGATCGGCCGTACGCACGAACGCGGTCAATCCGCTCAAGCGGTCCATTGCAGCCTCCTATTCGAGCGTTATGCTCCGGTATGCCTGTCCAATTGGCATGGTTCTCAGCCGATTATGGCGAAACTATTCTTCATTCGTCAATCGATACCCAGGTGGCGGACGCCCAGCTGCAGGTTTCTGAGGAAGCCTGTGCGGGTATCTCCTTGTTCCAACGGATGGACAATATGAGAGATGATTTCAAAGACGGGCGCGGACGGTGGTTCGTGCTCCTTTCGGTTTGCTGCGCGGCGGCCACGATGCCGCTCACCTTTACCGGACCGGCGGTGGCGTTGCCGGCGATCAGTCGCAGCCTCGGCGCCGATCCGGTGGCGCTCAATTGGGTCACCAATGCCTTCATGCTGACCTTCGGCAGTTCGCTGATGGCGGCGGGTGCCGTTGCCGACAGTTTCGGTCGCAAGCGTGTCTTCCTCGGAGGTCTTGCCGCGTTCCTGCTGTTCTCGGCTGTTCTGGCGTTCTCCGGCAATATTGTCTGGTTCGACGTGTTGCGAGCGCTTCAAGGGACCGGGGCAGCCGCCGCCTTCTCCGGCGGCATGGCCTCGCTTGCCCAGGAGTTCGAAGAAGACGAGCGGCTGAGAGCCTTCAGCCTCGTTGGTGCGAGTTTCGGCGTGGGCCTCGCCTTCGGCCCCATCGCATCGGGCCTCCTGGTCGAGGCCTTCGGGTGGCCGGCGATCTTTCTGCTCGTCGTGGCCCTGGCCGGTCTGGCACTGGCGCTCGGCGCGGTTTTCCTGCGGGAGACGCGTGATCCGGACGCCATCGGCCTCGACTGGAAGGGAGCTGCAAGCTTCACCGCGGCGCTGACTGCGCTCACCTTCGGCATTCTGCAGGCGCCGGAAAGCGGCTGGGGCCGCCCGCTCGTGATCGCCATGTTCGCGGCTTCCGTGCTCTTCTTTCTGGCCTTCTGGCGGATCGAACGCTCGGTCGCGCGGCCGATGCTGGATCTGACGCTCTTTCGCTATCCACGCTTCGTCGGTGTGCAGTTGCTTGCGGCCGCACCGGCCTACGGCTTCGTCGTCCTGCTCATCCTGCTTCCGGTGCGGTTCATCGGCATCGAAGGCATGAGTGCTGTCGCCGGCGGGCAAATGATGATCGCCATGTCCGCGCCGCTCCTGGTCTTGCCGATTGCCGCCGGCCTCTTGACGCGCTGGTTCACGCCTGCGGCGATCTGCGGCACGGGTCTGTTGATCTCGGCTGTTGGGCTCCTCTGGCTGGGCCGGGTTCCGGTGGGTTCCGAGCCGGCCGTGCTGCTCGCACCTCTGTTGCTGATCGGTCTTGGCATCAGCCTGCCCTGGGGGCTGATGGACGGGCTTGCCGTCAGCGTCGTGCCGAAGGAACGGGCAGGGATGGCAACGGGGATCTTCAGCACCACGCGCGTTGCAGGGGAGGGCGTAGCGCTCGCAATCGTGACCGCAGTTCTCTCGGCGCTCACAGCCTCGAACCTGGGGCCCGGGGCCGGTCCGAATGCCGCTGCGATGGCGCAGCGCGTCGTGACCGGCAACCTCGCGGACGCAGCGCGAATTGCACCGCAGACATCGCATGCCGCGCTCCTGCAAGCCTATGGCGATGCGTTCAGTGCCTTGCTCTGGCTGCTGACCGGCATCACGGTGGCGACCGCAGCCGTCGTATTCCTCTTCATCGGTCGGGGCAGCAAGGCCGCCGACGGCGATGAAATCGAAGCCGAGCTGTTGACCCTGGAGGTCATTGCCTGCGGAGAAGGCGGAGCCAGCCGAGCCAAGCTTTGACAAGCGGCGTTTAATCCAGCATATGCTTGGCCATGGACCGCCTGCGCGAAATTCGCGCGGGCGGTTTTGCGTTTCAATGGGCTTGCGTTTGCAACTCGTTTGCATCTGCATAGGGAATGATCAAGATGTCTGCATCCGACAACCGGACCGTCCTGCGGCTTGCCTTCTGGGGCATTCCGCTGTCTCTCGCCGTGCTGGGGCTGAAGCTTCTCGCCTGGTGGCTCACCGGTTCGGTCGCGCTTCTGTCCGATGGTCTCGAGTCCACGGTCAACGTGATCGCTGCCGTCATCGCCTATCTGATGATCGGTTATGCCGCCAAACCGGCGGATGCCGGCCACCCCTTCGGGCACCACAAGGCGGAGTATTTTTCGGCCGTGATCGAGGGGGTGCTGATCGTCGTTGCAGCTCTTTTGATCGTCTGGGAAGCGGTGCCGGCGATCATGGCGCCTGTCGTGATGGAAGCGCCGGCTCTTGGTCTCGCGATCAACTTCGCTGCCGGTGTGATCAACGCCATCTGGGCCTATGTGCTGATCACGGCCGGCCGCAGGCATCGCTCGCCGGCGCTAAGCGCCGATGGCCACCATATCCTGTCGGATGTCGTCACCTCGATCGGCGTTCTCATCGGTCTCGTCCTTGCGATTGCCACCGGCTACGCGATCCTCGATCCCCTGCTTGCCGTCATCGTCGCCTGCAACATCCTGTTCCAGGGATGGATGGTGATCTCGCGCTCGATTGACGGCTTGATGGACCGGGCAGTTTCGGGGGAAGAGGAAGAGGCGATCAAGCAGGCGATCGCCGCCAATGCCGCGGGTTCGCTCGGTGTGCATGATCTGAAGACCCGCCAGGCCGGTCCGGCGATTTTCGTCGATTTCCACATGGTGGTGCCGGAGGCGATGCCGGTCGGGGAGGCGCATGACATCTGCGACCGGATCGAGGATGCGATACGTGATGTGCATCCGGGGGCAAGAATTGCGATCCATGTGGAGCCCGAGGGCGAGAAGGCGCACGGCGTGCGCGTCAAGACGACGTCGGCGCGCCACTGACGAGAGCGCTTCAACCGTGACAAGGTTTCCTTCTTGAGGCAGTTCTGATTTAAGGGCCGCAAACAGAGCGGGGCCGGCTGGCGCATAAGCCATGGCGGGCGGCCAAAACGCAAATGGACCGACGGAGCATACGAAAATGAGCAAGACTGACGTATCCGGCCTTTCGCAATTGGGCGCGAAGGTCGACCTGCCACAGAGCCCGGAAGAGGCGGTACTGGAGCGGGTGCCGAGCGGCAACAAGGGCAAGGACTATCTGGTGCGCTTCACCGCACCGGAGTTCACCTCGCTCTGCCCGATGACCGGGCAGCCGGATTTCGCCCACATCGTCATCGACTACGTGCCGGACGAGTGGCTGGTGGAATCGAAGTCGCTGAAGCTGTTCCTGCATTCCTTCCGCAACCATGGCGCCTTCCACGAGGACTGCACCATCGAGATCGCCAGCCGGCTGGTAACGCTGCTTTCGCCGCGTTGGCTCCGGATCGGCGCCTACTGGTATCCGCGCGGCGGCATTCCGATCGACGTCTTTTGGCAGACCGGCAAGCCGCCCGAGGGCTTGTGGTTGCCCGATCAGGGCGTGCTGACCTATCGCGGTCGCGGCTAAGGCGCGAGGTTGTCGCTAAGCCCTCAGGGACTGGCGCTTAAGCCAATGGTCAACGATGCGCGCGGCGACCTGATCGGTCGGGTCGCGCGTGTCCACCTCGAAATCGTAGGTGCAATGGTCATGCGTCTTGAGGTGAAAGCGCGCTTCCCCAACGGTGCGGTCGCCGCGCTCGCGCTCACGACGCTCGAGCTCTTCGATCGGCGCATGGATACCGACCCAGAAGACATCGAGATGCGCGGTTCGCATCCTGAGATCCTCTGCCCAAATTTGCTCCTCGACGATGTGCTCGACGATCAGGTCGTTTCCAGCCTCGGCAAAAGCCGCAATCGACCGATGAAATCCGTCGAAGAACCTCGCGCGTTCGCCGCGCATGCCATGGTGCATGCCACGCTTGAGCACCCGAAATCCGGCGTCGGCAAGCTGGTCTGACGCATAGTAGCAGAAGGGCTCCGGGAGGATTTCCCGGAGCGCCTTTGCCAGCGTGGACTTTCCGGCACTCGACGTGCCGTTCAGAAAGATGATGCGTCCGTGCTGCACGCCTGTTGATCTCAGCCGAAGATCAAGGCAGCGCCGGCGAGCGCCGTCACCCCACCGAGGATGCGGGCAAGCACGCCACCACCCGAGAGGCGCTGAAGCGCGATGCCGAGGCCGATGCCTGCCGCATGAAGGGCCGCGGTGGCGAGGATGAAGCCGACCGAGAAGGAAAGCGCCCCGGCGCTGCCGAGTTCGCCGCCGTGGGCATGGCCATGGAAGAGGGCGAAGATGCCGACAATGGCAGCGGATGCGGCCGTGTCGAGACGCACGGCCATGGCGACGAGCAGGCCGAGTGCCACGACCGAGGCGAGGATCGCCGGCTCGACGAAGGGCAGGCCGACACCGGCCACGGCCAGCGCGAAGCCCACCGCCATCATCGAGACGAAGGCCGTCGGCACAATCCAGAGCGCCCGGCCGCCGATCTGGGCGGCCCAGAGCCCGACGGCGACCATGACGAGGATATGGTCGAGCCCGAAGAGCGGATGCGAGAAGCCGGCCGCAAACGAGCCGTGCTCTTCCGGATTGAGATGGGCAAAAGCCGGTGCGGCGGAAGCCACCAGCGCCGCGGCGGCGATCAGGATGCGTCTGTTCATGCGTGTCCCCATGGATCGGCGGGGCCTGGGAGGTTGGCCCCACTCTTGAGTGTTTGACGCGGTTGATCTTATTGGCCTTTGTCCACCTGTCTATACGGCATTTGGCGGTAGGTGTTTTTACCATAAGCGAAGTGCGCCTTGCCGCTTTGTCGCCGCTTCGGTTTGTTGCATTGTCTTCGGGGTCGAGTCGCATTATCTGACTTTGACTGAAGACTTCATGAGACGCCGGAGAAACACGGATGTACGACAACGACGACGAGGACGACAAGAAGACCGAATTGCCGCTTGGCAAGGAAACGGAGGCGAACCTTTTCAAGTCGCGTTCGATTTTCATCTACGGCTCGATCAATCAGGAACTGGCGCAGAAGGTCTGCTCGCAGCTCGTGGCGCTTGCCGCAGCCAGCGACGAAGACATCCGCATCTTCGTCAACTCGCCGGGCGGCCATGTCGAATCGGGTGACAGCATCCACGACATGATCAAGTTCGTGAAGCCGAAGGTCTGGACCATCGGCACCGGCTGGGTCGCCTCCGCTGGCGCGCTGATCTATGTCGGCGCCCCGAAGGAGCGTCGTATTTGCCTGCCGAACACCCGCTTCCTGCTGCACCAACCGTCCGGCGGCACCCGTGGCATGGCTTCGGACATCGAGATCCAGGCACGCGAAATCATCAAGATGAACGACCGCCTGAACAAGATCTTCGCCGATGCGACCGGCCAGCCGGTCGAAAAGATCGCCAAGGATACGGACCGCGACTACTGGCTTTCGGCAGACGAAGCCAAGGCCTACGGTCTCGTATCGCGCATCATCTCCTCGGCTGCGGACATCTGAGATCGCTCTCTGCCGAATGGGTATGGAGGGCACCGGCTTCGCGCCGGTGCCCTTTTCTTTTGGAGCGATCTTCGCGCATTGCGCCGCTTGCTCCTCTCCGGCAAGCCGTGTATAGCCAATGACCATGACCAAGGCTGACGCATATCGGATCGCCTCGATCCCCGCCGGACACGATGACAATCGTGCGCCGTCGCGCGCCTTCGCATCGCTTCTTCTTCTCGGCCTTACTCGCGGTTGCCGGGTTCGCTGAGGAGCGCCCGGCGGCCGAAAAGCCACGCCGGCGGATGCTCCTCGACCCCCAATAGAGTTTTAGGACAAAGGCGCGCCCGCCGCGGCATTTGCCATCGCAATCCGGTCTCCGATCGGTTATGGCAATGCGGCCAGAGCGCTCAGTGATGAAGAGAAGCTGCAATGATCCAGAAATCCCATTCCATCAAGAACGGCATGCCGGAAGCGGCGGTTAAGTATCAGCCTTACCCGCAGATAGCGCTCACCGAGCGTACCTGGCCGTCGAAGACGATCACCAAGGCGCCGATCTGGTGCTCGGTCGACCTGCGCGACGGCAACCAGTCGCTGATCGACCCGATGGGCCACGATCGCAAGGCCCGCATGTTCCAGCTGCTGCTCGACATGGGCTTCAAGGAAATCGAGATCGGCTTCCCCTCGGCCTCGCAGACCGACTTCGACTTTGCCCGCTGGTGCATCGAGGAGGGCAATGTCGCCAAGGACGTATCCTTGCAGGTGCTGGTGCAGTGCCGGCCCGAGCTGATCACCCGCACCTTTGAAGCGCTCGAAGGCGCCCACCAGCCGATCGTGCACTTCTACAATTCCACCAGTGAGTTGCAGCGCCGCGTGGTCTTCGCCAAGGACGTCGCCGGCATCAAGCAGATCGCCACCGATGCCGCCAAGATGATCACCGACATGGCGGCCAAGGCCGGCGGCGGCTATCGCTTCGAATATTCGCCGGAAAGCTTCACCGGTACCGAGCTCGAAGTGGCGCTGGAGATCTGCAACGCGGTCACCGAGATCGTCAAGCCGACGCCCGACAACAAGCTGATCCTGAACCTGCCCTCGACCGTCGAGATGGCGACGCCGAACATCTATGCCGACCAGATCGAATGGATGTGCCGCAACCTCGACAATCGCGAAAGCCTGATCATCTCGCTGCACCCGCACAACGACCGCGGTACCGGCATTGCCGCCACTGAATTGGGTCTGATGGCCGGCGCCGATCGCGTCGAAGGCACGCTGTTCGGCAACGGCGAGCGCACCGGCAATGTCGACGTGGTGACCCTGGCGCTGAACATGTTCACGCAAGGCGTCGACCCGCAGCTCGACTGCTCCGACATCGAGCGGATCAAGGAAGTCTACGAGTATTCCAACCAGATGGTCATTCCGGAGCGCCACCCTTACGTCGGCGAACTGGTCTACACTGCCTTCTCCGGTTCGCACCAGGACGCGATCAACAAGGGCATGAAGGCGATCAAGACCGCCAACAAGCCGCTCTGGGAAGTGCCGTATCTGCCGATCGATCCGCGCGACGTCGGCCGCTCCTACGAGGCGATCATCCGCATCAACTCGCAGTCGGGCAAGGGCGGCATCGCCTATATCCTGCAGGAAGACTACGGCATCAACCTGCCGCGTAACCTGCAGGTCGAGTTCCGCGAGGACATCCAGCGCATCACCGACGAGGAAGGCAAGGAGCTTCCCTCCAAGCGCATCCATGAGCGCTTCATCGAGCGCTACGTCGAGCAGCCGGGCGCGCGCATCAAGTTCGTCGACCACCACACCTATCCGGTGGGCGAGCACAAGGGCGTGCGCGTGGTGGCAGCCGAGATCACCGACAACGGCGAGGTCAAGCGCATCGAAGGCAAGGGCACCGGCCCGATCGACGGCTTCATCAACGCGCTGTCGATCTATCTCGGCATCGACCTCTCGGTGGCGGACTACTCCGAGCACTCGCTGCAGCACGGCTCCAACGCCGCGGCCATTGCCTATGTCGAGATGGAGCATCCGGGCGGAAAGCTGTTCGGCGCCGGCATCAACACCAATATCGTTGCTGCCTCGCTCGAAGCGATCGTTTCTGCCGCCAACCGCGTGCTGGAAATGAAGCGCGGCTGATCAGCGCTTCAGGCGAATATACGATAAGGCCGCACCGGCAATCCGGTGCGGCCTTTTTCATGCCTGAAATTCGACTACAGCGCCGCGCGTCTTATTAGACGCGCAAAGGTCGCTGTAGCACCTTGAATTGCTGCATGTTTTTGTCCTTCAATCGGCTACGATTAAAGGAAACATGCGGTAGCGCTCACGCTTGAAAAACGGCGCAATTCCGACCGGAAAACCGTTTCACACTTCCCTGAAATCGCCCTAGATCGTCGCGGCGGCGGCCTCGGCGATATCCTGCATCCCGACATGGGCGGAAGGGCCGACGAGCACGAAGGAGGCGCCACCTCGCTGCCACGAGACCATGCCGAGATCATCGCGGATGCTCTCGTCAAAATCGTCCGATTGCGGGCCGGTCGATGTCTTCAGGAAGCAGATCGCGAAGATCTCGCCCTCAGTGCTGCGGTAAACGAGCTGTGCCACCGGTTTGCCATTGGCCACCAGCAGACGGGCGCCTTCGAAGGTCAGGCCCTTGCCGCCAAGCTGCGGAATCCTGAAGGGAACGCCGACGCTCGACGCAAGCCAGGTTTCGATCTTGGGAGCTTCGGAGGCGGGAACCTCGACGAGGTGCTCTTTCTGGCGCGAATAGATGCGGTGGTAGTCGGCGATATCGTCGAGCCAGCCCCGCGCCGCAGCCACTTTTGCCGGTTCGCCCACATTGTTTGCCGTGCCGATGACGAAGCCGGCCGAACCGCCGAGCAGCAGCAGTGCAACCGATGCGGCAAGCACGCGCGGCCAGATGCGCACGTTTCTGACATTGGCGGCTGTCGCCGTCACGCGTTCGGTTTTGGGGCTGACGCCCGGACCCTGCTTGATCTGTCGCACCAGGGCCAGCGGCACGGGATCGTGCAGAAAATCCTCAAACGCCGTATCCCCGAAGCTGCTGCCGGCTTTCAGTTTTTCGAACAAAGCCTTGGCGTCGTCGTCGCGGGCGAGAAGCGCGTCGAGTTCATGTCGTTCCGCTTCACCGATCTCGCCGTCGATATAGGCGGATAGGCGAACTTCGAGTGCGTGACCCTTTGTCTGTTGCAACGGTCAGGCCCTCCTTTCGGTATTCTCGGAGATCATGGCGGCGAGCCTCAGGCGCGCCGTCGACAGCCTGCTCATGACAGTGCCGATCGGAATGCCGAGGATATCGGCCGTCTCGCGGTAGCTGTGGCCTTCGACGTTGACCAGCAGGAACACGCTCGCCAGGCCTTCGGGCATCGACAGGATCATCTTCTGCAACTGGTTGGCGTAGACGGCCTTTTCGGCCGAAGGCTCGATGCTGAGTTCGTCCTGACCGTGCGCATCGACCGTGCCGCTACCGGTGCGGACCTTGCGCTTGCGGATCTCGTCGACCCAGAGGTTGCGCGTCATCGCATAGACCCAGCTTTCCAGCCGGCCTTCTCCGTTCCACAGGTGGCTGCGCGTAATCGCGCGCTCGCAGGCTTCCTGGACGAGGTCGTCGGCATCATTGGCGTTGCGCGTCAGCGTCATCGCGAACCGACGCAATTTGGGCAGGAGACTGACCAAGTCGCGTCTGAAGTCCTTCGTTTCTGCCGCTGGACGCATTGCTCTTCCAAATGAAACGTGCCGGATCGTGCGTTTATTCGCGGTGCGAGGCACGAGCCGGATGATATGAAACATTTGCCCCTTAGTCTGCAAGGGAAGCGCCGGAACGGAAAGCAAATTCTGCTGCTTCATGGCGTCTTTTCCCAAAAAGCTTTTGCTTGCCGGCG
Source organism: Ensifer adhaerens (assembly GCF_028993555.1). Lineage (NCBI taxonomy): Bacteria > Pseudomonadati > Pseudomonadota > Alphaproteobacteria > Hyphomicrobiales > Rhizobiaceae > Ensifer > Ensifer adhaerens. The sequence goes on along the minus strand of NZ_CP118610.1, from coordinate 2,691,289 downwards.
GCCGTTAACCAAGGGTTTCGTTACCGTAAACTGCACCGGCGCCCCGAGATCGCGTCAAAGTTCGGCCCGAATCTGGCTGGACCTCATCGCACAACTGCAGGTCGATGTCGGGGACACGCCAATGAACAGACAGCATCGTAGCGAGAGAATGAACGCGGCACGGATCGGGGGTGGCCGATGGGGCCGAGCCCAGCTTCGGCGGGGCGCCACGGCCATGCGCATAGGTGCTGTGGTTCCGCTGCTTGTGGGCCTTGCCGCATGCCAGAGCGCTCAGGTCATGGAAACTGGGTCACTATCGTCCTACAAGGATTTCGTCGCCAGCGACGGGATGGTGACCAAGACGAAGTATCGGGTGGATGCCGCCTCGACCAAGAACGTAAAGACGGTGCATGTGATCCCGACGACCTTCGCGGCCAATGCCGATCTCGACAAGCTCGGAGATCCGCAGAAGAAACTGGTGGCGACGGCGATCGACCGATCGCTCTGCGAAGCCTTGAGTACGCAATTCGATGTCGTGCCGATATCCAAGCCGGCGGACATGGCCGTGCGGTCCGTGATCAGCAAGGTCAAATCGACAAATGCCGTTGTTGCGGGCGTGTCGACCGTGACCTCGGCGGTCGCTCCCGTTCCGGTTCCGCGAATTCCGATCGGTCTTGGAAGTCTCGCCGTCGAGGCGGAGGCTTTCGATGCGAGAGGCAAGCAGATCGCCGGGCTGACGTGGGCGCGCGGTGCCAACATCCTCACCAATGGGTCCCGCGCATCGACGGCAGCCGACGCCTTTGAGCTCGCAGGAGATTTTTCGGGCGATTTCAGTGCGTTGCTGGAAAAATCGGGTGACCCGATGAAATCCGATTTCGAACTGCCTTCGATGAAGAACGTCAAGAACAGTGTGGCCTATGCGGTGACCGGCAAGCCCACCGATCCCGATTGCGCCGTTTTCGGGAAAGGATCCGGTCTCGGCGGCATCGCCGGTGGCGCGCTCGGTCTGCCGCCGGAATGGTCGGAGAAGAAGAACGAGGGCGCGCCCATTGCAAGTGGCGCCAGCGGGGGCGCAAAAAAGGGCTAGAAAACCAATGCCGGCGCGCCTCTTGCGCGCTCGGCGGTCTGAAGTTTGGCGCTGCCACCGAGGCGGCGCCGGGCACCGCCCCGTGCTCCCGGGTGGTCAGTACTGGCGGACGCCGCCGAGCGACTGCAGCAGAGCGCGGTAGGCCCAGGTGTTCTCACCGCCGCGATCGCGAATCTCGACGAGTTGCACGCGTGCCTCCTGGACGCGTCCCTGTTCGATCAGCGCCTGGCCCATGTAGGAGCGCGCGAGAATGTAGTTCTCGTCGGCCTGCAGCGCGCGCTTGTAATACTGCATGCCGAGTTCCATGCGGCCGGCCTTGCGGTTGGCATAACCGAGATAGTTGAGCACGCGGGCACTCTTCTGGTCCTTGACCGCGCCGAGCACCCTGATGGAATTTTCGTACTGGCCGGCATAGGCGAGCTCGCGGGCGGCCTGGAACAGGATATCGTCGCTAAGATCGCTTTTCTTGGCGTTGACGCAGGAATTCTTCTTTGCGTCCCACACCTTGCCACCGGTGCATTCGCTGGTCGTCTTGGTCTTCTTTGGCGGTTCGCTGGTGTCTTCGCCGGCTGCCATCACGGCCTGCGCCATGAAGCTGGTTGCGCCGGCCACAATCAGGGCGCCAAGCAGGCTCTTCCGGTACATCATGCCATCTCCCGTTCTTCGCGCACGCCCTCGAAAGCCCGCGCGTCGTTTCAAAATGATCGCGTGTCCTTGACGCGCCGAAAGGAGGTGAGCCGCCATCAGGCCGATCCACCCACGCAGCATGCCAGAAGACAGAGGGCGCCACCAGCAGGCGGCGCACGACTGGGGTAAGACGCATGAATGCGGGAAATTATTCGCCGGGCGATGATTATTCTGCGAAGTGGCCGCCTGACGGCGTCAGAAACGCGTCGTTTCGGCGAGTGTCACGGTCGTTGCGTCACCGCTCAGCGCATAGCGTTCGCGCGTCAGCTGCCAATTACCCGGCTCGCCGGTGACGGTGAAGAGATTGTAGGCTGCTGGCGGCTTGTGGCCGCCCGGGCCCTGCGAGGCCGAGGCGATGCCGACGACCGGGACCGGTGCATTCTGGCCTTTCAGCCAGTAGACGGTGTTGAGATGGGTGTGGCCGTGGATGACGAGCTCCGCACCGCCAGACGAAATCGTCGCGGCGAAACGCCGAATGCCGATCATGCGCTTGTGCATCGAGGTCGCGCCGCGGATTGGCGGGTGGTGGATCATGACGATGCGAAAGAGGCCCGCTTCGCCGGCAGCCCGCAGCATGTTGACGGTTGCGCGTGCCTGCCGTTGGCCGAAATAGCCGCTTGCGGCAAAGGGGGGCGTCGCGACCGCAGTCGAGCAGCCGATCAACGCGACCGGTCCGCGCACCCGCATATAGGGAAAGCAATGATGCCGGTCGTGCCAGTGAGCCGGCGCATCGTCGCCGCGCATATAGGGATACCAGGCGCGGGTGGTCTTTTCGTACGCGCCCGGCACATAGGCGTCGTGGTTACCCGGCACGATGGAAATGTTCTCCGGCTTGCCGGCATCCTCCAGCCATTCGGTCACCGCGATGATTTCGCGCGATGAAGCGAGGTTCACGAGATCGCCCGTCATCGCGAGATGGTCAGGATCCTTCTTCTCGATATCCTCAAGCAGGGTGTCGAGCGTGCCGGTAAAGAGATGCCGGCTGCGGTTGCGGTGCCAGTTGACGAAACCGGTGATGCGCTTCGACGCGAGCTCCCTGAGGGATAGCTCGGGCAGGGGCCCGAGATGGACATCGGAGATGTGGGCAAGTTTGAACATCGCCCCCGTCTAGCGCATATTCCGCTCCAGGGGAATCAGGTCGCCCGATGAATCGCGCGGGGCCGAAAACATGGGAAGGACGAGGCGACTGAGCGAGGAACGGCCACCGGAGATGCGGCGCTGGTATCTCCGGCTTCTGATGCGGCTTGCGCATGTTTATTACGCTCTTGCGCGCGGCATGACGATCGGCGTTCGCGCTGCCTGTTTCGATGACGAGGGCCGGGTCTTTCTCGTGCGCCATTCCTATCTGCCGGGCTGGCACCTTCCAGGCGGCGGGCTTGATCGCGACGAGGCTTCCGTTGACGGCCTGCTGCGAGAGATCCGCGAGGAGGGCAATCTTGAGGCAACCGTGCCGCCGGTTCTGGTGCAGGTCTACTACAACAGGCGCACGAGCCGCCGCGACCATGTGATTTTCTACCGTTGCGACGGAGTCAGGCAGACGGCGTCGAAGGCGCCGGATCTGGAAATTGCTGCAAGCGGCTTCTTTGCGCTCGACGCCCTGCCCGAAGATACCACGCCGGCCACCCGCCGCCGGCTGGCCGAACTGGCCAGCGGCAGCGGCTTTGACCCTTACTGGTAGCGCTACTGGTTAAAGCGCGTCACGCCCATGCGGGGAGGTGAGGTCGAGCACCGGACCCACCGGCACGACACCGGTCGGATTGATGGTCGTGTGACTGCGATAGTAGTGCTCCTTGATGTGGCGCATGTCGACCGTCTCGGCCACCCCCGGTACCTGGTAAAGTTCCCTGAGGTACCCTTGAAGGTTCGGATAGTCGGCGATCCGGCGGATGTTGCACTTGAAGTGGCCGACATAGACAGGGTCGAAGCGCACCAGCGTCGTGAACAGGCGCCAGTCGGCCTCGGTGAGGCGGCTTCCGGTCAGGTAGCGATGCGATGCAAGGCGCTCCTCCAGCTTGTCGAGCCGGGAAAAGAGTGCCGCGGCGCTCTCCTCGTAGGCTTCCTGCGTGGTGGCAAAGCCGGCCTTGTAAACCCCGTTGTTGACGTCGTTGTAGACGTCGGCATTCAGCGCATCGATTTCAGCGCGCAGCCCTTCCGGGTAGAAGTCGGTCGTCGAGCCGGTGAGACCGTCGAAGGCTGAATTGAACATCCGGATGATCTCGGAGGACTCGTTCGAGACGATGGTGTTCTGATGCTTGTCCCAGAGGACGGGCACGGTCACGCGGCCGGAATAGTGGGCATCGGCACGGGTATAAATCTGCCACAGCGCCTTCGATCCGAAGAGATGGTCGCCGGTGCCGATGCCGCCATCCTTGAACTCCCAGCCCTGGGCGAGCATCAACGGATCGACGACGGAAACCGAGATGATGTCCTCGAGCTTCTTCAGCTTGCGGAAGATCAACGTGCGATGCGCCCAGGGACAGGCGAGCGAGACATAGAGGTGATAGCGTCCGGCCTCCGCCTTGAAGCCCGCGTCCCCGCTCGGGCCAGCCGATCCGGCGGCCGTGACCCAGTTGCGAAACTGCGAGGCGCTGCGCTTGAAATGGCCATTCGTTGCCACCGTATCGTACCAGACGTCCTGCCAGACGCCGTCCACCAACCTGCCCATAGGACGATCTCCTTCGTGTTCGTTGCTCTCATAGATAGCGTTTCCAGCGGCATCCGATAGATGGCGAAATCCGAACAGTGCGTTTTAGGCTTTGACAGCGGGCAATTTTCTGATATCGGCGATCTCACACTTTTTTTCGTGTTGGAAGAAACCACACTGATGATGATCTCGGGAAACCTGCGACGACGCTGATGCTGCCAACGCCCGGCTCGGGCGAAGCCATCCCTATGTCTGTTCGCATGCCTGGTTTCTCGATCCCATGAAAAAGCACGATCTCGTCTACCTGACCGAAGACGCGTCCCATGACGCAGCCATCGAAATCATCAACGAAGAAGCTTTCGGCCCCGGTCGGTTCGCCCGGGCGGCCGCCCGCATCCGCGAGCAGGGGCCGCACGATCGGTCGCTGTCCTTCATCTGCGCCGACAACGGCGAGACCATCGCTTCGGTCAGGATGACGGCTGTGATGGCAGGTTCGATCAAGGGCCATCTGCTTGGGCCGCTCGCAGTCCGGCCTTCGCACAAGAACATGGGCATCGGCCGGGAGCTCGTGCGCATCGCCGTCGAGGCCGCCCGGCGGAAGGGCTCGGAAGCGGTGATCCTCGTTGGCGATCCGCCCTATTATCAGCCGCTCGGTTTCGAGAAGGTGCGTTACGGTGCGCTCGAATTTCCGGGGCCGGTCGATCCCGCGCGGGTGCTCGTCGTGCCGATGGCCGAGGGTGTGCATGCCGGCCTTGCCGGCATCATCGGCTGGCGGGATGATGCGGTGGCGTCCGTCGTGCCGCTCGATCTGCTGCTCGCGGTCTGAGACTAGCTGGCGACGAACGACTTCTTCAGAAAGACCCGGGTGCGGCCGATAGGGAAGTCCGGCAGTTCGCCGAAGGCCTCGTAGCCCTGGCGTTCGTAGGTGCGCCGGGCTTGCGGGTTGAAAGTGTCGATCCAGGCACTGTGGCAGCCGCGGCGTCGAGCCTCATCCTCCGCCGCCTGAAGCAGCTTTCCGGCGAGGCCTTGGCCACGAAGGTCCTCCGGCAGCCACAGCCATTGCACGAAGAGCCAGCCCCAGCCGGTGTAGCCGTTCAGGCCGCCGCGTTGCCCCTTCGCCTCGGGGCCGCCAACGAGCACGGCGAGCGGTCGCCGCTCCGAAGGGCCGACGTCGGAGGCATTGAAGGCCGTGAGGCCATTGCCGATCGCTTCCAGCGCTTCGGGCGGAGGTGCGTCCGTTACCTCGAACATCGAAAACCCTTCACGCGCGGCGCATGCTGAAGACGTCGAGGCGATCCGTGCCCACGTCCTTTTCGTCGAGCCGCCAGCCGAGGCGTTCGTAAAAGGCCCGCTTGCCGGGGAGGGCGCAGAGATGAACGGCCTCGGCGCCGGTATCGAGCGCTGCGTGGGCGGCTTTGAGCACGATGTCGCCGCCGATGCCCGCGCCGCGGAACGGCGGGTCGACCCACACGGCCGCCACCCAAGGGGTGAGATCCGGTCGCTCTTCAAGGTCTGAGGCGATCACCGAGGCGGTGCCGACGAAGCGATCTTCGACATGGGCCACCAGGCAAAGGGATTCTGCCTCTTCGGCGAGGCTTTGCTGAAGCAGACCGGTGATGTGGCTCAGAGGAAAGCCATGCGGCTCCCACCAGGCGCGCCAGATACGGTCAGCCACTGCATCGAAGAAATGCGGTGCGTCGCGAAGGTCGCGGACGACGACGGTCTGATCGGTCATCGTCCCTCGCGATACCAGGTGGCCGAGATCAGGAAGAGCAGTGCGGCAAGCCCGAGAAGCCCGGTAAACAGCGGCAGCGAGTTGATGCCCTTCAACACGGTTTCGTCCGTCATGCGGATGGAAAGGCGCTGATCGTCGGCTGAACGGATCGAGCCCCTGACCGGCAGGACCGTCGGCAGATCGAGCGGGCCGTCGGCGCTTGCGAGACGCCGCACCAGTCCCTTCGTCTTTTCCGCCCACGGGCGCAGCTTGTCCTCGGTCGAGATCGCTGCTTTGAACTCGGGCGCATTGGGATCGCCGACATGGGCGAGTGCGGTGAGTTCGCCATTGGCCATCTCGAACAGACCGGTCTCGGTCGTCGCGAGTTCGGCCGAGTAGAGACCCGGCTGGCGCTCGGTCAGCTTCACTTCCTGCTTCTGACCCGAGGGGGAGACGAGTGAAACGGGACCCGGGTCGCCGTCGATGGTCTGGCGGGTGATTTCCAGCGTGCGGCCCCTGGCGCGCGCGGTCAGCGCTTCTTCCTCGAGCGAAGGTTCCTGCATCAGCCAATGGGCGGTGCGGCGATAGAGCGAGACATGCGGACCGCCGCCTTCGAAGCCGCGCGCCCAAAGCCAGCCCTGGTCGGAGAGCAGCATGGCGACGCGGCCCTTGCCCACACGGTTGAGCACAAGCAGCGGCTTGCCGTCGGCCGCTTCCATCACCGTGTTGCCCTGCGGCCTGTCGACATCGACCGTACGGAACCAGCGGCCCCAGTGCGGCGGTTCGCTGTCGGAACCTTCGAGGCCACGGGTGACCGGATGTTTCTTTCCCTCCTCCGACAGGCGGGGGAAGAAGGCCTTCTCGTTCATGACACCCGTGGGCGCGGCCGGCAGCACCGCCGAGAGCGGCGTTGCAGCGATCGAATCGTCGCCGGCATGTTCCGGGCCGGCGGCGATCAGCAGCGCCCCGCCATTCTCCACATATTGCGCGATGTTGTCGTAGTAGAGGATCGGCAGCAGGCCGCGATGCTGGTAGCGGTCGAGGATGATCAGGTCGAACTCGTTGATCTTGTCGACGAACAGTTCACGTGTCGGGAAGGCGATCAGCGACAATTCGTTGATCGGGGTGCCGTCCTGCTTTTCCTGTGGGCGCAGAATGGTGAAGTGCACCAGATCGACTGCCGCATCGGACTTCAGCAGGTTGCGCCAGGCGCGCTCACCGGCGTGAGGTTCGCCGGATACGAGCAGGACGCGCAGGTTTTCGCGAATGCCGTCGAGTACGTGGACCGCACGGTTGTTGGTCGTGGTCACCTCTCCGGGAACCGCATCCACCGCGAACTCGAGCACGTTGTTGCCGCCGCGCGTGACCTTGAAGCTGAAAGGGACGTCGGTGCCCGGCTCGGCCCGTTCCCGGGCGATTTCATTGCCATTGAGACGGATGCTCACTTCCGCGGTTCCGCCAGGGGCGGCACCGTCATCGACGACCCGGAAGGAGAGCTTCTGCTCTTCACCGACGATGCCGAAGCGCGGCGGGTTGATGAGCTCGACACGCCGATCGAATTCATCAGGCTTGCCAGTGATGAGCCCGTGAACCGGGGCGTCGAAGCCCAGTTTGCGGGCGACGTCCGGCACGTCATGGATCTGGCCATCGGTCACGAAGATGGCGCCGCCGATGCGCGCCGGCGGAACATCGGAGAGCGCGGTTGCAAGCGTGGAGAAGAGGTTGGTCGCCGGCGAAACGCTCGCCGGATCGGTCTTGGCCTCGACGATGCGGGGCTCGATCAGAGGTATCGCCGCCAGCCGCGCCTTCAGGCCCTCGACCGCACGATCGGTCTGCTCGGTGCGGTCGCCATTCTGCTGGCTCTGGCTGCGGTCAACCACGATTGCGACGATTGTCGAGAGCGGGTCACGCAGTTCGACGAAGATGGACGGATTGGCAATCGCCAAGGCGAGTGCGGCCAAGGCGAGGGCGCGCAGCCAGGCGCCGCGTATCTTTCGCCACAGGCCATAGGCGATCAACAGCGCCGCGACGACCAGGAGCGGCACGAAGAACACCAGCGGAAGCAGCGGAGCAAAACCATAAGTCATCGATCAGCCCTCACTGCCCAAGCCTCTGGAGGAGGTCCGGCACATGAACCTGATCGGACTTGTAGTTGCCGGTCAGCATGTACATCATGATGTTGACGCCCGCCCGATAGGCATATTCGCGCTGCATTTCGTCCGGCGGCACCGTCGGCAGAAGCGGCGCGCCGTTGGCGTCCACAGCCCAGGCGCCGGCGAAGTCGTTGCCGGTGATCATGATCGGCGTGACGCCGTCGCCGCCGCGTACCGGCCGGTTGCTCTGTTCCGCGGCATCATTGGGGGCGGCTTCCACCCACAACTGGCTCTCGGAATAACGGCCAGGAAAATTCGAAAGCAGGTAGAAGGCCTTTGTCAGCACGTGGTCGGAGGGCACCGGTTCCAGCGGTGGAATGTCGAGGCCGTTCAGCATTTCCTGAAGGCGCTGCACATTGGGGCTGTCACCTGCCGCCGAAGGCGTGAGTGATGAAAACTGGTCGCGCGTGTCGAAGAGGACGGTCCCACCGTTGCGCATATAGGCGTCGATCCGGCTCATCACCCTGCTGCTCGGCATCGGCGCCGTGGCCGAAACCGGCCAATAGATAATCGGATAGAACGCCAGCTCGTCCTGTTCCAGATCGACGCCGACAGGCGCCCCCGGTTCCAGGGCTGTGCGATAGGTCAGGTAGTTGCTGAGACCGAGCAGGCCCTGTTCCGACAATCGATCGACCTCGGCCTCGCCGGTGATGACATAGGCAAGGTGGGTCGTGTCGAGGCGTTGCAATGTCTCTTCGTCGCTGGGCTGACTATCCTGCGCGTGAACAATCGTGGGTGCCAGTGCAGTAACACCAAGCGTGGCGAGGCCAAGGGTTGCAATCACGGCTGCCGCGGCGGCGCCACCGGCAGTGCGGCGGCGCAATCCTGTGAGGCCGCCCGCCATGTAAAGCACGATCAACGTGTCGATCAGGAAAAGCATCAGTGCAAGCCCGAAGAGATATGGCCGGATCGAGAACGGGCGCACGCCTTCCAGCCCTTCCGCGCGTTCACTGACGAGATTGCCTCTGATCGGAGCGAGGCTGCCGCCGTCGGGGAGAAGATTGTTGGCAACGAAACCCTCTTCCGAGCCATAGAGGCCAGGCGGTGTGTCTGCGGAAACGGTTGGCGCCACTCCGGGGGTGATTTCAAGCGGCCGGGCGCTGCCCGTCTCCGTGGTCAGCTCTCCCCGGGCGTTTACCAGGCGATAGGGTGGCAGGGTCTGCGCCTTGTTTGTCTGGTCGCCAGCAATGCCGCCGGCACGTGAAAGCTGAATGGACCTGCGCAGCATGTCGACGAAGGAGCCTGAAATCGGCAGGTTCGACCAACCCGGATCGGCGCTCACGTGGAAAAGCACGATGCGTCCCCGCCCGCGTTCGGCTGTCGTGACCAGCGGCGTGCCGTCGGCGAGGTTGGCCCAGGTCCGTTCGGCCAGGTCCGGTGTCGGCTGCGCCAGCACCTGGCGTTTGACGAGGACATCGCGCGGATGCTCGAGGCCGGCAAAGGGGCTGGACGACGGATAGTCGGCAAGCGGCTGCGGCTCTGACCAGGAGAGGGCGCCGTCGAGAGACCGTTCGCCCTGCCTGAGCACGACAGGCACGAGCGGATCGTCGGCAGGCGCACCCGCTAGTCTCGGGCCGGCAAAGCGAACGAGCATGCCGCCATTTTCCAGCCAGCGCGTGACCAGCGGATAGCTTTCGTCCGGCAACCGGCCGACGTCGGCCATGACAAGGATCGACGGATTTTGAGCGAGAAGCTCGGCAATCGCCTTGCCGATTGCTTCCTCCCGCGGCTCGATCAGGTCGGCATGCGGTTCTAGCGCCCGCTTGATGTAATAGAGCGGCGAAAGCAGCGGCTGCGACTGGTGAACCTCGCCGCTCAGCAGCGCCACGCGACGACGGCGATTGCCATCGTCGAGCAGGTGGATACCGCCGGCCGTCGCCTGGCCCTCGATCGTCAGACGTGCGAAGTCGTTGCGCAGTTCGAAGGGGGCTTTCAGCAGAGCATTCGCCGTCGTGGCGCCTGCACCGAAGCGGAGTTCGCCTTCGGCAATGGCTGTGCCGCGCGCGTCGCGGGCAAAGACGTAATAGGCACGCGGTTCGCCAAGCGGCAAACGCGACGCCGTGACCCGCATGCCCTCGTTTTCATTGGTCGCGGATGTGAGCGCGATGGCGCTTTCTGCATTGCCTTCGATCCGGCGGACGTTGGCAGCGCCAATCTCCGTGACCTGACGCATCGTCTGACCGTCCCCGGCCTCGATACCATCACTGAGGAAGGCAAGCGTGCCGGGGGGCGTGCCCGAGAGGGCTGCTTTCATGGCGGCGAGCGCTTGATCGCGCACGGCTGGTAGCGGTTGCGGCTGCGCCGCAGCGAGGCGATCGCGCGCACTGGCAGCGGAAGCCGGGGTCGCATCGTGCTGCCGGTCGGTGGTGAAGACGATCGATACCGGCAGGTCCTTCGCCTCCGCATCGTCGATAAGCGCATTGGCGGCTTCGACCCGCCGATCCCAGTCGGAGACCGTCGCCCAGCTGTTGTCGATGACGAGCGCCAGCGGGCCAGCGGGAGAAAGCGTGTTCTGTCGCGGGTTGAACACCGGATCGGCAATCGCCAGGATCACCGCGGCGGCCATCAGCATGCGCAGCAGCGTCAGCCACCAGGGGCTTTGCGCCGGGGTTTCCTCGCGCTTCATGACGGACGCCAGGATGCGCAGCGGCGGGAAGACTTCGGCCGCAGGTCGTGGCGGCGTCATGCGCAGCAGCCACCAGATGACCGGCAGGGCCACCAGCGCGGCGAGGATGGCGGGATTGGTAAAGAGGAAGGGCAAGCCGCTCATAGCTGGCCCCCGTGCGTCGCGCGTCCGGGCATGCCGGAAAGATAGGTGTGCACGGCGACGAGCGCCTCGGAGGCGGGCCGGTCGGTTCTATGCGGGGTGAAGGTCCAGCCGAGGTGGCGGAGGGTTACGCCCAGACTGTCACGGCGGCTGACATAGGCGCGCTGATAGTCCTCGCGCAGAACTTCGGCGCGGCCGGCCGTCAGCTTCTCGCCGGTCTCCGGATCGGTGAACTCGGTCCGGCCGCTATAGGGAAACACCTCTTCTGCGGGGTCGGCGATTTCGACCACGTGGCCACGCAACCCCCGTCGTGCCAGCGGACCGAGGCGGTCCATGATCCTTTCCGCCGGGTCGAGAAAATCGCCAATCAGCACGAGATCGCTGGCGCTGCGGATCATCCCGGTATCGGGGAGGCCCTCTGCAAGCGGGCTCAGCATGATTGCCGTCGCCAGCCGTTCGGCGGCGTTGCGAGCCGAGATCGGCTCCATGATGCCGGGGCAACCGATGCGTTCGCCGGAGCGCGCGAGAATTTCGGCGAGCGCCAGCATCAGCACCAGCGCGCGGCTTTCCTTGGAGACGGCGCCGAGCTTCGACTTGTACATCATCGACGGGGAAAGATCCGCCCATAGCCAGATGGTGTGCGCTGCTTCCCATTCGCGGTCGCGGACATAGGTGTGGTCGTCGCGGGCCGAGCGGCGCCAGTCGATGCGCGACATGCTTTCGCCGTCGCTATAGGGCCGGAACTGCCAGAAATTTTCGCCGATGCCGCGCTTGCGCCGGCCATGCCAGCCGGAGATCACGGTGTTGGCGATCCGTCGCGCTTCGACCAGGCAGTCGGGAACGAGCATGGCGCGCTGCTGCGCGCGTGAAAGCACTTCACCAGCGGGAGTACGCGAGACTATGTGCCCGACGGTGGCCATTCGTCAGCCTCTGGCCTGTTTCACCAGATCGGCGATGACGTCGCGCACGGTCATGCCTTCGGCGCGGGCAGCGAAGGTGAGCGCCATGCGGTGCTGAAGCACGGGCTCGGCAAGCGCCAGGATGTCATCGATCGATGGAGCCAGGCGGCCGTCATAGAGCGCGCGAGCGCGAGCGCAGAGCATCAGCGCCTGGCCGGCGCGGGGCCCGGGGCCCCAGGCGACATTCTTGTCGGTCGCGGCATTGCCGTTGCCCGGACGGGCGGAGCGCACCAGCGACAGGATCGCATCGACCACCTTTTCGCCGACCGGCATCTGGCGGATGAGGCTCTGGATCTGCTGCAGCCGTGCGGCATCGATGACCGGGTGGGCGGTCGCTTCGCTGACGCCTGTGGTCTCAAGCAGGATCTGCCGCTCGGCGGCAAAATCGGGATAGCCGACATCGACCTGCATCAGGAAGCGGTCGAGCTGAGCCTCGGGCAGGGGGTATGTGCCTTCCTGCTCCAGCGGGTTCTGGGTGGCAAGCACGTGGAAGGGCGCCGGCAGGTCCTTGCGCGCACCTGCCACGGTGATGTGATACTCCTGCATCGCCTGCAGCAGCGCCGATTGCGTGCGCGGCGAAGCGCGGTTGATTTCGTCGGCCATCAGCAATTGCGTAAAGATCGGGCCGGGAATGAAGCGGAACGAGCGATGGCCGGCCGAATCCTGGTCCATGACTTCGGAGCCGAGGATGTCTGAGGGCATCAGGTCCGGCGTGAACTGCACGCGACTGGAATTAAGCCCGAGCACGGTGCCGAGCGTCGCTACGAGCTTCGTCTTGGCTAGACCGGGAACGCCGACGAGCAGGGCGTGGCCGCCGGAGAGCACGGCGAGCAGGGTCTGCTCGACCACGCTTTCCTGGCCGAAGATGACCTTGCCGACTTCGGCGCGCACCCGGGCGATTTCACCGAGTGCGCTTTCGGCGGCTGCGACAATCGCCTTCTCGTCGATCGCCTCGGCCGCGCCCTTCATCACAGTCATGGTCGTACTCCCCGGTCGCCCGTTGTTAAACCGAATCGCCCTATACCGGGATTTCAGTTGCCAAATTCCAATTTAGACCCTGCCGGACGGCTGACAAGTCGGCGCCGACGCACTATCTCGTGAGATATCAAAGGTCTCGATCTGAAAATCGGGGTCAAACGGGACGGAACAATGGCAGAAGCCGAAATTCAGCAAACCGGCGATGCCGCCGGACTGGCGGCACTGATCGCGCGCGCTGCGGGGCAGACTGGCGAAAAGGTGCGCGGCCTGCCGCCGGTGGACCGTTGGAATCCGCCATTCTGCGGCGACATCGACATGGAGATCCGCGCCGACGGCACCTGGTTCTATCTGGGCACGCCGATCGGCCGGCAGCCCCTGGTCAGGCTGTTTTCCACCGTCTTGCGCAAGGACGAGGACGGGCGCACCTATCTTGTGACTCCTGTGGAAAAGGTCGGCATCCGCATCGTCGATGCACCCTTCGTCGCCGTCGAGATGAGTGTGACGCAAGGGGACGAGGGGCAGGTGCTGACATTCCGCACCAATGTCGGCGATGTGGTCGAAGCCGGACCGGAGCATCCGCTGCGTTTCGTCATCCATGGCGAGAACCGGGAATTGAAGCCCTATCTGCATGTGCGCGGGCGCCTGGAGGCGCTGGTGTCGCGGCCGGTCATGTATGACATCGTCGAACTCGGAGAGACGCTTCAAGTCGATGGCACCGAGATGTTCTGCGTGCGCTCCGCCGGTGCCGTCTTCCCGATCATGCCGGTGGCAGAGCTGGAAGCGCTGTCGCGATGAACCGGCATCTCTTCTCCGCTGACGAGTTCCGTCGACGTGCGCTGACCCAGATGGGTGGGCCGGTGGAAACCTCGTGGCGCGACCATGGCGACTTCCTGCTCAATCCGGGCATCGTGCCCTATCTGGAGACGCTGCATCTGAAGGATGCCGCAGTCCTCGTGCCCGTCGTCGACGATGGCGATGATGCGAGCGTCATCCTCACCCAGCGCACGGCGAGCCTGCGCAAGCATTCCGGCCAGGTCGCCTTTCCCGGCGGGGCTGTCGATCCCGAGGACCGGTCCGTCGAAGTGGCGGCACTGCGCGAAGCGCAGGAGGAGATCGGTCTCGATCCGCGTTTCGTCGAAACCATAGGCCGGCTGCCGCACTACATGGCGATGTCCGGTTTTCGCATTACCCCGGTGCTGGCTGTGGTGAAGCCCGGCTTTGAGCTGATGGCCAATCCGGACGAGGTCGAAAGCGTCTTCGAGGTGCCGCTGTCCTTCCTCATGAACCCGAGCAATCACGCCCGCGGTCGTGGGCATTGGCAGGGCGAGGAACGGCATTTCTACCGAATGCCCTATGGTGACCATAATATCTGGGGTATCACCGCCGGTATTCTCCGCATGCTCTATGAAAGGCTCTATGCATGACTTCCGTTGCCGGCGAAGGCTGGTTTTCATCGCCCTCTCTCCGCCGCGTTTTCGAGGTCCTGAATGTCGAGGGCGGCGAGGTCCGGGTCGTCGGCGGCGCGGTGCGTAACAGCCTGATGGGGCTGCCGGCCGGCGACATCGACATGGCGACCACCTGGCGTCCGGAGGAAGTGTCCGAGCGCGCGAAGGCGGCGGGCATCAAGGTGGTGCCGACAGGCATCGACCACGGCACGGTGACACTCGTCATCGACGGGACGCCTTACGAGGTGACAACGCTCCGCCGTGACGTTTCGACCGATGGGCGCCGTGCGGAAGTCGCCTTCGGTACCGACTGGAAGGCGGATGCCGAACGGCGGGATTTCACCATCAACGCACTCTACGCTAACGACCGCGGCGAGGTGTTCGACGATGTCGGCGGGCTGTCGGACATCGAGACGCGTACGCTGCGCTTCATCGGCGATGCCTCTGAGCGGGTGGCCGAGGACTATCTGCGCATCCTGCGTTTCTTCCGCTTCTTTGCCCACTACGGCAACGGCCGGCCGGATGCCGATGGCTTACGCGCCTGCGCCAAAGCGCGCTCGAAACTTCAGACGCTTTCGGCCGAACGGGTCTGGGCCGAAACGAAGAAACTGTTTTCCGCCGCCGATCCGGGCCGGGCGCTGCTGTGGATGCGCCAGGCCGGTGTGCTGACCGAGATCTTGCCGGAATCGGAAAAATGGGGCATCGATGCGATCCCGGATATCGTAACCGCCGAGCGGGCCTTTGGCTGGGCACCGGATCCGCTTCTGCGCCTGGCGGCGATCGTGCCGCCGGACGAAGAGCGGCTCGAGGCGATGGCGGAGCGTCTGCGTCTGTCGAAGGCGGAAGCCGCCTATTTCAGCCGCTGGGCCAAGGCGCCGGCGGTCCCGGCGACCACCGTCGATACGGCCTTCGACCGGTTGCTCTATCGTCATGGTGTGGAGGGGATCGTCGTCCAGCTGCAGCTGGCGCTGGCAACGGCGCGGCGCAAGTCGGAAGGCGACCCGGCGCTTTTGTCCGAGACCGCGGCACTGCGCCGGCTGCTGGCGCGCGCCGAGGCCTGGAAGCGGCCGAGCTTCCCGCTGAATGGCGGAGACGTGCTGAAGGCCGGCGTTCCGGCCGGCCCGAGAGTGGGGGAGATCCTCGGCGAACTGGAAAACCTCTGGATCGAACGCAACTTCAATCTCGACCGGGCAAATCTCGTCGCCCGGCTCGAAGCCATGGTGCAGCCGGGCTGATCGCACGGCTACGCCGCCTCGTCCGCAAACGCTTCTTGGCCGGACGGCTACGCCGCCTTGAGGATGGCTTAGGCCGCCATGGGGACGGCTTAAGCCGCCTTGGACTCGTCGGTGATCCGGGCCTTTATGTTATCGATCATGTTTTCGCGAATGACCGTCTCGCCGTGCGTTTCGCGCATGTGCTCGACGACGCGGCGAACGATTTCGGCATCGTTGTCGGCGCGTGTGTGCCATTCGCAACCCGGGACGAGGGAACCGCATTCAAACAGGCGCATGGTGCTTCCTTCCCTGTCTAAAGCTTGATGCGAGAGCGCGGCGTGCCGGTCGGGCGACCGCGCGATTAGAGTAGCATCAACCCCCAGGGGGGGCCAATTGTTCCCGCCGCCGATGCGAGAAGAAACCGTTATAGACAACGGGGCCGATGGTGTTATGGGTTTGCGGTAACAAGAGACGCAAAGGCCTTTTGCCCATGACCACCGTTCAATCGGAACTGATCTCCGCCATCCGGAACATTCCTGATTATCCGAAGCCGGGTGTGATGTTTCGCGATATCACCACGCTGCTCGGCAATCCGCGCGCATTCCGTCGCGCGATCGATGAGCTGGTGCATCCCTATGCGGGCACGAAGATCGACAAGATCGCCGGCATCGAAGCGCGCGGTTTCATCCTCGGTGGCGCGATCGCGCACCAGCTGTCTTCCGGCTTCGTGCCGATCCGCAAGAAGGGCAAGCTCCCGCACGACACCGTGCGTATCGCCTACAGCCTGGAATACGGCGTCGACGAGATGGAGATGCACAAGGACGCGATCAAGCCGGGTGAGAAGGTGATCCTCGTCGACGACCTGATTGCGACCGGCGGTACGGCGGAAGCGGCCACCAAGCTTCTGAAGCAGATGGGCGCCGATATCGTCGCCGCCTGCTTCGTCATCGATCTCCCCGAACTCGGCGGACGCAAGAAGCTCGAAGCGCTTGGCGTCAACGTCCGCACGCTGATCGAATTCGAAGGCCATTGATCAAGGACCAGAGTGGAGTATGGGCGAAAGCTGCGCCCCTTTCTCGTCTCCGCCCTAGAGCCGATTGATCGTGCGCAACATCAGCTGAACTTCACGCTGTGTTGCCAGTGGAAGTGTTTCCACTTCATTCCGCCAGAAGCTTTCGGCTTCCGGCGGTTCTTCCTCCCAGCTTCTGACCGATGTCTCGTTGTCGTCTATGACGACACGACGGTGACCGCCGAGACGCACATATTCGTCCGCCAGTTCGCGGACATGGGTTTTCTCCATGGCTGCTCCTCCGGTACGAGCGGATCGCTGTCCTCAAGCCGCGGAAATGCGGCCGAGGTGCGCGACTTGCTTGCAGACTGGAAGTCTGCGCCTGGTCAGCGGCGAATTTAAGGAGCTGCGTTGCAGCGACCTTGGCGCCTCCTAAAAGAAAGCGTGGCGCCGAAGGCTGGCGGCCTCGCCGCGTCAGACGAACTCGATCACCTTGCTCTCGAAGCGGATTACCGCCTCTCCATGCTGGTTGTCGCCTTCGCACAGGATCGTGTTGATCCGCCAGCCGGGTTTCGAGGCAAGCGTGCGGCTCTCGAGGAAGGTCACGAAGTAGGTGACCGTGTCGCCGGCATAGACAGGCTTCAGCCATTTGAGGTCGCGGAAGCCGGGCGAGGGGCCGAGGTTCGGCGCGCGCAGGCCCTCGGCGGCAAGCCGGCGCTGCTCGTTTCGCCAGAACTTGACGAAGCATTGCATCCATCCGGCACAGGTATGCCAGCCCGAGGCGCACAGCCCGCCGAACAGCGAATGCCGCGCTGCCTCCTCATCAAGATGAAAGGGCTGCGGGTCGAAGTTGCGGGCAAAGCGGATGATGTCTTCGGCCGCAAAGGTCAGGCTGCCGATGGTGGTCTTGGCCCTGGCGGCGTAGAATTCTTCCATCGTCATCATCAGGCATGCACCTTTTCGCGGCAGCGAAAGAGAACGGTGCATTCGGAGACTGCCACGGGTTCACCCACCTGGTTGGTGATCTCGTTGCGGAATTTGACGATGCCGAGATCGGGCTTCGATTTCGACCGCCGCGCTTCGAGCACGAGGCTGAAGCCGTTGAGAATATCGCTTGATATGACCGGCTTCCTCCAGTCCATGAAGTCGATGCCGGGTGACCCTTGAGACGTCGAATTGCCCATGAAGGCGTCGAGCATCATGCGCATGCCGACGGCGCTGGTGTGCCAGCCGGAAGCGGCAAGACCGCCAAGAATGCTGCGTTTTCCCGCTTCCTCATCGAGATGCATGGGCTGCGGGTCGAATTCGCTGGCGAAGGCAATCATCTCCGCCGGTTTCATCTCGACCGGCTTGTAGTCGAAACGCCGCCCTTCGGAAAAATCCTCGAAATACAGCATGCTTGAGTTGTCCCGTCTGATTTGCTGCGCCTTACCTACTGCATAATCTCTCGAAGCGGAATCCATTTGAGCGCGACGGCGGCGGCATCGCGTGTCCGTCAAGGTTTCAGGTTGCGCTTGTCGCATGTCCGTGCAACCACGTAGCCATATCCGCCAATGTTTCATCGAGGAAAGCTCGTGACGGAACTGAACCGAGCGCTCGCGGGCGCAGCCGAAAAAGGGATCATCTCAGCGAGCCAGGTGAGAGATCTGGAAGCGTTTCTCGCGGACCGCGGCATAATCTGCGGACCGGCGGCGGCGGATGCCGTCGCGGAACGGCACGACGCTGCGCTCGATGCGCGTGCAGCCGAAGACAGCGAGCAGCCGCGGTTCGTGCGCGGATTTCACGATATCCTGATCACCATCGGCGTCGTTGTCGTGCTGATCGGCCTTTGGGGGCTCGGTGGTCCGTTCGCAACGCTGCCGGTCATCCTCATCCTCGCCGAAATACTGGTGCGGCGCCAACGGCTGGCACTGCCGTCAGTGGCGCTGACGATTGCGCTCGTGCACTGGGTCGGGACGACGTCACTGTGGTTCGTGGGCGAGCATGACGATGCCTGGAAGCCGCTTGTCTTTCCGCTCGCTTACCTGTCGGCGTTCCCGGTTCCGCTGGGCCTGTTCTACTGGCGCTATCGCGTACCGCTGGCGCTGGCCGGTCTGATGGTTTCGATCGCGCTCATCTGCGTGGTCGCGATCCTTCTTGCCCTTGAGAAGATCTTCGGGATCGACCTTGCCAACGAAGACCATTTCATGCTTCTCGCACTCACCGTTCTTGTTGGAGCCTTGGGGCTTTTTGCCGCCGCCATGCGCTATGACGTTTCCGATCCACAACGTGAGACCGCGCGCTCCGACACCGCTTTCTGGCTGCACCTGGCCGCAGCACCTGCATTGCTCTACGCACTGATGGGCCTGGTTTTCCTGTCAAATGGCGGCGACAGCTGGTGGGACGGTCAGGCCGGCTTCGGCCAGGCGGTTGCCGCGATCCTGATCGTTGCGGCCTTCATGCTGGTGGGGCTCGTCATCGACCGTCGTGCGTTCGTCACTTCAGGGCTGCTGTCGCTCGGGGGCGCGGTGTGGACGATGCTGAGCAAGACCGGTGCTTCGCTCGACAGCTACGTCTTCATCGCCTTTGCGATTGTCGGCGTGACCGTGCTGTTCATCGGCATCTTCTGGCAGCGGTTGCGCCGCATCGTCATCGATCTGCTGCCGGAAACGATGACGGCGCGGTTGCATGCCGCGCCGTGAAACTTCGATCAGGTATGGGGCGCGGTTGCGCTTCGCACCTTACGTGTTGAAGCGGAAGTGGATCACGTCGCCGTCCTGGACGACGTATTCCTTGCCTTCGTCGCGCGCCTTGCCGGCTTCCTTGGCGCCAACTTCGCCACCGAGCGCGATATAGTCTTCGTAGGCGATGGTGTTGGCGCGGATGAAGCCGCGCTCGAAGTCGGTGTGGATGACGCCGGCGGCCTGTGGTGCCTTGGTGCCGCGCTGGATCGTCCAGGCGCGCGTTTCCTTGGGGCCGACGGTGAAATAGGTGATGAGGTCGAGCAGCTTGTAGCCGGCGCGGATCAGACGGTCGAGACCGGCTTCTTCGAGGCCGAGCGCGCTCAGGAACTCCTTGGATTCGTCTTCCGGCAACTGGGCCACTTCGGATTCGATCGCCGCCGAAATGACGACGCTTTCGGCCCCTTGCGCCTTAGCCATTTCGGCGACCGCGCGGGTGTGCTCGTTGCCGTCGACCGCATCGCTTTCCGCGACGTTGCAGACATAGAGCACCGGATGCGCCGTCAGGAGGTTGAGGCCCTGGAGGATGCGCAGTTCTTCGGCGTCGAGCGTCGAAAGCAGCGTGCGGACCGGCTTGCCGTCCTGCAGCAGCTTCAGCGAGGCTTCCATGATTGGAAGCTGCGCCATGGAATCCTTGTCCTTGCCGACGGCGCGCTTGCGTGTCTGCTCGGTGCGGCGCTCCAGGCTCTCGAGGTCGGCGAGCATCAGCTCGGTCTCGATCGTCTCGGCATCGGCGACCGGGTTGATGCGGCCCTCGACGTGGGTAATGTCGTCATCCTCGAAGCAGCGCAGCACGTGAACGACGGCATCGACCTCGCGGATGTTGGCGAGGAACTGGTTGCCGAGGCCTTCGCCCTTCGACGCGCCGCGCACGAGGCCGGCGATATCGACGAAGGAGATGCGTGTCGGGATGATTTCCTTCGACTTGGCGATGTCGGCGAGCTTGCGCATGCGCGGGTCCGGCACTGCCACTTCGCCGGTGTTCGGCTCGATGGTGCAGAACGGGTAGTTGGCCGCCTGGGCGGCTGCCGTCTTGGTCAGCGCGTTGAAGAGGGTGGACTTGCCGACGTTCGGCAGTCCCACAATACCGCATTTGAAGCCCATGGGGTCTCGTCCGTATCCTAGAAATTCAGTTGGCGTGGCTATGCGGGAAGGGCGCTTCCTGGTCAAGGGCGGAGGCCCCGTTCACGGTAAATAAGGGGCTTGCGCCGTTGAACGCGCTGTATTTGGGCCGCATATGCGCTCAGAAAACCGCCGGTCTCGTCGCGGCAAAACGTCTGAGGAGCCCGCATTGATCGATCAGAAATTCATGTTCCCGCGCGTGCCGGTGGCCGTCGTCGACATTGGCGACACGTTGGAAGCCCTGTTGATCCGCTCCATGCTGGAGAGCCTTGGCGCCGTTGTCACGCTGCACCTGCCGGGAACACCTGGGGATTTCCTGACCCTGATCGGCGGCGGCGAACTCGTGCACCAGCATCTGGTCATCTGCGGCCACGGCGACGAGAACGGTTTCGTCTTCGGTGACTACATCGAGGATATCGATACGTCGATGCTGATCGAGGGCAGCCTGCCGCCTGCGGTGGTCGCCGAGCATGCCAGGCTCGACGGCAAGATCGTTCTCAGCACCTGCTGCGAGACCGGCGGCAAGGCCTACGGCGATGCCTTTGTCGGGGCGGGTGGCGCAGCTCTCTACGTCGCTCCCGATGGCTCGCCCGAAGGGACGGATGCGCCGCTCTTCGTGCACTGCTTTTTCCACGCGGTACTTGCGCGCAAGCAGACGGCGGAGGCGGCGCTGGAGCGGGCACGTTCGTGTGACCCAGAGGCGAAGATGTTCGTCGGCCGTCGGCGCGACAGCTGAGTGTCGGCTTTTGCTTGATCGGTGCGCTCGCCCGTAGGATAGTGCCCATACGGCGGTGCGCCATTTCAGAGACACGCTCGCTCCGCTGTAGCACTGAGATCCGCTGCATGGCTCTGTCCTTAAATCGATTGCGATGTAAGGACTTGTGCGGTGGCGCTCGTGCCGTTCTTTCTGTCATCAACGGGGTGGTACCGATGAGTGACAACGAGGTTGCCAGAAAAGTCAAAGTGAAGGTCAAGCTGAAGCTCGAACGGCCGAAGCTCTACAAGGTCATGCTGCTCAATGACGACTACACTCCGCGCGAGTTCGTCGTCGGCGTGCTCAAGGCCGTGTTCCATATGAGCGAGGAGGCCGGCTACCGCGTGATGATGACGGCGCACAAGATGGGCACATCGGTGGTCGTGGTCTGTGTGCGCGACATTGCGGAAACCAAGGCCAAAGCGGCGACCGATCTTGCCAAGGAAGCGGGTTTTCCGCTGCTCTTCACCACCGAACCAGAGGAATAACGAGCGGCGGGCGTTGAGGATGCCCGGTGTTCGCCGGCTTGCCTTACGCCTTCTTGTGCAGACGAAGCGGCTTGCTCGCTACCCGGGCGATCGTGCCCTTGGCTTCTAGATCGAGTTGAACTGCCTTCAGCCACCAGCCGGCCTTCGCGCCGGCAGGGAAAAGGTTCTGCGGCAGCAGTGGCAATAGCCTTTCCTTCGCTTCGGCAACGCTCAGCCCCGGCGCGGCCCGCGGCAGCACAGCGAGCAAGGCGTCCCGCATTGCCTCGTATTTCACCCGGTCGACGCGGTGTTTGTGGCCGGGAGAGACGATGTTTTCGATCTCGATCTTCCCAGCTTCAGGTGCCATTGGCCTCGCCTTTCACATAGTCGATCCTGGGTGCCTTGAATCCCATGGCCGCCCAGGCCGTCAACAGCCGCCACATGAAGCGGCCGGAATGCGTCTTGTAGCTCGGTAGCGTGTCGGCGAACTCGACGCCTGCTTTGCGGTCTTTCGTCATCGTTCGCATTTCGAGTGGTGGTTGTTCGTGCTGGGCGAAACGCTGATTGTAGACGCTCAGCCAATGACCGCCCTTGAATTCGAGGAACATGGCGGCGTTACAGCAACTCGCAATCACCCTGCGTGTCGGCGCCTCGGGCGTCAGCCGGTGTTCACGCAGCAGCTCGCTGCCCCTGATGCAGCGGATCCTGTCCTTGCGGTAGAGGGCGAAGCGCGTCGAACCGTCGGCTTCGAGCACCGGCGACGCCTCGGGCAGGGCCTCGAAGCGCTCGCCGGCGGTGCGGCAGCTGGTGCAGTAACAGGCGGCGCCGACGATCGGTTCGCCAACGGCTTCAAAGGCAACCAGCCCGCATCGGCAGGCGGCAACCCGATGTCTTGCTTGCGGTTTCACCATGACCTTCTCCCGATCTCGTTTCACTGACTAGACTGGACCGTCCAGTTTGATTTGTCAATCCGACTGGCCTATTCTGCGCATCCAGTGATTTGGTGACGTACGGATAGGGGAGGCAGGTTTGAGCAACGGCGCAAAGACGCGCATGGAGCGCACCCGCAAAGTGATCGTCGGTGCAGCCAGCGATCTCTTCCTGAAACACGGGTTTCTCGGCACCAACATGGATGAGATCGCGGCGACTGCGGAGGTGTCGAAGCAGACCGTCTATTCCCATTTCCAGAGCAAGGAGACGCTGTTTCTGGAAGTCGTGCGCAGCATGACGGGCGGGGCAGGCGATGAGTTCCAGGAACAGGTCGCCGACCCGGATGGCGACGAGCCGATCGAAGAATTCCTGCTCGACTATGCCACCCAGCTGCTGACGATCGTGATGACGCCGAGGCTGATGCAGGTGCGGCGCCTGGTCATTGCCGAGGTCGAGCGATTTCCGCAGCTCGGCGAAGCCTTGCACGAGCGTGGACCGATGCGCTCGATCAGGCGGCTGGCGGCCGCCTTCAAGCGCTATGACGAGAAGGGCGATATCCGTGTCAAGGATGTGCAGGCCGCCGGCGGTTTCTTCAACTGGCTGGTCATGGGCGGACCGGTGAACGACGCCATGTTGCTCGGCGACGGCGCCATTCCGACACCGGCGGTCCTGCAGGCCCATGCCGCGGAAGCGGTGCGCATCTTTCTGGCAGCGCATAGGGCCGCCTAGGCGTTCAGGTCTCTTTCGGGTTCGCAGCAATCCGTTTGATGCGGAGGGAGCCAAGGTGCCTTGCTCACCGGTGCGGACGTATTCCACCATTTGAGCACGCGCATCGCCTTGAGCGTCACCCACCGCGAGGGCGCGCCGGCCGCGTCATCGATATCGAACCACACGCGCCCGGGCGGGCTCCAGTCGAGCGGCCAGGTGCCGTTCTCATCGCGTCGAAAGCAAAGATGGTCGATGGCCTCGCCGAGGCGCGGATCGGGCGGGGCTCCGGCCCGAAGGGGCGACGCGCGGAAATAGTCGAGTGCGCGCAGGATGTCGTAGTGCCAGCGGCTTGGATGGCAGAGGCAAAGGAAGCGCTTGTTCGCGGGCTCCCCCGTACTCAGGCGGCGAAAGAGGTGACGCGTGAGGAGATACTCCTCGCCGGTCCGGCGTGCCGCCTTGGACTGCGGTGTGCCGCCGGTTGCCGTTTCGAACTCCAGCAATCCTTCGAGCACGTTGATGGTGCTGGCGAAGGAGGAGCAGGTCGAGCCGTTCGCCCGTTCGCAGTTCCAACCGCCATCGGCCTGGCGTTCAGTGACGAGCCTTTCGACGATGGGTGAGATGTCGACACCGAAATAGGCGCCGTCAGCGACGGTTCGGCCGTTGATGCATTCCTCGACTTCGCCCTTCCAATAGGGCTGACCGCCTTCGTCCCAACGAGAGTTGGCACCGATCAGTTCGACGGTCCTTCTCGCCCGATCCGACGACGGGTCGATGCCGAATTCCCTGAGCTGCGACAGCGAAAAGCAGGTGGCGGTCCAGGGCTGGCCGCGCTCTGACCATTCGTTCGCGTCAAATCCCGCCGGGATGAATGCGCCGCCCGCCCATTGGCCGTCGTCGTCCTGATACGAAAGCAGTCTGGCACCCCAGCCTTCGGTCTCCACCTTGGCGCGCTCGGCCCTCCACACGGGTTCCGGGGCATCCAGCAGGTCGCGCATCACTTGCCAACGGATCGAAGGATCCGAAGCGAGAAGCCAGTCAATCACCGGGTGGCTCATAGGGCGTGCTCCAGGCCGGTCTTCAAAGCCGACCTGAGCGAAAACTAGTGCTCGCTCCCCAAACGGGAAGCTAGTCGCCCTTCGAGCCGAACATCTTCTTCAGCATGTCAGCCATGGGGCCGGTGGCCGGCAGTTTCTTCGGCTGAGCCGAGTTGCGCGCCTGATGGATGTGCGATTGCGCGCCCTGCTTTTTCGGAGCCTCGGCCTTCTCCACTTCCGGCTTGCCGCCGGTCGCGAGCGCGACCTTGTTCAGAAGCTGAGAGTCCTCGCCCCGAACCAGCATATCGGCATTGTCGGCGATGGCGTCGAGCAGCGGCACCAGCCAGGTCTGGTCGGCCTTGGCGAAGTCGCCGAGCACGTGAGCGTGCACCAGATCCTTGACGCCGGGATGGCCGATGCCGAGGCGCAGGCGGCGGTATTCCTTGCCACAATGGGCGTCGATCGACTTGATGCCGTTGTGGCCGCCATGGCCGCCGCCGACCTTGATGCGCGCCTTGGCGGCCGGCAAGTCGAGTTCGTCATAGATGACGGTGATATCCTTCGGCTGCAGCTTGTAGAAGCGCATGGCCTCGCCGACGGACTCGCCGGAGAGGTTCATGAAGGTTTGCGGCTTCATCAGCAGGACGCGTTCGCCGGCGATGTCGCCCTCGGCGATCTCGGCCTTGAACTTTTTCGACCAGGAGGAAAAGCCGTGCCGGCGATGAATGACGTCGACCGCCATGAAGCCGATGTTGTGCCGGTTGGCGGCGTATTTCGAACCTGGATTGCCAAGCCCTACGATGATCAGCATGTCGTCACGCGTCGATGATTTCGGGGTGGGGCCATCCAAAATCATCGTGCCCGAGGGAAGTCAACGCTTATTTCTCGGCGCGCAGGCTGGCATTCGGTGTGAGGCCGTAGTGCTTGAAGATCTCGTCCTGGGTGCCGTTGCCGATCAACCGGTCAAGCTCGCGCTGCATTGCGGCGATGGCTGCGCGCGATACGTCACGGTGACATGCAATGCCATAGAGCTTGCCTTCAAGCACGAGTGCCGCTTCGACCGGCTTGCCTTCGCTGCGCATGCTCTGGAAGGTCTTCTCGGACGTCATCAGCAGGTCGACACGTCCAGCGATCAGCTTCTTCAGGCTGGAATCGAGGTTGGCGGCATAGTCGATCTTCGGAAAGCCGTGGTCCCTGAGATAGGTTGCGGAAAAGTCTTCGCGCTGCGTGCCCACGGTGTACTGGCGCGCCGCTTCCAACGAAGCCGGCGCTATGTTGGAGCCGGCGTGGCGAACCATGACCATGTGATCGACCAGCAGAGGCTCGACCCATTGGAATTTCTTGTCGCGCTCGGCGTCGTGGCCGGTGGTGAAGACGCAATAGGCAGGATCGGTCTCGGCCAGCATGAACGCCCGCGCCCAAGGCAGAACCTCGATCGAATACGGTTGTTTCAGTCGCTCCATGATCAGCTTGACCTGGTCTACCGCAGCGCCGCTCGGACCGTTTTCGGTCGAAAAATTGTAGGGCGGATACTCCTCGGTGACGAACTTGATCGTCTGCGCCTCAGCGGTCGTGAAGAGACCGAGGAAAAATAATGGGATCAGCGCCTTCACGTGCCTTCCTCTTTTTGCTGTCTGCCTTGCGGTGTCCGCGCGGTGCTTTCGCGTCCCGAACCTCCATCGGGATCGCGACCGCTGGCGGCGAACATCATGCCCGCCTGTCTGCTGCCGTCGCCGTCTTTGCCTCCGAGTCGCTTTCCAGCATCTTCAGCATGCTGTCGATCTGCATCGGTCGGCTGAAAAGATAGCCCTGGCCGCAATCGACACCCAGCTTGCGCAACAGTTGCCATTGCTCCTTCGTCTCGATGCCTTCGGCGACGACGGTGCAGCCCATCTGGTGCGAGATGGTGCGGATGCCCTTGATCAGCATGCGGCTCTTGCGCCGGATGTCGGCGGTGCCGGAGCTCAGTGAACGGGTGAAGGACTGGTCGACCTTGACGATATCGACCGGGAAACGGTTGAGGTAGCTCAATGACGAATAACCGGTGCCGAAATCGTCGAGCGCGATCCGGCAACCGAATTCGTTGAGCTGCTTCAGCACCGCGTGCACTTCCGGATTGTCGAGCATGAGGACGGCCTCTGTGATCTCGACGACGACCCGGCTTGGCGAAATGTGATGCTTCAGGAGCAGGGCGGCGAGCTTGTGCGGCAGCGTTAGCTCGAACTGCAGCGGCGAGAAATTGACGGCGAGGTAGGTGTTCTGCGTGCCGTCCAGCTCGGAGATTGCAGCCAGGTGGCGGATCGCCTTTTCAAGGATGCGGTCGCCGATGCGGGCGATCGTGCCGGTTTCCTCGGCAATGCCGATGATCTTGCCGGGTGGCATCAGGCCTTTTTCCGGGTGGTTGAGGCGCATCAGCGCCTCGAAGCCGGCGATCTGCCCGTCAGCAAGACTGACGATTGGCTGCAGCCAGGCCTCGAAGTGGTCGTCCTTCAGCCCGGCTTCGATGCACTGTTCAATCTCATGGCGCTCGCGGGACGCGTCGAGCATGCTGGCGTCGAACAGCTGCAGGCCGTTCTTGCCATCGTGTTTGCGCGCGTACATGGCCATATCCGCCTTGAGCAGGAGGTCGGAGGCGTTTTCCGCATGGGCCGGATAGACCGAGATGCCGACGCTGGCGCTGACGAGGAGTTCGTTGCCGGCAATCTGCATGGGCTCGCGCAGGGCCGAGACGATGCGTTCGCCGATCTCGCTTGCGAGCGCCGAGGCGTCCCGGTCGGAGATCAGGATGGCGAATTCGTCACCACCGAGGCGGGCCATGGTGTCGCCGGGGCGAAGCGCGTCATGGATGAGCTCTACCGTGTGGCGCAGCACTTCGTCGCCGGCCGCGTGCCCGAAGTTGTCGTTGATCCACTTGAAGCGGTCGAGATCGATGAACAGGCAGCCAAGCTGCATGCCGCATTCGTCGGCCCGCCGGATCGCGTCGTCGAGTGCCGCTTCGAACCCCTGGCGGTTGAGCAGGCCGGTCAGGTGGTCGGTGATCGCCTGGGTGTGGTTGCGGCTTTCCGCCTGCTTCAGTGCCGTGACATCGGTCATGACGGAGAGCGACAGGCTGCTTTCGCCGGTCGCCTTCGTCTCCTGGATCAGCACCGTCATCAGTTCACTATCCGCCTTGCGGAAAGGAACGGTGACCTCCCGGATCTCATGGTCGCCGACTGCGATTGTCTTGGCATGGCTGCGATAGGTCTCGTGCCAGTGCAGATCGATGAAGTCGACGAAGTCGCGACCGATGACCTCATCGCGATCGTAACCGGTCGCCAGCAGCCAATAGTCGCTGACGGCGAGCAGGCGTCCGTCGATGTCGAGCGAAAACAGCATCGCCGGCGTCAGGTTGTAGATATCGGTGACGCGTTCGTGTGCGTTTTTCAGTTCCGTCTCTTCGCGCTCGAGCCGGTCCTGCATTTCGTTGAAGTTGGCGGCGAGCGCGCCCATTTCGTCGTCGGAGGTCCAGTCGACCCGGTGGCGCGAGCCGAGCCGGCGGGTCGCCTCGATCGCAGCCGTGAGGCGCATCAACGGGCGCATCACCGTGAAGCGATTGCCGACGAGTGCGGCGGCAAAGACGATCGCGACGGCAAAGAGCAGGATGGCGAGGATCGCCAATTCGTCCTTGCTGAATTGCGACAGAAGGCCCGGCGTCGGCACTCTCACCTCGACGCGACCGACCTCCTTCAATCCGTCTACGGATTGATAGGAAATGGGCAGGCTGAGGATCCGGTCCTTGGCGCTCGTTATTGCGCCGCCCAACGGCATCTGGGCGAGGATCGAGCCGGTCTGGTCGCGCACAGTGACGGAGAGGATATCGGTGCCATTTATCAGAGAACGGGCGATGTGCTTGATGCCGTCGCTGTCGAAGTCCCAGATCGGCTTGCCCAGCGCTTCGGCGCTTGCCGCCATCAGCAGCTCGATGTTGTGAATACGCTCGCGCGCGATGCGATCGCTGGAAATGCTCAGGAAGAGAACGAGCAGCGGGGCAATGAATACGAGCATTGCGCCACAGACAATTGCAATAAATCGGTTCTCCACGGAATGCATCATCGGATGCACGCCTTAGAAGGTGCTGCCACGCATCTCATATTCGGATTCTCTTCAGTCAGAACCTCAGTTTCCCCGCCAGCAGAACATCATCAAAACCTTAAATGTTGCTGAAATCGCTTCGTGACAAATAATGAGATGCAGCGCCGGGGGCTGTGTGGCGACAGGCCTGTGGACAATACAAAAAACCCGCCCCAAACGAATGGGACGGGCTCTCGATGAAGTGCGGTGGGACCGGCTTTTCGCCAGTCACCCAAAAGCCAATCAGGCTTCTGCTTCGCCTTCGGCTTCTTCCTTCACGCCACCGGCCGGAGCAACGATCGTTGCAACGGTGAAGTCGCGGTCGGTGATAACCGGGGTCGCGCCCTTCGGCAGCTTGATGTTGGAGATGTGAACGGCGTCGCCGACCTTGAGGCCGGAGAGATCGACGCTCAGGAATTCCGGAATGTCGTTGGCCGAAACGTTGAGTTCGACTTCGTGACGAACGATGTTCAGAACGCCGCCAGCCTTCAGGCCCGGGGACTTTTCTTCGTTCTCGAAGTGAACCGGAACTTCAACGGTAACCTGGCTGTCCTTGGAGACGCGCAGGAAGTCGACGTGCATGGTGAAGTCGCGGACCGGATCCAGCTGGTAGTCCTTCGGCAGGACGCGGATCTTTTCGCCGTTGACGTCGATGGTTGCGACGGTGGTCATGAAACCGCCGGCGTGGATCTTCATCGTCACTTCCTTGGTGGAGAGTGCGATGGAAAGGGGGGCCTGCTTGTCACCGTAGATGACAGCCGGGATAAGACCGTTGCGACGAAGTTCACGGGAGGACCCCTTACCAACCCGTTCGCGCGTCTCGGCCTTGAGCTCGTAGGATGCGTGGCTCATGGATAGACCTTTCTATGTCTAATGCTGGAGAGTTCAACCGCCATGCGGAGGAACCGAAGCCGCAAGGGCTTCATCCGCGTTGCCTCCAAGGGTGTCTACGCGGACGGGGCGGTGCATAGACGAGATCGGCTTGAAATGCAAGCTTTGCCGCGGGTTCAGGCCTTTTTCGCGGTCAGGCGCGCGAGCGCCAGCATCAGCCCGCCGGCAATCAGACCCCAGAAGGCTCCGGAAACACCGCCGAAACTGACGCCCGATGCCGTCACCAGGAAGGTGATGGCGGCCGCTTCGCGGGTCTTCGCCTCGGTGAAGGCGGCCATGGCCGAACTGGCAAAGGCCCCGACGAGCGCGAGGCCGGCCACGGCCTCGATCAGGACGGACGGGGCGAGGCTGACGAAGGTGGTGACGGCGCCGGCAAGCAGGCCGAAGAGAATGTAGAAGGCGCCGGCATTGATCGCCGACCAGTAGCGTCGGTTGCGATCGGGGTGGGAATCGCTGCCGGCGCACATGGCGGCGGTGATCGCGGCCAGATTGACCGCGTGGCCGCCGAAGGGCGCGCTCAGCATGGAAAAGAGGCCGGTGGTCGCAAACAGCGGCCCGGGAGCGGGGTGATAGTCGTTGACCTTAAGCACCGCGATGCCGGGGATATTCTGCGAGGCCATGGTGACG
This sequence comes from Ensifer adhaerens, assembly GCF_028993555.1. NCBI lineage: Bacteria > Pseudomonadati > Pseudomonadota > Alphaproteobacteria > Hyphomicrobiales > Rhizobiaceae > Ensifer > Ensifer adhaerens. The sequence goes on along the minus strand of NZ_CP118610.1, from coordinate 2,661,290 downwards.
ATGAAGAGCGGCAGTGCAATGCTGACCATGGCTGCGACATTGAACTGTGGGGTCACGAACTCGACCGTCGGCACCAGCGCCGAGGATAGAGCGGAGAAGGAGCCTGCCGGAATTTCGACGCCGAAGGCGATGACGAGCACGAAGGCAAGAAGTGCTGCAGGTACGGCATAGAGCTTGTTGACGCTGCCCACCATCGCCCAGACGATGAGGATCGGCAGGCCGAGGAGGGGATTGAAGGCAATCGCCTTGACCGGGGCAAAGCAGAGGCTGAGCAGCACGCCGGCGAGCATCGCATTGGCAAGCGGCGCTGGAATGGCTGAAACCAGACGACCGAGCGGCTTCCAGAGGCCGGCGATGACCACCAGCAGGCCGCAGACGAGAAACGCGCCGACCGCGGCATTGAAGCCGCCTTCGACGACGCCGGCGCTGGCAAGGAGGGCAGCACCTGGTGTCGACCAGGCGATGCTGACCGGCAGACGCGTGACGGCGCTGATCACGATCGCACAGAGGCCCATGGAGACCGACAGCGCCATCAGCCCGGAGGCGGCCTGCGCTTCGCTGGCGCCGACGCCGGTCAGGCCGTGCAGCACGACGGCGAAGGAACTGGCGAAGCCGACGAAGGCGATCAAGAGGCCCATGAACAGGCTCTGAAGCGAAAAGTCACGAAGCATGGCGGGCAACCGGCTATTGTGGGTGAGTCGCGGCAATGGTGTCCTTCCGCGTAGCACATTCGGCCAAACTGTCGATATCGGCAGCGTGATCCACCGATCAAGTTCACTGACGGGTGCGCGCCTTCGAACCTTCGTCTGGCTGGACCTTCGCCGACATCGATGGCTATAGTGGCGCCATCTTGCGGAACGGCTGCTTGGGAGATCGGCCGTTTTCGCCTTCGCCGGACGACGCTTCAGGGAGGAAGCCGATGCCTGCTGTCAGAGACCATTCGGATTACGTCTACAGGGTCGCGCATCAATCGTCGGCTGCCGCGAGCTCGCCGGTTGCCGCCTCCTGGCGTCGTTGCATGACCCTGCACAAGCTCGCGCCGGAGGAGGCGCGTACGCCGCTTCGGCTGCCGGACGGCGAGTTCCGCTCCGTCCGCGAGCGTTCGGGTGAGCTTCTGGCGGAGGCTGGCATCGAACTTGACCGATTGTTCGCCACGGTCGGCAAGGCGGGCTGCTGCCTGCTCCTCACCGACAATGACGGCGTTGCGCTGGAAAGGCGTGGCGCGGTCGGCGACGACGCCGAATTCCGCGGCGTCGGGCTCTGGTCGGGAACGGTCTGGAGCGAGGCGAGTGTGGGCACCAACGGTATCGGCACGGCGATCGCCGATGAGCGCGCTGTCGTCATCCAGCGCGACCAGCATTTCCTCAGTCGCAACATCGGCTTGAGCTGCGCCACCGCACCGATCCGCGATCATCGCGGCCGACTGGCGGCGGCCATCGACATCTCCACCTGCCGCGACGACGCCTCCGAGATCACCATGTCGATCCTGTCGCAGGCGGTTCGTGATGCGGCCGCGCGCATCGAGGCTGGCCTTTTCCGGCGTGCCTTCGCCGGTGCGCGCATCGTGCTGGTACCGGTGGACCGTGCCGGGCCGGCGCTGCTTGCCGTCGACCGCGACGACCTCGTGCTTGGTGCTACGCGTGCCGCACGGCAATGGCTGGATCTCGACGACCGGCGCATCGCCGCCGGGGTCCCGGCCTCCGACCTTCTTCGGGAAGACACGTCAGGCGATGCTGCCGAACTTCCCGATGCGGAGCGCGCCGCCCTTCGCCGGGTGCTTTCGCGCGCCAACGGCAATGTCTCCATGGCCGCCGAACTGCTCGGCATCAGCCGCGCCACGCTTTACCGCAAGATGAAGCGGCTCCAGGTCAACTGATACGCCTACCTTATCTGGAGGCTGCCCCTCACCCTAACCCTATCCGCGCAGGTGGGGAGAGGGGACGTGTCCTATAGCGACCGTCACGATTGCATCGGCCCTGATCCTTGGTGATTGGCGAGCGCGTCGCTTTGGGAACGGGGAGCATGCGGCTTGTGCCTTCTCCCCGTTGTGGCGGGGAGAAGGTTCCGGCAGGGGATCAGGGGAGGACACTGAATTCCAATTGCTGCGCCGCAGCACAGCAGCCTCCGCTTCCCTGTCTCAATTCTGAAACAGATCGCGTCGCTGCTGGTCGCGCCTCACTATCGAAGACGAACGTTCAGTCGCACCTTCCTCTCACAGCTCTAGTTGCTGGTTTCAGGGAGGAATGACCATGCTGCATCAGAAGATCGTCGAAAGCCCGTTCAAGCAGAAGTACGGCAACTTCATCGGTGGCGAATGGCGTGAGCCGGTTGCCGGCCGCTACTTCGACAATACGACACCGGTGACCGGCGGGGTACTCTGCCAGGTGGCGCGCTCGGATGCTGCCGATATCGAGCTGGCGCTCGACGCTGCCCACGCCGTCCGCGAGAAATGGGGCCGAACCTCGGCTGCCGAACGCTCCAACATCCTGATGAAGATCGCAGGCCGCATGGAGGACAATCTTGAACTCCTGGCGCGGGCCGAAACCTTCGACAATGGCAAGCCGATCCGCGAGACCATGGCGGCCGACATTCCGCTTGCGATCGATCATTTCCGCTACTTTGCCGCCTGCATCCGCGCTCAGGAAGGCTCGATCGGCGAGATCGACCATGACACGGTCGCCTATCACTTCCACGAGCCGCTCGGCGTCGTCGGCCAGATCATTCCGTGGAACTTCCCGATCCTGATGGCCGCGTGGAAACTGGCACCGGCGCTCGCCGCCGGCAACTGCGTCGTGCTGAAACCGGCCGAGCAGACGCCGGCCTCGATCCTCGTCTGGGCCGATCTCGTCGGCGACCTCCTGCCGGCTGGCGTGCTCAACATCGTCAACGGCTTTGGTCTTGAAGCCGGCAAGCCGCTTGCCACCAGCCCGCGCATCGCCAAGATCGCCTTTACCGGCGAGACGACGACCGGCCGGCTGATCATGCAATATGCCAGCCAGAACCTCATCCCCGTGACGCTGGAACTCGGCGGCAAGTCGCCGAACATCTTCTTTGCCGACGTGCTTTCGGAGGATGACGACTACTTCGACAAGGCGCTCGAGGGCTTTGCCATGTTCGCGCTGAACCAGGGCGAGGTCTGCACCTGCCCGAGCCGCGCACTCGTCCAGGAAAGCATCTATGACCGCTTCATGGAGCGGGCGATAAAGCGCGTCGAGGCGATCCGCCAGGGCAATCCGCTCGACAGCGCCACGATGATCGGCGCGCAGGCGTCGGGCGAGCAGCTCGAAAAGATCCTTTCCTATATCGACATCGGCCGCCAGGAAGGCGCCGAGGTGCTGACCGGCGGCGGTCGCAACGTGCTTGAAGGGGAGCTTGCCGAAGGCTTCTACGTCAAGCCGACGGTCTTCCGCGGACACAACAAGATGCGGGTGTTCCAGGAGGAGATCTTCGGTCCGGTGGTTTCGGTCACCACCTTCAAGACGGAAGCTGAGGCGCTGGAGATCGCCAACGACACCCTCTATGGCCTCGGTGCCGGCGTCTGGAGCCGCGATGCCAACCGTTGCTACCGCTTCGGCCGCGAAATCCAGGCCGGCCGCGTCTGGACCAATTGCTATCACGCCTATCCGGCGCACGCGGCCTTCGGTGGCTACAAGCAGTCCGGCATCGGCCGCGAGACCCACAAGATGATGCTCGATCACTACCAGCAGACCAAGAACATGCTGGTGAGCTACAGCCCGAAGGCGCTCGGCTTCTTCTGATCGGGATTTGCCTTCCCCGCCGCCGGGGAAGGCAACACGAGCGGGAGGAAAGGTAATCTCCACCTTTTCCCTGGCTCGACCGGCGGCTGAGGCGTGCTCTCCACCCGCGCCTCAGCCGGCCAATGCCAGACAATCTGCGTTGGAGCAGGGAGGCTTGCAATGTCGGCCGAGGCCACAGGAACGATCGGGCTCAATGAGCCGCGCGTACTTGCGACGGATGCGGCGCTCGATTTCATTGCAGAAATCCGGCGCGATCATCCCGATATCCTGTTTCACCAATCCGGCGGCTGCTGCGACGGCTCGTCGCCCATGTGCTACCCGGCCAATGATTACATCGTCGGAGACAATGACGTGAAGCTCGGCGAAATCGGCGGCGTACCCGTCTATATCAGTGCCAGCCAGTTCGAAGTGTGGAAGCACACGCAACTGATCATCGATGTGGTGCCGGGCAGGGGCGGCATGTTCTCGCTCGACAATGGGCGGGAGAGACGGTTTCTCACACGCTCGCGCCTGTTTGGTGGCGGCGAGGCTTGCGCCGTTGTCTTTCGTGGGCGCTGAGGGATCGGCCTATTTGCGCTTCACGTAGATCGAGGTGCGGCCGTTCGATTTGTACTCCAGCGACGCAATACTTTTGATCAGCGTGCTGAGTTTGTTGAAGCCGTAAATTCGATGATCGAAATCCGGCATGCGTTTGTTGACCACGCTGCCGACTGCGCCGAGATGGGCCCATCCGTCGTCGCCCGACGTGTCGTCAACTGCGGCCAGGATCTCTTTTAAAGGCAGCCTCGTTGCCTTACCTGACTCGCCCTCTGCACCTTCCTCAAGAAGAAGGTCGCAGTAAAAGAAGCGATCGCAAGATTTCACATAGGGATTGGTCGCCTTCTTTTCCCCAAAGCCGTAGACGGACAAGCCGCCCTCGCGGATTCGGCTTGCGAGAGAGGTGAAATCGCTGTCGCTGGACGCAATGCAGAAGCCGTCGACTTGCCCACGATGCAGGATATCCATCGCGTCGATCGCCAGCTTCATATCGGTTGCATTTTTGCTCTTTGCGACTGGTGCGACGTGAACCGGCAAGAGTGCAAATTCATGGAGCAGCGGTTGCCAGGCGCCCATCGCATCGCTGCCAAAATCTCCGTAAACACGCTTGATGGAAACGTTGCCGAAGACCGATGCTTCGCGAATGATAAGCGGCAAAAATTTGGAACGAATGTTGTCGGCATCTATCAGTATCGCCAGCCGCTTGCGTTGCCCCGGAGAGCTAGGTTCCATGTTCACACCTGAATGTGTCTTTTATCTAAATTAGATAATTTATGCGGCCTGCACTTTAGGATTGTCAATGTACCTGTGTTTCAGGCGTGGTTGCGGAGGCTGCCAGAGGAGATCCTACGTTCGCTCCCGAACGATCTTTGCCGCCAGATCGAGAAGCGCCCGCAACTTCGGTTGGGTCTGGGCCTTGGCGGGGAAATAGATGAAGAGGCCCTGCGAGGTCGGCAGGTAGGCTTCAAGTACCCGCTCAAGGCGCCCGGTTGCGACGGTAGCGCGCACCGAAAGGTCAGGGAGATAGGCGAGCCCTGCGCCGGCTTCGGCCATCTCCATGAGCATCTGGAAATCATTGACCGTCAGCCCGCCGGGTACGTCGACCGAGAAGTCGCGTCCCTCCCGCTCGAACTCCCAGCGATAGATCGTGCCTGATGCCGGGTAGCGATAGCGGATCGCCTCGTGGTGGGTGAGGTCCTCGGGCGTTCCTGGTCGGCCATGCTTGGTGAAATAGGCGGGAGATCCGACCACTGCCCAGGTGATGTCGGGCGTCAGCCGGACGGCGATCATGTCCTTCTCGACCGCTTCGCCGATGCGGATGCCGGCATCGAAACCCTGTTCGGTGATGTCGACGGCTGCATCGTCAATTGCGATTTCGACGGAGACATCGGGATAAGCCTGCCGGAATCGCGGCAAAAGCGGGGTCAACACGAGCGGGATGGCCAAGCGCGGTATCGTCAGCCGCAGATTGCCCATCGGCCGGTCGCGAAAGTCTCCGAGCAGCTCGTAAGCATCGGCAATCTCTGATGCCGCAGGGCGGACGCGTTTCAGGAAGGCGCTACCGGCTTCAGTGAGAGCGACGCGCCGCGTGGTGCGGACGAAGAGCTGGAGGCCGACACGGGCTTCGAGCGCCCGGATCGTCTGACTGACGGCATTGGGCGTGACGCCAAGCGTCGCTGCTGCCGCCGTGAAGCTGTTGTGCTCCGCCACCGCCAGAAATTCCGTCAGTCCGTTGAATGAAGCGTTTGGCATCGACTATTGTGAAGTTTTTCTTCCGAAGCTTTAAAGATAGCGGCAGTTTTTCGAAATAATCAATTTTGGCATGGTCTCCGCAAGACAATTCTGTCTCGCTGCAAATGGAGATCGGCATGCAATACACGACGCTTGGAAATACCGGTCTGGTGGTCTCGCGGCTTGCCTTCGGGGCGATGACCTTCACCGCCGGCGACCGTAGCATCGGCGCCGTCTACAAGACCGATGCGGAAGCGGCCGATGCCCTCGTCGGGCAGGCGCTGGATGCCGGCATCAATTTCTTCGATACGGCCGACGCCTATGCGTCCGGGCAATCGGAACGCATCCTCGGCGCGGCGCTAAAGTCCCGTCGCGACGAAGTGGTGATCGCCACCAAGGTCGGCTTCCGCACCGGCGCGCCGCTCGGCCAGGCCGGTCTTTCGCGCCGCCATATCCTCTGGTCGGTCGATCAGAGCCTCAAGCGTCTCGGGACCGACTGGATCGATGCCTACATCGTCCACAAGGAGGATCCGCACACGCCGCTTGAGGAAACGCTTGAGGCACTCGACGCGGTCGTGCGCGCCGGCAAGGTGCGTTACATCGGCTTTTCCAACTGGTCGGCCTGGAAGGTGGCGGCAGCAGCCGAGATCCAGAAGGCCAAAGGGCTGGCGCCCTTCACCCACGGCCAGATGCATTACTCGCTGCTCGGCCGCGACGTGGAGCGCGATGTCATCCCGATGATGCAGCGCTACGGGCTGGGGCTCACGGTTTGGAGCCCGCTGGCATCGGGCTTCCTTTCGGGCAAGTACACCCGCGACAATCTCGGCGATCCGGACAACCGCTATTCCGGCTTCGACATCCTGCCCTTCGACAAGGAGCAGGGATTCAAGCTGGTGGAACGCATGCGCGGGATCGCCGATCATCACGAGGCAAGCGTGGCGCAGGTGGCGATCGCGTGGCTGCTTTCGAAGAAAACCGTGACGAGCGTGTTGCTCGGGGCCTCCAAGCCGCATCAGCTCATGGACAATCTCGGTGCAGCCGAACTCGTCCTGACGCAGGCGGAAATCGCGACGCTCGACGCCGAGACCGTGCCGATGCCGGTTTATCCCAACTGGTTCATCGATAATCTTGTCGACCAGCCATTGGTGCAGGCTCTCGGAAAGTAGCAGCGTCTCCGCAACGAAAAACGCCGGCGCTTTGGCGCCGGCGTAAATTTGGGGGAATTCGCGAGCTTGTCTCGTCATTCCGATGTTGCGAGTGCCTCAATCGCTGCAGAACCTAGCTCGTCATCTGAACCAATGACGCTTACCGTCTTGCCCGGTAGCGGAACGAGCCCGCTCTTGATGCCCTCATTTCGTGTCGGGATCAGGCTTACCGTTGCCTCACCGCTCGTTTCGACCTCTACGCATTTCGCTGTTTTCAAGAACCCGCCGGCCGATTTCACCCCCGCTAGGGCGAGCACCGGATCGAATAGGTTTGTGAACAACCTCGGGTGCGGGACATTCTCGCAAGATGCTGCCAGGCACTCCCTAATCGCGCGACCCACTTCTCCGACATCAGTCTTGTCCATACTCAAAACTGGAGCATTGAGAATCCAAAGCCCTACAGTCGTCTTTGATGAACTGTGAACGTAGAGCATGCCCGCGTGCTCATAGATTGTTGCAGCTCTCATTCAGACTCGCCTCGATTGCGCTACTGGTCGCTTAACGAAAAACGCCGGCGCATGGCGCCGGCGTTTCATGAACTCGCGTGTTGCGGTGATCTCAGTCGAAGAGGCTCGAGACTGACTCTTCCTGGCTGGTGCGGCTGATGGCTTCGCCGAGCAGGCCCGCCGTCGTGATCACCCGGATGTTGTGGGCGGACTGGACGGCCGTGGTCGGCTGGATCGAGTCGGTGATGACCAGTTCCTTCAGCATCGACGAGGTGACGCGGGCAACCGCGCCGCCGGAGAGGACGCCGTGGGTGATGTAGGCGGTGACGCTGGTCGCGCCGTTCTTCAGGAGCGCTTCGGCCGCGTTGCAGAGCGTGCCGCCGGAATCGACGATGTCGTCGATCAGCAGGCAGTCCTTGCCCTTCACGTCGCCGATGACGTTCATGACTTCCGATTCACCCGGACGGTCGCGGCGCTTGTCGACGATTGCCAGCAGACAGTCGAGGCGCTTGGCCAGCGCACGGGCGCGCACCACGCCGCCGACGTCGGGCGAAACGACCATGACGTTCTTGAGATCGTAGTTTTCCTTGACGTCGCGCGCCAGGATCGGGATCGCATAGAGGTTATCGGTCGGGATATCGAAGAAGCCCTGGATCTGGCCGGCGTGAAGATCAAGCGTCAGCACGCGGTCGGCGCCGGCTTCGGTGATCAGGTTGGCGACGAGCTTGGCGGAGATCGGCGTGCGCGGACCTGCTTTGCGATCCTGGCGGGCATAGCCGAAATAGGGAAGCACGGCGGTGATGCGGCGAGCGGAGGACCGGCGGACCGCGTCGATCATGATGAGCAGTTCCATCAGGTGATCGTTGGTGGGGAAAGAAGTCGACTGGATGATGAACACATCCTCGCCGCGCACGTTTTCGCCGATCTCGACGAAGATCTCCTGATCGGCGAAGCGGCGCACCGCTGCTTTGCCGAGAGGCAGGTTGAGATAGTTGCAGATCGCTTCGGCCAGCAGCCGGTTCGAATTGCCTGCGAAAACCTTCATTGACGGACCGCCTTGAGCTGGCGCGGTCACCGTCCGGTACTTTTCCGGGAGCGGTGTGTTCCGCGCAGATTCCGAGAGCCATTCCAATCGCGGACATTCTTTGCGGATGGCCGCCGTTCAGAGCTGATCGGCCGCTTTTTAGCGAGACTGAACTTGAATGCAAGGGGAATGCTGCGCCGCGAAGGCCAATATCCTAAAAACTTTGTGTCAACCGGCCTGAGATTGCCGCCATTCGAGGTAGGCGTTGATGGTTTTCGTCGCGATTCCCTGCATGGTTGCCGCCGGCACGCCGCTCCACAAGTCGGTGCCGCCGCCGGGAACGGAGTCCTGCCCCTGAATCCGGTGAAGGCGGTTGCCGCTGCCGTCGAGCACATCCCAGACATAGACGACGGTGGTCTTGTCGCCGTCCTTCAGCGTCGAGAAGTAGCCCTTGAGGATATGTTCGCTGCTGGCATCGCCAGAGCCCTTGATCGTCAGGCCGTGCGCGCGCGCCTCGGCGCCAAGCTGCTTGGAGAGCGGCGTGACGGCCTGGACTGGCGCGCCGATGATCGGCAGGAACCGGATCGTGCCGCTGGCGGCGGCACTTGCCTTCGGCAGCGAAGCGACGCTCGGCTGGTTCTGGATCTCTTCGGCAGCGGCCGCCGTCTGCTGCACTGGCGTCTGTTCCACTGGGGTCGGCTGGTTCTGGATCGTGTTCTGGACGGGCTCGGAACCGGCGGCGAGCCGGCTTGCCTGGGCTTCGAACGTGCCGGCCGGATCGGTATAGGTTGCATCCCCGCTGGCATAGGCCGTCGGGGTGTTCAAAGGGGCCGGCTGAGGAGAGTAGGCGGTCGTCTCGCTGACGGGTTCGCGCTGTACTGGCACACTCTGTGCCGACATGGAGTCGAGGTCGGATTGCGTCACAGGCGGTGAGCGAAAGGTTCCCGCGCCGACGTCGACCTGCGGCGTCAGCATGTCGGTGCTGTTGCAGCCGGCCAGGGCAACGAGAAGGCCAAGGCCAAGAAGGGGCGTTGAGAGCTTTCGCATGTTCAAACCGTCCGTTTCGTCGCGGCAGTTTTCCCAGATCATTTCCTTGTTTCGCCGAAACAAGGAATGATCGAGCGTTTCGAAACCACGCAATTCCGGACGGAAACCGTTTCACACCTGGAATTGCTCTGAACCGTCTCCTGTCGTCTGCCAGTTCAAAGCAATTCTAGGCGGATTTCCCTAAGCAGAAATGAAGTCCAGGCCGTAGCGCGACAGCGTACGCGGCGTGTCTGATGTGGTGAGGTAGGTCTGGCCGAGGGTCATGGCGGTGCCGCTGTCGGAATCCATGATGATCATGTGCACGAACAAGGACATGTTCGGCTCGATCTCCTGTGGGTTGCCGAGGTGGAACATCTGGTGCTCCATCCAGGAGGGCGAGAAGCGGGCGCCGAGCGAATAGCCGCAGGCGTTGAGGCGATGACGGGCAAGGCCGCGCTCGTCCATGATCTTGGCATGCATGTCGAACACGGTGCCGAAGGTATTGCCGGGACGGAGCACCATCTCGATCGCCTGGATGGTTTCGCGGCAGGCGCTGTAGAGTTCGCGGTGACGGTTGGTCGGCTCGCCGATGACGACGGTGCGCATCATCGCGGCATGATAGTGGGCGCTGGTGCCGGCCCATTCGAGTGTGAGCTGGTCCTGGCTGTCGAGCACGCGACGCCCGGACTTGTAGCGGCAAAGCAGCGCGTCGGCGCCGGAGCCGATGATGAATTCGTTGGCCGGATAGTCGCCGCCGCCGGCGAGAATCCTGCCCTGCATCGCCGCGAGGATGGCGGCTTCGTTGCCGCCAGGACGGATCAGCGGCAGTGCAGCATCGAGCGCATCGTCGGCAAGGCTTGCCGCCTTCTCGACATAGGCGATCTCGGCGTCGCTCTTGATGAGGCGCAGGCGGCTGACGAGGTACGAAGCGTCGATCAGCTCGCCGAAGGTCTGGAGCTGGCGGTCGAGCAGGCGGGCGACACGGCCGGTCATGCCGTGGGTGTCGTATTCGACGCCGATGCGGCAGCCGAGCAGATCGAGTTCGCTGAGCAGGTTCTTGAGATCCAGGGTCGGATCGGCATTGGCCCGGTCCACCCAGATCTCGATGCGCTCGATGTTGGAGGTGTGGCGTGCCTGGCGCAGGTCGGCCGAGCGCGTCAGCAAGACCATCGAGCCGTCCTTCTTCACGACAAGCGTCTGGAAGAAGCAGTAGCCGAAGGTATCGTAGCCCGTCAGCCAGTACATGCTTTCCTGGGCAAAGAGCAGCACCGCATCGAGCTTCTCTTCGCGCATCTTCTCCGTCAGCCGCTCAAGACGGCTTGCATATTCTTCCTGGGCAAATTGAAGCGCCATGTCAGGTCCCCCGTATGCAAATGGCGGAAATCTGTCGGCCGTAGTCCGGTTCCTGCCTGTGTGTCGTCCGGCGGTAGGAGAAGAAGCGCTCCTCGTCGGCATAGGTGCAGATATCGAGATTTTCGGCGGTAACGCCGGCTTCGGTCAACCGCCGGATCGTCAGACCCGGCAGATCGAACATTGCGTGGCCGTCGCGGTCGGACGGCCTGAAATAGGAGGCGTAGCTGTCGTTCGCCGAAACGAAGCGCTCGACGAACTCGGCGCCGACTTCGTAGTTGCGACGGCTGATCGACGGGCCGAGGCAGGCGACGATGCGATCGCGCCGGGCGCCGAGCGTGACCATCGCGTCGATCGTGCTTTCAAGAACGCCGCCGAGCGCACCCTTCCAGCCGGCATGGGCCGCGCCGATGACCTTGGCCTTCGCGTCGGCAAAGAGAATGGGGCCGCAATCGGCGGTCAGGACGCCGAGCACGATGCCCGGTGTCGCCGTCACCAGCGCGTCGGCCTCGGCGCGCGTGCCGTCATAGGTTCCGTCAACGATGACGGCGTCTGGGGAATGGACCTGATGCAACGTCGCCAAGCGCTCCAACGGCGCGCCAAACCAGCCGGCGACGCGGGTGCGGTTCTCGTTGACATGGGCTCTTTCGTCCTTCGAACCGAGGCCGACATTGAGGCCGCGATAGAGCCCTTCGGAAACGCCGCCCTTTCGGGTGAAATAGCCGTGGGCGATTGCCGGCCCGGCCCTCTCGCCGAAGAGCGAGCTTTGCACGGGAGAAAGCGCGGCGTCATGCTGCATCGGTATATTTGCCTTTGCTTTATGAAGAAATTCAATGGGTTTGGGGGCGCGCTGCGGCCCGGCGACTGGCGGCTGATTTGCCGGCGCGATGTTGACCCGCGACGGCTGGGCTGTCAATTCCCGAACGGTGGAGTGCCGTCCGGAGAGGCGTCACGACTTCGGTTTGCGGAAGGGCGACAGGGGTACCGGCGGACTGCTGACGGCGAGAACCTTGAAGAGTTCCCCCATCTTTCCGACCCCTGCACCTGCGAGCCTTTCCACGTCCTGGCGAATGCCTTCCTGGGTGAGCGCGTCCTTGTCGCGGCCAAGGGCCGCGGCGCGGTCGAGAAGACCGAGGCCGACTAGAAAATCGCCTTGGTGGGCGAGGCCGTTGATCTGCACGTTGTCGGTCTTCGCACGGCGGGCGAGTTGCTCGAAATCGACATGGCTGGTGAGATCGGCGCGACCCGGACTTGCGAGCGGCGGATCATATTCGTGGTCGCGCACCGCCTGCAGCGTATCGCCATAGCCGGTCGCCAGATGGCCATAGTCGATGATGACGGCGGTGCCGCCGCTGATCTTCAGCCGTTCGCAAAGGGCGGACATGACAGCATCGCGGGCGGGGGCGATCTCGAAGATCGTGCCTTCTGCGACACCTTGCGCCGGCGTTGGCAGCAGGTCCGGATCGATGCCGGCGACGCCGGCGGCAAAGGTCAGTTCGTCATCGGCATCAAGCCCGACCATGCGTTCGCGGAACCCTTGTGCGGTGCGCACGAATTGCCGGATCGGAATGGCATCGAACAGCTCATTGGCGGCCAGCAGCAGGAAACCTTCGGGCAAAGTCTCGAAGCTTGCGTGCCACTCGACCTTGTTGCCATGGGCGGCAAGGGTTTCGGACTGGATCTTGCGCAGGCGCTCGCTGGTTTCGACGAGGTGCACGCCGGCGGAGGCATAGAGTTCGGGTGCGAGGCGGCGCACCACACGCAGCATGTCGGCCATCATCGTGCCGCGGCCGGGGCCGACCTCGGCGATCACGGCATCTTCAGGCTTGCCGTGCTGCTGCCATGCGTGGACGAGAAAGACGCCGATCATCTCGCCAAAGAGCTGGCTGATCTCCGGCGCCGTGGTGAAGTCGCCCTCCTTGCCGAACGGCTCGTGCACCCGGTAGTAGCCGTGCTCCGGGTCTGCCAGGCAAAGCGAGAAATAATCGGTGATGCTGATCGGCCCGTGAGCCTTGATCAGCGCCTTGATCTTGTCCGCAAGTGGTGTCGTCATGCCTTCGTCCAGTTAGCGGTAAGCGGCCGGAAAGCCACATACCTTGCCTCGTCCGCTTCTCAAGCGGCAGCCGCGCGGCGCGCCCGGGTTATCGCCCAGATGCCGGCGAGCGCCATCGGCAGCGAGAGCACCATGCCCATCGTCAGCCAGCCGCCGACAAGATAGCCGATCTGCGCGTCCGGTTCGCGGAAGAATTCGACGAAAATGCGGCTCAAGGCATAGCCAAGCACGAAGATGCCGGTGACGAGGCCCGGCGACTTCAGCGCCTGGCGACGGTAGATGAACCAGGCGAGCACACAGAGAAGCACAAGGCCTTCGAGTGCGGCTTCGTAGAGCTGGCTCGGATGGCGGGCGAAGGGGCCGCCGGTCGGGAAGACGATGGCCCAGGGCATCGAGGAGAGACGGCCCCAGAGCTCGCCATTGATGAAATTGGCAATACGGCCGAAGAACAGGCCGATCGGAACGACGGCCGCGACGATATCGAACAGGCTCCAGAGGGCGATCCGGTTCTTGGCTGCAAACAGGATCATCGCAAGCGTCGTGCCGAGGAAGCCGCCATGAAATGACATGCCGCCGTTCCAGATTTCAATGGCGCGGATCGGATTGGCGAGCACGGAGCCGAGATCGTAGAAGAGGATATAGCCGATGCGGCCGCCGAGAACGATACCGCCAGCGGCCCAGAGCAGGAAGTCGTCGAGTTGCTGCAGCGTGACTGCGGGCGTCTCGTTGCGCCAGAGTGTCGTGTTCATCGCCAGGCGGCGTGCATAGAACCAGCCGATGAGGATGCCCGCGACATAGGCGAGCCCGTACCAGTGGACGGCGAGAGGCCCGATCTGGAAGATGACGGGGTCGATTTCGGGAAAGGGAAGGATGGCGAGACGGGTCGCTAGAGTTTCCAAGATATGTTCTCGTGCCTATTCTCGTACAGGGGCCGATCGTTTCGGCGGAACATGGCGAGCGATTTCCGCCGGGTCAAGGCGCCGATGCGCGGGCTTCGGACACAGCGACGTGATCTGGCATGTGATTTTCCTTGCATCCGCTCGCCGCTGATCCTACCTGAAATTCATGACCGCATCGCAATGCGAGGCGATGGCTGAAATGGAGATCGCGACGATGAGCACAGGCGCCAACCGCATTCTGGATGACTTTGCCAAGATGATGACCGATGCCGCAGGTGCCGCCCAGGGTGTGCGCCGCGAGGTCGAGACTGCCTTCCGCGCACAGGCCGAACGTGCGTTGAACTCGCTCGACGTGGTCAAGCGCGAGGAGTTCGAGATGGTCAAGGAAATGGCGATCAAGGCGCGCGAGGAAAACGATGCGCTGCTCGCCCGCATTGAGGCTCTGGAAGCGCGCCTCGCCGAGGCCGGCAAGTAACGCGATTCCGCCGAAATAACGGTGTTTCGGCGTTTTTACTTCGCCCGCGAACTGGTTTCGCGGGCGTTTTGCTGTCGTTAATCCTGGGGCGATTGAAGCGGCGTTAAGGCAGGTTAATAAAACCTGAAAAGTTTTCCACCTGTGGACACTGCCAAAAAACCCTTATGGCAGAGTCGGTTAAGCTCCAGCGCTTCATCCAAATGACAACGTGGACGCGATTCATCCCGGCTATTTTTCGGCCCGGGGGCTGGCAGCCTGACTCCGCCATTATACACTGATTTTAAATGATGATTCGAAACGAACCACGCAAGCTCCGGGCAGGGTAAGTCAGCCAGGATGGATGTGAGTTCAGCAATCATAGTGTGTTTGTAATCGGTGTTGGGTTTGCAGCGTTGCGTCTTGTGAGCGTGATGATGCGTGCCTGCTCCACACCTATGCAGGGTGATGCATGAGCCTTTTGGAAATGGAAGTCGAGCGCCAATCCAACCCGGTCGATATGATCGAGTTCGTGGCTGCCAATAACGACTGGTCGTTCGAACGATCCGGCGAAGACGAAATCGCCATGACGGTCGAAGGCAAGTGGGCAGACTACCACGTTTCCTTCTCCTGGATGGAGGAGTTCGAAGCTCTGCACCTTGCCTGCGCCTTCGACATCAAGGTTCCCGAAAGCCGGGTCAACGAAGTCATCCGTCTGCTTTCCCATATCAACGGGCAGGTGCTGATGGGCCACTTCGACCTGTGGCGCCAGGAGGAAGTGGTGATCTTCCGCCAGTCGCTGCTGCTTGCCGGCGGGGCAGAGCCCACCAACCAGCAGGTCGAAGTCCTGCTTTCGAGCGCACTCGACGCTTGCGAATCCTATTATCAGGCGTTTCAATTCGTCGTCTGGTCCGGCATGGACGCGCAGCGCGCGGTCGATGCGGTCCTGTTCGAAACGGTTGGAGAGGCTTGATCATGGCGAACGCCGCTTCCGGTCCCATCGTACTCGTCGGCGCCGGCAACATGGGCGGCGCCATGCTTTCCGGCTGGCTGAAGAGCGGCGTCAAGGGTGCCGACGTGCTCGTCGTCGACCCCGGTCCGCCGCCGGCCATGGCCAAGCTCATTGCCGACAATGGCGTGACACATGCGACCTCGGCGCCGTCAGGCGTTCAGGCTGGCGTGATCTTCCTTGCGGTCAAGCCGCAAGTGATGGACGTCGTCTTGCCGCCGTTGAAGTCGCTCGTTGGTCCGGATACCGTCATCGTCTCGGTCGCTGCCGGCAAGACGCTCGCTTTCATCGAGACGCATCTCGGAGCTGCTGCCACGGTTCGCGCCATGCCGAACACGCCGGCGATGATCGGCCGCGGCGTTACCGGTGCCTTTGCCAATGCACGCGTCAGCGAAGCCCAGCGCGCCCAGGTTCACGATCTGCTCAAGGTCAGCGGTCCGGTCGAATGGGTCAGGACAGAAGCGGAGATCGACGCCGTGACCGCCGTCTCCGGCAGTGGTCCGGCCTATGTCTTCTACCTCGTCGAGTGCATGGCGGAGGCGGGCCGCAAGGCTGGCCTCGAGGCGGACCTCGCCATGCGGCTTGCGCGGGAAACCGTCGCGGGGGCTGGCGAATTGTTGCACCAGTCCCCGGACGAAGCGGCGCGGCTGCGCCAGAACGTGACCTCGCCCGGTGGTACGACCGCTGCGGCGCTCTCCGTTCTCATGGCTGACGACGGCATGCAGCCGCTGTTCGACAAGGCGATCGCAGCCGCGCGCAAGCGGGCGGAAGAACTGGCTGGCTGAGCGCACAAGGTGTCAGCCGCCGCAAGCCCCCGATAAGGGGAGTGCCCTATGGCGTGCGCGTGGAGAAGGCGCCTGCGCATGTATCACGTTCATGCCGCGATTGCCGGCTGAACAGCAGCCTCCAGATCGCGCGGACTGACCGGTGACACATGTTGCCGATCGCGGTGCTGCGCTGGCGTCGCGCCAAAGAATGGAGCTGGTAGCTCACCGGTACGTCATTCCGCTGTTCTTCCATCTCGCGCACCCCCTCAAGCTCGGCTGCCTGAATTTGTGGTCCAGGCTACCGCCTATCGTCTGCCGCGATAATCCATGTTAAATTCCGTTCATCTGTGACGATATGGAATAGATCGAATGGACCGGCAGGAAGCCATGGCGGTGTTTCTCGCCGTCGTCGAGGAGGGGGATTTCTCGGCGGCCGCGCGGCGGCTGCGCATGACGCCGTCGGCGGTCAGCAAGATCATCGGCCGACTGGAGGCGCGCCTCGGCGTGCGTCTGCTGCAGCGATCGACGCGCAGCATCAGCCTTACCAGCGAAGGCAGTGCCTATGCAGAATCGGCCCGTCGCATCCTCGGCGACATCGAGGATGCGGAGTTCGCGATCCAGCCGGGCGCCGAGCCGCGCGGTCGTCTGCGGGTCAGCCTGCCGAGCGCCTTCGGCCATCGCCTGATCGTCCCCATGCTGCCTGATTTCATCGCGCGGTTCCCCGCGATCGATCTGGAACTCGACTTCAGCGACGCGATCGTCGATCTCATGAACGGTGATGCGGATGTCGCCATACGGGTTGCCGCGCAAAACGACAGTACCTTGGTGACGCGACGCCTGGCATCAAACCGCCGCGTCATCTGTGCGGCGCCGGGATATCTCGAAAGGCACGGCGTTCCCGGAACACCCGACGACCTGCAGCGGCACGTCTGCCTTGCCATTACCGCCCACGGCCGCCTCAACGTCTGGGAGTTCCAGGATGGCACCGGCCGGCATGCGATCCGCGTTCGTGGCTCCGTCGAGGCCAACAGCACGGAGGCGCTGAGGCGGCTCGCGCTTGCGGGCATCGGGATCGTGCGGCTCTCCGAAATCCTTGTCGGCGGAGATATCAGGGCGGGCTTGCTGGTGCCGCTTCTGACCGGTTGCAATTACGCCGAGGCGGAGCCGATCACCGTGGTCTACCCGCACCGGCGTTTCCTGTCGCCACGTGTGCGCGTCTTCGTCGATTTCCTTGCCGAGCAGTTCGCGCGTCTCCCCTGGGAAGAGGCAAGATTTCACGGGGAGCCTGCCGATGCCGGTGCGCTTCCGGAATCTCCCCCGATGCTTTAAGCCCGGCGGCTGAGGACTTTTCACAAAGGGAATTGCCATGGCCGAAACTATTGAATTTGCTGATTTCGAGCGTGTCGACATTCGCGTGGGCACGATCGTCGAGGCAGAACCCTTTCCGGAAGCGCGCAAGCCTGCCTTCAAGCTGAAAATCGATTTCGGCCCTGAGATCGGCATAAAAAAGTCATCGGCACAAATCACGGTGCACTATCGTCCGGAAGATCTCGTGGGGCGGCAGGTGCTGGGTGTGGTCAATTTTCCGCCGCGTCAGATCGGGCCTGTCCGCTCTGAAGTGCTGACGCTGGGCTTTGAAGACGAGGCCGGCGCGATCGTGCTGGCTGCCACCGAACGGCCGGTCCCCAACGGCAAAAAATTGATGTGATCCCCATGACCATTGCATTCGAACTGATCCCCGAGCGCGTCAAGGTGTCGTGCCTCTGGCGCGCTGCCGATGCCGCGCGCGACTGGCGCGCGAGCCACGTGCTGTCTCTGCTCGATCCGGAATTGCCGGATGCCAACGTGCCCGTCATCA
Organism: Ensifer adhaerens; assembly: GCF_028993555.1. NCBI lineage: Bacteria > Pseudomonadati > Pseudomonadota > Alphaproteobacteria > Hyphomicrobiales > Rhizobiaceae > Ensifer > Ensifer adhaerens. The sequence continues at coordinate 2,643,176 of NZ_CP118610.1, read as the reverse complement.
CTGAGGCGAGCCACCGGGTCGTGCGCATGCGCGATCAGGAAAACCCGACCGCCACCCAGCACTTTCCGGATCTGGTCCTGGAAGTGTTCGAGACGATGCGCCCCGCAGCCGAGGATGCTTCAAGCCGCATTCTCGTGCATTGCCACGCCGGCGTCAGCCGATCCACCGCTTTTGCCTATGGGCTGATCGCCCATCAGCTTGGCGCCGGCCGCGAGGATGAAGCCTTCCAGGCGCTGCTGTCGATCACCCGCAAGCCCTGGCCAAACCGGCGGATCATCGAGATCCTCGACGCGGCGCTTGGCCGCGACGGGCAGCTGCTCGCGCCGCTTGATGCCATGCGCGCGCGCCATCCGCGCCGCATCGACGCCTGGCACCGCTTCAACGAACGGCGTGGCCTGACGTCGATCTATAAGCGTTAGCGTTTACTGGTCAGCCAGAAGCGTCTCGGCGTAGCGCTTGAGCGAACGATTATAGCGGGGGAGGTGGCGCGACAGGCTGCCGAGCGCAAGCGCGGCCGCTTCTTTCGTGCGACCGGCGTCGACCAGGCAAAGCGCCAGGAACGCGGCAACCGCATCGTCGAGTTCATCCGACGGCTTGCTCCGTTCGGCGGTGAGCAAGGCGACGCCTTCGCCGGCCCGCCCGAGATTGCGCAGCGTGCTGGCAAGCTGGATGGTTGCGCGCCGCCGGCGAATTCCTTTGAGGCCGTTTTCCAGCGCCTGCCGATAGAGAGGTTCGGCTTCCGTCTCATGGCCGGTCGAATCCTGCGCTGAGGCTCGTTCGAACAGGCCTATGGCGTGCCCCGCCGGCAGTTCGGCTGCAAGCGCCTCGACGCGAGCGATGAAGGTTATGGCGTCGACGGTGTCGAAGGCAGCCCACAGCTCGGCCAGCCGTCGTTCCCAGTCGTCCCAGTCGATACCGTTCGACACGGCGCGCTCCCTCGTCCATTCCCCGGGCGAGTCAGTGGCCCGTCAGCGCAGCGACGTCAAGCCGGCACGCGCACCGTTGCCCTGAGGCCGCCGAGCGGGCTGTCTCCAAGAGTGACGTTGCCGCCGTGGCTGCGGGCGATGTCGCGGGCGATGGCGAGGCCAAGGCCGGTGCCGGAACTGTCGAGATTGCGGGCTTCATCGAGACGGAAGAACGGCTTGAACACATCCTCGCGCGAGCGCTCGGGAATGCCTGGGCCATCGTCGTCAACGGTGATGGTGAGCCACTTGGCACTGTGGCGGGCGTCGATGTTGACGGTGTTGGCGTAGCGATAGGCGTTCGAGGCAAGATTGGCGACCAGGCGGGTAAAGGCGTTCGGCCGGACACGAACCTCGTCTTCGCCCTCGATGGATGTGGTCAGGGTCTTGCCGAGCAGTTCGGCTTCCGCCGCAAACCGGGTCATCAGGTCGCTGAGCTTCAGCTGGCCGACATCTTCCTCCGCCTCGCTGCGGGCGAAGGCGAGATAGCCCTCCAGCATGTTCTGCATGTCCTCGACATCCTGGTTCAGGCCGTCGAGATCCGGGTTGTTACCGGCGAGCGCCAGCTGCAGCTTGAAACGGGTAAGGATGGTTCGGAGATCATGGCTGACGCCGGTCAGCATCGCGGTCCGCTGTTCGATCTGGCGTTCGATGCGCTCGCGCATCTGGATGAAGGCAAGGCCGGCGCGGCGGATCTCGTCGGCCCCACGCGGCGCGAAGTCGTCGATCTTCTGGCCCTTGCCGAAGCTTTCAGCTGCCTTGGTCAGCGCCAGGATGGGCCGGATCTGGCCACGCAGGAACAGGATCGCGATCGCCAGCAGCACCAGCGATGCGGCCACCATCCAGACGAGGAAGATGTGGGTGTTGGAGGCATAGGCCTGGTTGCGCCGGGCATAGACACGCAGGATGCGGCCGTCGTCGAGCTTGATGCGAATCTCGACGAGCTTGGAGTTGCCGACCGTATCGATCCAGAAGGGGCGGCGGACCTGGTTGGAGATCTCTTCGCCGAGGATCTGGTCGAGGATTTCGAAGAACGGGCTCGGCCGAGGCGGCGGCAGTTCGCCGGGCGGCTCGACGGAAATGCTGAGGTCGAGCTGCTCGCGGGCGATGCGGATGATTTCGGCAATGTTGCGGTCGTCCGGGAAGGTATCGATGAGGTCGACGATCGCGGCGATGTCGCCGGTCACGGCGGCCGACAGGCGTTGTGTGACCAGTTGCCAGTGGCGCTCCATGAAGATGAAGGCGACGACGGACTGCAAGAGCACCATCGGGATGATGACGATAAGCAGCGAACGGGCATAAAGACCCATCGGCAGGCGGCGGCGCAGCCAGCGCGTGAAGCGCCTCCAGGCGTTGTCGCTGGAGCCTGCCGCTCCGCGCTCTATGCCGTCAAAGCTTGCCATGGGACGCCGCACTCATCGGAAGGACTGCCATCTCAGTCCACGCTCAGCCGGTAGCCGATGCCGCGCACCGTCTGCAGCCAGACGGGATTGGATGGATCGTCCTCGATCTTGCGCCGGAGGCGATTGATCTGCACGTCGATCGTGCGCTCGCCGACCTCGGCGTCGTCGCCGATCAGCTCGTGGCGCGGGATGGTTTCGCCGGCGCGCTGCGAAAAGAGCGTCATGATCTCCTGCTCGCGGTCGGTGAGGCGGATGTGATCGGCGCCGCGCCGAAGCTCCTTGCGCACCACCGAGAAGGTGTAGGGGCCGAAGATCACCTGATCGACCTTGGGCGCCTGGGCCGGCTGGTTGCGGCGCAGGATATTGTTGATGCGCAAGACCAGTTCGCGCGGATCGAAGGGCTTCGACAGATAGTCGTCGGCGCCGGCCTCGAGGCCTTCGATGCGGGAATTCGATTCCGCCAGCGCCGTCAGCATCAGGATCGGCACGGTCTTGATCTGCCGGAGGCTATGGGTCAGCGAGATGCCGCTTTCGCCCGGCATCATCACGTCGACGATCAGGAGATCGAAGTCGAGGCCGACGAGCTTGCGCCGCGCCTCGTCCGCATCGGACGCGGTCGTCACGCGAAATCCCTGTTCGACCAGATAGCGGTTGAGCAGGTCGCGGATGCGCCGGTCGTCGTCAACGACCAGAAGGTGAGCCGCATCGTCCGAGACAGTCGCTTTTGTCGTCATTCCACGCTTCCCTGGTTCCAGGCTTCCGAGCCGCCTGCCGGCGGTGGGCCTCGTGTCAGTCTTCGGCGTTCTTCATTCCGGCGAGAAAGCGCTTGACCGTTTCCCGCGCGCCCGGACCCGTTCTTGCCAATGCATCGGCTATGCGGCGGGACTGTGGCTCGGCCAGCGCCCGCGCCAGCGCCTGGCCTTCCTCTGTCGTATAGAGCATGCGCTGGCGCCGGTCTTCAGGGCCGGTCTCCTGGCGGATATAGCCCGAATCGATCAATTGCTTGAGCACGCGCGCCAGGCTCTGCTTGGTGATCTTCAGCGTCTCCAGGAGGTCGGCGACCGTCATGCCGGGCTCGCGGTCGACGAAGTGGACGACCCGGTGGTGTGCCCGTCCGAAGCCGCTCTTTTCAAGGATCGCGTCGGGATCGGAGGTGAAGTCGCGATAGGCAAAGAAGAGCAGCTCGATGATTTCGAAATCGATCGTGTCATCATCGGCGGCGGCATCGGTGAGATACCGGGTGTTCTCTTTGGATTGGCCGGCCACGCGGTCATTTCCTTTCAGCCAGATTGCAACTTGCGAAACATTCGGAAAAATACGTCAGCTTTATTGACATATTTTTACCGCACCATTAGCGTCCTTGCTCGGTAAGCGAGACATTTGGCGTTGGCAACACCTTCAAAAGGATATGCCGCGCCGTTCCGATCGCAAATCCAAAATCACGAAATTGAATTTTCCCTCAATCAGTTTGCCGATAAACTGAAAGCAGGACGATAATCAACTAAGAATGGCGTATATGCGCCGGAGGATGACACCATGGCAGCGGTTCCTTTTGATCAGTTGGACGGAGAAATCTGGTTCAACGGCGAGTTCGTCGCATGGAAGGACGCCAAGATTCACGTGCTGACCCACGGCCTGCATTATGCGAGCGCGGTCTTCGAGGGCGAGCGCGCCTATGGCGGACGCATCTTCAAGCTGAACGAGCACAACCAGCGCCTTCATCAGTCGGCCGGTATCCTCGGCTTCAAGATTCCCTATTCGGTGGAAGAACTGGATACCGCGAGCGTCGAGCTTCTGAAGCGCCAGGGCTTCTCCGAGGCCTATGTGCGGCCGATCGCCTGGCGCGGCAGCGAAAGCATGGGCGTTTCGGCCCAGAACAACCGCATCAACGTGGCCATCGCCATCTGGCAATGGGGCAGCTACTTCAACCCGGCCGAGAAGCTGAAGGGCATTCGCCTCGACATCGCCGAGTACCGTCGCCCAGATCCGCAGACGGCACCTTCGAAGTCCAAGGCGGCCGGCCTCTACATGATCTGCACCATCTCCAAGCATGCGGCGGAAGCCAAGGGCTATGCGGATGCGATGATGCTGGACTATCGCGGCCGGGTAGCCGAAGCGACCGGCGCCAACATCTTCTTCGTCAAGGACGGCGTCATCCACACACCGGTGCCGGACTGCTTCCTCGACGGCATCACTCGCCGCACGGTCATCGAGCTTGCCAAGCGCCGCGGCTATGAGGTTGTCGAGCGGGCGATCATGCCGGACGAACTGCCGAGCTTCAGCGAGTGCTTCCTCACGGGGTCCGCTGCCGAAGTGACGCCGGTTTCCGAGATCGGTCCCCATCGCTTCACACCGGCGACGATTTCGGAAACGCTGATGAACGACTACATGAAGGAAGTCTATCCGGTTGCTGCGGCCGCCGAGTAACGGCTCCGCACCTACAGCGCCGCGCGTCTTATGAGACGCGCAAAGGTCGTTGTAGCACTTTGAATTGCTGCATGTTTTGTCCTTCAATCGGCTACGATTGAGGGAAACATGCAGTGGTTCGAATGCAGAAAAGGCGGCCATTGGCCGCCTTTTGTCTTACTACGGAGATGATCGCCGGTTTCAGGCCGTCTTGCCGAGGAATTGCCCGACAATACCGCTCAGCACGCCACCGCCGACGAGACTGCCGATGGCCTGCACGGCAAGGCCTGTCGCGGCTGCTTCGCCGCCGAGCATCTGAATGAGGAAACCTCCGCCCAGGCCGCCGATCGCGCCGACGATGGTCCGTGCGACGACACCGAATGCCTGCTGCTTCAACACTGCGCTGGCCGCGTTGCCGCCGGCCGCCCCCGCGATCAATTGGGTAATGATAGGCATTAATGCTTCCATTGATCCCTCCGTGTCGTGGCTCGTCGTGGACGGGCCACTAAAAGCCGATGATCCGGCACCGATAGGTTGAAGCCGAATCTGGATTGTTGTCAATTTGAATGAAATGACCGCCCAGGTTGAATGAAATGACCGCCCAGGCAACCGTACCCTAGCCTATTGAAATGGTTTGATTTCAGCTGAAATCGGCGTTTCGTGGCGCCAAAGGGAGAAGGGTGCGCCGGCGTTAAGAAGGATCGGTTTCAGTCTTCGCGTCGTGAAGCGAATGATTCGTGCATGCGGCAATGCCGTGGGAGAGGCGTCTGCCGAAGGCCCTCGGACTCCGGCGACCGCCCGGTCGCCGGAGTATCAATGCTTACCGATAGACGTAGACGATGCGTCGCGTCGCCGGCTCGACCAGCACGGGCTGGCCGTTGATGCTGACATAGTCGTAGTCATAGTCGGGCACGCGCTGGACCGCGACGGTCTGCGGCAGCTCCGCGCCGACCACGACCTCGCCGTCGAGATAAACCGTCTCGCCGGGGTTCGACGTAACGTAGGTGCGCACGGTATCCGGCGGAACGATCGGATCGATCTCTTCGACCGGGCCGATCAACTCATCGCCGCTCCTGACGATCACCGGATCATTGGGTTGCGCCTCGTAGGTGACTGCCGGAATGGCGAGGTCGGCGCGACGTTCTTGAACCACGACGGCCGAACCGTCGAAGTCGGTCGTCAGATACTGCGCATAGACCCAGCCGCGCACGCCATCGATATCGATGCGGCACCATTTGCTGCCTTCGATGCAGCCGTCGATGACTGCGGTGCTCCCGCGGGTCGCAAGACCCACCGTCGGATATTGGGGGCCCGGACCCGTGCGGATGTTGAGGTCCGTGACTGTGGTTGCGGTCATGGCTGCAAAGGCGGCCGGCATGCCGACCGTCAACACCAAACCCGCGGCCGCAGCGGCTCGCAACAGGGGGCGGGTAAGCTTCACCATCATCTTTCTCCTCTTATTGACGAGGGCGAAACGTCTCCGCGCGCGCGGATGTTCCCCCGGGAACGTCACGAAATGTGACGCCGTGACATTCTTCCCCCGCTGCCAAGGCCCATGAGCCAGGAGAACAGGCGGCGGGAGAGGGACGACGATGCAGAATATTCAGCCGGACCAGAACAATTTCACTGCCCGCAGCCTCAAGCCGGTGGTGCGGATCGTGGTTGCTGCGGAGCTGGCGATTTCGGCGTTGCTGATGACGACGGTGCAATGGCCGGCGCCGCAACCCGCCACCGGCCAAGTCGCCGTTCTGCGCTGATTGCCGCTGTCACCGACGCCAATTGCCGCTATAGGAGAGATACGACAGCGAGGCGCGTCCTGACGGGCGCGCCAAGGTCGCTGCAATATTTTGAAGTGCTGCTGCATGTCTTATCCTTCGATCGGCCACGATCGAGGGAAACAAGCAGTAGATCCTATAGAGGCAGGCGCACATGTTACAGGCGGGCATTATTCCGGTTACCCATTTCGAGCAGAATTGCACGGTGCTGTTCGACAGCGAGACCAAGGAAGGCGTGATCGTCGATCCCGGTGGCGATGTCGATCTCATCCTGCAGACGGTTCGCGAGAACGGCATCACGCTGAAGGCAATCTGGATCACCCACGGCCATATCGACCACGCCGGCGGCGCCAAGGAATTGAAGGATGCGCTCGGGCTCGAAATCATCGGCCCGCACAAGGATGACCTGCCGTTGCTCGAACGGCTCGAGAGCCAGGCCGAGCGTTTTGGACTGGCGATGAAGGTCCAGAACGTCATTCCCGATCGTTGGCTCGAAGAGGGCGATACCGTTTCGTTCGGCGACCACGTCTTCGAGGTCCTGCATTGCCCCGGCCATGCTCCCGGCCACGTCGTCTACTTCAACCGGGCGCAGAACTTCGCCCATGTCGGCGATGTTCTCTTCCACGGCTCGATCGGCCGCACCGACCTGCCGGGCGGCAATCACCAGCAACTGCTCGATTCGATTCGCGACAAGATTCTGCCGCTAGGTGACACTGTCGGCTTTATCTGCGGCCACGGCCCGGGCGGGCAGATCGGCGAGGAGCGCCGCACCAATCCGTATCTGCGCGGGCTCTGATCCGCTCGAGCAAGCTGCATCAGCGGCCTACAGCGCCGCGCGTCTTATGAGACGCGCAAAGGTTGCTGTCCTTCAATCTGCGACGATTAAAGGACACATGCAGTAGAATCAAAAAACGCATGGCTCGTGAGAGCCATGCGTTTTCTTGTTCAGTGCTGCCGCGGCGCTGATCAGCCGGCGGTGCAGAAGTAGCTGCGGCCATCGTAACCGCGGAAGGTGCCGTTGTCCGGGTTGAACGAGCGGTAGCGCTGCGAGCAGTAACGGTACCAGGTCGGCGTCCAGGGTTCGAGCGAGCGGTAACCGCCGCCGTAGCTGTCAACGACGACCGGACGGGCCTGGTAGACCGGGCGCGGGCGGTAGACCGGGCGCGGCTCGTAATAGTCGTATTCCGGTTCCGGATCGATGTAGACGCGTTCGCCGTAGCCGCTGTTGTAACGGGGCTGCGAGGCGATCGCGCCGCCGATCAGTGCGCCGGCGACGAGGCCCGCTGCGCCAGCCGCCCACGCATCGTCATTGTTGTGGTGGTGACGGCCGCCCGCTTCAGCAACGCCGAACGTCGGGATGACCATGGCGGCTGCGGCGACCGAAAGAACGGCGGCTTTGACGAACTTGTTCATGAGCTTCAATCCTATCGCATGGACCGGATCAATCCGGATTTCATGATGAGAGGAAGTTAATGCCGCCACTGTGAACCGAGCCTGAACAAAAAAAACCCGGCAAGTCTGCCGGGCTTCAACTTTGAATCTGTCAGCAGAAGTCGGCGTTAGCCGGCGATCTGCAGGTTGACCGCCTTCGGGCCTTTGCCGCGGCGATCCGGTTCGGTGTCGAAGCTCACCTTCTGGTTTTCCGTCAGCCCGTTCAGGCCGGAGGCCTGTACTGCGGAAATGTGTACGAAGATATCTGCACCACCGTTGTCAGGCTTGATGAAGCCAAAGCCCTTGTCGGTGTTGAAGAATTTTACAGTGCCAGTTTCGGCCATGCGTCAGGTCCTTTTCTCTCCACCCGTTTGACGGACGGGCAGCATTGCAGTTTTGCCCGATTGGGCGTTGGCAGGCAGTTCTCGACGTTTGAGGAAAGGGTCCTGTTACCGCAGCCAGCCATTGGAGAAGTTGCATTTTCATGCGTCTTCCCGGTCTGGCCGCCCGGAGTTTTGCGTCTCCGGCCCGCTTTTATTTCAAGATCTTCCCGTGTTCGCAGATTGCCCGAACAGAGTAAGAGTGATGGGTTTATTTTGAATTGGCAAGCAAAACTTTTCGAGCGTGGTATTGCGTCTTGTCATTGCTCAAAAATCGGTCATTTCGCCGGTTGTTGCCCTTCCTTCAAGATATATCGCAAGCTGTTGAAATCACAGCTTTTTGAAAATGAATGCCGCAAATTTGAGTGGGTTTTTGCTGTTTTTCGATGCAGCCGCGAGAAGGCCCATTGAATGCCGGCATCGCCCGGCATTCGCAACTCTCTGATATGTTTGATGCTTCTCGCGTCGCTCGTTTCTTACGTTGGATTCTTGCAGAAAATCTAGAGGTATTGAATTGGACCGGTCGATTGCGCCCTGTCGCGTCCCTGGTGCCGAAGCAACGAATTGGCTGCCGGGTACAATAGCAAGTAAAGCGCCAGTCCGGCGTTTGGACCGGTCGCTGATATAGTTCATGGCGCGCTGTCGGTTGCGCTCGCAAGCGCCAGTTTCAGACCGCAGCTTCCGCGCGCCGATATTTGGTCAGTTCGGGAATGATTTCGACCGCAAGCATTGCCGCGAAGATGATCGCGCAGCCGGCATAACCGATCGGGGTGATGATCTCACCGAGCAACAGGACACCGAAGAGGGCGGCAAAAAGCGCCTCGCTCGACAGGAAGATGGCCGCCTGCGGCGCCGTGGTATAGCGCTGGCCCACCACCTGCAGAATGAAGGCGAGGCCGCTCGAGAAGATGCCGGCATAGAGGATTTCGAAGAGCGCGCCTTCGATCGCCGCAAAGCTCAGCGGCTCCGTTGACACGGCGAAGAGCAAGCCGAGCACCGCGCAGACGGCAAACTGCGTCATTGACAGCAACATCGGCCGGCCGCTGCTGGGCGCGAAAAGGCCAACGAGCAGCATTTGCACCGCCCAGAACAGAGCACAGACGATCGTCAGATAATCGCCGCCAGTCAGTGCCGACAGGGTGCCACCGCTCAACAGGAATATGCCGAACAGCGCCATCAGCGCGCCCGGCCAGATGACCCAGTGCGGCTTGCGACGCAGGAAGATGACGCTCAGCACCGGAACGAAGACGACGTAAAGACCAGTGAGGAAACCGGAATTGGTGACGCTGGTATCGAGGAGACCGAATTGCTGTGTCGCCGCTCCGGCAAAAAGCGCAAGGCCGATGAAGACGAAGTTGCGCACGGTCGTCAGCCGCAGCGGCTCGGTCGCGCGCTTCGTCTCGATGATGGCCAGGGGCATGGCAACCAGCGTCGCGATGGCGAAACGGAGCGTGATGAACCACAGCGGGCTGATCGCATCCATGGCCGTCGACTGCGCAACGAAGCCGGCGCCCCAGATCGCGCCTGATATCAACAGCAGCAGATTGGCCTGAATGCGGGGCATGTTCGTTCTCTCCTCGGACAGGCGCCGTCTAGCAGTTGCCTTCTGGGCGGGCAAGGCTCATCGTCGGCGTCATGGCGCTCGGAGATGGCGATGAATGACAGCGGATATTCCGGCACGCCGCTTGCCCGCAAGCTGGGTTTGAAGGATGGAAAGGCCGCGCTGCTTCTCGGTGTGCCGCCCGGGCTCGGCGAAATCACGCAGTTTTCCGGCTTCTCGACGTGCGAAACCGTGCTCAGTCCGACTGCTGGGCGCAGCTTCGACTATATCCATGTGTTCGAGACGCAGAGGACCGTATTGGAAGGGCTCGCTCCGGAGGTCGCGGCCCGGCTCAGGCCCGACGGCATGCTCTGGATTTCCTGGCCGAAGAAGGCGTCGAAAGTGCCGACGACACTGACGGAGGATGTGCTGCGCGACGTCTTCCTGCCGCTCGGCCTCGTCGATGTGAAGGTCTGCGCGGTCGATGCAGTCTGGTCCGGGCTGAAGTTCATGTTCCGCCGGGAGTTTCGTGACCAGTTGTCGTGAAGCTCTGAATTGTTACTGCGTCGCGCCTTTGGAGACCCGAAGAACGGCGCCGTCTTCCTCGTCCGTCACCATCAGCAGCGCGCCATCGGGCGCGACGACGACATCGCGGATGCGGCCGAACTCGCCATCGAACAGCCGCTCTTCGGAGCCGATGGCGCCGCTGTCGTCGCGCTCCAGTCGTGCGACAAGCTGGTACTTCAGCGCGGCAACCAGGAGATCGCCGTCCCACTCGGGAAACATCTTGCCGCGATAGACGGCAAGCGCCCCAGGGGCGATCGAGGGATCCCAATAGAAGAGGGGCTGATCGAGGCCGTCCTTCGCGGTGCCTTCGCCGATCTCGGCGCCGGAATAATCCTTGCCGTAGGTGATGACCGGCCAGCCGTAATTGTGGCCGGCCTGCGGATTGTTGACCTCGTCGCCACCGCGGGCGCCGTGCTCGACCGTCAGAAGCGTGCCGTCCTTCGGGTCGAAGGCAATCCCTTGCGGATTGCGGTGACCCTTCGACCAGATCTCCGCCAGGCCCCCGGTGCCGCCGCGATAGGGATTGGAACCTGGAACACTGCCATCGGCATTGATATGCAGGATTGCGCCGGCATGATCACGCGGGTCCTGTGCCCGACCGCCTTCGCCCCGGTCGCCGATGCCGAAGAACAGGCTGCCGTCGGGTGCGATCGCGATGCGCGAACCGAAATGCTGCCCCTTGCCGGTGAACTTGCTCATCCGGAAGAGTTCCTTGACGTCGGTGAGACCGCTCTCGTCTTTGGCGAGTTTCGCCCGCACGACGGCGGTACCGTAGCCGCCTTTGCCATTGGCGGCCATTGTCAGGTAGAGCGTCCTGTTCTCTGCGAAGCCAGGGTCGAGTGCGATGTCGAGCAGGCCGCCCTGGCCGCGCGCGGCGACCTTGGGCACACCTTTCAGCGGTTTCGACACCTTGCCGTCGCGCAAGATCCGCAGTCGGCCGGGACGCTCGCTGACGATCAGGCCGCCGCCCAGAAGCGCCTCGACAGACCAGGGATGTTCGAGACCGGTCGCCACGGTTTCCACCCGCAGGGTGCCGTGCTGGCTCGGGAATTCACGCGCTTCCTGGGCGTGAGCGCCCGAAGGGGCGGCGATCGCGGCCAGAGCGACAAGCGCTGTGAGTGCCGGGCTGTGCCGCCGCGTGCCTACCTGTTTCGACGTTCCTGCATCCGCTCGCCGCATTGCGCTTCTCCGGGCCGATTCGTTCATCAGGCAAGCTGGGGCGGGAAAAGGAGCGGTTCAAGTCACATCCGATCAAAAGCGGTTTATTTCGAGATCGAGCCTGTCGTCAGCGGCACCGGGCGCTGTTCGCCGATGAGTTCGGTATTGACGATGTAGCGCATCGGTCCCTGTTCGATCGCATCGAAGGGCCAACAGGTGGCAAGTGCAAGATGGTGGCCGGTGGCGGATGCGTTGATGCCGCTCTCATCCCAGCGGGCGACGCGGCTTTCGCCGGCCCGGAACAGGAACCGGCGGCCGTCTTTGCGCGTCAACACCAGGAGGTCGCCGGGGTTAACGTCCTTCAGCCAGCGGAAATGCGTGTCGCGGTGCGCGGCGATCACGGAGGTGCCTTCATCGCCGGGCATCGGCGTCGTCTTCAGCCAGGCTGGACCGAAGGCGAGCGCTTCGCCGCTCGCGCCTTCAAGCACGATTGCCGAGCGGTTCAATCGAGGCGCGGTGATTTCGGCGGCGGTCTGGAAGTCTGCCCAGGGCCAGGGCTTACCGTCAGGGTTGCCGTGCAACTGTGCCTCGAACGTGCGTTTCAGGAGCACCTGCGAGACTTCGGCCTTGGCCTTCATGTAGAAGCCCTTGCCGATCAGCATGAGACCGGCAAGGGCAATCAGCGCGATCACAGCAAGCACGATCGTTTCGACCGCCGAAAGGCGGGCGAGAAAGCCCGGGCGTGGCTCGGGCCTTTCGTTGTCAGCGGCCACGGCGGCGCACTCCCGCAAGCACGATGGTGGCGATCGGCGCGCGCCAGAAGACGAAGGTCGTGCCGGCGAGGAGGGCAAAGGCCAAGAGCATCAGGCCGATCAGGATCTGCTTGTCCGCTTCCGTCGCCGTCTGCGGCAGGGTGACCTGGTTGTTGGCCTCTGCGATCAGGCCTGCCGCCCGCGCGGTTGGTGCCGCCAGCATCCGGTCGGCCGTCACCATGGCCAGCTTGGTTCGGCTTTCGAGCGCGGCGTCACGTTCGTCAACCTTTTCGGGCACGGCCTTGCCGGACTGTTCCCCATAGATCTTGCCGAAGTCCCAGCCAGCCGGAAGGTTGAGCGGCAGCCTGGTTTCGGCTTGTGGTTCGCCGGCCGGGCGCGACGGCGTTGCGTCGACCGCGACGAGGCTGGTGACGCGGGAGACGAGGTGATGGGTAAGCGCCACGGTCTCGATCTGCTGGTCGAGCGTGGCGGGGTCGGCGATCGTCGCCGCACTCGCTTCGAGGTCGTCGATCTTGCGGCGGGCCCAGAGCTTGGCGATGCCCTGGCCGGTCGAAGCCTTGGCGATGTCCATCTCGACCCGCCAGGGCTGGTCGCCGGCCTTGCCGAGGATCTGCAGCTTGCCCTGAGGCGCCGTGCCGTCGAGTTCGGCGGTCAGCACGACAGGCTCGCCGCGATAGAGATCGGGCATCGGGTTCGGGGTGATGTCGCTTGCCGACGCGGCCTCGAAGCTCGCGGAGATATCGGTCATTGCGGGGCTTTCGAGCTTGGTGAAAAGCTCGCCCATGCGTGTCGCCACCTGGCTTTCCGAACCGATCAGCGTGAACGTACCGCGACCGTATTCGGCGGCCTTGGTCATGAAGTGGCTGTTCGGGGCCGAGCCGATGCCGACGGTAAAGACGCGGGCGTCGCCGCGGTTCTTCTGGATCTCGTCGAAGAGCTGCCTCTCGTTGCCGATCGCGCCGTCGGTGAGGAAGACGACCTGGCGAAGCGCGCCGGCCTGAACCGGCCCCTGGGTGCGCAGGGCTGCTTCCAACGCCGGCAGCATTTCCGTGCCGCCATCGGCCGTGAGCCCACGGACATAGGCAATGGCATTTTCACGCTTGTCCGGTGTCGCCTCGGTGAGTTCTGGAAAATGCACCGACATGGTGTCGTCGAAGCGGATGACGTTGAAACGGTCCTCGGGCTTCAGCCTGGAAATGGCCAGCGCCAGGCTCTCCTTGGCTTGCTCCATCGAGGGGCCGGCCATGGAACCGGAATTGTCGATGACGAAGACGATCTCACGTTTGACCGGTTTGGCATCGGCATCGGTTGCGGCTGCCGGTGGCGTGACGAAGGAGAGCAGATAGGTCTTGTTCCCCACCGTCTCACGGAAAAGTCCGGCATAGGGGCTCTTGCCCTCGATCGCCTTCCAGGTGAGTTCGAAGTCACGGTCGGCCGGCACGCTTTCGCCTTTCAGCGCGATGCGGCGGCTGAGATCGTCGAGGTTGGCGATGTCGACGTCGTGATAGGCGGACCTGACCTCGCCGAGCGGGAAGCCGGCCTTGAGGTTGACGGTCAGCGTGACCGGATTGATTTTCGCATTTGCCTTCGGGTCGAGAACCGGCGCTTCGATCTTTTCGCGATCAGGGACTGGATCGCTGACGGCATAGCCGGTGCGGCTATCGAGATCGACGGTCTGAACGATCGGCTCGGGATTGTAGCGGGGCGCGACCACCATCGGGAAGCGCAGGGAGTAGAGGCCGTTCGATTGGCGGACCGCGCTCTGATACTCGATCTGCACGACCACCGTTTCGCCGGGGCCGATATTGGCAACCTGGTTGGTGAAGATATTCGGGCGCTGCTGTTCGAGCAGTGCCGCCTTCTTGCCCTCGGCTTTCGCCTGCTCGTAGATTTCCTTGGCTTCCTGGCGCGCCTTGATCTCGCCTTCGATGAAGCGGTCGCCGATCTGCATCTTCAGCGTATCGACGGCCGAATCCTCGGGCAGGGGGAAGACATAGGTGCCTTCGACCCAGCCCTTGCTCGGGTTTTCGAAGCGCTGGGTCACGCGGGTGCGCATGATCGGGCCGTTGACGTCGATCTGAACGTCGGTCGCAAGCCGTGGCGCCTCGACGAAATAGCCGGGTTCCTTGGATGGGAAGAGCAGGGCGCCTGTGCCAATGTCGTTGGGGCGAACGTAGCCCGCCATCTGCTGCGGCTTGGCGCCCGCCGTTTCGGCGGCGGCCTGGGTCATCAGGCCGATGAACATCAGGATGCAGGCGGCAAGCGCTGCGAGCGCCAGGTACATGCCCCAGCGCGCTTCGTTCCGTCCTGTCCTGGAAGAGGCAATTTCGTCGTCGAGAAACATTGCATAACCCCCGTAATGCGAATGTGTTCGGATCATCGAAGAAAAGGCCCGGAAACCGGCTGTTGCAGGACGGAATTGCGGCGGTCCGCGACAGTTGTGATGGCTAAATTATGGCATTTCGAAAAATGCCGAACGTCGCTGATTTTTTTGAATAAATCTCAATCAAGAACCGTTTCTGGCTGATACGTTTCGTGGTCGATCAAGTGGCCGCCATAATTCCATTTTGGCAACGCTCGAATGACGACCGAGTATGGGCATTGCCAGACGCCTTCGGTCGTTGCCGAAGAGCGTCTTCAGTGTGAGGTGAAAGATGAGTGACGTCGACTACAGCAAGATTAAGACCCGTCAGGAGTTCTGCGACTTTGCTAGCGCGTTGCGGCTAAGCCTGCGTGACGACTCGGAGAACTGGGAGAACGTCAACCTGGACGATTTTCTCAAAGCGCTGGAGGCGTGGGTCAGCGATATGGGGGATCACGAGCGGAGCCAAGGAAAACAGGAAGCGGTATCCTTGACCTGGCGAGACATCGCTCGAATGTTCCATTCAGCGGCGATCTACGAATAGGGTGTGCGGTTGGAGGTGCGCCGTCGAAGTCATCGACAACGCTGATCGTACTCATGAAACTTTGTCATGGTGACGCTTTTTGCCCGCGTTTCCGGCGTTTTTGGCTTTCCGGCGCTTGCAAGACCGGGCGTCTTTCGACATAGACCTAACCGCTATGGAGCCTGGCTTTTTACGTTCCGTAGCGATCACCTCGTCTCGAAACGATCAGGACCTTCACCCATGGCCTTCCTTGCCGATGCCCTTTCCCGTGTAAAGCCTTCCGCCACCATCGCCGTTTCGCAGAAAGCCCGTGAGCTGAAAGCGAAAGGCCGCGATGTCATCGGCCTTGGCGCCGGAGAGCCGGACTTCGATACGCCCGACAATATCAAGAAGGCCGCCATCGACGCGATCAACCGCGGCGAGACGAAGTACACGCCGGTTTCCGGCATTCCGGAACTGCGCGAAGCGATCGCCAAGAAGTTCAAGCGCGAGAACAACCTCGACTACACCGCCGCCCAGACGATCGTCGGCACGGGCGGAAAGCAGATTCTTTTCAACGCCTTCATGGCGACGCTGAACGCAGGCGACGAAGTCGTCATCCCGGCACCCTACTGGGTTTCCTATCCGGAAATGGTGGCGCTCTGCGGCGGCACGCCGGTCACCGTCTCGACCAAGCAGGAAAACAACTTCAAGCTCAAGGCTGAAGATCTCGAAAAGGCGATCACACCGAAGACCAAGTGGTTCATCTTCAACTCGCCGTCCAACCCTTCGGGCGCGGCCTACAGCCATGCCGAGCTGAAGGCGCTGACGGACGTCCTGATGAAGCATCCGCATGTCTGGGTCCTGACCGACGACATGTACGAGCACCTGACCTATGGCGACTTCAAGTTCGCGACCCCGGTCGAAGTCGAGCCCGGTCTCTATGACCGCACGCTGACGATGAACGGCGTCTCCAAGGCCTATGCCATGACCGGCTGGCGCATCGGCTACGCCGCCGGCCCGCTGCAGCTCATCAAGGCCATGGACATGATCCAGGGCCAGCAGACCTCGGGCGCCACCTCGATCGCGCAGTGGGCTGCCGTCGAGGCGCTGAACGGCACGCAGGATTTCATCCCCGCAAACAAGAAGATCTTCGAAGGCCGCCGCGATCTGGTCGTCTCGATGCTGAACCAGGCCAAGGGCATCGCGTGCCCGACGCCGGAAGGCGCCTTCTACGTTTACCCGTCCTGCGCCGGTCTCATCGGCAAGACTGCGCCGTCGGGCAAGGTCATCGAGACGGACGAAGACTTCGTGTCGGAACTGCTGGAATCGGAAGGCGTCGCCGTGGTGCACGGTTCGGCCTTCGGTCTCGGCCCGAACTTCCGCATCTCCTACGCGACCTCGGAAGCACAGCTCGAAGAAGCTTGCCGCCGCATCCAGCGCTTCTGCGCCGCCTGCAAGTAAGCTTCAGGCATTACATTCAATGAAAAAGCCCGCCGGCAACGGCGGGTTTTTTTGTTCGCAAGGTGATTCAAGGGGCGGCCATTCTGATTCAAGCGCGCCGACCAAGGCGTTGAAATCAGGACGGAACCTCAGGCGCCCGGAACCTCGTCGTCGCCGACGACGCCACCTTCGCTTTCCAGAATGGAGAGGCGGCGAGCCTCGGAGCGCGTGAACTTTAGCCGCACGCCGATGCCGCGTTCGCCCTCCGGCAGAAACACCGCACCGGCATTTTCGAGCGCGTGCTTCAGCGACAGGATCACCGCGTCGGCGGGCGTCTCCAACTTGCGCTCGAACCTGAGGATCGTGTCTTCATCGACACCGGAAAAGCTTGCCAGCATCTCTCGCGAGATTTCGATCAGCGCCCGGGCGGCGCGGCACTGTGGACCTGTAATCATCGTCACCTCCAGTTGCAGTGAGGATGCGCGAAGCCCGGCCAAGGGTCAACCGATGAGGGGGGCGGATGCCGCTCCCTCTCTCCGGCGGCAGTCTCAGGCAGCAAGCGTCAGTTGCTGCCCGAGGCCACCGTCGACCGTCAGTCGCGCACCGGTGGTGAACGTGGCGTCGAAGGCGAGGAACAGCACGGCGCGCGCCACCTCGTCGGCGGTGCCGTTTCGCCCCATCGGCGTAAGACTGTTTCCAAGCGCCTTGAACTCGGCGCGCTCGGCGTCGGTGATGCCGGCCACACCCTTGGTTGGCGTGTCGATGAAACCCGGGCTGACCGAATTGAAGCGAATGCCGCGCGGTAGCAGCTCTGCGGCAAAGACCGAGGCGAAGGAGACCAGCGCCGCCTTGCTGCCGCTATAGACGCTCATCCCCGCATAACCGCCGTCGTCGGCGACCGATGAAGTGAAAACGATCGAGCCGCCCGCGCGGATCAGCGGTGCCAAGCGCTGAACGGTGAAGAAGGCGCCCTTGGTGTTGATCGCGAACTGGCGATCGTAGCTGGCCTCGCTCACCTGGTCGAAGGGTTCGAGGATCGACGTGCCTGCATTGACGTGCAAGAGGTCGATCTCGCCGAGCCGCTGCCCGACCGTCGCGCCGAGGACAGCAATCTCGTTCATGTCGGTGATGTCGGACTTCACCGCGTGGACGCGTGCGCCAAACCGCTCCTGGATCCTGGCAAGGTTCGCTTCGTTGTTGCCGGTGAGCAGCACCTCTGCGCCGCCTTCGACAAGGCGTTCGACAGTTGCCAGCCCCATGCCATGCGTGCCGCCGATAACCACTGCCTTCTTGCCTTGATAGATACCCATCGTGATGTCCTTTTGGTTTTGAACTCTGATGGAGAAAAGATAAATCCGTGGACGACGAGGCAAAAGATTGCCATTCATGGATCTATCGTTCATGTTTGTAGACAGTAGTCACGATGCGCAATCTCAATGACTTCATCGTCTTCGCCCATGTGGTCGACCACAGGGGCTTCGCGCCGGCGGCGCGCGCGCTCAACGTGCCAAAATCGACGCTCAGCAAGCGGGTGGCGGAACTGGAGAAAAAGCTTGGCGTCCGACTGATCAACCGCACGTCCCGGCGCTTTACGGTAACCGAGATCGGCGAGGACTTTTATCGCCACGCGGCCGCGATGCTGATCGAGGCGGAAGCAGCCGAAGCCGTGGTGAAGGGCAGGCTCGCAGAGCCGAGCGGAACCGTGCGCATCACCGCTTCGGTGCCGACGGCGCAGATGACGCTTTCGGGACTGCTGCCGCAACTGGCGCTCGCCTATCCGAAGATGCGGGTAGCGCTGCATGCGACCGACCGCTTCGTCGATCTTGTGCAGGAAGGCTTCGATATTGCCGTGCGCGATCATTTCGCACCCTTGCCCGATTCAGGTCTCGTCCAGCGGCGTGTCGCCTCCGAGGTCATCTGGCTGGTTGCCGCGCCCGGCTATCTTGCCCGACGTGGTGCGCCATCGCTGCCGGACGACCTCAAGGACCACGATGGCCTGCTCACCTCGCTCGCGAGCGATGGCTGGACGCTGCGCAATCCGGACGACGCCACCGTCGCGGTGAAGCCGCAGCAACGCTTCGTCGCAGATGAATCGCGTGTCCTTCTCGAGGCGGCGCTTTCCGGGCTTGGTGTCACCGCCCTGCCGCGTAAGCTCTGCTGCGCCGAAATCGAAAATGGCAGCCTCGTTCGGGTGCTGCCCGACTGGCTGGCGGGGTTGGTCACGACAACGCTATTGATGCCGCACCGGCGCGGGCAACTGCCGTCGGTCCGGGCGGTCGTCGACTTCATTGCCGACCGTCTCGCGGACTGTTGACACGCAAAGGCGAGGGGCAGCATCCCCGCCTTGGCGATATCGACCGACGCCGTGCAGCCAAACAAAAAGGCCCGCGCGAGGCGGGCCTTTTGTCTGAATGATTATTGCGCTCAGCGCTCGGCCAATGCCGGTTCGCCCTTCTTCTCGCGCACGAGGTTCATGAAGCGGCGGAAGAGGTAGTGGCTGTCCTGCGGGCCGGGCGAGGCTTCCGGGTGGTGCTGGACGGAGAAGACCGGCTTGCCGGCAACCCGCAGGCCGCAATTGGTGCCGTCGAAGAGCGAAATGTGAGTCTCTTCAACGCCTTCCGGCAGCGACTTCGAATCGACCGCGAAGCCGTGGTTCATCGAGACGATCTCGACCTTGCCCGTCGTGTGGTCCTTCACCGGATGGTTGGCGCCGTGGTGGCCCTGGTGCATCTTCTCGGTCTTGCCGCCGAGCGCCAGCGCCAGCATCTGGTGGCCGAGGCAGATGCCGAACACCGGGATATCGCTCTTCAGGAGGTCCTGGATGACCGGCACGGCATATTTACCGGTTGCCGCCGGGTCGCCTGGGCCGTTGGAGAGGAAGATGCCGTCCGGCTTCTGGGCGAGTACCTCTTCGGCACTCGTCGTTGCCGGCATCACGGTGACGCGGGCATTGAGGCCGGCAAAGAGACGCAGGATGTTGCGCTTGACGCCATAGTCGAGCGCGACGACGTGGTAGGCGGCGTCCGTTTCGCCGAGCGTCGAGTAACCTTCGTTCCAGACCCAGGGCTGCTCGCCCCAGCGCGAGGATTGGCCCGAGGTTGCGACCTTGGCGAGGTCAAGGCCTTCAAGTCCGCTCCACGCCTTGGCTTCGGCCTTCAGCGTGTCGATGTCGAAGACGCCCTGGGGGTCATGGGCGATGACGGCGTTCGGCATGCCGTTTTCGCGGATCCAGGCGGTGAGCGCGCGGGTGTCGATGCCGCAGAGGCCGATGATGCCGCGTGCCTTCAGCCAGGCGTCGAGGTGCTTGGCAGCGCGGTAGTTCGACGGCTCGGTGATGTCGGCCTTGAAGATGACGCCGACCGCGCCGTGGCGTGCTGCCGGCGTCAGGTCTTCGATGTCTTCGTCATTGGCGCCGATGTTGCCGATGTGCGGGAAGGTGAAGGTGACGATCTGCCCGAGATAGGAGGGGTCCGTGAGGATTTCCTGGTAGCCCGTCAGCGCCGTGTTGAAGCAGACTTCCGCCTGCACCTTGCCGGTCGCGCCGATGCCCTTGCCTTCGATCACGGTGCCGTCGGCCAGAACGAGCAGTGCGGTTGGTTTTTCAGTGGTCCATGCGGGTGTCGCGGTCATCGTTCCTATCCCGTTGCGGCGTGAAGCGGGGCTTGAAAGCCCGGCCGTCGATCGCCATTTCATGTGCTCAGGCATGGACGCGCGGAATCCCCGCGGAAAGTGCTCTCATGCCGATGTCGTGCAGGTGCGGGAAAATAGCCAAAGCGCTCTTCCGGGTCAACCGGCCGCTGTGAATTGTCTGGAAATAAAATTCCTTTTAATTCAAGCGGTTGCGTATTCCGTTTGATTGCGCCTGTCACACTGGTTTAAGACGACGACAACAATGATGATTTCGAACCGGTTCCGGGCGGAGCACCGCGGGCCGGTTTCGACATGGAGTATGGACATGCGCGACCAGTTCGCAGACGCCCTCAAGGAAGCCCTGAAAGCCAAGGACACACGGCGTACCTCGACCGTGCGGCTGATCCAGGCGGCGATCAAGGACCGGGACATCGCCAATCGCGGCCTGGGCAAGGACCCGGTCAGCGACGACGATATCCTGCAGATCCTCGCCAAGATGATCAAGCAGCGCGAGGAGTCGGCCCGCATCTACGACGAAGGCGGCCGGCCGGAGCTTGCCGAGCAGGAGCGCCAGGAAATCGTGATCATCAACCAGTTCCTTCCGGCGCAGCTTCCGGAAGCGAAGGTGCGCGAACTCTGCGCCTCGGTGATCCAGGAAACCGGTGCCCACGGCCTGCGTGACATGGGCAAGTGCATGAACGTGCTCAAGGAGCGTTATCCGGGCCAGATGGACTTCGCCAAGGCGTCCGGTCTCGTGAAGGAACTGCTCAAGTAGAGTTCGTTCAAGTAGCTGCGCACGCCCGTCCATAGGTAACGGGCGGCGCTCCCTCGGCGTTCGCAAGGATTTCGTTTTCGAACGCGCGATCAATCAGCGCGAACTTCTCCGCCTGATAATCCCAATACTCCCGGATGAAGGCCTTGGACAGCCAGACGCTGCCGCGCCCGGGCGTTCGCTCCCAACCCATGCTGCCGAGCAGGGCCGCCTTGTCGAAGATCCGCTTGAGGTGCGTCTTCGAGATCATGAAGCGCTCGCTGAGGTCGCCGGGCGAAACCGAACCGATCGCCAGCCGGTCGGCGTCAGGGTTGAAGCTTCTGATCCGCGAGAACAGATCGTCCATGACCACGCCGCCGGAATTAACCCAGGTGAAAAGATTAAAGGTCGGACCCGGACGGCGGACCTTGTCGTTTCCAACGAGAGCGTGGGCGACCGCCGCCTGCAGTCGGCCAAACTGAGTTGCGTCCTCCGTCAGCGTTGCCACGCGCGACTGTCCATCAAGCACGTCGAGAATGGCAAGGTGCGCCAGCATCCATTTCGAGACATAGTCGAGCGCGGCTTCCGTCGGCTCGATCGGCCGATTGCGCTTGGTGGGTGGTGACGGCGTATACTGCGCGAAGCGATAGGCGATCATCTCCTGCACGAAGGAGGCCGCGGTGTTGCGGCTAGCGATATCGTTGGCGACGACATAGTTGATGAAACGACCGCTATAGAGGCCGCTCGACAGATCTTCAGGATCGCGGTCGTGATGGAGGGCAAGGCCTGATTGGGCCATCAGCCAGCGTTGCTGCGAGGCAAAGATCGAAGCGAGGCGCGGGTTGTCCCCATACATGGAGACCATGCCGCGGGCGTAATCCAGCACGGCGCTGAAGAAGACGGGACTGGACGCGAGCGCTTTGGCGGCGATGGCCATGATGGGTGTTCCAATTCGGCACACCGAATTGACGCTGTTCGCCATCGGCGAGTCAAGCGCTACTTTTGGTCTCTGGAAGGCTATGGCCACGTCTTTTGGTTGCATTGATGGGTGTGATTCCCGTTTCCGTCCTGTGAATTGCGGGTAAGCCGGATCACTGTTGTGGCGTCCAGCGGCCTTGCCGCCTATATGGAGGATCGACCAGAGGTTTTCATGCGCTTTTCACCATCCTTTCTTGACGAGATACGCGATCGCGTGCCGATTTCGGACGTGATCGCCAAGCGCGTCACCTGGGATCGGCGCAAGACCAATGTCTCGCGCGGTGACTATTGGGCCTGCTGCCCCTTCCATGGGGAGAAGTCGCCGAGCTTCCACTGCGAGGACCGCAAGGGTCGCTATCATTGTTTCGGCTGTGGCGTTTCCGGTGACCATTTTCGCTTCCTGACCGATCTCGAAGGCCTGAGCTTCCCGGAAGCAGTGCAGCAGATCGCCGACATGGCGGGTGTTGCGATGCCGCAGCCCGACCCGCAGGCCGAACGACGGGAAAAGGAACGCACCAGCCTTCTCGACGTCATGGAACTGGCGACGGCTTTTTTTGAGGATCAGCTCCAGACCGCGGGCGGCGCCAAGGCGCGCGCCTATCTGCGCGAGCGCGGCCTGACGGGTCGCACGATCGAGACCTTCCGCTTGGGCTTTGCGCCGGACAGCCGCAATGCGCTCAAGGAATTTCTAGCCGGCAAGGGCATCGGCAAGGAGCAGATCGAAGCCTGCGGCCTCGTCGTGCATGGGCCCGATGTGCCGGTTTCCTACGACCGTTTCCGCGACCGCATCATGTTCCCGATCCTGTCGTCACGCGAGAAGGTCATTGCCTTCGGCGGTCGGGCCATGTCGCCGGATGCGCCGGCGAAGTATCTGAACTCCAACGAGACCGAGCTCTTCCACAAGGGCAACGTGCTCTACAATTTCGCCCGCGCGCGCCGGGCTTCGCAAGGGGCAGCCCGTCTGGGTGATGCCGGGCCGGACGATGCCGCCGGAACGATCATTGCCGTCGAAGGCTACATGGACGTGATCGCGCTGCACCAGGCGGGCGTCGAAAACGCAGTTGCGCCGCTCGGCACGGCGCTCACCGAAAACCAGCTCGACCTGCTCTGGAAGATGACGTCGCAGCCGGTGCTCTGCTTTGACGGCGATGGTGCCGGAATTCGTGCCGCCAACCGCGGCGTCGATCTCGCGCTGCCGCATCTGAAGCCTGGCCGCTCGGTGCGCTTCGCCATGCTGCCCGACGGCAAGGACCCGGACGATCTGGTGCGCCACGAGGGCCGCGCGCCCTTCGACAAGGTGCTCGCCAATGCGCGGTCCCTTGCTGACATGGTCTGGCAGCGCGAGATACAGGGTGGATCGTTCGACACACCGGAAAAACGTGCCGAGCTCGAAGCGCGGTTGAAGCAGGTCACCGCCGTCATCGCCGACGAAAGCGTGCGCCGCCACTACGGCCAGGACATGCGCGACCGACTGAACGCGTTCTTGCAATCGTCAGGGGCGGGGCGGGGAGAGCGGCGCCCGTTCGAGCGTGGCGGCCGGCCAGGCAATGGGCCGCGCGGTGCCGGCGGGCCAAAAGGGCCGAATGCAGCTGGACCGACGGCGATCTCCGATCGGCTGGCGCGATCCTCGCTTGTCAGCGGGCAGCAGATCGCGCCGCTCCTGCGCGAAAGCGTGCTGGCGCTCACCATCGTCAATCATCCGCAGTTGCTGTTCGACGAGTACGACGAGATCTCGACGATCGAGTTCGATCACCGTGACCTGCAGCGCTGCTGGGCGGCGGTGCTGAATGCTGCTGCCGCGCATGGGCCGCGCCTGACGCGTGAAGGGCTGGTCGAACAACTGGGCGGGGAAGGCTTCGGCGCGCTCATCGGCGCGATCGACCAGCAGATCCGCTATGCGCGGCTCTGGACCGCGACGACGGCCGCAGCCCCCGAGGATGCCCGCGAAGGCTATCTGCAGGCGCTGGCCTTGCACCAGCGGTCCAAGGCACTGCACTGGCAGAGGCGCGAACTCGAGCGTGAGCTTGCGCATGCGACGGAGGAGGGCGATCTCGAGGTGGTGCCGCAATTGCTGCGCACGCTTCAGGAAGTGCAGCTCGAAGTCACGCGGCTTGAGAACCAGGAAGCGATCATCGAGGGTTTCGGGGTGTTGTCCGGTCGCGTGAAGGGGCCGGCAGCGCGTTAGCCTGAAAACTTACGCTGCCACGCTGAAGTCCTGCCCGGTCTTAACAGGACGCCGACTATTCGCGCCAATGGTCGGCCACCCACGGAGCAGGGCGGATATAGTGGCGCAGGTAGCGGAGCGGATTCTTCTCACGGCGGTCGCCGTTGAACAGACGGCGAATATGCCCAAGCGGCGTGTCGACGCGGCCGCGATAGCCGTATTGCCCGTCGATCGCGTGCTGTGGCAGCAGGCTGCGGGGGAAGAGCACGACACGCGCATTGGCCGGCAGGCGCGGCGCGAAGAAGTAGTTCAGCGGGAAGGTCCAGTGGCAATCCTGCCGGAAGTGCAGGACCCATCGGCGCGGAAACAGCTTCACCCCGCCCGGCGCATTGCGCGTGACGAAGCGTTGCTCGAATCGGTACTCGTCTGCAATGCCTTGCGGGTTGGCGGTAAACTTCTGCTGCAGCGGCACGAGCTTGCCCACCTGGAAACGAAACAGCGACGTTTGCCCCAGCCGCTCGAATGGCGTCGTCTGGTTCTTGGCAAGGATCACGTCGTCTGGCTCGCCAACCTCGAAGAAGGAATCGAGCGATCCGACGATGACGAGGTCGAGATCGAGAAACAGAACCGGCCCCTTGAGATTGCCAAGCTTCGGCCCCCAAAGTCGCGACTTCTGCCAGATGCCGGGTGTGTTCGTCGGCATCTCGTCGAGGTTGAGCGGCGGCAGGTCCTCGCAGAGAATTTCCGGACGCAGCCCTTCGAAACTGTCGGTAAAACAGGTGAAGGTGAAGGGTGGGGTGATATTGCGCGCGACCATGGCATAAAGCCGGTTGATGAACGGAGCGCCGTACTTCGTACCCCAGTTGATGCAGATGATCTGCTTGACGCCGCCGCTCGCCGCTAGAATGTTCGCCATAATGACTTCCCGATTTTTGCGAGCCACTAAAGTACTGGTGCGTTGTCAAGGTCAAGCTGGCAAAAGGCTCAATCCCCGACCTTGAAAAGCCTGCTGATGGCGCGGGATAATTGCGACTTTCTCTTCATTTGCCCTGACGCCTATGGCATTGCGGCCGCATCTTGCGATGATTGCAAGCAGTGATTCCCGTGAAGGAGACGTGATGGAGTTTGTCGAAAGGGCGAAGCGCGCCGCAAGCGCTGCCAGCCATTTCTTCGACGACGCCGGTCCGGCGCCGCTCGATGTGCTGAAGCGTGTCTATGGCTATTCCGCCTTTCGTGGCAAGCAGCAGGACGTGGTCGAGCACGTGACAGGCGGCGGCGATGCCGTCGTTCTCTTTCCGACCGGTGCCGGAAAATCGCTCTGCTTCCAGATCCCGGCGCTCTGCCGTCCCGGGCTCGGCGTGGTCGTCTCGCCGCTGATTGCGCTGATGCGCGACCAGGTGGAGGCGCTGAGGCAGCTCGGCGTCAATGCGGCTGCCCTCAACTCATCGCTGACCCGCGAGGAAGCGATCGCCGTGCGGCGGCAGATCTATGACGGCACGCTCGATCTTCTCTATGTGACGCCGGAGCGGATCGTCACCGATGGTTTCGCCGATCTTCTCGGCGATGCCCGCATCGCGCTGTTTGCCATCGACGAGGCGCATTGCGTTTCGCAATGGGGGCACGATTTTCGCCCCGAGTACCGCGCGCTCGGGTTGCTGGCGGAGCGTTATCCCGGCGTGCCGCGCATCGCGCTCACGGCCACTGCCGATCCGCACACACGTGACGATATCGTCGAGCGGCTGGCTCTGACCAATGCCAAGGTCTTCACCACCAGCTTCGACCGGCCGAACATCGCCTATGAGATCGTCGAGCGTGACCAGCCGCGCCAGCAATTGCTGCGTTTTCTTTCGCGCTTCAAGGGGGCGTCCGGCATCGTCTACTGCCTGTCGCGCGCCAAGGTCGAAGATACCGCCGAGTGGCTGAACGCCCAGGGCATCCGGGCGCTGCCCTATCACGCCGGCATGGACCGAACGCTCAGAGACAAGCACCAGGACGCGTTTCTCAAGGAAGAGAGCCTCTGCCTCGTCGCGACCGTCGCCTTCGGCATGGGCATCGACAAGCCCGATGTGCGCTACGTCGCCCATCTCGACCTGCCGGGGTCGGTGGAGGCCTACTATCAGGAGACCGGCCGTGCCGGCCGCGACGGCCAGCCGTCGGAGGTCTGGATGGCCTATGGCATGGCCGACGTGTTGCAGCGCCGCCGGATGATAGACGAGGGTGGGGCGGCTGACGACATCAAGCGCATCGAGCGCGGCAAGCTCAATGCACTGCTCGCGATCTGCGAGACTGCCGGCTGCCGCCGCCAGGCGATCCTCGCGCATTTCGGCGAAGCCCATCCCGGGCGTTGCGGCCATTGCGACACCTGTCTGAAGCCGGTCGAGACCTGGGACGGTACGGAAGCGGCGATCAAGGCGCTGGCGGCGGTCTATCGCACCGGCGAGCGCTTCGGCACAGGCCATGTGGTCGACGTGCTGATGGGGACGGTCAACGAGAAGACCGAGCGCTTCGGCCATGTCGATATGCCGGTCTTTGGCGCTGGAAAGGATCTTCCTGCCCGCACCTGGCAATCGGTGTTTCGGCAGTTGCTGGCGGCTGGGCTGATCAGCGTCGACCACGCCGCCTTCGGCGCGATAAAGCTCGAACCGGACGCGCGTGCCGTCTTCAAGCGCGAACGTCAGGTGCTCTTTCGCAAGGACCGGCCGACCTCGGGCAAAGCCGCGCGCGGCGCCAAGTCGGGCTCGCAGCGCGAGCGCGCCGATCTTGCCGGCTCCGATCTCGAATTGTTCGAATTGCTTCGCGCCGAGCGCTTCTCGATCGCCAAGGACCTGAACGTTCCACCCTATGTCGTCTTCCCCGACGCGACGCTGATTGCGCTTGCCAAGGAACGCCCGCGCGGTTTCGACGAACTGCTCGACATTCCCGGTATCGGCGAAAGTAAACGCGAGCGTTATGGCGAAGCGTTCCTGGCGGTCATTGACGGGTATGTGGACGGGTGAGGGCGGACAGGACGGGCATCGAGGTGGCGATTGAATCTTTCTGAGCGGCCGTCCTGGGCGACACAATATGACCGGCTGCCATCGCGCCGTGAAATGCCCTGTCGTTTTCGCGCCAGCCTCCCCGGCGCGCTGGATTTTGCTGCAAGTCAAAAGCCGTCATGATACTCGTCAGGCACGCGATGTTATCTTTGAGCGAGAGTGCCATGACTTCAGCCTTTCTGTCCCATCTTCGTTCCGAACTCGAAGGCCTGAAGACGGCCGGTTTGTACAAGTCGGAGCGTGTGATCACCTCGAAACAGGCGGGTGAGATCGCGGTCGCCTCGGGCGAGCGCGTGCTCAACTTCTGCGCCAACAACTATCTCGGCCTTGCCGACAACGCGGAACTGGCCGAGGCCGGCAAGCAGGCGCTCGACCGTTATGGCTACGGCATGGCCTCGGTGCGGTTCATCTGCGGCACGCAGGAGGAGCACAAGCAACTCGAGGCGCGCATCTCGTCGTTCCTCGGTCTGGAAGACACCATCCTCTATTCCTCCTGTTTCGACGCCAATGGCGGCCTGTTCGAGACGCTGCTTGGCGAAGAGGATGCGATCATCTCCGACGCGCTCAACCACGCCTCGATCATCGACGGCGTGCGGCTCTCCAAGGCCAAGCGCTTCCGCTACGCCAACAACGACATGGCGGCGCTGGAGGAGGAGCTGAAGAAGGCCGAAGGCAGCCGCTTCAAGCTGATCGCCACCGACGGCGTGTTCTCGATGGACGGCATCATCGCCAATCTCGGTGGTGTCTGCGATCTCGCCGACAAGTATGGCGCCATGGTCATGGTCGACGACAGCCACGCGGTCGGCTTCGTCGGCAGACATGGCCGCGGCTCGGCCGAACATTGCGGCGTCGAGGGCCGGATCGACATCATCACCGGCACGCTCGGCAAGGCGCTCGGCGGCGCCTCGGGCGGCTACACCTCGGCCAAGGCCGAGGTGGTCGAGTGGCTGCGCCAACGCTCGCGTCCGTATCTGTTCTCCAACACGCTGGCGCCGGTCATTGCCGCCGCCTCGCTGAAAGTCTTCGACCTGATCGACAATGGCGACGCGCTGCGGCAGCGGCTCTATGCCAATGCGAGCCTGTTCCGCAGCGAGATGTCGAAGCTCGGCTTCACGCTTGCCGGCGAAGGCCATCCGATCATTCCGGTCATGCTCGGCGATGCCGCACTCGCGCAGGAGATGGCGGCGCGCATGCTGAAGAAGGGCGTCTATGTCATCGGCTTCTCGTTCCCGGTGGTGCCGAAGGGTCAGGCGCGCATCCGCACGCAGATGTCGGCGGCCCACAGCGAAAACGACGTGCGCCGGGCGATCGCCGCCTTCGAAGAGGTCGGTCGCGACCTCGGCGTGATCTGAGGGAGGGACTGATGACGAACATGATGAAGGCGCTGGTCAAGTCGAAGGCCGAAGTGGGCTTGTGGATGGAGCGGGTGCCGGTGCCGGAGATCGGCCCGAACGACGTGCTGATCAAGGTGAAGAAATCGGCGATCTGCGGCACCGACGTGCACATCTGGAACTGGGACCAGTGGGCGCAGAAGACCATTCCGGTGCCGATGGTCGTCGGCCACGAGTTCATGGGCGAGATCGCCGAGGTCGGCTCGGCCGTCACCAAGTACCATGTCGGCGAGCGGGTCTCGGGCGAGGGCCATATCGTCTGCGGCAAGTGCCGCAACTGCCGTGCCGGCCGCGGGCATCTGTGTCGCAACACGCTCGGCGTCGGCGTCAACCGCCCGGGCTCGTTTGGCGAGTTCGTCTGCCTGCCGGAGTACAACGTCGTGCCGATCCCGGAGGACGTTCCGGATGAGGTCGCGGCGATCTTCGATCCGTTCGGCAATGCCGTGCACACCGCCCTTTCCTTCGATCTCGTCGGCGAGGACGTGCTTGTCACCGGCGCCGGCCCGATCGGCATAATGGGGGCACTGGTCGCCAAGCGTTCCGGCGCGCGCAAGGTGGTGATCACCGACATCAACCCGACGCGGCTGGCACTCGCCAAGAGCGTCGGCATCGACCATGTGGTCGACGCCTCGAAGGAAAACCTGGCCGACGTGATGAAGGCGATCGGCATGACCGAGGGCTTCGACGTCGGGCTGGAAATGTCCGGTGCCGCACCGGCCTTCCGCGACATGATCGACAAGATGAACAATGGCGGCAAGATCGCCATCCTCGGGATTGCGCCGGCCGGCTTCGAGATCGACTGGAACAAGGTGATCTTCAAGATGCTCAACCTCAAGGGCATCTACGGCCGCGAGATGTTCGAGACCTGGTACAAGATGATCGCCTTCGTGCAAGGCGGCCTCGACCTTGCCCCGGTCATCACCCACCGCATCACCATCGACGAGTTCCGTGACGGCTTCGAGGCGATGCGCTCCGGCAACTCCGGCAAGGTGGTGATGGACTGGTAGGCCAAAGGGGAGCCCGCACGCGTGATGCGTGGCGGGCTCAGTTGGCGAGGCCGAACTGGATCTCAATCTCGTGGTAGCGGGCGCCTTGGCCCGCCCAGCGATGATAGATCTCGCGGCTCTCGCCGGAGAAGTTGTGTCTGCTCATCTCGATTTCCTCGACGAGCGGCGCGTAGCCCTGGGTGAAAAGGCTGCGCATCGGCCCCTGATGCAGCGTGGAGGCGACCATGATCGGCTCCAGATCGATCAGCTCAAGGTCACCGCGATAGGCGTTTTCGCCTGTGACCGGGCGGCAGATGCGCCAGTCGAACAGGGTCTTGGCGTTTTTCGGCAGGTTCTGCGCGATGAAGATCCACGGGCCGGCGGGTGCGAGGCCAGAGCGTTCCATTTCCGCCTCGATGACAGGCGCCAGTGCGGCGCTTTCTCTTTTGATGTCGGGAATGGTGAGGCGCCGTGCGATCGCTAGCACGCGCATGGCGTCGGTTTCCTTGATGAGCATTCGAGCCTCCATGAGATTGGCGGCGAAGGTCGTCCGCGATCGGGTCGGACGCAAGCGAAAGACCGGAATAAACTTGCAAACATTCGGTGGAAATGGGCCGTTCGGAGAATTGTTTTGCGTGCCCGTCACCGTGGTGTCGCCTTGCTTGCCTGAACGCATCGCCGCTCTATCTTGGCCGGAGATCACGAGGGTGGTCGCCTGCCGGGGGGCGATCCGGAGGCGGTCGGGATCGTCAAATATGACGGCCGTTCGGTTTAGGAGCAGGGGAAAGATGAAGTTCTGGTTGCGGTGCGGATATGGCACAACGGGACCTTGCCGATTAAATCGGGGGCACCCTTGTCTTTTGGCGGGCAGCGCCTACATCTTCAGCGGAAGCTGATAAACCCCAAAAAGCGATAGGAACGGTGATTTTTGCCGAATCAGCCGGTTTTTCAGCGGAAATGCTTGACGGGATCGAAAATTCTGGGAATCACCATTTCCGAATAAGAAATGGCGAAATGACACGGCGGTTAGGGAATCATGCCAGAGGCGTTTCAGTGGCAGGACTGTCGAAGCTTGCCCGCTTTGCCACGATCGTACTCGTGGTTAAACAGGAATTAAACATCATCCCGTTACGTCAGGGGAAATGATTCGGTGGCGGGTGCGCGGCGCGCCCGAACCTTCGAGCGGCATTTGCACCGGGCTCACGCCGGTTGCGACAAGGAAAGCGACGAACTAAATGGCAACCAAAGTCAAAGAAAACGAAGAAGCTGACGTAGAACGCGAAGGTGCTCCGGACGGTCCGCTTCTCGATCTTTCCGACGACGCTGTCAAGAAGATGATCAAGGCCGCCAAGAAGCGCGGCTACGTGACGATGGACGAGCTCAATTCCGTCCTTCCGTCCGAGGAAGTCACCTCCGAACAGATCGAAGACACGATGGCGATGCTGTCCGACATGGGCATCAACGTGATCGAGGACGAGGAAGCCGAAGAGGCTGCCGGCGGCGGTGACGACGAGGCCAGCGACGACGACAGCGAGAGCGAAGGCGGCGAACTCGCGCCTTCCGGCGGCACGGCGCTTGCGACCAGCAAGAAGAAGGAACCGACCGATCGTACTGACGATCCGGTCCGCATGTACCTGCGCGAAATGGGCTCGGTCGAGCTCCTGTCGCGCGAAGGCGAAATCGCGATTGCCAAGCGCATCGAGGCTGGCCGCGAGACGATGATCGCCGGTCTCTGTGAGAGCCCGTTGACCTTCCAGGCGCTGATCATCTGGCGCGACGAACTGAACGAGGGCCAGACGCTGCTGCGCGAGATCATCGATCTCGAAACCACCTATTCCGGGCCAGAGGCCAAGGCTGCCCCGCAGTTCCAGAGCCCCGAAAAGATCGAGGCCGACCGGAAGGCTGCCGAGGAAAAGGAAAAGACCCGCAAGGTGCGCACGGCCGCCAACGACGACGACATCACCAATGTCGGCGGCGATGTCATGCCGGCCGAGGAAGAAGAGGAAGACGACGACGAGTCGAACCTCTCGCTCGCCGCCATGGAAGCGGAACTGCGCCCGCAGGTCATGGAAACCCTCGACATCATCGCCGAGACCTACAAGAAGCTGCGCAAGCTGCAGGACCAGCAGGTGGAAGCCCGCCTTGCTGCCACCGGCACGCTGTCGCCCGCCCAGGAGCGCCGCTACAAGGAGCTCAAGGACGAGCTGATCAAGGCGGTCAAGTCGCTGTCGCTCAACCAGAACCGCGTCGACAGCCTCGTCGAGCAGCTCTACGACATCTCCAAGCGCCTGATGCAGAACGAAGGCCGCCTGCTGCGCCTTGCCGAAAGCTACGGCGTCAAGCGTGACTCGTTCCTGGAGCAGTATTCGGGTGCCGAACTCGACCCGAACTGGATGAAGTCGATCAGCAATCTCGCCGGCAAGGGCTGGAAGGAATTCGCCAAGAGCGAAAACCAGACGATCCGCGACATCCGCCAGGAGATCCAGAATCTCGCGACCGAAACCGGCATCTCGATCGCCGAATTCCGCCGTATCGTCTCCATGGTGCAGAAGGGTGAGCGCGAAGCGCGCATCGCCAAGAAGGAAATGGTCGAAGCCAACCTGCGCCTCGTCATCTCCATCGCCAAGAAGTACACCAACCGCGGCCTGCAGTTCCTCGACCTCATTCAGGAAGGCAACATCGGCCTGATGAAGGCGGTCGACAAGTTCGAATACCGCCGCGGCTACAAGTTCTCGACCTACGCCACCTGGTGGATCCGTCAGGCGATCACCCGGTCGATCGCCGACCAGGCCCGTACGATCCGTATTCCGGTGCATATGATCGAGACGATCAACAAGATCGTCCGCACCTCGCGCCAGATGCTGCACGAAATCGGCCGCGAGCCGACGCCGGAAGAGCTGGCCGAAAAGCTCGCCATGCCGCTCGAAAAGGTCCGCAAGGTCCTGAAGATCGCCAAGGAGCCGATCTCGCTCGAAACGCCCGTCGGTGACGAAGAAGACTCGCACCTCGGCGATTTCATCGAGGACAAGAACGCGCTGCTGCCGATCGACGCCGCCATCCAGGCGAACCTGCGCGAGACGACCACCCGCGTTCTCGCCTCGTTGACGCCGCGCGAAGAGCGCGTGCTGCGCATGCGCTTCGGAATCGGCATGAACACCGACCACACGCTCGAAGAAGTCGGTCAGCAGTTCTCGGTTACCCGCGAACGTATCCGCCAGATCGAAGCGAAGGCGCTGCGCAAGCTCAAGCATCCGAGCCGCTCCAGGAAGCTCAGAAGCTTCCTCGACAGCTAAGTCGGGACATCGGAGAAACAGGAAAGCCGGGCAGATCGCCCGGCTTTTTCGTTTCTGCCTCACCCAAGCGATTTATTGTGAGGCCCTGCGCCCAGGAGTATATTCGCGCTTTCGGAGCAATTGGGGCACCCCGTCTGAGACGCGGGAGCAATCGCACCGCGGGCGTGAAGCGTGCCCCCGTGGAGGTGTGAAATGACCACTTATGTCGTGCTCCTCAACTGGACCGAGCAGGGCGTGAAGAATGTGCGCGAGTCGCCGAAGCGCCTCGACGCGGCCAAGAAGATGCTCGCCGACATGGGCGGCTCCTTCAAACATTTCTTCTTGACCATGGGTACTTATGACATGGTGGCCGTCGTCGAAGCGCCTGATGATGCCGTCGCCGCACGCTTCGCGCTGAACCTCGGCATGGCCGGCAATGTGCGCTCGACCACGCTCAAGGCATTTCCCGAGGCCGCCTATCGCGAACTGATTGCCTCGCTCGGATAGGCTGAACGGGCAGCAATGCTGAAGCTGCTCAGGGCGACCCGTTTCCCGAGAGGATGCGTGCCGCTCCGCGTAGCGCATTGCGGAAAGCGTCGTCGAAGCTGACCCCGCTGACCTGCCACGCATAGCTTTTGCCGGTGAAGACCATCCGCCAATTTGCGATCCAGCCGCGCGCTTGATCGGACCAGACCAGTGTGCCGGCAAGCGTGGCGTTTCCCTTGCTGAGCAACGCGAGTTCGGCGAGCCGCTCCGGGCTTGCTTGTGCCATCGTGGCAAAGTCCAGTTGCTCGCCGGCGACGATCGCCCTGTCCGGCAGGACGACGGAAAGCGCGAGCGGCGTCGCAGCCGCCTGCAGCGAATCCGCCATATAGGGGCTTTCATCGCCGTCGCGCGCCAGCACGAAACGGCGCCTCTGATCCTCGACCGCCAGCAACACGGCGATCACGGGGCGAGGCGCAAGCCACGGCTTTCGCCCAAGCTTTGCGAGAAGCGGATCGAGCGTCGCCGGGGCATAGCGGCAGGTGAGATCATGCGGCCGGTCATGGGTGCCCTGTTCGTCGTGGATCGGGATACCTTCGAGCCGGTCGCGGTAGGAAAAGGACGAGACGAAGCTGCCGGCCTCAGCCTCGAGTGCTGCGAAGCCGGGCGCGTCCTTGATCGTCGGATCACCGGACAGTTTGACCAAGACTTCGGCAAGGCATTCGCGAAAGCCGGTCTGCCGGTTGACCTCGCCGGTGCCGGTTACGATCGCATCGCTCTGATAAAGCCGGTCGATGTCGCCGGCGTTTGCCGCACCGCCAAGGCTCGCGGCGAACAGGAGTGGCAGCAGCATTCGTGACATCGCTATGCCGTTCTCCCGATCGTTTGCCTTTGAATCAAAAGGGATCCTTAACGTTTACACTTTATCAATCTCTCGGAAACCCGAGGTTCTGCGATGCGTTGCGTATTTGTCGTCGTCCTCCTGTTGCTGGCCGGCTGCGGAACGGTGCCGAGAGACACCCGGAATGCCTGTGCGGTTTTCGAGCAGCGAGATGGCCTTTTCAACAATTGGCGTCGTGCCGCCTATAGCGCCGAGCGCGAATACGGCGTGCCCGTGCCGATCCTGATGGCGACGATCTACACCGAGTCCGGCTTCCGCCATAACGCGCGGCCACCGCGTACCAAGCTCTTCGGATTCATCCCCTGGACGCGCGTCTCCACCGCCTACGGCTATTCCCAGGCGCTCGACGGCACCTGGGCGCGCTACCAGAGCGAGACCGGCCGTTGGGCGGCACGACGCTCGGATTTCGGCGACGCAATCCGCTTCATTGCCTGGTATCACCGCGAGAGCGCGCAGCAGAACGGCATTCAGCTCAACGACGCCTACCGGCTCTACATTGCCTACTACCACGGCCATGCCGGCTATACGCGGGGCAACTGGAGCGATACGGCCAAGACCGGCGCCAAGCGGGCGGCCGGCATGGCTTCGCTCTATAACCGACAACTGCGCGGCTGCGGCAGCTAGAGCGTTTCGGGTCAAAACGGGCGCGTGGAAACGCTCCAGCTGTTTTTTACGCAATTCCAGACGCAAACCGTTTCACGCGTTCGCTGGAGTTGGTCTAGCCAGCTGCCGCCCGATCGAGTTCGGCAACCTCGATCTTGATCATGCCCATCATCGCCTGCTGGGCGCGGGCGGCGCGTGCCGGGTCGGGATCGCTGAGGTGCCGCATCAACGCGTCGGGAATGATCTGCCAGGCAAGGCCGAACTTGTCCTTGAGCCAGCCGCAATGCTGCGGCGTGCCTCCTTCAAGCAGCCGGTTCCAATAATAGTCGACCTCCGTCTGGTCGGCGCAGCGCACGAAGAACGATACCGCCTCGCTGAACCTGAAATGCGGGCCGCCGTTCAGCCCCATGAAGTGCTGGCCGTCGAGTTCGAAGCTCGCGGTGAAGGCTTTGCCATCAGGCCCCTTCTGGATGTCGCTGACGCGGGCGTTGCGGAAGATGGAGGTGTAGAAGCCGATGGCTTCCTCCAGTTGATCGTCGAACCAGAGGAAAGGCGTGATCTTCTGCATGGATATGTCTCCCGTGGTGATTGGTACCAATCAAGGACGAACGGGTGGAGCCCGCTCCGACAGGTACTGCTCGAAAAAAAATCGGCGGACATGTCGGAACCTTTGCGCCCCACGCGTCCTATGGTGGTCGAAAGCACTAAGGAGGATTTCTCAATGACCTATGTGGACGGGTTTGTCGTCGCCGTGCCGAAGGCGAATATCGAGGCGTACAAGGCGATGGCCAAGGCGGCGGGCGATGTCTGGATGGAATATGGCGCGCTCTCCTACAACGAATGCCTGGCGGACGACGTGCCCTATGGCGAGGTCACGTCCTTCCCCCGCTCCGTGCAGGCCAAGGACGACGAGACCGTGGTCTTCTCATGGATCGCCTACAAGTCCCGCGCCGACCGTGACACGATCGTCGCCAGGGTGATGGCCGATCCGCGGCTGCAGGGCGATGCCTGGAAGGAAGTCTTCGACGGCAAGCGCATGATTTATGGCGGCTTCCAGACCTTCCTGGAAATGTAGGCGCGCGGTGCCTTTTCCTGTGGTGGCCTGCCTTGGTCCGGGAACGGTCCGGCGGTAGAAGCGTTGGGCAAATCAACGCGCTGCACTCGCCTTGCGGCGGGTGCAGTTGCCCGCTGGAGATCGACATGCCACAGACGAGCATCACCATTTCCACCCGCGGCCAGGGGCTTTACGAGTTCACCGACGAGGCGGCTGCCTTCGTGCGGGCCAATACGGACGGAGAGGGGCTTTTGACCGTCTTCGTCCGGCACACGTCCTGCTCGCTTCTCATCCAGGAAAATGCCGACCCGGATGTGAGACGCGACCTCGACGCCTTTTTTCGCCGCCTCGTGCCGCCGTCCTCCGATCCGTCGATGACCTGGGTCGTGCACACGCAGGAGGGGCCGGATGATATGCCCGCGCATATCAAGGCGGCGCTTACGCCCGTTTCGCTCGGCATTCCCGTTGCCCGTGGCCGCATGGCGCTCGGCACCTGGCAGGGAATCTACCTCTTCGAACATCGCGACCGGCCGCACCGACGCGAGATCGTGTTGCATCTTGGCGCCTGACCGCCGCATCGATCGATGTGACAGGGCGCAATTGACCGGAACCGGATCCGTTCTAGTTAGAGCATGAGATGGCGCTCGGTGCCTGAAAGGGACAGCAATGACGGATGCACAGACCATTGCCAATCGCTTCATCGAAGCGCTGAACCAGCGTGATTTCGAGGCGCTGGCGCGGCTCGTCCACGAGGATGTCGAACTCGATTCGATGACCGGCCAGCGCACCGTCGGCGCTGATCCCTTGCGCGCCTGGCTGATGAACTATCTGCGCCGTTTCGACGAACAGTTCGGCGATGTGGTGTTGATGCGCGATGCCTTCGGCCAGCGGGTGGCGGCGGACCTGACTGCGCGGGGCACCTATCGCGAAACCATGGAGGGCTTCCCCGCGGCCTCCGGCCAGAGCTATTCCATTCCAAGCGTGCTGATCTTCGAGATCGAAGACGGCGCCATTACCCGCCTCAGCCACTATCGCAACATTCGCGTTTTCGAACGGGCGCTCGCTGGTTGACAAGGGCCCGGGATGGCAGGAATTGCGCAATGGCGGAAATTCATGGTGGCAGGTGCGCGGCTGCCTATGGCATGGCACCGGTTGCCCACCGGATTGTTGTTTGGCGTTGACCAGGAGAAGATCCTGGCTATTGCGCTCGCCGTGACGAGCTTCGCGAGCCTGCCGGCGGAGGCTGCGGCGCCGATGGCGCCGCTGACGATGGAGCGTCGCGACGTCGATCTCGCTCGCCATCGCGGCTACTGCTCGTCGCGCGAAGCGCTACGCAGGGCCTGGCGCCTGGGCTTCCATCGCGCCCGGGTGGAGCGGGTCACCCATTCCCGTGTCGTCGTGGTCGGTTGGCGCCGCGGATACTTCAGCCGAGTCGTCTTCGCCAATGCCTATTGCCGCCCGCGAATCGGCTGACCACCACCCTCGACACCAGAAAATACCTCCGCGTTCATTGGGCGCGGCCGACCTGGCGGAGCCTGATTTGCCTTTGACGCCATGATCGTGCGGCCGATTTGCTCCTTGCGTTCCAAGCCGCGTCGTTGCGCGGGTTGATCTCAATAAACCATTCTTATCAGTACCTTATCATCATGAGCGTTCCGTCGGTCCGCCTTCCGTGCAGGGCGAATCCTGCGCCAAAGCGGGGCGGGATAACGCTCCGGCAATCTGAACCTCCCATGAACGCCGGGTTTCGCTGTCGTTCAGCTTCAGGAACCTATTCTTTGCTCAATCGCTTGGGACGGTGATTGCCCCATTGAACCCTTCAAGCTTGGAGAGATGCCATGAAGAACCGCTTTTTTAACGCCGCTGCCGCCGCCGTCATTGGATTGACTGGCCTGCTGGGTGCAGCTTCCGCCGCTTCGGCCGAATCGATCGAATTTGGTTTCGGCCCGGGTGACGGTATCGATGTGCAGTACCGCGACTACAACGGCGGCTACGGTGACGAACGCGACTGGGGTCGTGGCCGTGACCGCCACTGGGATCGTGATCGCCGCGGCGGCTGCGCCCCGTGGATGGCCGTCGACAAGGCCCGCGACCGCGGCCTGCGCCGCGCCTATGTCGCCGACGTGACGCCGCGCCGCGTCGTCGTCGAAGGCCGCCGCCACGGCTACCGCCAAACGATCGTTTTCGCCAATGCCCGCGGCTGCCCGACGATCGGTCGCTGGTAAGCGTCGATCCTGAAATCTTCCCGCCTTGTCTCCCCCGGCCGGCGGAAGAATGGCCCCTCATGCTTCGGCATGGGGGGCTTTTTTGTTTTGTGGGGTACGAGCGGCGCTCCCGGCGCTGCGAGCTGCGAGACGTCTCGCCCAGGATGCCGCCAGTTTTGGGGGAAGTCGCTCCTCAAGGCCAAATCCGGCCTATGGTGCGTCAATCATCTCCCCGGACTGAACACCTGACCCGGGGCCTCACACTTCTGGCGCCAATATCTGGCTGCTCGTCTTGGGCGCGAAGACGACGGAACTCAGGCCGAACCGGAGGCTTCCGTTGCCGCACTGTGTGTTGGCCAGCCGCCGCCACAGCGGCCGCCTGCTTCGTACCCTCCGTCATCATCCGCAGGCGCACGCACGACGTGTCGCGTAAAACACGTCGCCCCCGGTGCCGATCTCCGGCGCCGGGGGCGAGGAATGAGCGAAGCCCGCGCGTGGTTGCGGCGGGTTTGCCAAACTTACTGCTTGATTTCGAAGGTCACGTTGACAGTGACGTTGTAGCTGTTCTCGCCGGTTGCGACAGGAACGGCGTCGGCAGCATATTCCTTGGCCATGCCGGCGCGCATCATCGGGACCGGTTCGGGGCGGAAGCCCTGTTCCGAGATGTTGAGGATCTTGCCGATCGAGACACCGGCAGCTTCGGCAAGCACCTTGGCCTTTTCCACAGCGTCGGCAACGGCAGCCTTGCGCGCTTCGGTGATGACGGCTTCCGGCTTGTCGTTGGTGAACTGTACGCCGCCGCCCTGGTTGACGCCGAGAGTGACCGACTTGTCGATGACTTCACCGAGCTTGGCGAGGTCACGCACGCGCACGCTGACGCCGTTCGTCACCTGGTAGCCGATCAGTTCCGGCGCGCGGTTGCCGCCATCGGTATTGGTCGGGTAGTTGTACTGCGGGTTCAGCATGAAGCCGCTCGTCTGCAGGTCGCGATCGGCAATGCCGCCGTCCTTCAGCGCCTTCAGCACTTCGGCCATGGTCTTGTTGTTGGCGTCGAGCGCCTCGCGGGCGGTCTTGGCGTCCTTGACGACGCTCAGCTGCAGGACCGCCATGTCGGGCGCGACGGTCGCGCGGCCTTCGCCGGCAACGACGATGGTCGCCTTGTCCTTGTCCGTTTCCTGCGCCTGAGCGGCGGCTACGCCGGCAAAAGCGGCGGCAAAAGCGGCGATCGAAAGCGTGCGGGCAGTGCGTGTGGAAATCATGGCCTATGTCTCTCCGGTTGTTCCGTCCCTGGCGTCTTCTTGGCCGGCGATTGTGTGAGCATTGCGGCAATGGCTTGTCCGCAAAAAGGTTTTCCGCTAGAGCCATTGCCACCGCGAACTGCCATTGGTTCGCG
Source organism: Ensifer adhaerens (assembly GCF_028993555.1). NCBI lineage: Bacteria > Pseudomonadati > Pseudomonadota > Alphaproteobacteria > Hyphomicrobiales > Rhizobiaceae > Ensifer > Ensifer adhaerens. The sequence continues at coordinate 2,603,629 of NZ_CP118610.1, read as the reverse complement.
GACCTGGATCGCTACGACGCCACGCGTTTTTATCAGAGACGCAAAGGTTGCTGTAGTACTTAGAGTTGCTGCATGTCTTATCCTCGGATCATTACGATTTGAGGACGCCTGCAGATCCAGAGTGGGCCTGTAGCTCAATGGTTAGAGCCGGCGGCTCATAACCGCTTGGTTGGGGGTTCGAGTCCCTCCGGGCCCACCAAAATGCAACGATTTCAGATGGTTAGGACGCGGTTAGCCAGCCAGGTTAGCCAGCCGGTTAGCCAGCTACCTCCCGCCGTACTTCCAAGCGCTCAATTCTCTTGATTTGACCGTGCAATGAGTGGAAGTACGCCTGATAAACGCAGAAAGTAGCAAGCAGGAGGCCTTCGCCGGCCTCTGCGATTTTGCCGAGAGAATCGCCTACCTCCTTTAGAGGTGTTGGAGAGACGCAGAGCGTGCCGGAAGCATTGAAGACAACGTATTTGTTGATAAGGCGGGCATGCAGCTTTCGTAGCTGAGTGACGACATCTTTGGTCAGGAAATCGACGTTCACTCGATGAGCCAGAATGTTTCTAATTTTCTGAATGCATCGAAGGATCTCTCCGTCATCTGGCATGATAACGCCGGTGAGGATGGCTAGCTGAATGCGAGCAGAAAAGGTGCCGCAAGGTGCCCGGCCGTCGCCATCAAGCCCCACGAATGATTCGATTTCTTTCTTATGGTCTATCAACCGCCGCGAAAGTAATTCGGCTAGCGCAATATCGAGAACAGAAGCCGCGACAATGCCTAGCTCTCGCGGCGGTAGGTCGCTGTACTTTTCATAGATCTGGTCGCGACCTGGGAAAATATCCTCCATCCATTTTTCGAGCTTTTGTGACATGGGATGGCGCTACTTCTTTCTAGGCTGGAGAGATTTGGTTAGCCGCGTCATTGCATCCCGTGCTAGACGCTGTTGCTCGGCCTCGCGGCTGTACAACTCAGCGTGCGCGATATCGTCATGGCCGAGAGTATCCATGAGTTGCCGAGTCGTCGCACCGGTCTCGGCCAGCATTTTTCCAAGCGTTTTTCTGAGGCCGTGAAGCGTGCAGCCTTTCGGCATGTCGGCGCTGTTCGTCCAGTCGGCCATGCGGCCGGTGAGGGACTTTTCCGAGAACGGCTTTCCATAGGCGGTGATGAGCACGTATTCGCCCTTGCGCTCCAGCGGCTCGACGATCTCGCGCAGCATGGGGGTGATTGGAAGCGTCAGCTCCTTGTCGCCTTTCTTTTGCTTGACCGTCACAACGCCGCGGCGGAAGTCGAACCAGTCCCATCGCACGCGCGCGACGTCCGATCGACGATTGCCGAGCCAGAGCGCCAGGCCATAGGCCGTGCGGGGTGTGCTGCCGAGCGGCCAGCGGGCCTCGAACTTTTCGCGCTCCTCAACCGTCCATGCCCGCCAGCCTTTGTACTCGGGCCGGTAGTTCATCTTCCATGTCGGATCGGCCTCGATCCATTCTTCGTCGAGGGCGACATAGATCATCTTGCGGATCGTCGTCAGCAGGTGTTTCGCCTTGTGGGGCGTCCCGCTGAAATGGGCGATGATGCCTTTGATGTGACGCCGCTTCGCGTCCTTCACCAACATGTCAGCCCAGACATCGGGATGCGTCTCCACCACGCGAAGTTTTAGGAACTCGTCAGCGAGGCGAATGTTTTGGTCTTTGGTGGCGGGATCGAAGGCGAGCCACTCTGGCGTCTTCTGCACGCGTTTCCACGCGTCGCGGAAACTGCCGGGGATAGCCTTGCCCGGCAAGTTGATGACCAGGGCCGGTTTGTATTCTCGACCCTCGATCGCCGCTTGATAGGCCGCCTCGAATTCTGGCTGGCCGGGAAGGCCCTTGATCTGGATGGTCTTGCCGGCGCGACGAAACCGCCAGCGGGTCTTTCCGTGGCGGTCTTCGTAGGAGGAGAGATAGGGTCGGGGGTCTTGGTCTTCGCTCATGGCGGGAAGATATGCGCCTATGCACGTCCTGACAATAAGTCGTCGATTCGGTTGCTTCCTTCGTCGGGGAGAGCGGAAAACGCGACATCGAGGGCGATACGATCCCAAATCACACGACCGCCGACACGCTTCGGGCGCGGCATAAGGCGATCAGCCACCATCTCATCGAATTTCGTCTCGCCAACGCCAATGTAGCGTGCAGCCTCGGGACGGCTAAGCCCGCGAGGGGCGTAAGCAATTTGATCTGATTTCGCCATCACCCTTACCTCAGTGCTCGCTTGGTGGCGACGATCGAGGCGCGTTCGAGCACGAGATCCTCACCGATCAGGCGGTAGGCCAGTTTTCGGAACTCCTCCTCAGCCTTCATCGGTGCCCATGGTTTGACGGCGCCGGTCAGCTTTGGAGTGGTGGAAGGCGGCATTTCGTGGCCGGCGCGCGAACCGAAGAGCGCGATCGCCTCGGCGCGGCACATGCGATTGTCCATTTCCTTGACGAGCTTCGCCTGCTTTCGGGTCCAGGCCTCGGGACCTGGCAGGCCGGCCGCGAAATAAATCACCTCATCCCAGGCGGCCTTGCAGGTGGCGACAGCGTCGCGCATCCGGGCTTCGCCGTAGAGATCGATGGCGACCGAGGAGTAAAGCTCCTGCGACGGCTTCGACTGGTCGCCGACGATGTATTCGTGCCCGTCGTGAAGCAGGAACAGGGCGGCATCCCATCGGGTGCCGCCCTCATTCATGATTGCGTGCGCGCCCATCACTGAATGCTGGGCGACAGAAAGAGCCGGGCCGGGATTGCGGCCGTCGAAGCGCGCAATCTTCGAGAGAGAGTTGCCCATTTCGAGGAAGCAGACTTCGGCGGCATCCGGTGCGGCGATGTCGATCACCGATCCATCGGGAACGAAGGACCAGACAGGCTGGGGAGCGAGGCGCGTGCTGACTGCCATCCGTCACCTCCACTCAAACGAGGCGACGGCACGCACCAAAACGTCGACCGCATCGTTGAGCATCCAGCCTCCGGCCACGCAGCTGATCGCGAACAGGGTCGCGACGATGCGGCGTGTCCGGAGGGGCGGTTCGCGCAGGGTGATCTGCTTGGGAGGATCAGCGCGACCGCCGAAGGGGGTGAAGTAATTGTCCATGTCAGGCGACCTGGCGGACGGACTGACGGCGCGCGATCTTTGCGGCTTCAGGCAGGAGGCGCTTCAGTGTCGGCTCGGACCAGCCGCGCTGCTGCAAGGTCTCGATGCTGGCGTTCTGGCCGGAGAAGGCCAGTTCGCGCATGTCGTCGGCCAGGCGTTCTTCGAGTGATCGAATGCAGCGAGGTGCCGCGGCAATCTTGGCGGCGGCAGTTTCGGAATGGCGTTGAATTCGGATCATATCGGGAGCCTCCGTTTTGAGGCTCACAGATATAAGCGATAATTACATTTACTAGCAAGCGAAAATTATAAGCGAAACTTAGGTCGGTTCGCTCTGGACTCTCAATCGTAAAGAATCAATTATGCGAACAGATGGGGAACGTGAGGTGCGGCGACGATGTCAGCGGGAGTTTTGTTGGGGCAGGCCAGTCGGCTAGGTATTGAGTGTGCGGACTGCGGGCGCAACCGGTGGCGGACACCGGAACAGATGCTCTGCCACGGCGTGACCCTGCACACAGCGCTATCCGTCGTTGCGAAGAAATTCAGTTGCTCAGCGTGTCGTGAGAGCGGGCTGCCCGGAAAGAATGTGTCGGTTCAGGTGTACTTCAACCACGATGCGGATAGGATGCGCGCCGAAGCGGAGGTTCTTAGAAACCAAGCAGTTCTTTCAGTGGGATCACGCGCCAAAGGTTTTTGACCTGGTACCGGTCAAAGGTTATTTCCTTGGCAGGGTTGTATTGGTCGACGATGATTTCCTTCGTCGTGCGCTGCTTGAGCCTCTTGATAAACGACTTGCCGGGCTGATCTTCGGTTTCTCCGAACATCTCGACCACCACATGGTCTCCGGGTACCGCGTCGCGTCCGCCACAGTAGATGATGTCGCCTGGATCGTAGCGCGGGACCATGCTGTCGCTCAGCACGTGCAGCGCGAAAACGTTGTGCAATGAGGCGATGCCAGGCGGCCTGCGCACGTAGCCGGCGACTTCGCCATTGAACGTGAAGTCTCCATCATCGCCGCCATAGCTGACGCCGAGCAGCTTTACATCCATCGGTCCAGTCGGCGGCGGCGCTGGATCTGATATGATTTCGGCGTCGGCGAGATCGTCGGTGCCATCGATGTAGACGAGTTCGCCGCGGGCCAAGGCGACCGGGTTGATACCAAGAAAGAGCGCAGCGCTTAGCAAATTCTCGGTGCTTGGAAGATTGCGCCCGCCTTCCCACATGCCGACTGCGGCAACATCAATCCCCAAATGCTCGGCAATGTTGCGCTGGACGAGGCCGCGGCGTTTGCGCGCCGTCCTGATAGCAGTTCCGATTTGGATCGCGAGTTCGCCTTTAGCCATGCTTATAACTGGCTTAATTGCGCCTTCTTGGTCTATGTAATTATCACTTGTGTAACTTTCTAAGTTCTGCTTATATCTGCGCATGATGACGATTGACCCTTCACTGGCGTTGGCGATCGATCGCGTGGGAAGCGCGAGCGAACTGGCGCGAAAACTCGGCATTACTCCGGCGGCTGTTCTTCAATGGCGGCGCGTACCGGTGAACCGTGTCCTTTCCGTTGAACGCATCAGCGGTGTCTCGCGTCACGAACTTCGGCCGGATTTCTATCCGCCCTCGGAGGCTGCTGAATGATGGTGCTGTCCTGGCCATGCGGTCCCCCGTGATCTGCTGACGAACTGAAATTCACATTTTCGAACCGTTCCCACCACGGGAAAGCCCGCCGGAAATTCCCGGCGCGGGAAGCCTTTGCGTTGTCTAAACTGGAGAGTTCCGATGTCCGTTTCCGAAGCATGGATGTTCCGCGTGAAGGCGGCGCAACGCGACCTGATAGAGGCCTGCGGCGGTATCAAGCGGGTAGAGACCCGTTTCAACTACGGCAAGAGCACGGTCGGCCGGTGGAACGATGGCAACGACCCGACGCTGATGCCGCTCGGCGCCGTCGTCGCGCTCGAGAGTGATTGCGGCCGGCCTTTCGTCACCAGCGCTCTCGCCGAGGTGAATGGTCGCCGTCTCTCCGATCCCAGCGAAGACAGGGTGGCTGACGTCTGTGTCATGGCCTCGCATTCCGAGCTGCTGCGGCACACAGCGGAGCTGGCGAACGGGATGGCGATGGCAATTGCCGACAGCCGCGTGACGCCGACGGAAGCGCAGACGATCGACCGCATCGCGGCCTCCATGCAGAACGCCATGAACGACATGCGCGCGGCGCTGGCCTCCATCAAGGCGAAGGGCGGCGAGCGCACCGGTCTTCGCGTCGTTGGCGAGGATGACTGAGACCATGTCCAAGGCTCGTGTCATCAAAATCATCTGCCTCGGATGCAAGGGCGCCGGGAAGCTCGGCTGGATCAGCGGCACGTGTCCGCGTTGCGAAGGGCAGGGCAGGGTGCCTGTTGCCCAGGCGCTTGCCATGGCTGACGAGCGGCACGCTATCGCGGCCGGAGGGCTCGCCTCCGGTGACTACAACCTCTCGACGCTGACCCGCCTGCGCGACGAGGCGGATGCCATCTATGCAATCGCTGGCGTGACGCCGCCATGGCAGGCGGAGGGCTCGCGATGAACGATCCGCATCATCAGACCCGCCGCGATCGTGATCGCCTTCGCTCCGAAAAGGGCCTTCAGCGGAAGGAGCTTCTGCGCGCCATCCGCAAGACGGTGAAAGCCTGGCGCGATGGCGCCGACGTCGAGGCGAGCATGCAGCGCATTGCCGACCTCATGGACGGAAAGGCGCAGTGATGATGCCGTTAACCCCGCGAGAGCTCCCGCATCCATTTAACGCTTGGTTAAGCTTCTACTCGGTCATCCAGGGGCAGGGTAGGTTCATCGTCGTTGTTGGTTTTCGGCGCGACAGTGAGAATTGTAGTCCAGTCGATATCGTCACTGCCCTGTGGCGCCTCCCCATCCCGGAAGAAGTTCCCTTTGCCGCTCAGATTTGCGAACGGCACTCCCCGGCGACCTGTTCGGGGGGGGCGGCGAAGCACTGCTCCGGAGAAGTCGCAATCTTCAAACTCGTTGTAAGAAATAGTCAATTCTGTAAACGACTTGATTTTGCAGCGGACGAACGTGCAACCGCTTTGCCTTATGTCGACCTTGACCTCTCTGATGTCAGTAAATCGGCAAGAATTGAACTGTACGGACGACGGCTTCTTAAACTGCTCAAACTGCCAGCGCCTGAATCTCGCACCCACATACTTGATGGAGCGAAGGCCGTTGATAGCCACTCCGTTCTTGTCCTGAACCCCAGAGACGTCAATGACCAGATCACGGGTGCCATAGCGCTTCAATTCGACGCCCAGGTCCATTGCACTCTTCGCAGCTTCAAACAGATCGCGCTTATCTGCAAGATTGTACGTGGATCTGACGACGCCCCCCAGGATGTCCATCGCCTGGGGGGCGAATGTGCCTTTGGGCGAGGAGACTACTGCGGACAAGGCGGCAACGCCGGCAAGTATGTGCGTTTCTTTGTCCTCACCAATGAGCGTCGTGCCGTCCATAAGCAGCTTCGCAAGGTTCTCATCGTCTTTCGCATCATTTTGCCGACGAGACTGGTTCAGCTGTTCGCCTGTTTGCTGCAGTTGAGTCGTATTCAGCACCCCGCGCCAGGCAACTGTGCAAAAAGTGACGATAGCCAACATGGCAGCGCCGAACGGCGTAAACGCCTGGGCGCGCTGTACCATCAGCGCGTCGGAGCCCGCATCGAACACCCAAAGGGCGAAAAACGCTCCTGCCGAAATGGTGATGATGAAGCTTGCAATAGCAAGAGCGAACCAGGTCTCGGCTCTAATTCTTGGTCCATCCCCGCCAAGGCGGCTTTGCTCAATTTCTTGCACTGCGACTATCCTCGCCCCCTGTTTCTTGAAAGCTATCATTCAACTGAGCGTTTAGCAGCGTCTGCCCGACTACCCTCCACAGGTTTGGGTGGGACGAAATGAGCCAGATCCGCCTGTTCATCATCACCAACAATCCGGAGCGCGCCCTCGGCGAGACGCTCGGTTGCGCCACGACCAATGCGCCGGAGTGGTGCCGCGTCGTTAGTGACCCTGTCGAAATTCTCCGCCTTCCCAATGGCGCGAAGTGCGTCGGCGCCTGGTTCGGTCTCGGTGCGTCGGCGCAGGAATCTGCCTGGCGTGAGCGCCGGATGTTCGGCGGCATCGTCTTCCTCTCCGACGACGACTGGCAGGGCCTCTCCGCCTGGATTGCAAAGCGGAAGGGCGGCGCTGATGTCGCCAAACCCGAACGCCCAGGCATGCCGCCGCCGGCCGCCGCTACCCGCCCGAACCTCGTCCAGCAATTCACCTGAAAGGAACCGAACCATGGGAAAGCAAGTCGCCAAGACAGGTTTCTTCGAGCCGGGTCTCGTGACCGCCGCCAACTTCGCGCGCTTCGAGCCCTACCAGCGTACCGAGTTCTGCCTGCTGGCCGCTGAAGCCGGGATCGCGGTTGCCGATGTCGCCGACATGATGCGCGTGCCGGCCGCTGCTGTCCGCTCCGCCATCGTGCTCAATTTCAACCACAATCCCTTCCGGGGTGGCGCCCAGGCCGAGGACGAGGCGGCGGTTGAGAACCGCAGCACGCTCGCCCGCAAGTACCGCATCGCGCTGCTTGGTCACATCGAGGCTGGCGACGACAAGACCGTCACCGTGACCTATGCCAATCTTTCGCGCGCCATCGGCTTGCGCCAGAAGGCCATGCTGTCGATCCTGCAGAAGATGCGCGATGGCGGCTATGTCGACCAGCTGCGCGAGGGCCGTATGAGCGTTCCGGCTGTGCTGCGCCTGACGCTCAAGGGTGAAGCTGCGCTCACCCGCTGGCGCGAGGCGGCGTGATGGAGCGGCCGAACATCCTCCTCGTCGTTGCGCCGTCGCGGCCGGAATGCATCCGCACGGCTCAAGCCTTCGGCATCGATGTCGAAACGAACTTCAACCGCATCCGCTTGATCAGCACCTTGTATGGCTTGCTCGGCTGGCATGAGGGCACTGCCTTCATCAGCCTTGGCCGCCTGTTCTGGCCGATGCCCGGCCGCCATCCGCTTTATCTTGCGCTCATGTCCCTTGATCGCTGCGGCCACTTTCGGGCGGCCAGCGATCACGATCTGGCGCCGCTCCGCTTTGCCGGCGCCGAGCGTCGCCCAATCATGGCGGGGGCGTAATGAGATCGTCAGCCCGCGGCCTGTTTATCAATCTGAGTGCCGTATTTCATCAGATCGGTCATGTTGGGGGCTTCCACCGTGTCCGGCCCATGGCCAGGCGTTCGGCGGAAGAGCGCCTCCAAGATTGCGCCGCGATCTTGGATTGTTGCCGCGTTCTGTCTGATCAGGAACAGATACGTGTTCAACATCGCCACGCGATGATTTGCATCATCCATCAACAACATGGAGCGGACGTTAAAGCGCACACCGATTTTGATCGCCCAGACGATGAGGCCGATGGGGAGCGTAAGGATTACCACTCGACCGATTATCGAGGCGGTGGCCGCTATATGTTGGTTGTTTTGCGACAGGCTCGCCGCAGTCGTTTCAATGTTTTTAATGACATCGAGAATGTAGCCGGATCCGAGTATTATCGACAAAATGAGGAATATGAACGCTCCAAGAATTATGTACAGCGAGTAGTAGTACTCAGACTTGGAACGCCTCGCCTCTTCTTGCCAGAGTTTATCGGTCTCTCTGAGACCAACGCTCTCGATCAACGACTGATATGCAGAATCGACCTTGTTATCGAGGTTTTCGATGTTCTCCATTGCTTTGGCAACGCGCTCAGTCACCGTGCGCTCTTCAAGTCTCAGCGCATCAAGCGTTCGCCTAAGTTCCGCATATTCATTGTTCGCGGCATCTACCTTTTGTTCGATGGAAGCCTGTTGAAGCTTCATCTTGCCAATTTCCGAAACGCTCGAGCCCTCTTCCTCGGCTTGTACGTTGAAGATTTCCGATCGGGCCAGCGCGCGTTGGAACGCCAGCGTGAGTTCTGCGTGTCCATCAAAGTTGAAGCGAGTTCCTCTGCCCGGAAAGGCTTCGACGTAAGCGAGAACGACCGAAGCAATAGCGTCATCGACGAACTTAGGGTTGCTCCGCAAGCGGGTGGGATTTTCGATCAGTTCCTGAGAAAGTTGTTCAATGTCTCGGCTGTCGAGTATCGCGACACTTCCTGCCAAAGTCGCGGTTCCATCAGAGTTCTTGGTAATTTGATAACTTCTGTGGGCCTCGGTCTCTTCGACGTATCTTCTAAGCGCGGTCGCAACACCTTGCGCTGCCGACTTGTGTCCCGAACTCGAAGCAAGGGTGTGCACCAGCGCCAAGACTCGCTCATGCAGCGACTTCTGAGCAGACGACCACCCTTGCGCTTCTACGTCTGGCTTACTGCCGCCCGAGGTAAGGGATCGACGTGCAAAGGAGTGTTGGATCACCTCCCACTTTGCTCGATCCAATACCAAGGGCACTTGCCCGATCTCGGATATATCTACCATTCCCGCTCCCCGCGAAGGTTGCCTCTTCTCCCGCAGATTGCATTTTCCCGATCGTGCTTCAAGCTGCTCCGGAAGGTAATGCAATGAGCGCGCCCATCGATCTCTTCATCGAAGAAGCCCGCGGCGTGACCGTTGTTGATGCTGCCATCGCGCTCAGCCTCGTCGGGCCGACCTTCAAGGGCAATCACGCGGGACCGTGTCCGGTTTGTCAGGGCAAGGACCGGTTTGCGATCAGCAGCATCAAGGGCGCTTGGAACTGCCGAAACTGCGGGATCGGCGGCAAAGACGGGATCAGCCTCGTTGCCCATGCCGGGCATATCGACGTGCGGTCGCGCGCCGGCTTTCTGGCTGCTTGCGCCGAAGCTCTGGGCAAGGCGCTGCCGGATGAGGCCGAGCGCGAGACCGAGGAGCAGATTGCCGAGCGGCGCCAGCGGATCGAGGCGCAGAAGGCGAAGAACGAAGCCGCGGCCGCCGATCGCGAAAAGCAGGACAACGCCTACCGCGAACGCGAGGTGAAGCAGTCGCGCGGCATCTTCTTCAATGCCTCGGCCGAGCCGCATCCGGATGTTGCCGCCTATCTGAAGGCACGCACCGGTTACGATATGCCGGCCGAGGTGTTCGCTTATCTGCGCAGCAATGGGCGTTGCACCTATTGGCACGGACGCGACGATCGCGGTCATGAAATCGCGCGTCATGTCGGCGTCGCGATGGTCGCGCCCTTCGTCGACCTGGAAGGGCACGTCACCGGTTGCCACCAGACATGGATCGACATGAACCACGGGCCGAAGTTTCGGCCGGATCTTGGCCAAGATGCCAAAGGTGAGCCTCTGCCGACGAAAAAGATGCGAGGCACGAAACGCGGCTCCCTGATCCCGCTTTTCGGCCTGATGTCGTCGACGCGATGGGTTGGCGGTGAAGGCATCGAGAACGGCCTTGCTATCGCCGGCGCCGAGCGGTTCCGGCAGGACACCTTCTATTTCGCGGCCGGCGACCTCGGCAACCTGACCGGTCCGGCTGATCCGGAATCTCGTTTTGCGCATCCGAGCCTGACGAAGGCGGACAAAAAAGGCAAGCAAAGGCGCGTGATGGTGGCGGGGTCGGTCCCTAAGGCCGACCAGGCGCCCGATGAAGCCATGCAGGTGGCTGATCACGTCGCCGAGCTCGTGCTGCTCGCCGACGGCGACAGCGAAGCGATCTTTACCGCGGCCGCGATGGTGCGCGCCGAAAAGCGCCTGGCCCGAGACGGCCGGACGATCGAGACCTGGTGCCCACCGGTCGGCATGGATTTCTCAGCATTGATGACGAGGTATTGACGTGGCGGAACGGAAGAAGCGACCGACCCTCCCTGAGGACGTGGCGCAAAAACTGGAAGAATTCGCCGCGCAGCGGGAGCCTGAAAACCCCGAAACCCCTCTTGGTCCTTCGGACGAGCCGCCGGCTCACCTATCGGCCGATCTGGAGCCGGACGAAGCGGCCGTCGAGTATTGCGCCGAGTTTGATCACTCCGACACCGACAATGGCAAGCGGCTGATCACGCATTTCGGCACGGACTTCATCGTCCTGGCGCAGGAGAAGGCAAAACAGCCGGCCTTCGCCGTCTGGACCGGTTCGCATTGGGACGTTTCCAATGGCGGGCCGAAGGCGACGGCCATTGCTCAACGGCTCGGCGATCGGATTGCTCGCGAGGTTTCCTACATCAAGCCGAACGCCTTTGAGCAGATGTTCATCGACAAGGCGATCGAGGCACGAAAGAAACCGGAAGAGGATCGCAACCCGACGGAAAAACGGCTCGCGATCGCGGCCGAGAAGGCCGAGGAGGCGCATGGCAAACGCGTCAAGCGCCGGCTCGACCACGCTGTGACCTCGAAGAACGTGGCGAAGATGCAGGCGGCGCTCTCCTGCGCCGCCCCGCATATCATGCGCTCGCCGAACGACTTCAACGCAAACCGGATGATGGTGGCGGTGCAGAATGCGACGCTGGTCTTTCACCGGAAAACCGAGCGGCGGAAGAACCCGCGTCACAGAAGTGTGAGCGAGACGCCGGATGCACCGGAATACATCGACGCCTGCGTAGATTCATCGCTCGAGGTTATCCCGGGCCATCGTCGACGGGATATGATCACCCATATCGTTCCGGTGCGATACCGGCCGGAAGCGAAGTGCCCGAAGTGGATGGCCTTCATTGACAGCAAGCTGCCGGACAAGGATGTCCGCCGCCTGGTGCAGGTTAGCTCCGGCCTCGGCCTGCTGGGCATCACGGTGCAATATCTGTTCTTCCATTACGGTGACGGTGCCAACGGCAAATCCGTCTACATGGAAACACTCTGCCGACTGCTCGGCGATGTCGCGGTAACGCTGCCGGCGACGAGCTTGATCGGCGAAGGCGGATCATCCGGCAGTGCCAGCCCTGACCTTGCGCGTCTGCATGGCCGGCGCCTCCTGCGCGTCAAGGAGTTGCCCGAGGGCGAGGACCTTCGCGAGAACCTCGTGAAGGAGCTGACGGGCGGCGAGACGATCACCGCGCGCGACCTCTTCTCAGGCTACACCGACTTCCTGCCAATCTTCATCGCCATCATGAGCGGTAACGGCTATCCCCGCATCACGGGCACCGACGATGGTATCTGGAGACGCATGGCGGTTATCCATTGGCCGAACAAGATCGCCAAAGAGGACCGGCGCGAGTTTGAGGAGATCGTGTCATCGTTCGAGCCCGAGCATCCCGGTATCCTCAACTGGCTGATTGAGGGCGTGCACATCTTCCTGCGCGAAGGCCTCGTGATCCCGGAGGCGGTCGAGAAGGCGACGCAAGAGTATCGCGACGACATGGACCGCACGGCGGGCTTTGTCGGCCGATGCATCGAGCGGGACGCAAATGCCGACCAGCTACAGGGCAAGGACCTCTATCAGGCTTATTGCGACGACACGGTCGACCAGGGCGGCAAGCCCATGAACGTCACGGCCTTCGGCCGCGTCATGTCGAAGAAGTTCCGCAAGGAGCGAACCGCGACCGGCGTCGTCTACTACGGCATCAGGCTCAAGAACGTGCCGTCTGGCGCACGCGAGCCACCGCCTGGCCGGTTCGCTCATGACGAGCGGTGGCCCGAATAGCTCCCCGTAACCCCTCATTCCGGGTCAGTTCTGACCAGTTTCTGACGAGTTGATGATGAATTCTCAAAGGCGGAAAATTCAATGAAAACAATGGGGATGATGAGTTGTGACGAGTTTACGCACGTTCACATATATGGGGTTGGGGAGGTTCGGAGGGAAAAGCATGGGTGATGCTACGTAAACTCGTCAGACTGATCTAACTAACTGATTTCTATATCTAAAACCCTACATTCAACTAGTCATCTACTGGTCAGAACTGGTCAGAAGGATTTGAAGATGAAGAAAATAACCATCGAAGCTCTCCTGACCTGGGCTTTTACGAAGGAACTCGGCAAGGTTGGCTCTGACGGCACTTACGCTGGGCCAGGATACAGCGTCGCTTGGAGCGGCATGCTGGAGATGGCGGCACTCGGAACGATGGTCGACCGCAGTCCGAACGTCTACGGCGCGATCCCGAACTTCGTTTACGAGGGTGAGCCGAACCCGGATGCGGTTGTGGTTGGTGATGCTGTGCGTGCGTTGGCGCATGAGGGTTTCGAGATTGCGGATGGGTGGAACCCTGTCCCTGATTGGTCCGATGAGCTGGGGCTGATCGCCGATGCGGTCGAGAAGCTGGCTGCCGAGCAGCGCAAGCGCGCCGATCGCTTAAGCGGCCGACACATCCTGTCCCTCGTCGTCACCTCGGCTGTGCTTGGCCGTGGTCCGTCCTGGCATGCAGATGGCCCGAAGACGGTAATGGTCTCGCATCGGGGCAAGCCGGCCTGGTTTGTCATGCGCAAGGCAAAGGATCGCACCGGCAAGATCTACGAGTATGAAGACAATGGCTTCGACCAGCGTCGCCAGCGGCCTTTCAAGGGCGCCTATCGCAAGTGGTGCCTTGATCGCTCTATCCGCGGCGACATCCTTTCCCGCCTCGATTGGCAGCTTTGGCAGTCTGCTCTTGAACTGCTGCACCTCCGCCTTTCGGCTCCGAAGTGCCTCGCTTCGCATGAACTGGTGCCATTCCGCCCGATCCGTGCACCATGGAATTTGACTGTCGGAATTGCGCAAGCAACTGACAACGTTGGATAAATAGAAATTTCTGCATGTTGTTGCGCGCGGCAGAAAGTTGACATAGCTTGCCCACAGTAAAAAAGATCAGGTTCAACCCGCTGGACGCAAGCTCGGCGGGTTTTGCTTTTCCAGATGATGGAGGCGGCCATGAACCCCGCCGCTGTAATGGCGGCAAAGGCAGGCGCACGATGATCGACGCACACATCAAGTTCGATCTGTCGGGTTTCGAGCGTTCTTTGCGCGATGTCGAGCGCAAGCAATTGCCCTACGCGATCATGCTGACGCTGAACGAAACAGCAAAGGGCGGGCGGTTGGAAGTCCAACGCGAGATGGATCGCGTGTTTGATCGGCCTACTCCCTATGCCAAGCGTGGTGTGGTCTATGACAGGGCGACCAGGCAGAACTTGCAGGCCGCTGTCGTGGTGACTGGCGATCGAACCAAGGGCGGGTTGCCGGCAACTGCGTTCCTCGGACCCCAGATCGAAGGCGGGATGCGCACGCATAAGGCTTTTGAGCGGCAGTTGATCGACCGAGGCGCCATGAAGCGCAACGAAGTCGCCGTTCCTGCCAAGCGCGCGCCTCTCGATCGATATGGCAACATGACGCAAGGGTTTCTCAACCGTGTCATGGCGGACCTGCAGATCGATTATCGGGGCGCTGGTGCTACCCGCGTCCGCTCCGACAAATCGGTCAAGCGGAACAAGAACTACAAGAACGCGCGGTTCTTCGCCGCGAAACGCCCGAGCCATCTCTTTCCGGGCGTCTACCAACGAGACCCGACCACACAGGCGATCTTCCCGGTCATACTGTTCGTGTCGCAGAGCGCGTACCGCGTCCGCCTACACCTTCGCGAGGTTGTCGAGCGCTATGTGACTGCGAACATTCACGATCACTTCGCCGCCGCCTTCGAAAGGGCGGTTCGGACGGCCCGATGACCGGTCAACCCGGTTCGCGGGTCCTTCCTGGCGAAGTCTGGCCTACGGGTATTTGGCACCGCGGCGGTTGCCCAGTCTGAGCGACTTTTTGAAGCCTAAAGTCAGAGCCTAAACTAAAGAGCGCGGCTAAAGTCGAACCCTAAAATGAACGTCTCTCTCGACACGATGACGAAGGGTGCCTTCGCCGCGCACATTGGCGTGAGCGCCGGGCGCATTTCGCAATACATCGCCGAAGGCAAGATCTACGGCGAGGCGCTCGAAGGTGAGGGCAGGGCGGCAAAGATTCGACCGGCCATCGCGCAGCGCCAGCTGCAGAAGACGTTGGAGCCGTCACAGCGCTTCGGTGCAAATGGCCAGGCGGCGTTGAACACACCCATGCGGCAGTCCGCGATGGATCTGTCGGGACGGGTGCGGTCTCCCATGGCTCCGCGATCGTCGTTTCCGGACGAGCCGGATTTGCTGATCAAGGACGACGTCGCCGACAAGTTGGCGGCCGAACGTCTTCGCCAGCAGCAGATCAAGACGGCGCAGCTGGAGCGCGAAGAGGCACTCGAAGTCGGCCGCTACGTTCTGGCCGAGGAAGCACGCCGGCAGATCGTGAAGACGGCAGTCGAAGCGTTCAAGGTGATGGAGCTCAGCATCCCGACCATGGCGAAGGTGATGGCAGCCGAGTTCGGCGTTCCCATGCACGACGCGATGCACGCCTTGCTCAAGGCGTTCCGCCAGTCTCGGTTGAACGCTTCAAAGGATTTCGCCACGGCTGCCGCCGAGTTACCCGAGCATGTCGAGGACGAAGCGCAGCCATGACGATGCTCTTCAACCCGGCGCGGCTTGCACTGGACGTTCTTGCCGAGATCTGCGAGCCGCCGCCAACCGTCGACTATCTCGACTGGGCCAAGCGGAACATCGTGTTCTCGGAACGCATCACGGACCATCCCGGCCCGTACAACGAGGACCTGGTCCCATTCTTCTCGGAGATCCTCAAGGCGCTGTCGCCAGAGGACCCGTGCAATATCGTCAGCCTGGCGAAGTCGGCGCAGATCGGTGGCACCATCTGCGCCAACATCTTCACGCTCGGCTCGCTCGACATGGCGCCCGGCGATTTCCTCTACGTCCACCCGACGGAAGAGAACGCCGCCCGCTGGTCGAAGACGAAACTGATGCCGCTGGTTCGGGAGATGCCGGCCGTCGCCAAGCTGTTCTCGCAGAACAGCCGTGATGCCAGCAACTCGGTGCTCTACAAGGAGCGCATCGACGGACGCGGCGCCATCCAGGCGGCCGGCGCCAATTCGCCGGCAGGCCTGTCGATGATCTCGCCGCGAAAGCAGGTCCAAGACGACCTTGCCAAGTGGCAGATGAACGAGGCCGGCGACCCGGAAGCCCAGGCGGACAGTCGCAGCAAGGCCTTCTTCAACGCGAAGGTCTTCAAGATCTCGACGCCGATGGTCGAGCCGGGATGCAAGATCACGGCGAACTATCGCGAGGGAACGCAGGAGAGCTATTACGTTCCTTGCCCGCACTGCAGTGAGCTGCAGGGGCTGCGCTGGGAAAACATGCGGGATCACATCGATCCCGAGCATCCGGAAAATGCGCACTTCGTTTGCATCGGTTGCGGCTGCGAGATCCACGAGCATCATCGTGAATGGATGGTGCGGCCGGAGAACGGCGCGAAGTGGATTGCGAAGTATCCCGAGCGGGCGCGTCGCCATCGCTCATTCCGGATCTGGATGGCATATTCGCCGTTCGAACGCTGGGAAAACCTGGCGCGCGAGTGGCTCTCGCTGCAGGCGGGCGGGCCGGAGAAGCGGGACAATGGCGCCGGTGCCGATCAAACGTTCTTCAACGACTGGCTCGGTCTCGCCTATGAGGCCGATAATAAAGCGGTCGATTGGGAAGTATTGCGCGACCGTGCCGAGGAAGAGGGTTTCCGCCGTGGTGTTGTACCGGCAGAAGCGCTTGCGCTGGTAATCGGTCTCGACGTTCAGGGTGATCGTGTCGAATGGCTACTCGTCGGATACGGCCGCAATCGATACCGCGCCGTCATCGATCACGGCGTGGTCGACAATCGGGCGGGAAGTCACCTGCCGGGCTACAAGGAACACTCGGGCCACATCTCGGAGCCTGAGGTTCGGGCAGCGCTCGACAAGCTGTTGCAGCGGGAATGGACTGATGAGCTGGGCCGCAAGCGCCTGGCCGATCGTCTCGCGATCGACGGCAACGCATACACCGACGACGTGTGGAACTGGGTTCGCAAGCATCCGAAATCTCGCGTCATCATGGTTCGCGGTGGCAACACAGACGCCGCGCCGCCGATCGTGCAGACGAAAGAGTACGACAGGCGCGGCAAGCCGAAAAAGCAGAAGTGGTCGTCACGCTTCTTCACGTTCAATGCCTCGGCGTTCAAGCTGCGGCTCTATCGCGACTACAAAAAGACCGATCCCGAAAGCGCCGGCTACATTCGCTTCGCGCGCGGTTTCGGTGACGACTTCTTTCACCAGGCGACGTCGGAAGCGCGCGTCCCCGAAAAGAAGAAGACCCGTAGCGGTCATGTCCGCTATGTCTGGAAGCTTCTCGACGGTCGCCGCAACGAAATCATCGACATGCTCAACCAGAGTCTTGCCGGTGCGTATCGCTGGGGCGTGCCGTACTGGACGGACGAAGAGTGGGACGCAATCGCCGACCGCCTCGGCCGGATCGAAGCGCCGCAGCAAGGTGACCTCGAAGACCATCTCAACCGGGTTGAGGTGAAAACGGTAACGCCGGCAGAAACGGCGCCAACCGAAGCATCATCGCGGCTCGCCGCCGCGCTTGCGCGTGCGGAGCGGGCTCGCCAGCGCAACAATCGCTAGGATCTCAGATGGCTTTGACCGAACAGGAAAGCGCCGTGCTGCAGGCGCGGCTCGCAGAAGCGCGCGAGGCACTTCACCAATTGGAGATCGGGCGCGCGGAAGTCAGCCTGAACTATAACGGCGAGGCGATTACCTATGTCGCCGCCAATGCCGGGAACCTGCGCCAGTACGTGCGCAGTCTTGAGGCACAGCTTGGCCAGCGTCGAATGGGTCGGGCCCGTAGCCGAGGGGTGATCTTCGGATGAGCGATGTTGCGATTTACGGCCCGGATGACAAGCCGCTGCCTGATGCCATGCGCGCGGCCGCCCGCGTGCAGATGTCGAAGAACCGGATGATGGCGTCGACCGCCTACCAGGGTGCCGCCAGCGATCATCCGGCGCTTGCCAAATGGCGGCCGGGCACCTGGTCGGGCCAGTCGGCGTTGTCGTGGAACCGCGTCGACCTGGTCGATCGTCTCAACGACGTCGCCCGCAATGACGGCTGGGGTGCTGCCGGTACGTCGCGTCTCGTTGACAACATCATCGGTTCGGGCTGGACGCTTGCCGCCAGGCCGAACCACGTCTCTCTCAACATGACGTTCGAACAAGCCGATGCGATCTCCGACAGGATCGAGGCCTTGTGGCGCGATTACACGCAGGACGTCGACAAGTGGTGCGATGCCGAGCGGACGAAAACGATGGCCGGTATTCTCGGCCTTGCCGCCCGTCAGCGGTTCGGCCCTGAGGGCGAGGCGATGGGCGTCATCGTCTGGCACGACAACGCCCCGTTGTTCCAGACCGCTGTTCATGTCGTCGATCCGGCACGGTGCTCGAACCCGAACGGGCGCATGGATGACGAGTTCCTGCGCGACGGGGTCGTGATCAACGGCTACGGCGCACCGCAGGGTTATCATTTCCGCAAGTCGCATCCCGGCGAAGTCTTCGCCGGCAACACCGGATTGTGGCAGTGGGAATATGTCGAGCGCGAAACCGAATGGGGCCGCCCGATCGTCGTTCATGCCTTCGAACAGAAGCGCGCCGGCATGACGCGCGGGGTTTCGGACTGGGCGCCCATCATACGCTCGATCAAACAGTCGACGGACTATGAGGACTTCGAAAGCCAGGCGGCGGCATTGAACGCAGTCATGGCCGCCTTCATCGAGACGCCCTTCGATCCGGAAGAGTTTCTCGATGCCATGGGTGAAGACGTGTCGGCCCAGAAAGTCGCGAGCGTCTACGGCGAGATGTCGGACGCGCAGAAGGCGTATTACAGCGCCGCCCCGATCGACCTTCCCGGCGTTCGCGTCAACATGCTCCAGCCGGGGGAGAAAGCGACCCTGACAAAGCCGGAGCATCCGAATGCGAATTTTGAGGCCTTCGTGAATGCTGCGCTGCGCAAAGTCGCGAGCGCGATCGGCATCACCTACGAGCAGCTGACGATGGACTGGAGCAACGTCAATTACTCGTCGGCACGCGCGGCCCTGCTCGAAATCTGGCGCGGACTGACGGCGAAGAAGGGTGGTTTTGCAGCCCAGTTCATGGCCCCGATCTATCGTGCGTTCCTTGAGGAGATCTTCGACAAGGGCCTGATCGAACTTCCCGCCGGCGCCGTTCGGTTCGACCAGAACCCGGCGGCGTGGTGCCATGCGGATTGGATCGGCCCTGGCCGTGGTTGGATTGATCCGTTGCGCGAAGCGCAGGCTGCCGGCGAGCGCATCGAAAACAACCTCACGACGCTCCAGCAGGAATCGGCAGAGCAGGGTCGGGACTGGAAAATGGACGCGCTGCAGCGGGCACGCGAGCGCAGCTTCTATGAAAAACTGGGCTTGCCCATGGGGCCGACCGACGCTCCACCGCGTCCCCGAGCGAACCCGGCTGATGACCGCGAACCCGGCGAGGATACCGAGGAGGAGGTCAACGGCCGCAAGTCTGCCCGCCGTCACCCGGTCGGCATCCCTGCGATTACCAGAAGGAAGCCGGCATGAGGAACTATCCCGAAATCGCCAGCCGCATGTTCGGTACGCCGCTGATGTTGCATCCTGCAAAGGGCGACATCATTGCCCGTGCCTTCGGGCCACGGGTCCTCGGTGCGCCGGATGTTGCCGCGCATGTGGCGGGTGGCGAAGAGATGGGCCTGATCGGCGAGAAGCTGCGGGACGCGAAGGACTATTGGGGAGACGACGTCTACAAAGGTCCCAAGATGTTGTCCGAACGTGGCATTGCGCTGATCGAGATCGAGGGCTCTCTGGTCAACAAGGGCAAGTGGATCGGCCAGTCGTGCGGTATGACGAGCTATGAAGCGATTTCGCTTCAGGTTCGCGACTGCATGGAGAGGGCCGACGTCAAGGCGGTGGTGCTAGAGGTTGACAGCTTTGGCGGCGAGGTGACTGGCGCCTTCGATTGCGCCGAGCAGATCTTCGAGCTTTCGCAGATGAAGCCGACGATCGCAGTGCTTACCGATCATGCTTGCTCTGCCGGTTATCTGTGTGCATCGCCGGCCCGACAGGTCGTCATTCCTCAGACCGGGATCTGCGGTTCTATCGGTGTCATTTCCATGCATGTCGACATGAGCGCCTGGCTGGCAAAGGAAGGTCTGAACGTCACGATACTTTCTGCTGGCGCACACAAGGCCGACTTCAATCCCTATCAGGCCATCCCCGAAGATGTCTTGAAACAGGAACTCGCCGAGCTCGAAGAGCTTCGGGTCGAATTTGCGGCGACCGTTGCGCGCTTCCGCGCCGGCCGCCTCACCCAGCAATCCGCGCTCGCCACCGAGGCGCGGGTCTATCGCGGACAAAAGGCGGTTGATGCCGGCCTCGCCGACGCGGTTGCACGTCCTTCGCAGGTCCTTGCGGCCTTCGAAGCGGAACTGAGCCGGACAGCCGGCTAACCCACCATCATACGGAGACGACGAATGTCGAACTTGACGCGCACTAGCGCGCTCACGCGGAGCGTGCTCGCCGCCATTAGCGGCAAAAAGGGCTCCCGGCTGGAAGAAGAACGGCCGGAAGAATTCGAAGAAGAAGAAACCGCCGAAGGCACCGAGGATGAAACCTCTGCCGAAGATGACGTGACGGACCCTGAGGCCGACGCCGAGGAAGAAGACACTTCTGCCGAAACCGACGAGGACGAGGCGGACGAAGGCAAGACCACTTCTGCCAGTGCGATCCGTCGCGCTGAACAGGGCCGCATCCGCTCGATCCTTACGCACCCGAAAGCCGAGAGCAATCCCGGCCTGGCGAACGAATTGGCCTTCGGCTCGAAGTTCTACTCGGCCAAGGAAGCCGGCGCGCTGCTCTCATCTGCTGGCGGTGGCGGTTCCAGCCTTGGCGCCCGCATGAAGGGCAAGACCCCGAAACTCGGCGCGGGCACCCCTGGCGGCGGCAAGACTACCGAGCGCCAGGCCGTCATCGCCGGCATCGGCAACACCATCAAGGCCATCCACGGCCGTAACCGCAAGGGAGCCTGACCCAATGGCTGAAGCAACCTTCGCCCCGAACGATCTGCTCGTCTCCGACGTGCCTGTCGTTACCCGCAATATCACGATCGCCAGCGGCCAGAACCTGAAGCGCGGCGCCGTGATCGGCAACATCACCGCTTCGGACAAGTACATCCTGTCCGCCTCGGCCGCAGCCGACGGCTCGCAGACGCCGGGCCTCGTGCTCGCGATCGACTGCGACGCAACCGCCGGTGACGTCGTTGCACCCGCCTATGCGGGCGCCGGCCTCGATGCATCGAAACTCATCCTTGGCGCTGGCCACACAGCCGCGACCGTAGAAGCCGCTTTCCGCAAGGCAGGCGCACCGCTCTACGTCCGCACGCTGAAGTGACGGCAAAGACCTGAAAGGTTCCTGACACATGGATATGCTTCTCAACACTGCAGAACTCATTCAGGTTCTGCCGCCTCGCGATCGGCCAGAGGCCTTCCTGCGCGACCGCTACTTCTCGACGACCGTTCTTTCCGACATGGAAGAGATCGTTTTTGATAAAATCCTGCCCGATCGCGAACTCGCTCCGTTCGTACATCCGGACGTTCCGGGCAAGGACTCCTCCAACCGCGGCTTCAAGGCGACCAGCTTTACGCCCGCCTATGTGAAGCCGCAGAACACGTTGCGTCCGCGCGGCAACATGATCCGCATCCCGGGCGAGCCGATTGGCGGCCGCGACACGCCGGCGTCGCGCTATGCATACAACCTCGCGACAATCATCGACGACCAGGATCAGCGCATCACCCGCCGTGAAGAATTCATGTGCTCGCAGGCACTGCGCACCGGTCAGGTCGTCGTGCAGGGCGAGGACTACCCGACACAGACGATTGCCTACGGTCGCGATGCGGCGCTGACGATCGCGCTCGCCGGAGCGGCCCGCTGGGGCGAGGCCGGTGTCGATCCGATGGACGACGTTGAAAAGTGGGCTCAGTTGCTGGGTGACACCGGCGGCTTTAACGCTCGGGAAGTCTTGCTGGGCCCGGGCGCCGGAGGTCTCCTGAAAAAGTCGCCTCGCTTCCAGGAGATGCTGGATAACCGGCGCCAGGACGGCGGCATCATGCAGCTTGGTCCTGTCTCGACCGGCGCGGAGAACAAGTACTACACCGTTCTCGGCACGATCGGCGAGCTGACCTTCATCCAGTATTCGCAGCCCTACACGGCTGGCGGGGCAAAGCAGAACTTCTGGCCTTCGTTCGGCGTCGGCATCTTCGATCCCTTCGGCTTCTTGGGGCACTTCGCCTATGGCGCTATTCTAGACAACGACGCCCTGATCTCCCTCGAACGCTTCCCGGACATGTGGAAGGAAAAGAACCCGTCGCGCACGATCGTGCAGACGCAGTCGGCCCCGCTGCCGATCATGCCGGAGCCCGACGCCAGCCTCTTCGCGCTGGTCCGCTGATCCATCCCTGAAACCCACAGCATCCCGGATCATCTCCGCCGTCTTCGCGACGGCGGAGCGTGACGGAATTTGGAGGCTCAGATGAGCAAGAAGACAGAGCAGTTCAATGTTACCGTGACCCTCGGTAAGAAGGTCTACAAGCCGGGTGAGCCTGTCCCGGTCGGCGCCAGCGGCTTGTCCGAGGACGAGGTGAAGAACCTTCGCATCAACTTCGGCGACTACACCGGCGGCCCGGAAGTATCCGAAGGGCCGTCGCCCTCGAATGCCGATCTCGCGAAAATCCGTGACGAGTTCACCAAGCTCACCAGCGAGCGGGACGACCTGCTCGGCAAGGTCGACCGCCTGACCGCCGAACGAGACACGGCGATCGAGAACAGCAAGGCGCTGCAGAAGCAGAACGAGGGCCTTGAAACCGAGAGCGACCAGTTGAGCAAGGACAACCAGGTCCTCGCCGATCAGGTCAAGGCTCTTCAGGGTCAGGTGAAGACCCTCGAGGCCGACGTCGCAAAATTGATCACGAAATGACGCGGCGCCCCGAAATCTTCGCCCGCATGGGGCCGAAGTTCGCGAAGGCCTTCGGTAGCGTCGATGCCGTGTTTACTATCGCCGGCGTCGTCAGCCCGAAGGCTGTTCGGGGCATCTTCCGCGTCTGGCGCGGGGTCGATCTGGTCGACGAAGCGGACCAGGCGGTCGAAGGCACCACGCATGTTCTTTCCGTTGCCGCGACCGACGTTCCCGGCCTCGAAAGCCAGCGCGACACGGTTGCGATCGACGGCGTGACCTATCCCATCATCAACGTGAGCGACGACGCCCGGGCCATGCTCAAGCTCTCGCTTTCAGGAGATATCTGACATGAAACAGGAACAGGCAGCGCCCGAAGTGACGCTCACGATCAACCCGATCGAGGACATCTGCCAGGCGCTCTTTGAAACTGAGGAAAGCGCCAAAAAGAGTGCCGCGCGCAAGACCGTCGGCGCCATGACCCAGCGGCCGTGGCAGCAGTTGCCGTCGCGCCTGCGCTCGGCGATCCGCTCGGACGTCGGCCACCTTGCCGACCATAAGACGCGCGAGCAGATCGTGGCGCTTGGCTATTCGGTCGAGATCCTCGGTCAGGCGCTTCGCGACCTGGGCAGGAAGATCGCCTGAGATGGCGCACGTTCGCACCCGGATCTTCGATGCGGTTAAGGCCCGGCTAGTCGCCATCCAGCGCTTCTCCGATGCCGACAAGGTCGTTCGTGGTCGCAAGGGAGCGATCAAGCAGGAAAGCTTGCCAGCGCTGACACTGACATGGTCGGACAGCAACGAAGTCACCGATCTCCGCCCTTGCTCGGGCCCGAATGGGGAGAACGGTTACGATCGTCGTCTTCCGCTCTCGATCGTGGTCCATCTTCGCGACAACGATCCGGAGCTTGAGTTCGACGACATCTGCGTCGAGATCGAAGCGGCCATGGGTGCAGCCATCGAACTCGACGGCCTCGTGATCGAAGCTCTGCTCGAATCGGAGCGGCATTACGTGAACCCGCAGACCGGCACCTCTCTCTGTGCCGGCACGCTCAATTACCGGATCGACTACAAGACGCTTGCCGCCGATCCGCAGCAGCTCGCGCTCTAGCGCTTCCCCTCACGACAAACAGAGGATTTTGCCATGGCTCTCGGCCGTCAGCTTACCCTTGCCCGCTCTGCGCTTGCGGGCGCCTTCACACTTGCCTGCATCACCGAACAGCGGTCCCTCGAAATCAATAACGAGGAGATCGATATCACCAAGCCGAACTGCACAGATCCCGGGGAAAAACTCACCCTCGCGCTGATGTACGGCATCCAGTCCATCCGCTTCAGCGGACAGGGCGCTTTCGTCAGCAGCGCCGTCATGAAGGACGTTGCGGCAGACGCCATCAACCAGGTCGTCAGGGAGTACCAGGTGACCGTGCCGGGCGTCGGCACGTTCGAAGGAGATGCGCTCCTTTCGATCACGTTCTCCGGCGACAAGACGAACGAACTTCAGGCGGATATCCGCGCGGCGATGACCGGCGTCATTACCTTCGTTCCGGCGGTGTGACGGAGGCGGACAGTGGAAACAGCAAATCCCATCCGTGGCGAGGCGTCGGTCAAGATCGGCGCCATCGACTTCCGCATCGCCGTCACCTTCTCGGGCCTTGCCCGGTTGTCTCAGGCGCTTGGCGCCAAAACCATTGACGAGATCTATGCCCGGCTCCTCGGCTTCGAGCCGAAGGCTGTTGCCTGTGCTGTGCGCTGCCTGATTGTCGTTGACGATGCCGACCAGCTCGACGCGCTGGTTGCCAAGATCCTCGACGACAGCAACATCTCGATCGCCGACCAGGCAAGCTGGCGCGACGCGGTGGAGGTCGCGCTTGCCGGCCATATCGAAGCGGGGCGCATCCGCCGCGATGAGCGGACGGCGAACGATATCGCGTCGGATGCCGTCCTGGGAAAGCCCGTCAGCCCCTCCTGATCTCTGGCCATCTGAAGACGGCGTTTCGCGTCGCCACCTCTCCAAAGCTGCTCGGCTGGTCGCCGGAAGTCTTCTGGAAGGCGACGGCCGCCGAATTTGAGATGGCACTGGAGGGGCTTACCGGGAAACTCAGCGGTGCGCCGTTTATCTCTCGCGAGGAGGTTCGTCGCGCCGCGGCCGCTTATGGGGTGCGTCCTTCGCTGAAGACCAATCCCAATCACCAGGTGATCGGGGCGCGGAAGGGCTAACCCGTCTCCTGTCACGCCCTACTGGGGTCCATAGTCTGGCGCGCCGCTCAGATCGTATAGCGCCTGACTATAGGGGAGCCGGAGAACGACGGTGCCCTCCTGCGCTACGCGCGCCGCACTCATGCCTCGGCAAATCAGGTTGGGCTGACCCTGTCGGGCACAAAAGGCATCCGGGCTGTCGATGAAATTCAGGCCGCGGATGTTGACGACGATCGCTGTCACGCCTTCTGGAATTGCGCCTATCGGTTGAATGACGAAGATGCGAATGCCGCCGAGCCAAACGATCAAAATCACGGCAAGCGCAACGCATATAGCGATCAATCCCTTCATGCTTTGAGCGCCTGTGTATGGTCGAAGCGGTAGCCGCAGTGTTTGCATACCTTCGCAACTTCAAGGATGGTTTCGCCGCAGTCAGGGCAGTTCTTCTCTAGGCGGGGTTCCTCCCGGATGGCGGAGTATTGCGGTTGGGTTCTTGGCGCGTCGTTGGCAACGGCTGGCATGCAAGCAACCAGGATGATGCCGAAAATTCCGAGAAGCAGGCCGATCATAAGCCAGCCAGCGAAGCTTCGTCCCTTTGAAGCTCCGATGATCGCGGTCACAAAGCCGCAGATTATCCAGATAACCAACAATTCCATAGCGCTCCTCCCGTGCCGCGTTTGCAACTTCTCATAGTCCTATGGGGAGGAAAGGTCGAGTGTTCCCGTTAATTGAGCGAGGTCTCCGATGAGCCGTCCTGATATTCCCGTCACCATCTCCGGTGACCCGAAGGGGTTCGAATCTGCCCTTGCTCGTATCCGGGCTCTTTCCAAATCGTCGGCGACCGACATTGCGGCCTCCTTCAACCGGATCAAGGGTATGATCGGCGGTGCGGCGAGCCTAGGCGCCAGCATTATCTCTGCGTCGGCGGTTGCCGTGGTCAAAGACGCCGCGAGTGCAATAGCGGCAGTAGGGGAAGAAGCTCGTCGTGCGGGCGTCGGGATCGAGGCCTTCCAGGAACTTAAATTCGTGGCAGAACAGAACCGCGTTGCCGTCGATGGCCTGACGGATGGCCTCAAGGAACTGAACCTGCGCGCCGATGAGTTTATCGAGACGGGAGGCGGTTCAGCGGCCGAGGCCTTCCGGCGCCTCGGCTATAATGCGGAAAAGCTGAAAGACAAGCTGAAGGACCCATCAGCCCTGTTTACCGAGATCATCGGTAAGCTGCAGGACTTCGATAAGGCGGCGCAGATCCGCATTCTGGATGAGGTGTTCGGCGGGGCCGGCGGCGAACAGTTCCTTCAATTGATCAGGCTGGGCGAGGAGGGCATTCGAGACCAGATCAAGGCGGCTCATGACCTTGGCTTGGTGATGGATAAAGAGCTGGTCGCGCGGGCCGAGGAGATCGACCGGAAGTTCAATCTGATCGCGACGACGGTTAGCACGAACCTGAAGTCAGCGATCGTCGACGCCGCCGGCGCGTTCATGAGCTTCACAGATTCCTTCCGCGCATTCGAGCAGCAGCAGACCGGCAGTCTTCTCTATCGGCAGTCCATGCTGAAGCAGGCGCGCGATAAAGCGCTGAGCATGAAGGGTACGACTGAAGACAGCTTCCTCTCGATCTTTGGTCGCGACAGTGCCTCGGAAATCTCCCGCATCGACAAGGAGATGAACGAGATCCAGAGCCTTATCGACAAGCGGGCAGGGATTGCGGACAGCGCCGAAAAAAAAGCTTCACCGAAGGGCGGTCGAGTACAGTCTGCCGCCGACATCATGCGCGGCGCGATGGCGCAACAGCGCATCGAGGACGCGTTTTCTTCCGGTTCATCTTCGTCGAAGAGTTCAGGCGGCGGCCGATCCAAGGCGACCAGCGAGGCGGAGAAAGAACAGAAGGCGATCGAGAACGTCATCCAGTCGTTGCGCGACGAGCTGGCGGTGATGGGGCTGACCGATATCGAACGCGAGCGGACGATCGCGCTGCGCGAAGCGGGTGTCACCTACGCCTCGAAAGAGGGGCAGGAAATCTCCAAGCTGATCGACCAGAAGTATCGGCAGATGGCGGCCGAGGAAGAGCTGATTGATCAGCAAGACAGGATGCGCGATGCGGCGCAGCGTGTGGGTGACACGCTCGATGATCAGCTTACTCGTGCCATCGACGGAACCTTCGATCTCAAGGAAGCGTTGGCGGCGGTGCTCACGGAACTGATCAACGTTCAGACGAATGGCAAGGGTCTCTTCGGTTCATTGATCGAAGCGGTCTCTGACGGGTTTGGCGGCGGCAACAAGGGGCTTTTTTCCCCGAGCTTTGTGCCCAATACGACCCTTGGTGATTTCCTCAAGGGCGGAGCGCGAGCCGGCGGTGGCGATGTGTCACCAGGGCGCATCTACCAGATAAACGAATACGAGGACGAGTTGTTCGCGCCGACCCAGCACGGCAGGATCATCGCGCCTTCGAAGATCCGCGACAACGGGAACGGGGATAGCGGTGATAGCCGCACCGTTATCCAGCTTGAACTGAGCGAGGGTCTGGTTGCCAAGATCCTGCAACAGGCGAGCGGGCAGACCGTCCAGTTGATGAAACGAAACGAGGCCGCGCGGGAAAATCTCCGCCAGAACGGCGGGGACTACTGATGCCGGATCTGATCGCGCTTCCCGCCGTCGTCTATGGTCCGTCGATTTCCTTCGACCCGATCCGCACCCGTAGCACTTCGCGCATGCTCGGCCGGCGCACCGAGACGCTGTTTCGCGGCACGCCGTTCTGGGTGGCGACCTATGCCGCGGGCAAGCTGACGACGGCCGAGGTTGCGGCATTCGACGCCTTCAACATGCTGGCGAGCGATGGCGGTGTGTTCGCCGGCTACGATCCGCAGAGGCCTCGACCGATCGCCTACCAGGGCGACACACCGCTTTCCGGTGTGAAGGCTGGCGGGGGCGCCTTCGTAGGGGACGCTCTACTTCAGTCGATCACGAGCCCACTGGCGATCGTCGTCAACGGGCTGCCGGCTGGCTTTCAGCTGTCGCTCGGCGACTATGTCGAGGTGCGCAAATCGCCGCTGGTGCGCTCGCTGCATCGGATCACAGCGCCGGCGACGGCCAACGGCGCCGGCGTCGTCACCTTGTCGATCCGCTTCGCGCTCGACACCCAGACCTTTGCCGTAGGGAATACGGTCCACTTCGAGAAACCGGCCTGCATCATGGAGATGGACGAGGGCAGCTACAGCCTTCCGAAGTCCTGGCCGAACTACAATGTCCAGTTCACGGCTACGGAGCTGTTCTTCTCATGAGCGTGCTTTCTCCTGAAGTCGAGGCGATCGTCGAAAGCGGCGAGTTCGTAACGCTTGACCTGATCCGCTTCGATCTGCCGGGCAAGACGGTCGGCTATCATCGTGGCGGGCGTCCGTTCACCTATAACGGCCTGAAGTACCTGCCAAATAGATTCCTCGAGGCCGGCGACATCAACAGCGATGTCGGCGTCGCTGTGACGACCCGGACAATCCAGTTCTCGAATATCCCGGTCACAGACCCGGACGATGCGGTCGCGAAGATCGAGGAATATGACTACCCGAACTCGCCCGTCATCATCACGCACCTCGCCGGCGTGCCGAACACCAATGAGGTTGTCGGCATTCTCGTTTCGAACCTCTATGAGATCGACCGGATCAGCTTCAACGACGACGCGCTCGACGCGAAGGGCTCCGGATTGCTGACGCTGACGATCGAGCTACAGCCGCCCGGCCGCTCGGCGCGAGGACAGACGCTGATCAAGCGAAGCTCCGGTGACCAGCAGTTCGACAATGACGAGACGGACACCGGGCTCGAATATGTCGCGACCGTCGGCACGATCCCCGAGGAATGGGGACAGGTTTCGAGATAAGCCATGGAGCGGTTTCGTATCGGATCGGCCACGCTCGAGCGTGAGCTGTCGACCCCCTATGCCTATGGCCCGGCCGATTGCTTCCACCTCGGCTGCGCCATGGCGGATGCCTTGCACAGCACCTCGCTCGTCGAGAAATACCAGGACGCCTATAAGACCCTGAGGGGCGCGCATATAGCGCTCCGCCGGCGCGGATTTTCGAGCCTTGTCGACTTCTGGTCGGCCGAGCTGGCACAGGATGCGGATGGCGCCGCCTCGGCGCGCTACTTCGACCTGGTCATCCTGCGCCTCGCTGATGGCGCCGAGCACGTCGGTGTCTGCATCGGCAATCGCTTCATCACCAAAACCGAGAGGGGCCGTAGCGACCACGGCCTTTCCGACGTCGTCGCGACTTTCCATCTCGGGTAATCCCTTCCATGGCAATTTTCTCGTTGGTCACGACAGGGCTTGGCGCCCTGTTCGGCTCGACTGTTATTGGCAATCTTGTGGGTGGAGCGCTGGCGTTCGGCGCGAAGCTGGGGCTGACGAAGCTCGGCCAAAAGCAGCAGAAGAAGCAGAAGTTCACGGCCGTTCAGGGCGAAGTCCAGATGGGCGGCGACGTGCCTGCAAGCACGCTCTACGGCATCGGCAAGACGAAGGGTCAGCGCGCCTACTACGCCAAGTGGGACAAAGGCAACAAGATGAATGCCGATGTCTTCATCTTGGCGAACGGCTGGTGTGATGGCCTCGAGCCCTACATCTATATGTATGGCCAGAAGTACAATCTGGTCGCGAAGCCGGTCGCGGGCGGCGAGGCTGCGCGCTACTTCGTCGAGGGCTTTATCGATGGTGATGGCAACAGCTCAATCGACATCCGTTTCTACGATGGTCGCTCGGGGCAGGTGGCGGATGCTGAGCTTGTCGCGAAAACGGCGGCACTTGGCAATTCATGGAAGGCAACCAGCCGGCTCTCCGGCCTCTGCTATGTCGTCGTCTATCGCTACTATCACCTGCAGTTCTTCCGCGATGCGGGTAGGGGGCGGCCGGACATCGAGTGGATGCTGCGCGGTCTGCGCGAGTATGACCCGACGAAAGATTCGACAGTGGCGGGCGGCAATGGCCCGCAGCGGCTAAATACGCCTTCGACCTGGGCGCACACGCTGAGCCCGGCAGTGCATCGTCTCAACTACCAGCTCGGCCTGAAGGGCTTGCGCTCCGGCCGTACCCTGATCGGCGAGGGCAAGTCGCTCGGACAGCTTGACCTGTCATCTTACTTCGTCGCGATCAACTATTGCCGGACGCTGCGCAAGGGCAAGCCGATCTATCAGTGCTCGCTCTGGGTCAATTCTGAGACCGATCACACCGAGGCGCTGTCGGCCTTTGACGATGCGATGGCTGGTTATGGCTTGAACCGCCGCGGGCTCTCGGGTGTCGTCGTCGGCGCGCCGCAGATCCCTGTCCTGACGATCACGGATGCGGACATTCCGAGTGATCGGCCGAAGCCGCGCCAGCCGCGCAAGTCGGCTTTCGATCTCTTCAACCATCTCTCGGGCCAGTTCACCTCACCAGATTCGATGTGGAACCCGGAGAGCCTGAAGCCGATCGTCGTCAACGCTGACGTCGCCGCCGACAAGCGCGCGCGGCAGACATCGATCGACTTCCTGCAGGTGTCCGATGCCGACATCGCGCAGTACCTGCTCAACATCCGCTATCGCCAGAACCGCAAGGGCGGTACCGCGACGGTGCCCGTCAGCCGTCGCGTCGGCCTGAAGGTGATGGAGGGTGAGTGGGTCACGTACCAGGGCAAGTCCTGGATGGTTTCCGGGTGGCGATGCGACGCGGATCTTCGGCTCACATTTATGCTGACCGAGACCGGCCCCGATATCTATGATGACGGCGATATCGCGCCTGGCCCGGTGATCATCCCGCCGGTCGCGCCGATCAATCCGTCGCAGCTCTTCACGGTGCAGAACTTCGATGTGCACGCCGGCATGATCCAAGGCGGCAACGGCTTCGACGTTCCGGCACTCGAATTCGTCTGGGACCCTCCGGATGATCCGACGATTACCGATGTGCTCTTTGTCTATCGCGTCGACGGCTCGGCCGAAGAGTTCACTGACCTGTGCGGCGAGCCGGAGGGTGGTCGGTACCGGACCACCAAAAACATCATCTCGGAGAAGGTCTATGTCGCGCGGGCAACGATCAAGACGAACCCCGATCGCCTCCGCACCTTTACCGCCTGGCGGACAACGGCGACGGCTACGGGCTCTCTCACGCTGCAGGTCGGTCTCGGTCAGGTCCGCGACGATGTAAAAAGCCGCTTTGAAGACATTCAATCCGAGCTGGATAATTTCTTCCGGCCTCGGATCGAAGAGTTAGCCGTCGCGTGGATGGTGGAAAGCGCCCTCGGTCAGACACAGCGCCACGAGATCACGGCGCAAGTCGGCTCATCGCTTGCGAAGATCGCCGACGAAACGCTGGTCAGGGCAAGGGAGGATGAGGCGCTTGCGGCTCGCATCTCCACCGTGCTTGCGCAGATCGGTGACGTTCGGGCTGAGGTGACGAAAGAGCAAGTGGCTCGCGTCAACGCAGATGGAGCGCTTGCGTCAGACATCACGTCCTTGAAGGCCTCGGCCGCAGATAACAAGGCGGCCATTTTCTCTGAGGCGCAGGCGCGCGCGTACGCCGACAGCGCCTTGGCCTTGAACACGACGGTGTTGACATCGACGGTCGGGAACAATCTCGCTCGGTTGATTGCCGAGGAGCAAGCCCGTGCGAACGCCGACAGCGCACTAACGACCAGCGTCAACGGGGTAAGCGCCGATCTCAACGGCCGGTTTGCGCAGGGGCTGGTAAAGTTCGAGGCGGCCGCCGATCAGTCGGGCGTCACCTCGCGCTTCTCGGTGATGCTGCGCGCGAACCTTGCGGACGCGTTCAAGGACAGCGGCTTCTACGTCGAGATCTACACGGAAGGCGGGGTGCTCAAATCCCGCTTTGCAGTCAAGGCCGATCAGTTCGTCGTCTGGAACCCCGGAAGCCCGACGTTTCTCCCTTTCGTCTTTGAGAACGGTGCGTTGCGTCTGAATGTCCTAAACGCGGGACTGATCCGCGCTGGAAGGTTTCTTTCCGAAAACGGCAAGGTCGATTTCAACCTCAATCTCGCAACTCTGGAGTTCTACAGCTGATGGTCCGCACCATGATAGGCATCGATTCTTCGGGTTCCGCCTGCATCAAAATCATGAAGAATAGCGCAGACGATCCGCGCACGACGCCGGATAGTGAGCGGTGGAAGTTCCTCTACAACAGCAAGCTCGGCATTCAGGCGAGCTTGTGTGACATCTGGGCCGTGAACACCTTCCAGGCTGGCAACGGCGTCACATACTATCCGCCGGGCGCCAATGCCGCGACGTTCACTTACATGTCGCTGACCGTTCCTCAGGGAACGCTCTGGGGCTTTCGCAATGCGGCGTTCCCTACGCTTCGGTACAACGTTCCCCTCTTCGACGTGAAAGCGAAGAAGGGGGGTGGCAGCAACCGCTATAATCAACAGATGGTCGCCTGGACCGACAGCGGCGAATACTACCGTGGTCAGGGTGGTTTCTATGCCGTGGGGAACTACGCCCAAATGGGATGGGCGGAAAACATGGTTCTCAACAATAATCTGGGGAACTTCGCATACGGGATGCCCGTCATCGTCACGCCGAATGACGGAATTGATGCTTTCAACAAGTTCAGATCGCGCGACAAGCGTTTGAACGTTTGGAACTTGCCGGGGAACAATGTCGCACCGGATGACGCTCCGGTCTTGGCGCCGAACGGGACGAAGACCATCAAGATATCATCGACCGCGTTGAAAATCGCCAAACCCGGTTACAACGTCGATACCGCCACCGTTCAGCAAATGGCCTTTGATGCCTCAAAGATGCCGGTGAAGGTCATTGCTGCGGATGACTTCGCGCTTCCTGCCGGGGTGAGCTACTACCAGACTGGCATCCCTTTGCCTGACACCGTTGCGCTTGACGTTCACTTCTACGACAGCGCTACGATCATGTATCCATCAAACCCACAAGTCCTCGATTTCGGCGGAGAGTACTGGTTTGACGGAAGCCTGATCGGCTTCGAAGCCTCGAAGGCGATGCGGGCGCGCTTCATGCTCTACATGGAGGACGTTAGCGGTCCAACTGGCGGGTCTAACAAGGTACTTCGGCAGTTCCAAGATGGCGGGCGTGTCGTACAGTTCCTTCGTCCTGGCTCTGCAGATCCGCCGGGCTGGGCAGATATCGTCATCGATACTCGCTGGCCGCAGGTCCAGATCCTGAAGGAAGGCTATTTCACCTTCGGCGCCGGCAACGGTGTCATCACGGACATCCCCTTTGATGGGACCGGCATGTTCCCGATGGTGAAATACCTCACACACCACGGCGCCGGAAACGGTGCGAGCCTCGGGCAGAACAACCTGCCGATGTCGTGGGGCGCGATGTGGCGCCTGCCGTTCGTGAAGCGGCTGAAATATCCCTACAACGGCCAAGCCCACGCCGGGGAAAGCACTTTCTGTGAACTAACGGCGAACAATGCCCGGTTCTACACCTTCGCCGGCAACGTCGGCGATTACTACAATCGCGGCGACAGCCCCGGAACCTGGCAAACTTCGGGCGCCTACGCGCCTGGTGGCATTCGCTACTACATCTTCGGCATTCCAGCTTAGGAAGCTCCCAACATGACCACTTCTTACACGGCAGGGACCGTCACCCTGACGAACGGCAGCGCTGTGATCACTGGCATCGGAACGGCCTGGCAAACAGCGCTGATCGCTGGCGGCATCCTGATTGCAGAAGCGGACGGCAATCCGTTGCCTATCCTCTCTGTGGATAGCAACACCCAGATCACCGCCGCGATCAAATGGAAGGGGGCTTCCGGCACCTATCCGTATGCGATCATGCGCGACACGGCCTATGGGCAGCAGACGGTTGCGAACGCGCAGGCGCTTGCGACCTATCTCACGCGGCTGGACACGGCGACGCTGTCCGCCCTGAATGCCCTCGGGCCGTCGATGCTCGCCGACAAAGTGCCCTATGCAACGAGCAATGCGGCTATGGCGTGGGCGACGTTCACCAGCTACGGCCGAACGCTGGTGGCGGCCACCACCGATGCGACCTTCGCCACCGCTGCAAAGGTGGTGCGTCGTTCTGGCGGCGCGAACATGGGTGCCAGCAATGACGTCATGCTGGGATGGCACTCCACCGAAGGGCAGTTAATCGCCCAGATTGATGCGGTCCAACTCGGCAAGGTCTGGACAGACTATTACGCTACAACCGTTGGGGCTGCTGACATACGATCGAAGATCGGAGCCTTTTCGGCGAGCGGCGGGACCGTATCAGGCAGCGTTCACGCGACAGGCAACCTGTCCTCAATGGGAAGCGTCACCGGGAACCTTATCTACAACATCAGCGCAGCCAACGCCGACGGCGCGTTGTACTTCCAAACGGGTGTAGTTGCTGGAGCAACCTACAATCGCTGGGCATGGGTGAAGCGCGGCTTTGGAATCGGTGAGCCCGGCGGCAACGTTGGCGCTGATATGGCCCTTATGCGCTGGGGCGACGCGAACCAGTATTTGGGTACGTCGATGGTCGCCGAGCGAAAAAGCGGAGCCGTTCATACCCCTGAAACCCCACTCTTATGCACGAACATGGGCGCTGACATAACGATCGCGGGTGGAAACACGCTCGTAGGCGTTAGCGAGGGCGGATTTCTCTTCAATCGCGGCGGCTTCTCCCTTGGGGGTAGCTTGAACGGCAGGAATGCTGTGCATGTACCGCTCGACGGCTGGTATCTTATCAGCATGTTCATAGCCGGATCGGTGCAGGGGGCAGGTGTCCAAACTGCGGTTGAACTTCTTCGCAACGGGACCGGCGTCCTGGGCGCGCTGGTTCTTGGGCCGGGGTACATGACCCAGACGATGACCATCCTGACCAGAATGTCCCCCAACGACTGGTTCGCCTACCGAGTTTCATCAAATCCGTTTCTGTTCACCGGGTGGAACACCCGACTGACGGCGCAGTGGCTGCACCCGTAAAAGGAGGTTTGGAAGTGAAGAGAATTGTTGAGCTTGACCTTAGCGAGATCGACGAAAAGGCGTTCCATCACAAGTTCACCGCTGATCTGCAGCAGTGGACGCTGGAGTCAGTTTTGCGCGGTGTCATCAATAGCGCGCGTGACGAATTTGTGAGGGATGCAAAAGCGGCGGCGCTCGCGACTGGTATCGCGTTGACCGAACCGGATGACACTATTCTGTCAACCTACCAATTGCCCGATGCCGACGCGCGTCACGCCGAGGCCATGGTGAAGTTCGCCACCGAGGAGGCCGAGCGCGAGGCGGCCGCCAACAGGGGCCCGCTCACCGCGCGTCAGCTTCGTCTTGGGCTAGTCAAGAACGGCTTTTCCATCGTCCAGGTCGACGCCGCGCTCGACGCGATGCCGGATGGCCAAGAGAAAGACGAAGCCAAGATCGAATGGCAATATGCGGGGAATTTCGAGCGTGATCATCCGTTGCTAACGACGATCGCGGCTCAGCTCGGTATCTCGGCCGAACAATTCGATGCGATGTGGGTCGCGGCGTTGAAGCTCTAGATCGCGCTCAGATCGCTCGCGTCACCACCTGAGCCGCGACCGATACCAGTAAGGCCGCCAGTGCGACGGCCGTTCCAAATCGCACGATCTTCATGCGGCGCCCGCGAGCGCCATTCCAATCGTAACCCATCATGCTCCCCCTGCCGGCATCATGCCGTGCGGGATGGTGGCCTGTTTTCCTAACGAAGAGGTAAATCCGATGAATAGAACCACGTTCCTCGCTTATGCGAGGCGCGCGCCTTTCGGCGGCCGCCTGATGCAATCCCAGATCGATGGCATGAATGCCATCCTCGACGAGTGGGATCGGCGCCAGTCGACCGGCAAGGTGATCGATAACCGGCATCTCGCCTACATGTTGGCGACCGTCTTTCACGAGACCGGCGGCACGATGCAGCCGGTGACCGAGAACCTCAGCTACTCAGCCGAGCGTCTCACTCAGGTCTGGCCGTCTCGCTTCCCGACGCTCGCCAGTGCAACGCCCTTCGCCCGCAA
Source organism: Ensifer adhaerens (assembly GCF_028993555.1). Lineage (NCBI taxonomy): Bacteria > Pseudomonadati > Pseudomonadota > Alphaproteobacteria > Hyphomicrobiales > Rhizobiaceae > Ensifer > Ensifer adhaerens. The sequence goes on along the minus strand of NZ_CP118610.1, from coordinate 2,567,599 downwards.
TCCGCAGAAGCTGGCGAACAAGGTCTATGGCGGTCGGATGGGCAACAAGGCGCCCAACGACGGCTGGCTCTATCGCGGCCGGGGTCTGCCGCAGATCACCGGCCTGGAGAACTATGAAAAGTTCGGCCTAGCCAAAACGCCGGAGAAGGCTGCAGAGATGGCAACGGCCATTCGCATCCTCTTCGACGGCATGATCAAAGGGCTCTTCACCGGCAACAAGCTCGGCGACTATTTCAATCAGGTCGCCAATGACCCTGTCGGCGCGCGCGCCATCATCAACGGGACCGACAAGGCGAAGCTGATCGCCGGCTACTATCGGAACTTCCTTGACGCGCTCGAGGCGTCGCGGACGTCGGCGGAGCTGCCGGACGTGAAGCCGGAAGCGGCGAAGGCTGACGATGTGCCGGTGGCGAAGAGCGGAACGGCGGTGACAACCGTTGGCGGCCTCTTTGGCGGCGCTGGCCTTTCTGCGGTTCTCGGCGTCAACAATCCTTACGCCGGCGGCATCGCCGCGCTGCTGATCGTCATCGGCTCCATCGCGCTTTTCATGTTCTTCACCGGCCGCTGGTCGGTGAACCGCGTGCAGGCCCGCTGATATGTGGCCGCGCATCGTCATCGGCGGGCTCGTGCTCGCCGGTCTCACCTGGCTCGTTGTCGAGATCCGCGAGGACGGCGCGCAGTCCGTCACCACCAAGATTGAAAGGCAGAACAATGAAGCGGCGAGCCGCGCTCATTCGAAGCGCACTGATTACGATTCCTGCCTTGATGCTGGCGGGCTGTGGAACTTCGGCGCCGGCGAGTGTGACGGCCCTTAGAAGCATCGTCGGAACAGACCTGATCGGCGCGCGAGGGGCGACGCCCGAAGATCAGCGGAAAATAGATCGGACCGCCGTCGGCATTTGTGCCGCGGCGATCTGGACGAAGGCGGAATGCGAGCGACACGGGGAAAATCGCTGACATGCAGGAAAAGTACACGTCTCTTATCGAGCTGCTCAATGCCTGGTTCGGCGGCGCGGCGACCACCCTTATCGCGGTCTTCTCCGGTCGCCTCATGTGGCACACAAACGAGGTGCGAAAGATGCGACGCAAGTTTTTTGGCAAGGAACTGCTGTGGGAGATGCCGATCGCTGTCGGCATGGCCTTCATCGGCGAAGGGCTGGCGACTTGGCTTGCTCTGGGCCAACCGATGGCGACGGGAATGATCGCCGCACTCGCCTACCTCGGGCCTCGCGGATCCGAAGTGCTCTTCATGCGATGGTTTGGGGCAAAGGTGCTCGAAGAAAGAAAATAGGCCCCGACGTCATGTGGGGCCTAACAGGATGTGGTGCAACGGGCTCCAAGATAGGGACTTAAGGTACTTGGAGCCCGGCCTCGTTGCGCAGCGGGAGTAATCGCTGGCAATACGGGAACGTATGGGCGCCAAAAACGTTCCGCCGAGTGACTGTAGGAGCATGCCTTATGCGTCCGGCCGATTGCGAGCGCTGTCAGAAATCCTCTCTAACCACATGGCGCTATCGAACAGGGCAGCCTCGTCGGTCATTCCTTTGCGGAACTGATCGGTAATATGCCACGCCAACCGTTCGGCGCGTTTGCCATAGCGTGGAATGCTGCACCAGATGCACACTCGGTCGAATGTCCGTTGAAGCATATCGAGTTCGTCGGGGCTGATCTGGACGGTTGGTCCGGCAGCAATCTCCTGCATGGAAACCTCCGGATTGACTTGGTCGACCATGCCCGCGTTCGCTTGCGCGCGCCTTTCAAGGCCAATTTCGCATTTCACGGCGGCACTCTCACGGATGCCTTTTTGATAACAATTGAGAATCCGTCTTGCGATAGCTTCTGCCGTCTCGCAATCGCGCGACAGCCCGCGTTCGCGCAGGACGTCTTGAAAGATCTGATCGATCTCATTCATTTCATGAGGGAGAAGCGCCATTTGCCTGGTCGTGGAAGACATCGCGCGACCTCCTATACTGGGGCGAAAGCGCGGATTATCTTCCAGCCGCCGGGGCCCTGATCAACAGCCCGGCGATAAAGAAAGTATGCGCCAATGTGGCCAGAATGCAACGCCAGGGAGTCGCACGAACCAGCCCCGCCATCAGTGCCGCGGGCATTCGGACGCCAGCTCCACGTATCGGCCGATCGACCAGAGGTAGTTCACAATCTCCAGCCTGATTGGGTCTCGGTCGCCGTATTTTTCTGTTATCCGACGAACCTCTTCGGTTGCGGAAGCCTTCGGCTCGCTTATCACGTACATCTTCTGGCCAATGGCCGTGATCTCGCACCCAGCCGCGATCAACTCATTCACGAAATCCGGGATTTCATTAGACGTCATCTACTGTCATCGCGTGCCGGTTGATTACTCAACCAGCAATGGCAGAGGAGTTTGGGCTCGACAACGGATTAGGACCTTTGCGGGGGGAAGTATCAGACCTAAGTCCGAGACAACTCTCAAAAAATAGGTGCTGGCGTTGTGAGGCCAGAGCCGTGTCGATCGGCATTGGGCTATCGCGAGGTGTCCGCGGCGGACTTGGGAAGGACGACGGAGGTTGTCTGCTTGCTGTCGATTGAAGCGCCTCCGAACAGTAGGTAAGCAGCGATCACCACCATCGAGAGAAGCATCACGCCGACTGGCAAGCCCGTCGTAAACTTGCGCTCCGGCGCGTCGTAAGTGTATCGCTCGTACATTCGCAATTCCTCCTCCAATTGAACAACGGCACCAGAGTTCGGTCCATTGGCTGAACTGAAAGGCGCGTGCTCCGGCGTCGTTGCCCGCCCAAGCAGTTAAGGGCTGTGCTGCCGTGGGCTGAGAAGAAAACTAACGCTGGGAGGACGCGCGACAACGAAACTAAGACCTATGCGAGGTCTCTGTGGGACTGAGGTCCGATGGAGGAACCTTTTTCGCTGACCCAAGTTTTAAATATGCTCTTGATCATCGACCCGATCAAGGCGCCTCTGGGCCCCACCTGCCATCAGTGTCCCCGCTAGATGGGGCCTACCGAGGGCGTTGCGTAGTTCCTCCGCACTGTCGGAGTTGTCTTTTTACCCAGAATGGATGAGTTGTGGTGTTAACGCTGAGGCGTAGCATATGAGGGGCGGCTGCATATATTGCTTGTAGTCGCGCACAGCCCCAGGGAGCCTCCGCCACCCCGGAGGAGGCTCCTTTATTTCGAGTCGAGCAAAAATGAAGGCCTCGTCGAGGGGGCTTGACGAGGCCAGAGGCTACTCTTGGATCTCACTCTGGGGATGGAGAGTGACGTCTGCAAGCATTGATCCCGAGCGGGGGTTGTGGGATCAAGACAATTGGAACGCAAATCAGGCGGAAAGGTTCCGCAGCGGTTCGGAAATTACGACTGAGAGGGCCGCGGGCAACCAACTCGCACGACGACCCGATCTGCCCCGGCGATGTCCTCAGCCACCCGCCGAACGAAGTCGTCGCCATCGGGCTCCGTAACTTGGCCTTCGATAACCACGATGGTTCCAAGCGACCTCAAGCAGAGTCCTCGCGTATCGAACGGCGCCTCGGCAGCCAACGCATACCTGATGGAAGCGATCAGCCCTGAGGCGTCAGAGCCTTCGCCTCCTCGGCAGTCAAACTTGGGCGGAATTAAAATCATCGTCGGAACTCCTTGTGAAGTTCAAACTCGTTGAGCGGGATGTGGTTCCTTGAGTGAGTACTCGATTGCGGCTGCAGCTCGCTCAGAAAAATGGCCCCGAATGCGACTAAGGGGCCAAGAGAGAGTGTGCTGATATACAGGGCCCGAAGTAGGGGGAAGGGGACACTCGGGGCGCCGTTCCTGTAAACGGTCGTAGCGGCAACTGGTTCCAGCGCGTTTGTTTCATCGCTGAACACTAGCGCTTCAGCTTCCCAACCTTGATCGTATTGCCGTCGCTGTTTCGGCACGTCGTGCACCGCATGCGTCGCTCCAGAGCCATGATCGACTGAGCCTTGCCGAACCGGCGCGCGAGGTCATTCCGGTCTATCCGGCGCACGCGCCCGCAGCGCTTGCAGTGGCAGAATAGGTCATACCACTCCGGCAGATTGGCGAAGGTGATTTCCTCGGGTTTCCCGGCCGGCGCCGCGCTATTGCCGGCCGGAGCCGTCGGGAGGGCGGTTGTTCCTCGGGGAGCGCGTGGGTGTAATGAAGCTTGCAACGCTCGCGGATCTGATTTTCCGTCTTCGTGCATCCGTTTGCGCGCGCGAGCCGGGGGAGTAGGCTGGGCATGCGCTCATCGCCGATCCGGTCGAGGAGGGCTTTAGCGTCGTACTGCTTCTTGAGCCCACATTCGCACTCGATCTGCACCTTGAAGACGAGTTCGGACAGCCACCAGGCGTCGCCTCTAGGCATTGGCCTTCTTCCATTCCGGCTTGTGCTCAAAGCAGTACCAGTTTGGCGCCGCTCTACCGTTTGCGAAGCCGAAGCCGCCCCACTTCTTGCAGCCTGGAAGTTCGCAGAGGTGCGTAACAGGGCCACTTTCGGTCTTTTTTGTTGGGCCGCCTTCGTCACTCATGTTCGGTACCTCATTTGAATGTTCTTACTATGTTCTCGTGATCGCGAGAGTCAATGAGACGATTTCGCGGAACTGTGCGTTAATGGCTGCATGGCCAGAACAGCGAAGCAGAAGCCGCCACCAGCTCCGCCGGCAGATCCGATGCCGCGGCGCGTCGAGCCATGCGTCGCGACCCTCGTTGACAAGCCGCCGAAAGGACCGGAGTGGGCCTTTGAGGTGAAGTGGGATGGTTACCGGCTCGCCGTCCATGTCGAGTCGGGAGAGGTGAGGGCGATCACGCGCGGCGGTTATGACTGGACGAAGAAGTTCGGCCCGATCGTCGAAGAGGCGCGCCAACTTGGCCATTCCTCCATGATCATCGACGGCGAGGCGGTCGTTCTCGATGACCATGGCCGATCGGATTTCGAGCTGCTGCAGCGTGCGGTCGGCAAGAAGCCGAGCCTGCATGAATCGAGCGAGATCATTTTCTATGCCTTCGATCTCCTCTACCTGGACGGCCACGACTTGCGGTCACTGCCGCTGGCGGAGCGCCGACGTTTGCTCGAGCCGATCGTCGCCGGCAGGACTGGCGCGATACGGTTCTCCGAGGAAATGCACGCCGACGGCGCCGAATTCTTCCGGGTCGCGTGCGAACACGGGCTTGAAGGCATCATCGCCAAACGGCGGGACGCGCCATACCGATCGGAGCGTCGGCCGGAATGGCTCAAGATCAAATGCGCGCGGCGCGACAGTTTTGTGATCGTAGGATACGAGCCGTCGACGGTGCCAGGGGCAATCGGTCGTCTGCTGCTCGCAGCGAGGAGGGGCGATGATCTCGCCTATGTCGGAGGGTGCGGCACAGGTTGGAGTAATCAGGAATCGACGATACTCCGCGAGCTGCTAAACGCGATCCCGGTCGATCGGCCGCCTGTTGCCCTGAAGCGAAAGGGCGCTGTCTTCGTGCGGCCGCTGCTGGTGGCCGACATCGAGTATCGCGCCTGGACACAAGATGGAAAGCTTCGACACCCTTCGTTCAAGGGTGTGAGGGAGATGGAGGGGCCAACTGAAGTTTACGAGATGAAGGATATCGGGTCCGCTGCCTCGGCGGAACGGTGACCGGTGCAACAAATTGCACGAACAAAAACCCCGCCGAGGCGGGGTTTTCATGTTCAGTGTTTGACCAGCCCGTAGAGGCTTTCGTGATGTCGAAAGTGCTCGGCACTACTCCTCGGGCGTATCAGGTTCTGAAGGGCCACGTCTTTGCTTGCGCGTTCTATTAGACCTAGGGCGATCTGGGTTTTCGCTACCATCCATTCCGGCTCCGTCGACCTCTTCCGCTGAGGATGCGACATTTTCGTCAGTTGGCTGCTCATCTTCCTCGACCTCCAGAAACGAGTTAAGATTAATGACAATAGTTGGTTCGTGCGGGGTGAACACGAAATCCTTCAGGTGCTTAATCAGCGTCCATAATTCAGGGCTCGGGCCGTCGACCTCATCGAATAATTTCTCGGCTTCCTGCTTGTCTATAATAAAGTCGTGCGATGGATATTGTTCCGTTAAGAACCGAACCGCAACAGGAGAAATGTTTTCGCTATGCCAAGCGAGGCGGTCGCCGTATTCTATCGCGACCTGCAGGTCTCGATAGTCACTGCCGAGTATCGATGGCGATATCTGGGCGAAAATGGGTGTCATGACCTTTGACGCCATCTCTCCGGCAACCTCCGATGCGATCGGAAAGCTGATATTGTCTGAACTCCGTTGCTTAATCGAGAGCAGAAAGTGTTCGTAGAGAGCGAATGTCTCCGACTTCAGCGCTTCGAAAGCCGAGTGGCTAAGTAGGCCCGATTTTCGCGCGCTAATCTCGTCACGCTCGTACAATTGGACGTCAAGCGGGCCCAGCTCGGAAAAAGTGCTCATCAGCAGTTGATGTCCTCCGATCGCGAGGAGAGTTCCAGCACTCTTGCACACACTCGGAATGAAGATAATGAAGCGCTCATATTGGCATTGAAAGAACCGCGAGATCTTATAGGCGGAGTTGGCAAGCCCCCCATTCGTGGTCAAGATGAGCAATGCGTTCGTACGCCCACCGGGTGCGAAAGCCTCTACAACTTTGCCAAATCCCGCGTGATCTATGGTGCCTGAATAAAGATAAATGTCCGCATCATATGTTTCGGCAACAGCCTTTATCGACCGCTCGAACTCGGCCTCAACTACGTCTATCAAAATGCCCCACCTGTGCCACTATCCTCGGGTGCATCTTTAGTGCGTAACACGCGCGCGTCAACATGGTCCACGCGCTATGTTCATCGAATAGATGCTGCGGCGGCGGAAGGAGTTCCAGCATCTGTCGATTGCGTCAGCGACGATTTGTCGTGCAATGCGCCGCTTGACGTGCGTTTGCGCTCCGGAGTATCGCGTTGTGGCCACTAGTCGGAACCTGATTACGCGTCGGGCATTGTGCGTACGTAGTTAACGCGATTTACACGACGCGCGATCAAACTGCCGAGGTAAGTGAAAAGTGCTTCCAATGGCCAGGAGTGTAGCCTAGCGTTGGAACGTCAGGGAAGGGAGATTGATTCATGACGAAGCAAGCCGCGTCACGGTCGAAGGGCGAAATAGCCACTGAAACCGACAACAATCCTATCTACCGTACCGTAATGCGTGAACTGCGCACATTGAAGGATGCCGCCGAGAATGCTTCATCCGGGCGGTGGACAATCATTAAGGACAAGGCTGCCGAAGCCGGTATGTTCGTAACATCCAAGCATAAGTAATTGTAGAGCAGAGTAGACAATGCGCCCTTTGTATTCCCTTGAAGATGAGGGGCGCGTTGCGGGCCTCGAAAAGGCCGGTGGCTCAGAGACATTCCGAACCGCTTGGCGTCGAGACTACGCTCGGCTAATTCACAGCGCGAGTTTCAGGCGCCTCCAAGGAAAAACGCAGGTTTTCCCTGGCCACGAAGGCGACTTCTTTCGCAATCGCTTGACGCACTCTTTGGAGGTCGCGCAGATTGCAAAGTCTATTGCCATCAGGCTGAATCACGAAAATGAGTTCTTCAAAGAGCCTGGCCGAAATATTCAACCAGACTTGGTAGAGTTTGCCGGCATGGCCCACGATCTGGGCCATCCGCCGTTTGGGCACAACGGTGAAGAGGCTCTCGACCAATGCATGAAAAATCATGGCGGTTTTGAAGGCAACGCTCAAACGCTTCGCATTCTGACGCGGCTTGAGAAAAAGGCTACGCTGACCACAGCGGGCGATTATAGTCCGTTCGGGCAGGATGGCGCTGATGATCGCGCTGGGCTCGATCTGTCGTACCGCAGCCTCGCTTCTATTCTTAAATACGATTCGATCATCCCTGAACGGGCGAACGATCGGGCCAGTGGTCCGCATAAAGTCGTCAAGGGATACTATAAGAGTGACGCCCTAATAGTTGAAGATATAAAAAGGGCGGTTGTAGGCGACGATTTCGAAGGTAAATTCAAGACCGTCGAATGCACAATTATGGATATCGCGGATGATATCGCGTACTCTACATATGATCTTGAGGATGTATTTAAGAGCGGCTTTCTGAGGCCTCTCGATCTGTTTGCCCTAAATCCGAAGATATATGAGGCTGTTGTCAATACCATCAACTCTAGAATTAAGAAACAGTACCCTGAGACTGATGGGTCGATAACGCAAAGCGATGTGCATCAAATATTGCACTATGTATTCTTTGAGGTTTTCGCTTTCAGTACCGATGACCGCCGCTTGTTGAAAGATAGAGACATTGAGCCAGAAGCAAAGAAAATGTACTTTGCGGTTGATGCTCAGCAGCGATCACAGTTGATGGCAGAAAACGGCTATCATCGCACCGCACTCACTTCCTCGTTGATACAGATGTTCCTAAACGGAATTGAAGTAATCCCTAACGAAAAGTATCCTCAACTTAGCAATGTGCGATTAGAGTATGAGACTTTCATTATAGTCGAAGTCCTGAAGAACATTACATACGAAGCCGTTATTCGGGATCCTGCGCTGCAAGTCGTAGAGTTTCGAGGAAAAGATATTATCATCAAGATTTTCGATGCGATCAAGGCTGACGGTGGGGACCGTCTACTGCCGAAGGATTTTCGCGAAGTCTATCAACAGGGTGATGACGTGAACCGCCACCGGACGATATGTGACTTCATCGCCGGAATGACCGACAGGTATGCAGTGGAGTTTTACAGCCGGTTGTTCGGCGCAAACGGAATGACAATGCACAAGCCTTTATAGGCGAACCGCTCTCAGAGTCCCTCCAAACTAGTCAAGGGACGGGTGGGTGCCGATTGCACCTTTCCAGGCAATTGGAGCACAAAATGCGATACATTTTCCTTGTCGCATATAGCTCCAGGCCCCACCACTACGCGATAGATTTACGGATCGAAAAGCGGGGGGACGGTGTGAGACGGTCCAGCGCTACCATTCTGGGGTTCGCCAAAAACCGAGAACATTCGCTGAACTGCGTTGGCTAACCGATCTGGTAGCCAATTGATTTCTTTCGATCTTCGCAGGCCCTCCGGGCCCACCAATACCTTCTGGCGCGCCACGAACGTCTGAATTGGCCGCCATCAACATCTGAACGCTTTAGGCAAAAAAAGACCGCCACGGGATGACCCGAGGTGGTTCCGAAGTGAGGACGATAGGCGAGATTTTAGGGAAAATCCGTCAACTCACAAAATAGTGATTTTCCACAGTGAGGGGTGATTGGCATAAATCTGAATCACCATCAACTAATTGAAATTTAATCGAAAATGTGCATTCGTCGCGACTTCATGCTTGCGGTGCTGACGGCCTTCCACCTTTCGGAGTCTTTGATATTTCCCGCGGAGAGATGGCTGCTTCCCGGAAATCCAAGACATCGCTTTGGGACTCGAGTTCTTCATTTCCGCCACCGTGCTTGCTCAAAAGCGATGCGAGCCGCTTCATGCAATATGTGTGAAGTCTGTCCAATGCCGCGTGCGGCTTTCTCGCGTCCAGATCATGTCGGATAGAGGCAACGAGTTCTTCCAATGCCTCGTTCGCTTCGAAGGCCTCAAACGAAGTGTCGATATCGTGGCTCGCAGAAGACCCCGCGATTATTCCTTTTATTGTCAGGCTCTGTATCAAGGTTCAAGGGAATGTGGCGGTGAGAGATCATCTGATCAAAGGTATGTGGCGGCTGGTCTAACTGGTTGTGGTGGCCGCGACGCTAAGTGCTTGATTCACGGTAGGCGTCAGTTCAGACGTTTGTGGCGGGCCACATATCCCCTTTAAGATATTGATTTATTAGATTTTATTGCTGATTTTTGTCTCGGTTTTTGAGGCGGTGGGGCAATTTTGTCGTCGTTTTGTTCCAGAGCGATGTGCTAGTTTCCTGCAGCGCCAGTTCGCTTTTGCCGTGGAAAGGGTGGACTGCTATTTCGTCGTCCAGCGCTTGGGCTCGCGGCGGTGGCGTCCTCTGGGTCGCAAGCGACCTAGCGACGGGCACAATCGCGGTCGCTCGGTTGCCAAGCTCTTTAGCGGAAAAGACGTTTACCAGCGATGTTACGGTCAACACCGCTCTCTCTGTCGGCGGGGCGCTCTCAGAGGAGCGGTCCCTTGGCGACATTCGCTCATCTCCATCTCATAGCGGGTCGCCTCTGACATGCGTGTTCCTCCCGAGAAGAAGACCGTCGCCTCCTAGCTGCCCAGCAACTTCGATTCTGCGGGCAGCCAGCCGTTGAGCTGTATCTTCAGGTGATCGGTATCGTAAGCTCCACTGAAGCGGTGCAATGCGCCAACGCGCTCCAATGCATCGTATACGTAGGACCCCTTGGGGGGAGCAAGTTCCTTGTTGTAGCCTGCGACTTCGAACATGTGATGCCAAAGGTGCAGTAGCTTGGAAGAACGGGTGGCGGCTTCGACGTTTTCTCGCTCTTCGGGCAGCAGCAGTTTCCAGAAATGGAGATGCGATATCGGGTAGTAGTCAACCGTCGAGCTTGCAAACTTCGATAAACCGGCTTCGTTAAATTTCGGGGTGATTAGCCGTGGCCCAATAACGCCCCAGTGCTGGTCCAGGTCCACGACGCCGCGCGCATGCTCGATCAGCTCGGTAAGCACAGCGTGCTCTCGCGGGAGCTTGAGCACTGCTCCGTTGATGGCTGCCGGATGGTCTTTGCCCAACTGATATCCGAAGGCCATCTCGTGTTTCTGAAATTCAGGGCGCCTTAAGCAAATAAAGTCGCAGTCGACCCAGCAGCATCCTGTTTTCTGGACCAGCAAATAGCGGAAGAGATTGGAAAATTTCGAGAATTCAACCTTTCCATCGACTATGTAACGGTCGACTAAGCTCGCGTCTGAGCAAATCTCGCGCGCGTCAGCCAGGTCAATCCCCGGAGGGACTTGGATGCTGTCATCGTAGGAATAAACGCGAAGGCGCGCGCCATAGTAGGGGAAAGAAGCAAGGCAACCGTAAGTCATTGCATCAATGGGACCATGCCAAAAGGAAACGAGGTCCGGTGCCTTGGCGCGCCGGATTAGTCGGGCGAGCCCTGTTAGTAGGTTCATTGTGAAGCCCCCGCCTCGCGTTTTGTTGCCGCAATCAGCGGAACTACACCAGCCCTAAATTCGTTTTTGCGGCTCAGTCAATATGCAAAGCTGCAAGGGTTCGCATAGGCAGCCAAGCGATCAGTGCCAATCAAAATGTTTGAAATCTATTCTTCGCTTTTAACAGGGCGCGTACCGCGGGCCCCTTGGTCGACAGAAATTCGTTTAGAACTCTTCTGTCTTGCCCGACGATGCCGCCAGCCCTAAGCGACTTGAGTTTCTGCGCTGTAGGTGCCAACTGCTCGTACTCCCTGCGCAATTCACCATCTTTATACATGTCAAACCAACGGCGCCAATGGGCGCCCATAGCCGGGGACAACTCGGTGTTTCGCTCAAGCGCTGCCCCGCCTTGGCGAACTTTCTGTTCAAACTGGGCGAAGCTACGAATAGGATAGTGAAATCCGATTATTGGCGCATCGAACAAAACCTTTTCGACGCTGAAACTGGCATCGTGATTGCCCATTCCGATGGATAGCAGCCCCTCGGAGCGCACAATCGCTTTGCGCCCAATTCTGTTCAGTGTCGGTAACGACGAGCCCGTATCGATCGGCTTGACCACGGCATATGTCATATGGACCAACGGGTTGCCGGTCGCCCATCGAGGCGATGGCAACATATTTTGCCGCGGAAGATAGCTGACGTTGCCGGGGGCGTTCGCGAGAAGATCTTTCAGGCTATCGTCCGCACACCACCAAAACTCATCCGCATCATTGTTGAGAATCCAGTCTGCTCCCATGTCCCGCGCGGCTATCATGGCCATTCGCGTGACCCATTTGGCCTGATCGTAATTGTCTTCCGGTTCGTGAAGGAGTGTCAGAACACCCGAATGGATGTACGGCAGCAACAGGTCAACGGTTTCGTCGGTTGAGCCGTTGTCCGTAGCAATAACATGGTCAACGCCCTTGCGAAAATGAAAGTCCAAGTTCTCCTTAATAATGTCGGCCTCATTCCTCACCAACAAGGTCATTACAAGTTTCATCTGGCACCGGAACCCCTAATTTGAGGTCTGGTTATATTAGGGTGTTGAAAAGAGCAATCTGTGACCTGGGCTTTGCCTTCTGAAGCTTCTGGACGGTCGCAGCGATTGACTGGTGGTAGACATGTATCGGCTGGTCAACATCGGGCAGTTCGAAACTCTTCGCATTGAGCACTTGCGATTCAGCCTGCTTTTTGCGTTCCTTGGCAGTGGGTTTTCGTTCCGCCTTTGCAGACGCCAGCGCTGCCAATATAATCTCGCTAATCTGCTTCGGTGTCCAATGTGGACCGTGCGCAGATCCTTGTTTTCCACGCTTCGAAGCGGTGTCTTCTTGACTGGCTGTCCAGTTTCCAGCTTCGCCCAGTAGCCCCGCGGGGGGAGTGGGTACGAGATGGCGCTCGCAGATCTTACCGAGCCCTGTCGGATAGACAGTGCTCCTGGGAGAGCTTCAGGATCGGTCTTGAACAGACGAGTTCATGAAGCTCTTCGCGGGTGAGGGTGCGCTTAAGTTCGTCCATCCAGTGCGCTCTTCTGAAGTGGAAAGGGTTGAAAGGTGTAGAGAGAAACCGCTTCCAACAACTAGTTTCTCGCTTCTAGCGTTGCCGCAATTTCCCTCAGTGATTGTGAAGGTAACTCATAGCCAGACGGAGAATTTCGCGCCGATTTGTGGGACAGAACCAAACAGAAAACATAAGAAGATCAGCACAACGATTTTTGTCCAACTTTTCGGTAACTGATTGATCTTTTACGATTTCCTTAACATCTTCGGACCCACTAGGACGACCTCGCACGCGGGAATTTTTGCTCGCCTTCGTCCGGCGCTGCTGGTTTCGCTCATCTCAGGTTCTCCCGTTCGGTCGGGAGGCCCGCGATCCAGGCGGGTCGCCAAACGCAGAAATGCCAGGACGATTTCGGGAAAGGTGCCGCGGGTGGGTGGATCCCAGAGCGCCTCATCGCTTGGGGCTGGGGCGTGCGCTCTGGGATCGCTAGCGCCGACGACGGAGGGCAGTCCGATTCGGGCGTGGCGCTCAATCAACATGGCGAAAGCGTTCGGAACGGGCAACGCAGCTCGGACCTTTGCGAGGGCGCACCGGACCTAGGTCTGAGGTCGATCTCAAGGAGAAGACTAAAAGTCGGCAAGGGGCAGGAAGGTGCGTGCAGCTACGGACGCTCCGGGACTTTTGGCGAAGCCAGCGCACGGCAAAAAAATGCCCGCAGGACGCGGGCAGTTTTGGAGTGGGCGCATACGCTCAAACATGTTGCGCCTGGCACCAAAATGGCTGTCAGAGGTCAAGGAACTGTAAATGCGCGATAGCTAAAAATGAGGAATATGGCGCTGCTTGCGTTTCCATGGCGTGCCGCCTGAGCGGTCGGTGCGGCGTTTGCGGCGACCTTGCCGCCGATTTTCCGCTTTCGTGCGGCATTTTTCCTTGCGAACCCTCCGGCGTTGCTGTTGTCGCATCTGCCACCGGGCGTAGTGGTCGGTGGAGTGGGCGGGCTGGCTGATGGAGCACGCGTCGCCTTCGCGTTCTCTGCCGGGCAAGCATCTGGTTTTTCTGCTTTGTCTTCCCGATCCTGATGCTGCCTCCCGAGCGTGGTGTGCGGTCAATCTGCGGCCGCGTTGGCGCTTGGGTCAGTGCCCTCAGCTGCAACCCTTGGAAGAAACCCTAAGAAAGAGTTTGTTAATTTAAGCAATTTATAATGGAGAGGGGGTTGAACAATGCCGCCATATCCCCCAAAGGAGGCACCAGGCGGCAATAGCCGCTAATTCGAAAGGATGCTTATGCGAGATAAGACCGCATGTGCCGGCGAATGCCGAACCACCATTTCGGGTTTCAAGTATCTCGTACCGACCGCTTCCATTCTTGGCCTTCTGCTCGTGTCCGCCGGCTGCTCGTCGACGGTCATCGGTGAAACGCCGCTGTTTTCGTCGAGCCATTCCAGCGCCTATGCAAGCCCTTCGGTGAAGATCCGCAAGGAAGAGAAGCAGTTGCGGGTCGCCGAGGCTGACGAGGGTGTGGTCGCGCCGAAGCCGGTGAAGAAGAGTGCGGCCAGCTATCTGGGTCGTGCTCCCTATATCTGCTCGCCGAGCGGCTTCGGTCGCACGTCGCACTGCTTCCTGAGAGCTTCGCTCTAGCGGGACTGTCTCTGTTCAAGTCTGCGTAATTCCAGGGCGGTGAGACCGCCTCGGATCGTTTGGGGATCGGGGCGATCCCCTTTTGGGCGGTGAGCTTCTCACCGCCGCACGCGTGACGTGTCCGGTTTCATTTGCGGCGTCGCGAGACGATCCGCCGGAGAATGTGCGTTGTCCGCCAGACTTTTGAGATCAGCCCTTGTTGCGGGAACGCTGGCGCTTGTTGCCGCCGCCGGATCACCGACAGCGCGCGCGGATGATCCGGCCGATGGCATCGACCGGGCGCTGATGACTGCGGCTATCTCGCCGCCGACAAAGAGTGCGAGGGAGCGGGCGGTCGTCGTCGGCGTCTACGATCCGCATGACGCCGTTGCAGACAGCGATGCGCTCGAGCTCGAACACGTCTTCGTCTATTGGCAGAAGCCGGATAGGGCGCTGTTGAAGCGCAAGATCGCGATCGCGGCGCGGCAGGGGCGGGCGCTGATGCTCTCGGTCGAGCCCTATACCCACGCGGCCGACTGGCGCGCCGGCGGCGAAAGGCTGTTTGCCGATATCGGCAACGGTCGCTTCGATCGCGAGATCGGCGACGTCTGTGCCCGCGCTGCCGCCTTCGATGGCCCGGTCTATGTGCGCTGGGGCCACGAGATGGAGGACCCCGACGGCCGCTATCCCTGGGCGCGTCGCGACAAGGAAGGCTACAAGAAGGCGTTTCGTTACTTCGTCGCCAAATGCCGGGCGCTGGCGCCGGAGGCGCGGTTCGTCTGGTCGCCGAAGGGCCACCGCAATCTCGCCGGTTACTATCCGGGCGACGACGTCGTCGATGTGATCGGGATCCCCGTCTGGGGCCTGCAGAAGATGGATGTCGACTATTGGGGCCGCGAGCGTCGCTTCGGCGAAGCGCTGAGCGAAAAGTACCGGCGCGTCGCGGGCTTCGGCAAACCGGTCATGATCGCTGAACTCGGCGTCTCCGGCTCGGCCGACTACAGGCGCGCCTGGTACAGGGAAATCCTTGACCAGCAGACCTATCGCCGGGCCTTTCCGCTACTCACCACCGTCGTGTTCTTCAACGACAAGGAGCCCTACAAATGGCCGCTCCGCTACGGCTCGCCGGACTGGCGTCTCGACAAGGAAGCGCTGAAGGCGCTTGCCGACCGTCGGACGAAGGAAGCGGCCGAACTCGACGACTGATCGCCTGTTTCGTCAAAGGTGCAGCCGCGCTTGTTCCGTGCGCTTTTTGGGAGAGCGATGCGCCGATCGTCCTTCGGCGCATCGTGAGAGACCCGATCCACGGACCTTGGGGGCTCCACGTCAGGCCAGAAGCAGGCCCGATTCGCGGGCAGCGGCAGCAAAGCAGCGGCTGGCCCGGTCCGTGCTTGTCAATCCATCCAGCGCGTCCAGGCAGCGCCTGAGAGCCGCGCGGTACTCCCGTCCGCGACGCCCCGGCCATTGCCGCAGCAACTCGACGGCTTCGAAGACCGTTCTGACGACGGTCTGCCGTTTTGCGGATAATCGGAGGGGGATGGGAGTGGCGAATAACTTCTCGCTCATTTGCATTCCTCGTTCTCAGTCTTTTTCGAGCGCGAGGCCAACGCTGTGGCGCGGGAATGGTTCCGTCGGATTGCCGACTTTTTTCTAAAGCTGGAGTGCGGCCTTGAGGTCGCTCGACTTATGGGTGCGAAGGTCAAGGTCGGCTTCGATGTGGTCGATATGATGGACCATCATCTTGGCGGCCGCGTCGATGTCGCCGCGTTCCAGCGCGTTGACGATCTCGTCGTGTTCGTTGTGGCCGCAGCTCGAAACTGTGGACTGGCCGTAAAGCGCAATCACCAGCGAGGAGCGGGCGACGAGTTCATCCATGAAACGGTGAAGGATGGCATTGCGACTAAGCTCGGCGAGCGCCAGGTGAAAATCGCCAGATGCCTTGATTTCGGCGCGGCGGGCCGAGTGGCCGCGCTGTTCGGTGAGCTGCCGCTCCGCTGCCAGCATGCGCCGAAGCTCGGCGAGCTCGGCCTTCCCGACATTCGGCGCTGCAGCCCGCACGACGCCGGGCTCGATCAGCCGGCGGGTCGCGAAAATCTGGCGTGCCTCGTCGATCGAGGGGTGGGCGACAAAGGCGCCGCGGTTCTTCTCGACGCTGACGAGGCCTTCGTAGGAGAGTGCCTGGAGGGCTGCGCGCACCAGTGTACGGCTGACATTGAAGAGCTCGCCGACATCGCTTTCCGAAAGCTTGGTGCCGGGGGCAAGCCGCCGCTCGACAATCGCATCGCGCAAGGTGTCGCGGATATGCTGACTACCAATATCGGTGTCGGTGGCCATGTCGGCCGGTGGAGGCGTGGTGGTCAAGGACATGAATCGATCCGCGAAACAACATCCCATCTTATCGCCGGGCGAAGCGAAGGGAAACGACAATCTGACGCGTAGGGGTTGCGCGCTGACAACTGCGTGTTTCCTTGAAGCGCATCGGATTTAAGGACAAGACATGCAGTGCTTCAAAGTGCTGCAGCGAGCATTGCGCGTCTGATAGCACGCACGGTGCTGCAGGGGGCGAGGGTTACTTGTCGAGTTCGGGATAGACGCGGTCTAGGAAACCGGGCCTGAGCTTCTCGCCGATCAGGCAGTCGGATGCCGGAAGGGCGTCGGCCAGGCGGACGGTGGGCGGCGGCGGCAGGCCGCTGACTTCGAGCACCAGCTTCTGACGAATTGCGATCGAAAAATCCTCCGGCTCGTGCACCGGCAGTACAAAGGACCCGGGGCCGCCGATGACGCATTCGGCGTAATACTGGTCGAGCGGGCCGGTCGAGACCGAGGGGCGAATGAGGATCGCCAGCCCGTTGATGGTGATGCCGCGGGCGACCGCCGTCTCGCGGGCGGGAATGACCGGCGGGCCGATATTGTTCGGGCCGTCGCCGGAGACGTCGATGACCCGGCGTATGCCGTTGAAGGCGTTCGAATCGATCAGCATCGTACCGTAGGTGATCGCATTCGAGATCGACGTGCCGCGCCGGGTGCCGACCGGTCGCGCCTCGATCAGCTTGGCAAAGGCATCGGCGTCGGCGGCGGTGGAGATTACTTGCCAGGCGACGACGGAAGATTCATTGACCGTGCCGGCCCATTCGAAATAGCCGATGGCGATCTTGCCCAGTTGCCCGCTTGCGACCGCATCGAGGAAATCGCGGTGCCGGAGCGCTTCCACGTAACCGGCGCGCTGGATGCGCGCCTCATCGAGATCCATCGAGCCGGACATATCGACGGCCAGGATCAGTTCGACATCGACATCCGTCGACGCGGCGGTCGATGGGCTCGGGCCGCCACTCAATGAGAGGATCAACGCCAACACGCTCAACATCGCTTCAACCAGTCATTGCGCGCGGTCAGATTAGAAGAATGTAACACAGGATTGGCTTTCGGGGACCCTTTGGGTGTAGTTGGCCTTCAATAAAGAGTGATTTTGCCGGGGCTTGCCCAGAAATGCTTGTGACTGGGGCCAGGGTCCGGAAGAGCGGAATGTTGAGGCCGACGGAAAATACCGATATATTTCAGATCGATAGTCTGCAGAGGGCGGCGTTCGGATACTTTCTCGATCATGCCGATCCGGTGACCGGGCTGATCGCGGATACGTCGCTTCGGGCTGCGCCATCGAGCGTCGCGGCGACCGGTTTCGGCCTTTCCTGTTATCCCATCGGTGTCGAGCGCGGATGGATATCGCGCCGGGAGGCGATCGGACGGGTTTTGACGGTGCTGCGCTTCCTGGCCGAGAGCCCGCAGTCTCGCGACCAGCGGGCGAGCGGGCATCGCGGTTTCTACTATCACTTTCTCGACATGCGGACCGGCGAGCGCACCTGGCGGAGCGAACTCTCGACTGTCGACACGGCGCTGCTGATAGCCGGCGTGCTGACGGTTTCCGCCTATTTCTCCTGCACGGATGCGGATGAAGGCGAGATTCGCATGCTTGCCGAAAAGCTCTATGCGCGGGTCGACTGGCGTTGGGCATTGAACAGGGGTGACACACTGACGATGGGTTGGCGTCCGCCCGGGCGGTTTCTCAAACACCGCTGGCGGGGCTACAGCGAGGCGCTGCTGCTCCATGTGCTGGCGCTCGGGGCAGGTGATCATGCGATCGGGCCGGAGCACTACGCCGCCTTTGCGGAGGGCTACGACTGGATCGCGGCCAATGGCGAGCCTCATCTCCATGCGGCGCCGCTGTTCATCCACCTGTTCCCACAGGCATGGCTCGATCTTCGCGGTCTCGGCGATCGGTCGATGCGGGAGAAGGGCACGGATTGCTTCGATAATACCCGGCGCGCCATCGCGTTTCAGCGTGACCATGCGCGGCGAAATCCCGGCCGGTTTGCCGGCTATGGTTGGCATCTCTGGGGTCTCAGTGCCTGCCACGCGCCACGCGGCCGGCTGCGCCTGAAGGACGGACGCTGGCAGCGGCTTTTGGGTTACGCCAATCGCGGCGCACCCTTCGGTCCGGATGACGGTACGCTCGTGCCCTGGGCAGCGGTGGCCTGTCTGCCTTTCGAGCCGGATGCGTCACTATCGGCCCTCGACCATGTCGCGGCCGCCTATCCCGGGCTTTTGAGAGAAGGGCGCTTTCCCGGTGGCTTCAATCCGAGCCTTCCCGGCGATGGGCCGGAAGGGTGGGTCGATGACCGCGTCGTCGGCCTTGACCAAGGGCTCGTCGTGATGATGATCGAGAACTGGCGAAGCGGCTTCGTGTGGGAGCTGACACGGAGCCTGCCTGCGATCCGGCGTGGTCTTCAGCGCGCGGGTTTTAGTGGCGGCTGGCTGGCGACGGAGACAAGATGAGTTCGAGAGACCACCAGCGGACGGCGCAGACGGTGGAGCGAAATCCGCCGCAGGCGCTGGCCGTGGTCGAGCGGTTGCAGGCCCAGTTTCCGGACGCCGGTGTCTCGCTTGGCCCGGCTGACAGCGCATTCGACGTCCCGGAGGCCTTCTGGGCGGACGGCGGGGCAGGCATCGCGACGGGCCTTGCCTATCAGGATTGTTTCGCAATCGGCATGACGGACCGCATCCGGGCAGCGCATCTGATTGCCTTCTATGGCCGCCAACTGAGCGTCGTTCTCGGCGCGTTCCATCTTGGCGCGGGTTTTCAGGTCGAGATCGCCGGCATTCGCTTTGAAGACTGGAGCCGGCTCCATCAAGACCGGGAAGTTGTCGGCAAGCGTTACCATTTCCGCCTCGATCGGCTGGAACGGCCGTTGGAGGTGGGCAGCATCAGCGCTTTTGAACGCCGCTTCACCGCTCATCTGGCGCCGATCATTACGGTGCTGAAGAAGCGCACCGGGCTTTCCTCCGGGGCGCAGTGGCGGCTGGCGGCGGATGCCCTTGCCGGCGCCTTCCTGGAGCTCGGGCGCGCGCTCGGCGATGAGGCGCGCGGCATGGCCGAGGCGCTGGCGATCGTCAAGCGGCGGGGCTCGCGGCTGTTCTCGGAGGAGCTCTGTTACGAGGAAATCACTGCCAGTGATCCGGCAGGCGGCGAGCGGCTGTCGCGCCAGTATCGGATCCGCTGCGGCTGTTGCCTGTACTTCCGGACGGAAGGCGGCAGCTTCTGCGATACTTGTGTCCTGCTGGAGCCGGCCGATCGCCGCGCGCGGCTCGCAGCCCATCTCATGCAAAACGGCGGGGCCTGAACCCCGCCGTCTGATTATTCAGTTGCCCACGGAGGGCAGGGGGCGGCCGGATCAGTTCGCCTTGACGAAACGCTCGTTGATGAAGCCGGAGACGACGCCAAGCACGATCCAGAAGGCGAGCGTGGTGGCAAGGGCGGCAACGGCAAATTCAGCGCCGAGCACAGCCGGAACGTTGCTGGTGATATCCACCGGCTGCGGCGCGCCGTAGACGTGGGGCGCGGCAATCAGCACCAGGCCGACGACCTTCGACACGATCTCCTCGCGCAGGACGACGAGGTAGAGGCCGACGGCTGAAAGCGCCACCGTCACCAGCCACCAGGTCTGGCGGTCGCCGAGTTCGGCGGCCGGAAAGCCCGGAAGTTCCGGCGGCAGGCCGATTGCCGGCAGCATGTGCACGGCAAGCCAGCCGCAGGCGCCCCAGAGCGCACCGTTCCTGAGCGTGATCGGGTAGCCGATCACCAGGCTGACGCCGGCCAAAAGCAGGCCGAAGCCGGAGCCGGTGACGAGGTTGGCGATCAGCGTGCCGGAGAAGCGGCTCATGCCGAACATGATGCCGCCTTCCTCGTGTTCGCCCTCATGTGCGTAGGCCGGGGTGATCGGCGACAGGGCGTCGAGCATGGCGGAAAGCGGCGAAACCGCCTTCAGCGACGAATGCTGGTCGTGCCCCTCGGCGGCAGGCTGCGTGGTTCCAGGCTGGGTCGCGGGCTGTTCGGTGGCCGCCGGAGCCTCGCCCTCGAATTCTTCCGCATGCAGAATCAGCGGCGTGACCCTAAGTTCCTGGGCGCCGGTCATGAAGACACCGGCAATCATTCCAGCCACGATCGCGGCCAGAAGCGTTCTGACAATCATCTTGAAGTCCCTCGATAACGGCAAAAGCCACGCGCTGCGGCGTGGTTTGCAAGCCTTCCCATTTTATCTGCTCTGCGGGTGGCTGGCGTGTGCCGGATGAACCGGACAATGCATGCGCCAACATCCGGCACGGGCCGGATGCGTTCAGGTCCGCAGATTTTTCGATGTGGAACGTGCGTTACGTTCCGGCACATCGGTCAGTGGCAAGGGAAGCCGTAGGAATGGCGGGTGTCGTGTGCGGTGTCGTGCAGCACGGCCGAGTTGGCAAGGCCGGCGCCGAACACGAGGAATGCGCCGATGAAAAGCGCAATGACGCCAGCGGTCAGACGATCGCTGAGGGAGAGCGGGGTGCTCGAAATGGTAGACGTAGCCATGACAACCTCCGTGATGGCATCGGGAAATTCCCGGTTGGGCCCTATGCCCGCATCGAGTGGCAGGTTTCCTGGCTCACGGCGCTGGGCGGGAAGCCCTGGATCTGCCTCGCCTTCCCAGTCCGGCCGCCCTCTCGCGGTCTTTCCAGTGGCTTCTTCCGGGGCGCCCCGGAATGGCAGGTCAACGTCGTTCTACAGTCGCGGGGTCGGCCGTGATTTGAATGCCCAGCTTGGGTCCATCCGTCACATTCCCGTTTACTCCCGAAACACGTTCGCGTCCCGGGAACCAATCGATCTCAGATGATTAGGAGCGCACCCCCAAGATGTCAATTGGACTTGCGCCGCCGCCCGGTCCATCCGCGACAAAATCGCGGATGATCATGCGTTTATAGGCCTCGACGATCTGGTCACCCTCCGGGCGCTCCACCGAGACGGCAAGCCGCATCGTGCAGTCGCCAAGATGCATGATCAGGAAGGCGGCACTGTCGATCGTTTCGCGCGGCGTATCGGGCACAAGCCGGGCCCAGACGTCGGCAAGAAGCTTTCCGCCGGCGCGGCTTTGCAGCAGGTCGACCTCGCGCAGCGCCTTGTCGGCCTGCATCGCCGACCAGATGTCGCGCATTACGGGCTCGGCCAGGAACATGTCGTAATAGATGTCGAACAGCACGCAGAAGGCATCACGCAATTCTTCGAGCGATGTGACCTTGGCGAGCTCAGCGCCGATGCACTCGTTGCACACCGCATTGTAGCGCTCGGCCAGCGTGCGCACGATCGCCGCCTTGTCGGGGAAGTACTGGTAGAGCGATCCGATCGAAATTCCAGCCTTTTCAGCAACTTCGCTCATGCGCATGGCGTCGCTGCCCTTCTCCTGAATGAGCGCCGTCGCGCAGGCGAGGATCTGTTCGACACGCTCGCGGCTGCGTTTCTGGCTGGGTGTCCGGCGCAACGCGGTCTCGTCTTCGGCGGGGATTGCGGACGGGCTTACGTCTGAAATCATGAGGAATGCTCACATTTTGTCTTGACTCTTAAAATACGAGGATTTATCACATTTGCAAATGTGAGCGATACTCACATTTATTGATGAGCCCTAAGGAGGAAACGATGTCTCAGAAGATCACACTGGTTCTGGGTGGTACCGGCAAGACGGGGCGGCGCGTTGCCGAGCGTCTCCAGGAGCGTGGTGTTGCGGTGCGCATCGGCGCCCGTTCGGCGTCACCCTCCTTCGACTGGACGGACGAGGCGACCTGGGCGCCGGTGCTTGAAAATGTCGATCGTATCTATGTCTGCTTCCAGCCGGACCTGGCGGTGCCGGGCTCCGTCGAGACCATCCGCAAGTTCTCAAACCTTGCCGTCGGTGCGGGCATCAAGCGGCTGGTGCTTCTGTCGGGGCGCGGCGAGGACGAGGCGGAAGCGGCCGAGCGTGCGCTGCAGGCTTCCGGCGCTGAGTGCACGATCATCCGGGCGAGCTGGTTCTTCGAGAACTTCGACGAAGGCTTCCTCGCCGATGGCGTCTTGAGCGGTTCCGTGTTCCTGCCCGCGGACACAGTTACCGAGCCGTTCGTCAGCTGCGATGACATTGCCGACGTCGCGGTTGAAGCTCTTCTCGACGAGCGCCATGTCGGCAAGGTCTATTCGCTGACCGGTCCACGGCTCATGACCTTTGCCGACGCCGTGGCCGAAATTGCCGCGGCTGCCAACCGCCCGATCTCCTATCAGTCTGTGCCGATTGCCGACTTCGTCGCACAGCTCAAGGCAGACGGTGTGCCTGATGACTATGTCGAACTCATCCGCTATCTCTTCACCTCGGTGCTCGACGGGCGCAATTCGAGTGTGACGTCCGATGTCGAGCGCGTGCTTGGGCGGCGTCCGCGTGACTTTGCAACCTACGCCCGGGAGACCGCAGCAACCGGTGTATGGAGTATTGCCGCATGATCCCGCTGATCCCCGCTCTGGCGTTTGCCGCCGCGATCGGTTCCGGCCTGATGGCCGGACTGTTCTTCATCTTCTCGGTCTGCATCATGCAGGCCCTGTCGCGGCTGCCGCCGGAGCAGGGGATCGCCGCGATGAACGCCATCAATGTCGTGATCCAGAACCCGATCTTCCTCAGCGCCTTCATGGGCACGGCGCTGCTTGCTCTGGCGCTTATCGTCGTCGCCTTCTTCTCTGGCGGCGAGGGCCGGTGGTTGCTGGCCGCAGGCGGTATTTTCTACGTCGTCGGCGTGCTTCTGGTGACGATTGTCTTCAACGTGCCGATGAACGACGCACTTGGGGCCGCCGCTCCCGGGCAGGCGGCAAATGACCTCTGGCTTGGGCGGTACCTGACCGACTGGGTCTGGTGGAACCACGTGCGTACCTTCGCATCGATCGGGTCACTGGCGCTCTTCATCCTCGGCTTCGCCCGCGCTTGACGAAAAGCGTCGGCAAGGCGGTCTATCCTTGCCGGCGTATCCTCTGCGGAGTCCTCTCGTGTCAGGCGGTCAGCCTTTCGGGATCCGCGCGTCGTATTCCTGTTCGAGCGCTGTAAACTTGCTCCAGAAGGCTGCGGGCGGTTCTCCTTCCAGGAGATCGCGCAACAGGTCGAGATGCACGTGCCAGCCGGCAGAGAAGCTGGTCATGATCCCGCGATTGGCGATGCGGGTATGGGTGACCATGAGTAGCACCTTGTCGCCGCGCGGGCTGAGTTCGAAGCGGACCTCCGACGGTGTGTCGGTTTCCTCGTTCCAGCTGTAGGCGAGCAGGCGAGGCGGCTCCCAGGCGAGAATGTGGCCGTGATTGCGAACCTCGCCGGCGTGGCTGGCGTATTTTTGTGGCGGCTGGTCGTCGGCCGTCGTCAGTTCCGAATGGCGGAACACATGTTCGACAGCAGCCCCCTCGGTCGAGCCGATCGTGCCCGATGCCATCCAGAGCCGGCGCTTGGTTTCGTCGGTCAGATAGGACCAGACCCGCTCGATCGGGCCGGGCAGAAGGCGCTCGATGCGCACCGCATCGGGCGCAACGACACGGCCGTAGTCGGCGCTGGCAAAGGCTGTGGAACGCGAAGTCATGGCTTTTCCTCCGGGTCTGTTTGAGCAGTTGCGTCTTCGGCGAGAAGCAGTGCCTCGAGTGCGTCGATGCGGCTGCGCCAGAAGGCTTCGTAGTGGCGCATCCACTCCATGCCGGCATGCATCGGCGCGGCATCGAGCCGGCACACATGCGTGCGGCCTTTCACTTCGCGGCGCACCAAACCTGCTCCTTCCAGCACCTTGATGTGCTTCGATGCCGCGGCCAGCGAGATCGAGAAGGGCGCCGCAAGCTCGCCGACCAGTCTCTCGCCTTGCGAAAGGTTCTGGAGCATGGCGCGGCGCGTCGGATCCGAAAGCGCGTGGAACACGGCATCGAGACGTTCATTCTGATATTCAACCATGTTGTTGAATATCTCTTCGGTCGACGCAATTGTCAACCGTTAGGTTGAACGTTTCTCCTGAGTAACGAGAAGAAGTCGGTGCTTGGGCCGTCTTCATGGATGCGTCGTCCCTTCCAGGCGGCAAGCGCATCCGAAAGGTCGTCGGTCGGCACCACCTGGGCAAATTGCTCGCTTTCCATCTGCAGGCCCTCGGCGATCGATATGTTGAGGCCGCGGGTCACGGCCGTGATGATTGAGCGAACGGCGAGGGGGGAGTGATGCATAATGCGCTTGGCCAAATCGCGGGCGGCGGGGATAAGGTCCTCGTGGGCGACGACCGCATTGACGAGCCCCAGGTCCAGGGCGCGCTCGGGCGAAAAATCCTCTCCCGTCAGCAGCAGTTCGAGTGCGCGCTTGCGGCCGGCAAGGCGTGGCAGCCGCTGCGTCCCACCGAAGGTCGGCGGCATGCCGAGCTTGATTTCCGGCTTGGCAAAGCGGGCGTGTTCGCTGGCGATGGCCAGATGCACGGCCTCGGTGATCTCGCAGCCGCCGCCATAGGCGATACCGTTGACGGCGGCGATCACCGGCTTCGGAAAGGCCTCGAGCCGCGCCGTCAACCGCTGGCCGCGCCTGACGAAATCGCGCACGGCGGGGTTCACGCCTTGGCGCACGCTTTCGGAAAACTCGTGAATATCGCCGCCGGCGGAAAAGGCGCGCTCGCCGGCGCCGGTGATGATCACAGCGCCAACCTTGTCGTTGACCTCGATCGTGTCGAGAAGGGTGAGGAGCCAGTCGATCAGTTCGTAGTTCAGGGCATTGAGCTTCTGTGGGCGGTTGAGCGTGAGCAGGGCGATGCCCTCGGAAATCTGCATCAGCACGGTGTTGGACATGGTTGCTCTCCGGCAAGTGTTGACACGGAGACGCTAGGTGAAGGAGGATGTCATGTATATTCACTAGTCGGTATACATCGCGATGGCGCAAGCAGAGAAATCGACCCGGGACACGATCGTCGCCGCTGCGGCAAAACTCTTCTATGCTGAGGGCATCCGCGCCGTCAGCGTCGATGCGGTGGCCGAGGAGGCGGGCGTGACCAAACGCACGCTTTACTATCATTTCGAGAGCAAGGACGAACTGATTGCCGCCTATCTCGAAGGTCGCGACCAGCCCAATCTCAAGCTCTTTCGGAAATGGTACGGCGAAGCGGAAGGGGATCTGCCGATCAAGGTCGAGGCGATGTTCGTCAATCTGGCACGGGCGGCGCGCCACCCGAAATGGAAGGGCTGTGGCTTCCTGCGGACCTCGGCCGAACTTGCCAACATGCCGGGCCATCCGGCGATCCGTATCGGGGCCGCCCACAAAAAGAAGTTCGAGGCGTGGATGGCCGAGACCTTTGCCGAAGCAGGTGCATCCGAACCCGCAACGCTTGCAAAACAGATCCTGCTGCTGCTCGACGGCAGTTTTGCCGTGGTGCTGCTGCACCGGGATGCCAGCTACATGGAAATGGCGGGCAAGGCAGCGGCGACGCTGGTGCAGGTGGCACTTGCCGCCTCCGGCGCGAAAGCGTCGTCGGAGCATGCGTCGGCTTCATTCTGAAGCGATGCGATTTCCGCTTCAATCGAATGTCACTGGCGGGCAGTATAGGCTGTACCGCTAACAGCCGAACAACCAGTAGGCGCGCCGTGCGGCCTCCGTTACGGCTCGCAGGAGGGAGAGCAAAGCCATGACCGTGAAGCGTATTGTTTCCAACCTCTACGCCCCGGACCCGCAGGTGGCGCGCGCGTTTTACGGCGACCTGCTGGAGCTCGACGTGGTGATGGATCACGGCTGGATCCTGACCTTTGCCGCCGAGGGCAAAGCCGCGATGCCGCAGGTGAGCATTGCCAGCGAGGGTGGCAACAACACACCGGTGCCGGTGCTTTCGATCGAGGTTGACGACGTCGACCAGATCTATCAGCGGGCGAGAGCGGCCGGGGTCGAGATCGTTTATGAGATCACCAACGAACCCTGGGGCGTGCGCCGCTTCTTCATGCGCGACCCCTTCGGCAACATCGTCAATATCCTGACGCACTGATGCACATCCGGGGCGCAGGCTCGGTCGAAGAGTGTCGTGCCCATTCAAGGTGATCAAAAGGAGGCGCCCCGCCGCCGGCGAGCGGCAGAGCGCCTTTTGTCAGGCGAGCGTCAGCGCATTGGCGAGATCGGCGACCAGATCATCCGGATGCTCGATGCCGATCGACAGCCGGATCGTCGATTCCAGCACGCCGATGCGATGGCGCACCTCGATCGGCACGCCGGAATGGGTCATGGCCGCCGGGTGGCTGGCAAGCGATTCGGTGCCGCCGAGGCTGACGGCGAGCTTGAAGATCTGCAGTGCATTGAGGAAGCGGAAGGCCGCCTCCTGGCCGCCCGTGATGTCGAAGGAGAAGGTCGAGCCGGCGCCGGTGCACTGCGCCTTGAAGGCGCGGCCGACGGGCGTGTCCTCGCCATGGAAGGGCAGGTAGTGGATGCGCTCGACCTTCGGGTGCTCCCGCAGGAATTCCGCGACAATGCGGGCATTGTCGTCGGCCTTCTGCATGCGCACCGACAGCGTTTCCAACGAGCGGCCGAGCATCCAGCAGGAATGCGGGTCAAGCTGCGTGCCGATCGCGCCACGCAGCGCCTTCACCTGCTTCATCACCGCCTTTGAACCAAGGGCTGCACCGGCGATCAGGTCGGAATGACCGCCGACATATTTGGTCAGCGAATAGAGCGAGATGTCGGCGCCGTGCTCGATCGGGCGCTGGAACACCGGGCCGAGCAGGGTGTTGTCGCAAGCAATGATCGGCGTGTGGCCCTGCTTGCGCCCGATCGCATCGGCGACGCGGCGGATCATGGCGACATCGACAAGGCTGTTGGTCGGGTTGGCGGGCGTCTCGATCAGGATCACCGAGACCCGGCCCTTGGCCATCGCCTCTTCGGCAGCCGCGCTGACGGCCGCCTCACTCACACCGTCGGCAAAGCCGACAGCGGCAACGCCGAGATTGAGGAAGGTTCGCGCCAGCAGCGTTTCGGTGCCGCCATAGAGCGGCTGGCTGTGCAGCACCGCGTCTCCCGGCTTGACGAAAGCGAGCAAGGTGGTGGCGATGGCCGACATGCCGGACGAAAACAGTGCACAGCTCTCTGTGCGCTCATAGACGGCAAGGCGGTCCTCGACGATTTCGCTGTTTGGATGGTTGAAACGCGAATAGACGAGGCCGGCGCCGACGCCTGCCGGCGGCTCCTTCCGGCCGGAAACGAAGTCGAAGAAGTCGCGGCCCTCTTCGGCTGAACGGAAAACGAAGGTCGAGGTCAGAAAGACCGGTGGCTTGACGGCGCCCTCCGACAGTTCCGGATCGTAGCCATAATTTAGCATCAGGGTTTCCGGATGCAGCTTGTGGTTTCCGATGTGGGTCTTGGAGGGGTGTGGTGCGGTCATGACTTGTCTCCTGAAGGGAAGCGGACTCGACTGACAGGCAAATTATATCAGATGCTTGGACCGATCCTTGCTATTTCCGGCTTCATGTTCTTGAGTTGCGCAAAGATTTGGCTGAAATGGAAAGATATGGCGCAGAAAATTGCCGACGAGACCGATCGCAGGATTTTGAAGGAGCTGGTGGCCGACGCCAGGCTCACCAACAACGAGCTTGCCGAGCGGGTCGGGCTTTCGGCTTCGCCTTGCCTGCGGCGGCTGCGGCGGCTGGAGGAAACCGGCGTCATCAGGGGTTATACGGCACTGATCGATCCGTCGATCGACGGTTGGACGATGACGGCGATTGCCACCGTCAGGCTCAGTCGTCAGCATGAGGATGAGATCGTGATGTTCGAAGACGCGGTGCGCGGCTGGGACGAGGTGCTCGAATGCCATCTGGTGACCGGCTCGCGCGACTACGTGCTGAAGGTGATGAGCGCCGGGCTCGATCACTACGAGCGCTTCATCAAGGAGAAGATCGCGCGGCTGAAATGCGTCGCCTCGATCGAAACGAGCTTCGTCATGAACACGATCAAGGAGCGGCGGGTCTGATCCGGAGCGCCGTCATTTCAAGGTCTTAGACTCAGTGCGCTTCCAAGTTGCTCACGAACCAGTCTTGCCTGGTCACGGTTGACGCGCCGCAACCGGAAGGCGACAGTGCTTCCGGATCGTGCCAGTCGTGCCGAACGTCCCGGAGAGGAGCAAGCCCGTGGATCACCTGCAAGAGACGGACCTGAGCCAATCGAAATGGCCGGTGCCGCGTTTTCTCTCGACGCTGCTCGCATCGTTCTCGACCACCGGGCTGATCGTCGGCGTCTTCTTTTTCGCGATGTCGCTGACACCGAGCCTCATCCCTCGGCCCTATGTGGTGCAGGCGGTGATATCCGGCATGTCGCTCGGCGCCGGCTATGCGATCGGCGTGCTGTTGCGCTGGGTCTGGTCGCTGCTCGATCTGCCGGAGATCCGTGGACGCACCGGGCTTATCGTCAAGGTTCTGGCAGCGCTCGGCTGTACTGCGGTTGCGCTCGCCTTCCTCTGGCGCACGGCCTACTGGCAGAACACGGTGCGTCAGATCATGGGGCTCGACCCGGTCGAAAGCGCCGAACCCTTCAAGCTCGGGCTGATCGCCGCCCTTGTTTTCGTCGCCATCGTGCTGCTGGCTCGTCTGTTCCGGCTGACCTTCCGGTTTTTAAGCCGTCGTTTCGAATATGTGCTGACCCGGCCGCTGGCCAAGGTCGCAGCCGTCGTTGCCGCCGTTGCGCTCTTCTGGTCGGCCGTCGACGGCGTCATCTTCCGCTTCGCGCTGCACGCGGCCGACAGCTCGTTCCAGCGGCTCGATGCCCTGATCGACCCTGACGTCGCACCGCCCGCCGATCCCTTGAAGACCGGCAGCAGCGCGTCGCTGATGACCTGGGACGAGCTTGGCCGGCAGGGCCGGCAGTTTATCGCATCGGGGCCGGCGGCAAAGGACATCGGCAGCTTCTTCGGCGGAGAAGCGAAGGAACCCTTGCGCGTCTATGCCGGGCTCAACTCGGCCGAAACCGCCAAGGAGCGGGCGAAGCTGGCGCTGGAAGAGCTGAAGCGCGTCGGCGGCTTCGAGCGGACCAACCTTGTGATCGTCGTGCCGACCGGCACCGGCTGGATCGACCCGCCGGGGCTTGATTCGCTCGAATATCTCTTGAAGGGCGATGTCGCGAGCGTCGCGGTGCAGTACTCCTATCTGACAAGCTGGCTGTCGCTGCTGGTCGAGCCCGAATATGGCGCGGAAACGGCCGATGCACTGTTCGATGCGGTCTATGGCTACTGGACGACCTTGCCCAGGGACAAGCGGCCGAAGCTCTATCTCTATGGCCTCAGTCTCGGCTCGATGAACTCACAGGGCTCGGTCGATCCCTTCGATATCATCAGCGATCCGTTCCAGGGCGCTCTCTGGGTCGGTTCGCCGTTCCCGACCAGGACCTGGCTGCAGATCACGCGAAATCGCAATCCCGGCTCACCGGAATGGCGGCCGCTCTATCGCGATGGCTCGGTGATCCGCTTCACCAACCAGGAAAACGCGCTCAACATTCCGGGCGCCCAGTGGGGCAATGTCCGCATCGTCTACCTGCAATATGCGAGCGACCCGATCACCTTCTTCGATCCCCATTCCTTCTACCGTGAGCCGGACTGGATGAAGGCGCCGCGTGGTGCCGACGTTTCGCCCGCGCTTCGCTGGTTCCCGGTCGTCACCATGTTCCAGCTGCTGGCCGACATGGCGCTCGCGACCACGTCGCCGATCGGCTACGGCCACGTCTATGCGCCCGAACACTATATCGACGCCTGGATGCAGGTGATGGCACCTGAAGGCGTGACCGAGGCCGATGCCGAGCGGCTGAAGACACAGCTCAAGGGCCGCTATTGACCGGCGGCTTGTTGGCCGATCGTTCGCCGCGCAGGTGTGCGGCGATCTGGTTGGCGAAGGCCTGGATCAGCGGCTCCTCCGCCTTTTCCGTCGAGCAGAGCAGGTAGTAGCCCGCCGACGCCGGGATGGCGGTGGCAAAGGGCTGGATCAGCCGGCCTTCCAAGAGATAGGAACGGGTCAGCACGTCGGAGACGAGCGCGATGCCCTGGCCCTGCAGGGCGGACGCAACGGCGATCGCGACCGAGGGCACCCGGACACTGCGGCTTCCTTCCAGCGAAATGCGCGAGGCGGCTGACCAGCGCGTCCATTCGCGGCCGTCATCCTCATGCGGCAGCGTCACGTCGCGAAGCTTCTTTTCGCGCAAGGGCCCTTCCAGACGCGGGAACAGCAGCGGCGAGCAGACGGTGCGCAGTTTCACGTCGCTGACCGCCTGCCACCACAGACCGTCGAACGGCGGATTGTCGTAGACGATGGCAAGATCGACATCGTCCCAGACGACGTCGCTGGCCCGGATGCAATTACGCATGGAGAGATCGGTGAGGCCACGGGCACCGGCAAACTGCACCAGCAAGCCGGCCATCCAGGCAATGGCGAGTGCTGGCGGCAAGGCGACCGTCAGCTTGCTCCTCTGGCTTTCGAGACGCCGGTCGGTGCCGTCCTCGACGGCTGCAGCGAGATTGCCGATGGCGTGGGAGACCGTCTGGGCGAAGTCGCGCCCGGCCGCCGTCAGCCGGATATTACGGCCGGATTTTTCAAGCAGCGTCAGCCCGGTCGTCTCCGACAGCCGGCGCAGCTGCAACGACACGGCGCCGGGGCTGAGGCCCAGCTCGTCCGCTGCCTGGCGCACGGATCCGATCCGCGCGACCGCCTCGAATGCCCGGATATAGGGCAGGAAATGCAGCGCCTTCATCCGTCATTCTCCCCAGGATCGGATCGCGAAATCGTTTAGCTAAACTGCACAATATCAAGCATAAAAAATCGCTATTCCCAATCGATTTTTGCACCTATGAATCGGTGCGGAGAGAGGGAGTAACACCATGATCGAGGCACAACCGTTTGATTTTCCTTATGACGGAAAGCTGGTTCCGTCACAGACCGCGTTGATGGTGATCGACCTTCAGATCGACTTCTGCTCGCCCAACGGCTACTTCGCCTCGATGGGCTACGACCCGGCGCCGCTTGCCGCCATCGTGCCGGCGGTCAATCGCGTGATTGCGGCAGCACGGCAAGCCGGCTGTCTCATCATCCACACGCGTCAGGGCTATCGCGCTGACCTTGCAGACATGACGCCTTACGAGAAATGGCGCCGCAAGCGCTCGGGTCTGGAGAATACGCAGGTGCTGTTGCGCTCCAGCCCCGGTTTCCAGTTGCTGCCCGAGCTTGATGTTGCCGAGACCGACGTCATCATCGACAAGACCTGCAACAGCTCTTTCACCTACACGGACCTCGAGCACGTGCTCAGGGCGCAGGGCATTACCCATATGCTCTTTACCGGCTGCACCACGGATGTCTGCGTGCACACGACGCTGCGCGAAGCCTGCGACCGCAATTTCCAGTGCCTGACGATCTCGGACTGCTGCGCCAGCGGCGAGCAGTGGGCGCATGAGGCGGCGATCAACATGATCTCGATCGAGAACGGCATCTTCGGCACGGTCGCGACCAGCGACGCCGTCATCGCCGGCTTTGCAAAGGCCACGCGCTAAGCGTCGCCGCACACTCAAAATCCAGCCTTTTGCCAACCGTTTCAACGGAATGATGCCCCATGCAAAGATATATCTCGCTGATGCGACTGACCGCCAAGGGACTGGCCGAGCTTGCCGATAGCGGCGCACGGCGCAAGGTGAGCGAGGATCGCGTCGCCGCGCTCGGCGGCCGCTCGGTCGCCTTCTACGCCACGCTCGGACCCTATGATTTCGTTCAGGTTTTCGAGATGCCGGACAATGCGTCGATGATGCAATACGTGCTGACGGCGCGGCGTGACGGCTTCGTGGACCCGCTCATCCTTCCGGCCTTCGACAGCCATACCTATGGCGACATCGTCGGCCGCGTTTCACCAGCATAATAAGGGGAATGACGATGATCAGACTGGCATCCTGCGCAACCCTTCTTGCAACCACGTTCTTTTCGGCCGGTATCGCACAGGCTGAGATCCCGGCCTTTGCCGCCGACGGCGAGCTTGGCGTCTGTACCACGGCAGCCTTCCCGCCGTTGTCGTTCAAGGCGCATCCGGCCGATGCAGCCCCGACCGGCATCGACATCGAGATCGCCGAGGCCCTGGCGGCGCAATGGAATGCGAAGGTGAGCTACACAGTCACCGAATTTGCCGGCCTGCTACCGACGCTCGGGGCAGGGCGCTGCGACGTCATCGTCAGCGGCATCTACATCAACGCCAAGCGGCGCGAGACCTATGACGGCGTGCCCTACATGAAATCGGCGACCGCCATGGTCACAAAGGTGGGCAGCAACACGATCAAGGTGCCGGAGGACCTGAGCGGCAAGGTCATCGCGCTCGAAGCCGGCGCCTACTACAAGGAAGAGCGGATCGGGCCGCTGAACGAGGCGCTGACAGCCAAGGGGTTGCCGCCGGTCGAGGTGCAGGAATATCCGACGCAGCAGGCCGCCTACCAGCAGGTTTTGGTCGGCCGGGTCGATGCGACGGTAACGGAAGAGGCCGAGGGCGCCTATCGCGCCTCGCGCTCCGATGGCGCCCTGCAGCTCCCCTGTATCTGGGCCTCCGATTTCAAGTACGGCATCTACAGCCGACGCGACGCCGCCGATGCGGCCGCCGTCAAGGCGGGGCTCAAGGCGCTGAAGGAGAAGGGTTTCTTCGGTGACCTCGCGAAAAAGTACGGCCTCGATCCGGCGCTCTTCGATGTCGACTACGACTCCTAATCTCGAAGGCGGGGGCAGGGCATGAACTTCGACACCAGACTGTTTTTCGATGCCCTGACCATGCCGGTCATGCTGCAGGGAGCGGGCATTGCGATCCTGCTCTCCATCCTTGTTCAGGCCGCGTCGTTCCTGCTCTGCCTGCCGCTGGCCGTCGCGCTCAACTCGATGGCGACAGTCAGGCGGACGGCGGCACAGCTCTATGTCTGGCTGTTCCGCTCGTCACCGCTGATCCTCGTGCTTCTGATCGTCTGGAACGGCGCTCCGCAGCTCTTTCCGGGGCTGACGCGGGCGCCCTGGTACACGCCCTTCGTCGCCGCCTTCATCGCCTTCACCCTGGTGACTGCCGCCTACATGGCCGAAGCGATGCGCGGGGCGCTTTCGGCCATCGGCCAGGGACAGACGGATGCCGCTCGCGCACTTGGCCTCAACCGCTGGCAGACGTTCTTCCTGGTGATCCTGCCGCAGGCGCTGCGCATCGTCATGCCGGTGCTCGTCAACGAGTTCATCAACCTGATCAAGCTGACCTCGCTTGCCTATGTCATCTCGATGCGAGAGATCATGGCCGTCGTCAACGACGCGATCGCCTCAAGCTTCCGCTTCGTCGAGTGGTATTCGGCAGCGCTGATCTACTATCTCGCGATCGTCTCGATCCTGATGTTTCTGCAGCGGCTGATCCAGCGCCGCATGGCTTAAGGGGTTTCCGAACCCGGTGCCGGCAAGGTTGAAAGCAGCGCACCCATGGCACCGATGATCTTGCGGTGCTGGTGGGCGTGGCGGGTGCGAAGGCTCGTCGCGGCATAGACGGTCTGGGCGATAACCGGCGCATCCTGAACACGAAATGCAGATCCGTCCGCTGAAAGCCGCTCCGCTGTTGCCGCCGTCACATAGGCCGATCCGCCGAGTGCCGAGAGCAACCGGGTGATCGCCATGTTCTGGCCGGCTGAAAGCAGGGCGGCGGAAAGATGCGGCAGGGCCAGCCGGTGGGCACGGTCGAAGGTCGGCGAATAGCTCGATCGGATATAGGTTTCCGAGCGGATATCGGCGAGAGCCCGCGCTTCGGTGCTGACCAGCACGTAATGCAGATCGCCGATCCGTTCATAGTAGAGATCGGGCAGATAGTGGGGGGTGTAGAGGATGGCGAGATCGAGGTCGCCAGCGCCGAGATCGCGGTTCATCTGGTTGGAGTAGTCGGCCTCCATATAAACCTCGGTTGCGGGCAGGTCTTGCCTGATCGCCGCCATCCATTCGCCAGCAAAGGCCTCGGCCAGATCATGTTGAATGCCGAGCCGCATGGAGCGCTCCAGCGCACCGGCGCTGGTGACCGCGCGCGTTGCCTCATGCCATTGGTTCTGCAGGGCTTTTGCATAATCGAGGAAACGCAGTCCAGCGGCCGTCGGCACGGTGCCACCCTTGTTGCGGGTAAAGAGCTTGCGGTTGAACTGCGCTTCCAGCGCCTTCACCCGGTGCGAGACGGTGGATTGGGTGATGTTCAACCGCTCGGCGGTGCGGTTGAAGGAGCGGCTTTCCATCAGGTCGAGAAAGGTCTCGATCAGCTCCACCTGCATGTCGTGTACTCCCTCCGCAATCGCTTCAATCTAATCGAATTTGTCGATCAATAAAGCCTGTTTCCGTCGCTTGATGGCGCCCTGCTTCCCCGGCAAGAATTCGGCCAAAACGAGGGAACAGTTAATGTCGAATTTGCCGTCGCACGCACGCGTCGTGATCATCGGAGGGGGAGCGATCGGTGCTTCCTCGCTCTACCATCTTGCCAAGGCCGGCTGGACCGATTGCGTGCTTCTGGAAAAGAACGAGCTGACGGCCGGCTCGACCTGGCATGCGGCCGGCAACGTGCCGACCTTTTCGTCCTCCTGGTCTATCATGAACATGCAGCGCTATTCGGCGTCGCTCTATCGCGACCTCGGTGCGCTGGTCGATTATCCGATGAACTACCACGTCACCGGCTCGATCCGCCTTGGCCACTCCAAGGAGCGGCTGCAGGAATTCAAGCGCGTCG
Source organism: Ensifer adhaerens (assembly GCF_028993555.1). Taxonomy (NCBI): domain Bacteria; kingdom Pseudomonadati; phylum Pseudomonadota; class Alphaproteobacteria; order Hyphomicrobiales; family Rhizobiaceae; genus Ensifer; species Ensifer adhaerens. The sequence goes on along the minus strand of NZ_CP118610.1, from coordinate 2,532,357 downwards.
TCGGCATGGGCCGCTACCAGGGCATGGATCTCGACATTCTCTCGCCCGACGAGATGCGCGCCCGCTATCCTTTCCTTGAGACGCACGAACTGACCGGCGCGCTCTACGATCCCTATGACGGCGATATCGACCCGGCGCAGCTGACACAGGCGCTCGCCAAGGGTGCGCGCGACATGGGCGCCAAGATCATTCGCTTCTGTCCCGTGACTGGGGCACGGCGCGAAAACGACGAATGGGTGATTTCGACGCCGCAGGGCGAGATCCGCTGCGAATATGTCGTCAACGCCGCCGGCTACTATGCCCGTGAGGTCGGCAAGATGTTCGGCCGCGACGTGCCGATGATGGTGATGAGCCACCAGTACATCCTGTTCGACGAGATCCCGGAGCTTGCCGCCTGGTCGAAGGAGGCGGGCCACAAGCTGCCGCTGCTTCGCGATGTCGACAGCTCTTACTATCTCCGCCAGGAGAAGAACGGCATGAACCTCGGGCCGTACGAGCGCAACTGCCGCGCCCATTGGACGACACCAGACGACCCGATGCCGGAAGACTTTTCGTTCCAGCTCTTCCCCGACGATCTCGACCGGCTGGAATGGTACCTGAACGATGCGGTCGAGCGCGTGCCGATCCTCGGAACGGCCGGCCTGTCGCGGATCATCAACGGCCCGATCCCCTACGCGCCCGACGGCAACCCGCTGATCGGCCCGATGCCGGGCGTGCCGAACGCGTTCGAGGCCTGTGTCTTTACCTTCGGCATCTGCCAGGCGGGCGGCGCCGGCAAGGTGCTCGCCGAATGGATCACCGAGGGCCAGACCGAGTGGGACATGTGGTCCTGCGACCCGCGCCGCTACACCGATTATACCGATCAGGACTATTGCATCGCAAAGGGCATGGAGATCTACGGCCACGAATATGCGATGCACTTTCCGAAGCATTACTGGCCCGCCGGGCGAGGCAGGAAGCTGTCGCCGATCCATGATCGCATCGCAGCGCTTGGCGCCCAGTTCAAGCCCTATAACGGCTGGGAGCGTGCCATGTGGTACGCCAAGCCCGGCGACGACACGTCCGAGGAGGCGACGCAGACCTGGGGACGCGAAGGACCTTGGGCGGAGCGCATCAAGGAGGAGTGCCTGGCCGTGCGCGATGCCGCCGGCATTCTCGACCTGCCGGGCTTCTCGCGCTTCCGGGTGAAGGGCGAGGGGGCGACCGAATGGCTCTCTGGGCTCATCACCGGTCGCGTACCGAAGCCGGGCCGCATCGGCCTAGCCTACTTCTCCGACGACAAGGGCCGGATCGTCACCGAGATGTCGGTGATGATGATCGACGAGGATTTCTTCTTCCTGATCACGGCGGCCACGGCGCAGTGGCACGACTTCGAATGGTTGACGAAGCATCGGCCTGACAACGCCGCCTTCACCATCGACGACGTGACCAAGTCCTTCTCCTGCCAGATTCTCACCGGGCCGAAGTCGCGTGCGATCCTTTCCGAGGTCAGCGAAGCGGACCTTTCCAAGGGTTGGCTCACGCACCAGACCACTCAGATCGCCGGGCGCTATTGCCAGCTGGTGCGCGTCTCCTTTGCCGGCGAACTCGGCTGGGAGATCCACAGCAAGGTGGACGATGCCGCTGCGATCTTCGACGCCGTCTGGGCGGCAGGCCAGAAGCATGGGCTCAAACCCTTCGGAATGGAGGCCCTCGACAGTTTGCGCATCGAGAAGGGCTACCGCGCCTGGAAGGGCGATCTTTCGACCGACTACACCATCCTGCAGGGCGGGCTCGAACGCTTCGTCGACTGGGGCAAGCCGGGCTTCAAGGGCAAGGCGGCGCTGGAACGGGAGAAGCAGCAGGGCGTTTCCAAGCGCTTCGTCACGCTGACGGTCGCCGCCGACGGTTGCGACGCGCCCTACATGTCGACGCTCTGGTCCGACGGTCAGGTGGTCGGTGAGACAACCTCGGGCAACTGGGGCCACCGCGTCGGCAAGTCGATCGCGCTCGGCATGCTCAGGGCCGATCTTGCCGTACCGGGCAAGGAAATCGAGGTCGAGATCTTCGGCGACCGCTTCAAGGCGACGGTTGAGGCGGACCAGCCGCTCTGGGATCCCTCCAACGAAAGACTGCGTGCATGAGCAAGCCCATTCCCTCGAAAGCCCGCGCGGTTATCATCGGCGGCGGCGTGTCCGGCTGTTCGGTCGCCTATCACTTGGCCAAGCTCGGCTGGACCGACGTGGTGCTGCTGGAGCGCAAGCAACTGACCTCCGGCACCACCTGGCATGCCGCCGGCCTCATCGGCCAGCTGCGCGCCTCGCAGAACATGACGCGGCTCGCGAAATATTCGGCCGACCTCTACGTCAAGCTCGAGGCCGAGACCGGCATCTCCACCGGCATGCGCCAGAACGGCTCGATCACGGTGGCGCTGACGGACGAGCGAAAGGAGGAGATCTATCGGCAGGCCTCGCTTGCGCGTGCCTTCAATGTCGATGTGCGTGAGATCACGCCTGACGAAGTGAAGGCGATGTATCCGCACCTCAATACATCAGATGTGAAGGCGGCGGTGCATCTGCCGCTCGATGGCCAGTGCGACCCGGCCAACATCGCCATGGCGCTGGCCAAGGGCGCACGCCAGAACGGCGCCACGATCATCGAGGGCGTCAAGGTGACGTCGGTGCTGAAGAAGGACGGTCGGGTGACGGGTGTCACCTGCGAGCAGAACGGCGAGACCTACACGATCGAGACCGACCATGTCGTCAACTGCGCCGGCATGTGGGGCAGGGAGTTCGCGCGGCAGGCCGGCGTCACCGTGCCGCTGCATGCCTGCGAGCATTTCTACATCGTCACCGAGGCGATCCCGGAGCTGAAGCGCCTGCCGGTGCTGCGCGTGCCGGATGAGTGCACCTACTACAAGGAGGATGCCGGCAAGATGCTGATCGGCGCCTTCGAGCTCAAGGCCAAGCCCTGGGGCATGGACGGCATCCGCGAGGATTTCTGTTTTGACCAGCTGCCGGACGATTTCGACCACTTCGCGCCGATCCTGGAAATGGCGGTCAACCGCATGCCGATGCTGGAAACGGCGGGCATCCACACCTTCTTCAACGGCCCGGAGAGCTTCACGCCCGACGACCGCTACTATCTCGGCGAAGCGCCTGAAGTGAAGGGCTATTGGGTGGCGGCCGGTTACAACTCGATCGGCATCGTCTCCTCCGGCGGCGCCGGCATGGCGCTCGCCCAATGGATGAACGACGGCGAGCCGCCCTTTGATCTCTGGGAGGTGGATATCCGCCGGGCGCAGCCGTTCCAGAAGAACCGCGCCTACCTGAAGGACCGCGTCTCGGAAACGCTCGGCCTGCTCTATGCCGACCACTTCCCCTATCGCCAGATGGCAACGGCCCGCGGCGTACGCCGTTCGCCGCTGCATGAACATCTGAAGGCCCGTGGCGCCGTCTTCGGCGAAGTAGCCGGCTGGGAGCGGGCAAACTGGTTTGCGAACGAGGGCCAGGAGCGCGAATACCGTTATTCCTGGAAACGGCAGAACTGGTTCGAGAACCAGAAGGCCGAGCATCTCGCTGTCCGCAATGGCGTCGGCCTGTTCGACATGACCTCCTTCGGGAAGATCCGGGTGGAGGGGCGCGATGCGCTTTCTTTCCTGCAGCGGCTCTGCGCCAATGAGATGAACGTCGAGCCGGGACGCATCGTCTACACCCAGATGCTGAACGCCCGCGGCGGCATCGAAAGCGACCTGACGGTGACGCGTCTCTCGGAAACCGCCTTCCTGCTGGTCGTGCCCGGCGCCACGCTGCAGCGCGACCTGGCCTGGCTGCGCAAGCATCTCACTGACGAATTCGTGGTCATCACCGACGTCGGCGCCGGCGAAAGCGTGCTTTGCGTCATGGGGCCGAAGGCGCGGGACCTCATGCAGAAGGTCAGCCCCAACGATTTCTCCAACGCCGCTCATCCCTTTGGCACGGCGCGCGAGATCGAGGTCGGAATGGGCCTCGCGCGGGCGCACCGCGTCACCTATGTCGGTGAACTCGGCTGGGAGCTCTATGTCCCGACCGACCAGACGGCGCATGTGTTCGAGGCGCTGGAAGCGGCGGGCGAGGGGCTCGGCCTCAAGCTCTGCGGCATCCACACGCTCGACAGCTGCCGCATCGAAAAAGCCTTCCGCCACTTCGGCCACGACATCACCGACGAAGACCACGTGCTCGAAGCCGGGCTCGGTTTTGCGGTGAAAGCCGACAAGGGCGACTTCATCGGCCGCGAGGCGGTGCTGGCCAAGCACAATCGCGGGCTGTCGCGCCGGATGGTGCAGTTCCGGCTTTCCGATCCGGAGCCGCTGCTTTTCCACAACGAGGCGATCGTCCGCGACGGCAAGATCGTCGGCACGATCACCTCGGGCAATTACGGCCACCACCTCGGCGGCGCGATCGGCCTCGGTTACGTCCCGTCGGAAGGCGAGAGCGCCGACGACGTGCTTGGCTCGCGTTTCGAGATCGAGATCGCCGGAACACGGGTGAAGGCCGAGGCGTCGCTGAAACCGATGTACGACCCGCGGGCCGAGCGGGTGCGGATGTAGGGTGAGAATTTGTGGCTGCCCCTCACCGCGTGGATGAGGGGCACCAGCCCCATTGGGAGATGATGATGGCTGACGATTGTGCAGTTGCGGCTTCGAGACGGTCCGGCGGACGGGCGGCGCGGGTGGCGCTGCGCGCAGCACCCTTGGCCGAAAATATCCGGCCGGTCCGTCCGGGCCTTTCCGGCGGGCAATACAAGCCGCTGACCGATGCCAATGTGAAGCGCATCCACGAGGCGGCACTCGATGCGCTGGAACAGATCGGCCTTGCCAACGCGCCGAAGTCGGGCATCGAGATCATGACCGGTGCCGGCGCGATCCTCGGCGATGACGGGCGGATCCGCTTTCCGCGCGCGCTGGTCGAGGACATGCTTGCGATCGCCGCACGCGACATCACGCTTCATGCCCGCGACCCGAAGCAGGATCTCGAACTGAGCGGCACCCGCGTCTACTACGGCACAGCCGGGGCTGCCGTGCACATCGTCGACGTCGAGAAGCGCGAGTATCGCGAATCCACCGCCAAGGATCTGCTGAACGCCGCACAGCTCGTTCATCACCTCGACAACGTGCATTTCTTCCAGCGCGCCATGGTCTGCCGGGATGTGGCCGACAACTTCCTGATGGACGTCAACACGCTCTATGCCTGCTGCGCCGGTACGACCAAACATGTCGGCACTAGCTTCTCCGATCCCTCGCATGTCGACGGCTGCTTCGATCTGATCCACATGATTGCCGGCGGCGAGGACAAGTGGCGGGCGCGGCCCTTCGTTTCCAACTCGAACTGCTTCGTGGTGCCGCCGATGAAGTTTGCCGAGGAAAGCTGCATCACCATGGAAAAGTGCATCCGTGCCGGGATGCCGATCCTGCTGCTCTCGGCCGGCCAGGCGGGTGCGACAGCACCAGCGCCGCTCGCAACCGCGATCGTCCAGGCGGTGGCCGAGTGCCTGGCAGGTGTCGTCTATGTCAATGCCATGTCGCCCGGCCATCCGGCCGTCTTCGGCACCTGGCCCTTCGTTTCGGACCTGCGCACCGGCGCGATGTCCGGCGGCTCCGGCGAACAGGCACTGCTGACGGCGGGCTGCGCACAGATGCACCAGTTCTATCGTCTGCCCGGGGGCGCTGCGGCCGGTATTGCCGACGCCAAGCTGCCGGACATGCAGGCCGGTTGGGAGCAGGCGATCTCCAATGTCATGGCCGGGCTCTCGGGCCTCAACATGGTGTACGAGGCCGTCGGCATGCATGCCTCGCTGCTCGGCTTCTGCTTGGAATCGCTGGTGCTCGGCGACGATCTCTTGGGCCAGGTGCAGCGCTGCATCCGCGGTATCGACGTGACCGAGGATTCGGTTTCGCTCGACACCATGCGCTCGGTCTGCCTGGAGGGCCCCGGCCACTATCTCGGCCATCCGCAGACGCTGGGGCTGATGCAGACGGAGTACATCTATCCGGCCGTTGCCGACCGCACGAGCCCGAAGGAATGGGTCGAGATCGGCCGTCCAGATCTGGTGGCAAAGGCGATCGAGAAGAAGAACCGGATTCTCGCCGAAGCGGCCCCCTCGGTGATCGCGCCGGAGATCGACCGGATGATCCGGGAGAAGTTCCAGATCTTTTGTTGAGTTGACGCTTCGCCCCGATCGCGGGGGCGAGGGCAACGGGCGGCCAGGTCTGGCCGCTCGTCCTCTACAGATTGCAAGGAAATGCGCCGGGCGGAGGTGTCGGCCGAAGCCCACGAGCGATGGACCGTGCCTTGAGAGACGCAAGTGCTTGGTGCTGCTCGTCTTTGGCGCTGCGAGGGAAGCGCCCCTTATCCGGCCTGACCGCCACCTTCGTGCCTCAAGAGAAGAGGCCGGGGGCTGCGCGGCGCTGCGAGTGCCGGCCGATGGGGCAGCCGGCTGGCGCAGAAGGTGCTTTCCCCTCTCCCCGCGCGAGGAGAGGGTTCTGGTGAGGGAGGGTTCTCGCTCCAACGATTAAACGGGAGCCACTCGGCACCCGCGAAGACGAAATACACGCGCGCCGGAACGCGGTCCTTCCGGTCCATTGTTGGAGTTTATCCCCATGCTCGTTTCGGAGCTCAAGACGACCACTGTCACCGGCGATCGCATCGACCAACTGGTTGCCGCTCACCGCCCGGGCCACGGGCTCGTTCGCGCCTTCTATCTCGACGCGAAGATCTACGAGCGCGATTTGGAGCGCGTCTTCCGCCGCCATTGGCATTGTGTCGCGCATGAGAGCACGATCCCGAACGCCAACGACTTCGAGGTCTTTCGCATGGCGTCCGAGCAGGTAATCGTCACCCGCACGGCGAGCGGCGAGATCCACGCGATGCTCAATGTCTGCCGCCACCGAGGTGCTGAGGTCTGCACCAAGGATAAGGGCAATGCCCGCGCCTTTGTCTGCCCCTATCACGCCTGGACCTATGGTAATGACGGGGCGCTGAAGGCCGCACGGTTGATGCCGAAGGATTTCAAGCGCGAGGATCATGGGCTGAAGAAGCTCCATGTGCGCGTTGCCGAAGGCCTGATCTTCATTTCCTTTGCCGAGGAGCCGCTCGATTTTTCCGATGTCGAGCACCTGCTGCACGCAACCTGCGGGCAATATGGCTGGGGATCCGCGAAGATCGCGCATCGCCAGACCTATCCTGTCGATGCCAACTGGAAGCTTGCGGTCGAGAACTATGTCGAGTGCTACCACTGCGGCCCGGCGCATCCCGAGTATTCGCAGACGCATGCGCTGGAGCAGCCGCTGCACATGATCGAAGAGTTGAATGCCCGGATGGAGGCGCGCACTTGCGCGCTCGGCATCGAGGTCGGCTCCGGCAACCACTGGCAGACGTCCGCAGCCGGCAAGGAGGCGGTGCACGCCTTCCGCTATCCGCTCTATGACGGTGCCAAGACCGGCAGCAAGGATGGCCAGGCGCTGAGCAAGCTGATGGGCCGCTTTTCCGATTTCGACGGCGGCGTCACGTCGATCCATCTCGGCGGCACCACTTTCCTCGTCTGCTATCCCGACCACGGCATGATCTACCGCTTCATTCCGAAGACGGCCGAGACCTCGGAGATGGAGCTGATCTGGCTGGTCGACGCCGATGCGCAAGAGGGGCGGGACTACGATCTCGACCGGTTGACGTGGCTGTGGAAGGTGACGACCGAGGAAGACAAGGCGATTATCGAGCACACGTCGCGCGGTGTGCGCTCGCATTATTTCGTGCCGGGCCCGATCGCGCCGATGGAGCACAACGAACTGCGCTACATCAACTGGTATCTCGACGAGATCAGCCGGCCGGTCTGATACGGCGCCTCGTTGAACGAGGCGTTCCTCTAATCCCTGCGATCGAAATGGGTCCGGAGCGCCACATGCGTCTGCACCGTGGCGACACCCGGGATCAATGAAATCTGCCGACGGATCGTGTCGAGGTCGCCATTGGAGGCGCATTCAACAAGTACCATCAGATCGGTGGTGCCGGCGAGCGACCAGCAGGTGACGACGGGCGGCATGGCGGAAAGGTGCGGCACGATGTGGTCGCAATTCTTGCCGGACTGGAAACTGATGGCGACCAGTGCCCTGACCGTAGGGTTCTTGTCCTCGACACCGAGACGGATCGTGTAGCCGGCGACGACGCCCTTGGCTTCGAGGCGCCGCAGGCGCTCATGCACGCCGCTGCGCGAGAGGCCGGCATGTCGGGCAAGCGCCACCAGACTCTGGCGTGAATCCTGGCGAAGCGCTGCCAGTAGCAGCCGATCCTTGTCGTCGAGTTCCGTCAAATTGTATCTCCTTTTGTGCGATGTCCGGACGATTGTCCGGTTTGGCGCCATCTTGTCCAGTGAAACCGGACGATAGGACAGATAGCTTCCTTCTCGCAACGAAGGAGCTTTGCCATGAAATTACCAGTTGTACCCGACAATGCCGTGCTGCTGCCGATCGACATGCAGCAGGCTTTCGACAGCGCCCCCTGGCCGCGCCGATGGAACCACGATATCGACCGGAACGGTCTTGCTCTGCTTGCCGCCTGGCGCGCGGCCGGTCGGCCGGTGATCCATGTTCGCCATGAAAGCGTCATGCCGGGCTCGACGCTTGGACACGGTGCGTCCGGCAATGCCTTCCGGCCCGGCTTCGAGCCGCAACCCGGCGAGCCACTCGTCACCAAGAGTGTCAACGCGGCCTTCATCGGCACCGATCTCGACCTCAGGCTTCGGCGTCTCGGCGTCGATACAGTTGTTGCGTTCGGCATCTCGACCGACATGTGTGTCTCCACCTCGGTGCGCGTCGGCGCCAATCTGGGCTACCGCATGATCCTCGTGGAGGATGCGTGCGATTGCTTCGATCAGCCGGATGGAGATGGAACGGTAATCGCGGCACGGGACGTCCACCGAGCCCATATCGCGACCTTGCGCGCCGAATTCGCCGAGGTGACGACAACAGTTGCTTTCGTCGAAGCCCTACGCCGTCCGGACGCCGCCTAGAGTATCCCACTCTCCTGTCGAATCGCCGAGCGCGCGCTATTTACAAGCGATTCCTGATAAACTGTGAAGCGGGTTTCCGCCGGAATTGTGTCGCATTCCGGGCAGTGCACCCGCTGTTCACCGGTTTGTGCCGCGAACCTCAACGATCTCGGTCGTCCATTTCGGCGCCATCAGGCTCTGGCCTTCGCGGTTCGGAAAGGTGAGGAAGGTCTCGAACGGCCGGCTCTGGCCGGCCGGCACCCGGGCGAGAATGAGGGCCGCATCGTCGCCGATCGTCTGGCAGGTATCGTCGGGACAATCCTCCAGCGTGACGGAGAGGCGGAAGTATTCCAGCATGGTCTGGCCCTTGTTCGTCACCGTGCCCCGCAGGCGGAAGCTTCGTTCCGGCTGGCTTTGCTCGAAGGTCAGGCCATCAAGCGCAACGTCGGCAGCGGTCAGGCCCGCGGGCTGCGTCGTCTGGGCCGGCTCCGGTGCTGCGGGCTTGCGGCCGTCGCGGTCGCTGAACCAGATGATGAAGGCGACGAGCAGGCCGACCGCTACGGCAACCGAGAGGATCGGTTCCGCCCATTGGCGAAAACGGCTGAAGCGTGCTGCCAGATACACAACGACGAGCCCCAGCGGTAACGCAATCAACCAAAGCATCCGGATCCTCCTCACCGCATCATTCCTTGAATCGGATTCGATGCAAGAGGGAAACCATGCAGCCGATCAAAGCGTTAGACGGTCTCTGCCCTCAATAGTCGAGGCCGTGACGGCACTTATACAGGGTGCCCGACGGCTGACAACACGCGACCATAGGCAGCAGCCGATGGTTCCATTTGGCCGATGATGGGCCTTTTGCCGGCAAACTAGTCCGCCGGTTTCAGATCCACCCAATAGGTGCCTTCGAACGGAACCGCGGCGAACCGGGTGTTGATTTCGGCAAGGCTCTTCTTCGGGTTGAGATCGCCAAACAGGTCCGGCCGGATCCAGGTGGCGAAGGCTTCGGCGGCGATGATGTTGAGCGGGATGGCGTTGAAGAAGTTCCAGAGACCATGGACGCGCTTTTCCTGCACGGCGCGGATGCTGGACAGGGCGGGCGCCTCGATGGTGCGGGCGAGCGTCTGCTGCGCTTCGTCCTCGCCGACACCGGGGCCGATCGACAGCGTGCCGTATTTGCCGCCGGGCGAGGAGGTCGCGATGTAGATGTCGGGGTTTGCCGCCATGATCGCCTCGGCGTTGACCGTGCCGCCCGGTCGGGGGAGCACGCCTTCGGCAATGTTGCGGCCACCGGCGATCGTCAGGAATTCGCCGAGACCGCCGGTGCCATAGGCCCAGCAGCAGCGGTCGGCCTGGGGGAAGGCGTCCATCAGCACCAGCGGCCGCGGCTCGGGTTTGGTGGCGACGCGTGATTGAATGAGCGCCAGCTTGTCCTCGTAGAACCGGGCGAAGGCTTCCGCCTGTTCGTCCCTTTCGAAGATCTTGCCGAGCAGACGCATCATGCGCGGCGTGCTCGTCAGCGGATCGTTGTTGAAGTCGACGACGATGACGGGAACGCCGATGCCGGTCAGATAGTCGATGGCACGCTTGCCGGGTTCGGTGTCGGCCTGCCAATTGGCGAGGATGGCAAGGTCGGCCTTCAGCGTCAGCAGCGTCTCGAAGGACAGGCCCGGGCCGGTTCCGTCGTCGATCTGCGGGACATCGGCGATATCAGGAAACTTCCGCCGGAAGCTCTCGTAGATTTCCGGATTGTCGCCCTTCATGTCACCGGACCAGCCCGCCAGCAGGCTGACCGGATCGGGATGGATCAGCGACAGCGCGACGAGATTGAAGCCGCTGCCGAGAAGGATCGCCTTGGGCTTTGCCGGGATCGTCACCTCACGCCCGACCGCATCGGTAACGGTCATCGGCCAGTGGCCTTCGGTGCGGGCGGACAAGGCAAAGAGCAGGGTGGTGGCGAGAACGAGTATCAGCCGCAGGGCGGCCGGGAAGAAGCGGCGAAAAATCAAAACCTATTGGTTCCTTTGGCTGGGAAGGGCGCAGAGGCTGCCGCAGCTTGGCACGCCGGGCAGCAGATAACGCAGGCAGCAGATCTTGCGCCGGCAGACGCGGGCACCGTCGTCTTCCTCGTGGCGCAGGCAATCGAAGAAGGGGTTGGGCGTGCCGTCCGGCAGGGATTTGCTGCCGATGAGCGCATCGGCCTGGGCGTTCAGCGGCTCGATACCGGAGGCCCTGAGCGCATAGTCGATATAGACGAGCGCATTGTTCCAGGCGAGTTTCGGGGCGATGCCGCCGACGGACTTGAGGTAGCCGACGACCTCCCGCAGATGCCCCTGCATCAGGGGGCCAAGCGTTGCGAAAACATCGGCGTCGTCGGTGTCTTGCCAGTCACCCGACGTTGCGACGCCGAAGGTCCGGGGCAGGCCATCTTCGGCAAGCGCCACTTTCATCCGATCGAAGGTGACAGGCAGCACCTGATGGTCAAGGACGCGCGCCACCAGATAGGGGATGGTGAGGCTAGAGAAATAGTAGAGCGACCACATGGAGGCGACGGCGCGCCGGTCGCTGGCGCCGGATTTTTCCGTGTAGATGTCGAGCGCTCTGTCGAAGGCGCCGGAAGCGAAGAAGTCCGGCAGCGCCACGCCGTCGGAGAGTTCATCCGAAAGCACCATCTTCTCGTTGCACCAGGCATGGGTGCCGGCAAAGGCGGCGGATAGCGCCTTGGGGCCGCCCGTTGCGACGACCGGTTCGGAAGCGGCAGCCGTCATGACGTCATCCGCATCCGGGCAAGCCCGATCGAAAACCCAGCCGTGGAAGAACGCCATCCCGCAAGCATGCAACACCTTCTGAGCGCGGTCAGAAACTCATAAGGTGATCGTGTTACTCAAGATTTTGCGCGACGCAAGTCATTTATGAGTTTTGCAATCATGATTTGCGAGCAAAAGGCGCGGGAAGCCGCAAGCCGAAGCCTGCGGCCGTTGAAGCGTCGGAACGCAGGCTGTGCGCCGCCTATTGCATCAAGCCCAGCTGCTTGTAGAAGCCGAGCGCGTCATAATAATCGCTTTGAGTTGCGATCTTGCCGTCCTTGACCGTGAAGACCGAGGCTCCGGTGATCTTGAAGCTCTTGCCCGTCGCGGCCGTGCCATCGCTCCAGGCGCCCGTGTTGGTGCCGGAGAATTCCCATTCGAAGGAAACCTTGTCGCCGGCGGCGATGGCATCGCCCTTCATTGTCCACGCGACGTCGGGAACGGCATTCAGGAAATTGTCGATGACGCCGGTCTTGGCGGCGTCTTTCCCGGTGACCGGCTTGCCGACGGACGCGTCGTAGTAGGTCACGTCGTCGGCGAAATAGGAGGCTGCCTTGGCCGAGTCATGGGCGTTCCAAGCCGCGACATAGGCCGCGACCACATCCGGTGCCGCCTCGGCGGCGAAGGCCGCCGGCGTGAGCACGAGGGCGCTGAGGCTAAGCGCCCCAGCAGCAACAAGCAATTGACGACGGTACATGGCAAACTCCTCCCGTTTTGTTTTTGTTTGCATGCTTTTGCGGAACCACGCCTGAGTGCGGTGTCAGCCGTGGTTGATCATGATGTGGCGAACGGCGGTGTAGTCTTCGAGCGCGTAGACCGACATGTCCTTGCCGTAGCCCGACTGCTTGACGCCGCCATGCGGCATCTCGTTGGTCAGCATGAAGTGGGTGTTGATCCAGGTGCAGCCGTATTGCAGGCGGGACGCCGCCTTCATCGCCCGGGAGATGTCCTTGGTCCAGACGGAGGAGGCAAGGCCATAGTCGCTGTCATTGGCCCAGGCGATCGCATCGTCCTTGCCGGTAAAGCGGGTGACGGAGACGACGGGACCGAAGACTTCGCGGCGCACGATCTCGTCTTCCTGGGTGGCGCCGGCCACGACCGTCGGCTGGAAGAAGAAGCCGTCCGAACTGCCGGCGGCACCGCCGGTGGTGATCTCGATGTGCTTCTGGTCGGCAGCGCGCTCGACGAAGCTTGCGACACGGTCGCGCTGGCGGCGCGAGATCAGCGGGCCGATCTCGTTTTCGGTGTCGTCGGCGAGGTTGTAGCGGATGGTCGAGACGGCCGACGTGAGGTCGGCGACCAGCTTTTCGTAGATGCCGGCCTCGGCATAGATGCGGCAGGCGGCGGTGCAGTCCTGGCCGGCATTGTAATAGCCGAAGGTGCGGATGCCGTTGACCACGGCTTCCAGATCGGCGTCGTCATAGACGATGACAGGAGCCTTGCCGCCGAGTTCCAGATGGGTGCGCTTGACGGTCTTGGCGGCAGCGGCCAGCACCTTCTTGCCGGTGGCGATATCGCCGGTGATCGAGACCATCGAGATCTTCGGGTGGTTGATCAGCGCGTTGCCGACGGTCTCCCCACGGCCGGAAACGACGTTGACCACGCCTTCGGGCAGGATGTCGGCGAGCACGCGCGCGAGCTTCAGCGCCGTCAGTGGCGTCTGCTCGGACGGCTTGAAGACGACGGTGTTGCCGCCGGCGATCGCCGGCGCCAGCTTCCAGGCCATCATCATCAGCGGGTAGTTCCAGGGCGCGATCGAGCCGACGATACCGATCGGGTCGCGGCGGATCATCGAGGTGTGGCCCGGCAGATACTCACCTGATGTCGGCGCGTGCAGGTTGCGCACCGCGCCGGCAAAAAAGCGCCAGCAGTCGACGATGGCCGGCAGTTCGTCGTTCTTCACCGCATTGATCGGCTTGCCGCAGTTGAGCGCTTCGAGCGCTGCAAAACCGTCCGCATCCTTCTCGATCGCGTCGGCGATTTTCAGGAGATAGTTGGAGCGCTCGCCGGGCGTGGTCTGCGACCAGCTGGTAAACGCCTGCTCGGCCGCGTCGACGGCTGCCTCGACCTGAGCATGCGAGGCTTCCGGCAGGTCGACGATCTTGCCGCCCGTCCGCGGGTTCAGGATGTGTTCGTCGGCCTCGGTTCCGGCCTCGAAGCGCGAACCGATCAGCAGTTGGGTGTCCATGTCTGTTCTCCCTTGAAAGTCGAGTTATTTGCCGGCGCCGGCGATCTGGTCGCCATCGCGGGTGAGGTAGTAGGCGCCGAGGATCGGCAGGAAGGTGACGAGCACCACGGCCATGGCGACCACGTTGGTCACGGGCCGCTGGCGCGGGCGGATCAACTCTTCGAGCATCCAGATCGGCAGGGTCGACTGCTGGCCGGCGGTGAAGGTGGTGACGATCACCTCGTCGAAGGACAGCGCGAAGGCGAGCATGCCGCCGGCCAGAAGCGCCGTGCCGATGTTCGGCAGGATGATGTGGCGGAAGGTCTGGAAGCCGTCGGCGCCGAGGTCCATCGATGCCTCGATCAGCGAGCCGGAAATCCGCCGGAAGCGGGCGACGGCATTGTTGTAGACGACGACGATGCAGAAGGTCGCGTGGCCGAGCACGATGGTCCAGAACGAGAAGGGGATGTCGGCCATCGAAAAGGCGGAGCGAAGCGCAATGCCGGTGATGATGCCGGGAAGCGCGATCGGCAGGATGACGAGCAGCGAGACCGTCTCGCGACCGAAGAAGCGCGTCTGGCTGACGGCGGCGGCGCAGAGCGTGCCGAGCACCAGCGCGACGGCGGTCGCGATCGAGGCGACCTTGACCGAGAGCATCAGTGCGGCCCAGACGTCGGGCCTGTTCCAGGCAACGGCAAACCATTGCGTCGTCAGCCCTGGCGGCGGGAACTGATAGCTCTTTTCCTCTGTCGTAAACGCGTAGAGGAAGATCAAGAGGATCGGCAGGTGCAGGAAGGCGAGGCCGACGCCGGCCGCGATCTTCAGGCCCATCGGCGAGCGGTTGCGTTCAGAGCGCATCGAAGGCCCCCATGCGTTTGGCGACGAAGAGATAGGCGCCCATGATGACGATCGGCACCACGGTAAAGGCGGCGGCGAGCGGGATGTTGCCGGCGGTGCCCTGCTGGGCATAGACCGCCTGGCCGATGAAGAGGCGCGACGAGCCGACGATCTGCGGAATGATGTAGTCGCCGAGCGTCAGCGAAAACGTGAAGATCGAACCGGCGACGATGCCGGGCAGCGCCAGCGGGAAAAGCACGTAGCGGAAGGTCTGGGCCGGCGTGCCGCCGAGGTCGGAGGAGGCTTCGATCAGGTTGCCCTGCACGCGCTCGAGTGCTGCCTGGATCGGCAGGATCATGAAGGGCAGCCAGACATAGACGAAGACGATGAAGGTGCCGGTGTAGCTGACCGAAAGCGAGTTGCCGCCGACCACGGGCAGCGCCAGCCAGGCGTCGAGCAGCCAGAGCAGGTGCAGCTTCTCGAAGAACCAGGTGAGGATGCCTTCCTTGGCAAGAATCAGCTTCCAGGCGTAGATCTTGACGAGATAGCTCGACCAGAGCGGCAGCATGACGCCGAGATAGAACAGCACCTTCCATTTCCCCTGCGCATAGCGCGCCGCATAATAGGCGATGGGGAAGGCGATGACGGCGGAGGCGAGCGTGACGGTCGCCGCCATCAGGACGGTGCGCAGGATGATATCGAGATTGGTTTCGCTGAGGAGTTGGCGATAGGTCGCAAACGTGAATTCGTAATTGATCAGGCCCGAGAAGTCGTCGATCGAAAAGAAGCTCTGCAGCAACAGCGCAAACAGCGAGCCGAGATAGACGACGCCGAGCCAGAGGAGCGGCGGCGCGAGCATCAGCGTCAAAAGCAGATGCGGATGGCGCCAGAAGAAGTCCGACAGGCGGCCGGCGGGGCCGCGGCGTTTGGGCAGGACGAGGGGTTCGGCAAAGGCGGTCATGCGTCCTCCATCGGGTGCAGCTCGTGTGCGGCGAAGCTGATGGTGACGGGGCTGCCGAGGGCCGGGACGGCAAGGGCTGCGGGGCTGGCGACGGCGACACGGGCGCCATCGACATCGACGACAACGCGGTTTACGGCGCCGAGGAAGCTATGGGCGGCGACGGTGCCCGTCAGGCTGAGCGCGCCATTGGCGGGTGCTGCGATGGCGATCGCTTCCGGGCGCAAGCTGGCGAATGGCGCCTTCAACCCGAGGCGCTGGCAAAGCTTGGCGGGCAGCACGTTGGACGAGCCGACGAAATCGGCGACAAAACGGGTCTTTGGCTGCTTGTAGACGTCTTCCGGGCGGCCGAGCTGCTGGATGCGTCCGTCGTTGAAGACGGCGATGCGGTCGGCCATCGACAGGGCCTCGCCCTGGTCGTGGGTGACGAAGACGAAGGTGATGCCGAGCGATTTCTGCAGGCTCTTCAGTTCCTCCTGCATCTGCTCTCGCAGCTTCAGGTCCAGCGCGCCGAGCGGCTCGTCGAGGAGCAGAACCTTGGGCTTGTTGACGAGCGCACGAGCGAGCGCGACGCGCTGGCGCTGGCCGCCGGAGAGCTGGCCGGGGCGGCGGGTGCCGTAGCCCGGCAGCTTGACCATGGCGAGCGCGTCTTCGGCCGCCTTGCGCCGCTCCTCGCGGCCGACACCCTTGACCATCAGCCCGTAGGCGACATTGTCGAGGATCGAAAGGTGCGGGAAGAGGGCGTAATCTTGGAAGACGGTGTTGACGCTGCGCCTGTAGGGCGGAACACCCTCGGCCGTTTCGCCGAAGATTTCGATATGGCCGCCGGTCGGTTGCTCGAAGCCGGCCATCAGGCGGAGACACGTGGTCTTGCCCGAGCCGGAGGGGCCGAGCATGGCGAAGAACTCGCCCTCGGCAATCTCGAGGTTCACGCCATCGACGGCGCGCACGGCGCCGAAGTGGCGGGAAACATTGTCGAAGAGAACGGCGGTGGTCATTCAAGATACTCCAGAAAGTGTGGCCCCTCATTCCCGCGGTGAGGGGAAGCGCCCCTCATCCCCACGGCGAGGGAAGGGCCCCTCATCCGCCCTGCCGGGCACCTTTTCCCCGCAAGCGGGGCGAAGGGGACGTGCGGCGGGCCTCTTGCCTCAAGGTCACGCCCTGCGGATTGGCCGAGGGCATTCCCTCTCCCCACGTGGGGAGAGGGTCAGGGTGAGGGGCAAATGCTTGCGATATGTCGCGACGGCTCAGCGGCCGCCGATCACGCCGATATAGTCGGATACCCAGCGGTGATAGGGCACGCATTCACCCTGGCTTGCGCACTTCGTCACCGGTGTCTTCCAGAACTTGACCTTGTCGAAGTCCTCGTAGCCGTTGGTCTTGCAGCCGGCATCGGTCAGAAGCTCGTTGCCCTTGCAGGCTGCGCCGACGGACGGGTTGGCGCCGAACCAGGCGGAAACGTCGCCCTGAACCTTCGGCGACAGCGAGTGCTCCATCCACATATAGGCGCAGTTCGGATGCTGGCTATCGGCGTGCAGCATAGTCGTGTCGGCCCACCCGGTCACGCCTTCTTCCGGAATAGTCGAGGCGATCGGGAGCTTTTCGGCTTCCATCAGGTTGACCTGGAACGGCCAGGAGCCGGAGGCGACGACGCCTTCGTTCTTGAAGTCGTCGATCTGGATCATCGCGTCGTGCCAGTAACGGCCGACCAGCTTGCGCTGGCCGCGAAGCAGCTCGAGGGCCGCCTTGTATTGATCTTCGTTGAGTTCGTAGGGATCCTTGATGCCGAGGTCCGGCTTGTGCGCCATCAGGTAGTTGGCAGCGTCCGCCACGTGGATCGGGCCGTCATAGGCCTGGACGCGGCCCTTGTTGGACTTGCCGTCGGGCAGGTTCATTTCCTCGAAGACGACGTTCCAGCTCTTCGGCGCGTCGCCCTTGAAGGCGTCCTTGTTGTACATCAGCACGTTCGGGCCCCAGACATAGGGCGTGCCGTAGTGCACGCCGTTGACCGTGAACCACGGCGCGTTCTGCATGCGCTCGTCGATGGTCTTCCAGCTGGGGATGAGATCGGTGTTGATCGGCTGGACGCGCTTGCCGGCAACCAGGCGGAGCGAGGCGTCGCCCGAGGCGGTGACGAGGTCGAAGCCGCCTTCGTTCATCAGCGCCACCATTTCGTCCGAGGTGGCGGCCGTCTTCACCGAGACCTTGCAGCCCGTCTGCTTTTCGAAATCCGTGACCCAGTCGTAGCTCTTGTCGGTCTCGCCGCGCTCGATGTAGCCGGCCCAGGCGACGATGGAGAGTTCGCCTTCACCCTTGCCGAGTTCCTTCAGCGGCTCCTGCGCGAATGCCGGGGCGACAAGGCCGAGCGACAGGGTCAATGCCGTGCAGGATTTGAGCATCTGCTTCATCTGAATTCTCCCAGTTTTGAGCCGCGTTTTGCGGCTTCGTTCCCAGAATGAAGCGTGCCTTGGTTTCACCGTATTCGCAAATTCATTAAACAGAATGACGCTTTCGGATTTTCCGATATCAAACTCGTGAAATCGCCTGAAAGCAAGAAAAACCAGCGGGTTAGCGCGGGCGGGCGCTTCGAAGCGCCTCGGCGATGCCGACGAAATCGCGTGCCGATTGCGGCAGCCCGGAACCCTTGCGCCAGACCATGCCGACCTGCACGACGGGGAGCGCGCCCGAAACATCGCGGCTTTCGATGCGGTCGCCTTCAAGCGACCAGGGGCGGTAGACGAGATCCGGCAGCAGTGCGATCCCGGCGCCTGTTGCGACCAGGCTGCGCACCGCTTCCACGGACCGGGTGCGGAACGCCACGTGCGGGCGGGCGCCGAGTGCGGTCAAAAGCTTGCCGGTGTTCTCCTCGATTTCATCCACCGTCAGCATGATCAGCGGTTCCTTGGCGATATCGCTGACGGAGATGATGTCGGCACTGACCAAGGGATGTCCGATCGGCAGCCACAGGCGATAGGGCGAGGTTTCGAGGATTTCGGCCTGCAGTGCCATGCGATCGCGCAGGTTGGAGATGACCATGACGGCGACGTCGAGCTCGCCGCCGATCAAGAGATGTTCGAGATAGGAGCCGTTGTCCTCGATGGCGCTGACTTCGACGCCGGGGCAGGCGCGGCGATAGCGGGCGAGCAGATCGGAGAGCACGTAACCGGCAACCAGCGAGGTAACACCGAGATTGAGCTTGCCGCCGGTCTCTTCGCGGCTGTCGGAAAAGCTGCGCCGGGCGTCGGAGACATTGGCGAGGATCTTGGTGGCGTGGCGCAGGAACTGGTGGCCATTGTGGGTGATCGACAGGCCGCGCGGATGCCGGTCGAAGAGCTCGACGCCGAGATCGCCTTCCAGCTCCTTGATCGCTTCGGTGATCGAGGATTGCGAGATCGAGAGGTTCTGTGCCGCACGGGTGATCGAACCCTGTTCGGCGACGGCGACGAAATACTGCAACTGTCGAAATGTGAAGGCCATGGCGCGAGTTAATAGGTGCGGGGCGAGGCTGGCAAGCGCCGAAACGCAAGCGGATCGATCGCTGATTTTTTCCTGTCATGTCGGTTTTCGGACAGGCAGCGGGATTGCCGATGCTAAGCTGCGAGCGGAAGCGGAGCAGCGGGAGGATGACGTGGACCAGATGACCAAGCGGCCGATGCCGACGGAAGAGGGGATACTCGCCTTTCACCGCCGCTGCGAGGACTTCTATCCGACCGATGCGGTCGATGCCTCGATCGAGCAGCAGCGAAAATGGTATGACGCGCTCTGCGCCGAATTCGATGCACCGAGCCCGGCCGGGCTCACCCGCGAGGATACGCTTGTCGACGGTCGCATTAAGGTCCGGCGCTATCGGCCGGCGACGGTTTCGACCAATACCCGGATCTACTACATCCATGGCGGCGGCTTCGTCGTCGGCTCGCTCGACAGCCATGATGCGATCTGCGCCGAGCTTGCGGATTTTGCCAAGGCCGAGCTGGTGTCGGTCGACTACCGGCTCGCGCCGGAGCATGTCTGGCCGGCGGCCTTCGATGACTGCTACACAGCGCTTCAGGCGCTTCTGTCCGACGGCCGTCCCGTCGTCGTTACCGGCGACAGTGCCGGCGGCAATCTCACGGCGGGTATAGTGCTCAAGGCCCGCGCGGAAGGGCTCAAGGGCATTGTCGGCCAGGTGTTGATCTATCCGGGCCTTGGTGGCGATCTGGTCTCGGGCTCCTATGAAGAAATGGCCGAAGCACCGGGGCTGACGACCGCCGACACCAGCTATTATCGCAAGATTCTGCAAGCGCCCGCCGACAATCCCTTCGCCGCACCTCTGGCGGAAAAGGACCTTTCGGGCCTGCCGCCGAGCTATATCACCGGTGCCTTCTTCGATCCCTTGCGCGACGATGCCCGCATCTATGCGGCGCGGCTTGCGACCGCCGGCGTCAACGTCACCTTCCGCGAGGAGCCGCAGATGATCCATGCCTGGCTTCGGGCCCGGCACATGAGCGAGGGCGCGCGCGAAGGTTTTCGGCGGCTGGCGGAAGGTGTGGCGGTTCTCGTCGGCACCCGTTGACGCAGGAAACAGTGCAACGGAGGTCTACCGAGAAAAAGGGGCTTAGCTCTTCGCCTTGAAGACGAGCACCGGGTTTGTCCGGAAAGCTTGCGGGAAGAGCGCCCGGAGGTTCTCGATCTTGGGCAGGTCGTTGTAGACGATGTAGGGATGGGTCGGGTTTCGTGTCAGGAAATCCTGGTGATAGTCCTCGGCTGCGTAGAAGCCCTTGAATGGCGAGACTTCCGTCACGATCGCTGCCGGGTAGGCGCCTGATTTGCCGAGTTGGGCCACATAGGCATCGGCGATGCGCTTCTGCTCCGACGTCACTGCAAAAACGGCCGATCGATACTGGGTGCCATGATCCGGCCCCTGGTAGTTGAGCTGTGTCGGATTGTGGGCGACGGAGAAGAAGACCTGCAACAGCCGCCCATAGGTGACCTCGCGCGGATCGTAGGTCACTTCCACTGATTCCGCGTGGCCGGTCTTGCCACCGCTCACGGTCTCGTAATCGGCAGTCGCGGCCGTGCCGCCCGAATAGCCGGAGACGGCCTTGCGGACGCCTTTCACATGCTGGAAGACGCCCTGCACGCCCCAGAAGCAGCCACCGGCGAAGACGGCAATCTCCGTCGACACGGCTGCCTTCTCATCGAGCGATGGCGGGGGGATGACCACGGGCGGTTCCTGGGCGGCGGCAAGCGGTGCAGATGCCAGCAGGGCGGCGAAGGCGATTGCCAAGGTGACGACGGGTCTGCCCGAGATATGTGCCGATTTGCTGCTACGCGCCATCGCTTCCTCCCATCGCCGGACGTCATGCCCGGGCTTCGATGACCTCATGTTTTCATGGGAATGACAATGGTCAAATCGCGATCGCGTGCTTCACGCCAACGTGACGATCCGCTACCACTTCACGAGCAGAAGAGTTTCAATGCAGGGAAATGACATGGCCGGAGAAACGGATCTCGCGAAGCTGTTGGCGACGATGAACCCGGTGCTGTTTCCGCAGACCTATGTCTACTGCACGGTCGCCTACCGCGATGCCGCGCGCTACCAGATGCTGGAACCGCTCGCCACCTATCGCGAGGATGAAGGGCTCACCTTGGTGCTTGCCCGCGATGCCGCCGACGAGGCGGGGCTCGATTACGGTCCGCTGCTTCGGCGCATTACGCTCAACGTGCATTCAGCACTCGAGGCCGTTGGTCTGACGGCGGCGGTTTCGGCGGCGCTGACGCGCGAGGGCATCAGCGCCAATGTGATCGCTGCCTATTATCACGACCACATCTTCGTGCCGGAAGCGGATGCCGAGCGCGCACTGGCAGCCCTGCGCTCCCTGACGATCGCCTGATTTTCGAGAGCTCGCCGGGCGACTACATGAAGCGCGTGTCTTCCGGTGCATTGAAATGGTCGTCGGCGCGGCCGTTCTCGTAGATGATGGGCGCTTCGGCGAGCTGCGCGTCGCTGACGCCGTCGAGGCAGGCGACGTTGACCGCGTAGAAGTGGCCGAGGAAGTCCTTGTGGTAGCCGCGCGAGAAGGGCCTGACGCCACACCGGCTGCAGAAATAATGGTCGACATCGCCCTCGATCCAGCTCGAATTGTCGGCACGGTAGCTCGTGAGCCTGTCCTTGCCGGCGGTGATCTCGAATTCTTCACGAAGGGCAAAGGCCTTCTGCATGCGCGTCTTGGCGCAGAAGGAGCAGTTGCAGCGGCGGATGCCCTCGGCAAGGTCGAGCTGGCATGCGAAGGTAACGGCGCCGCAATGGCAGCTGCCGCGATAGAGCTTCTTCATCGGTTTCCTCCCTGATTCTGGACGCGCGTCACCTTTCGCCGGCAGGATTGCCGGCGCCGAGGCGCTGCCTTGTTTCCGTATCGATGCCGCGGCAGTTTGCGCCGCGGGGCTATCCGACGTTGGCCGACGGCGACGCCTTATCGACGAGCGCAGGATCTCCGCCCGTGCCGTCGTCGCTCGCCTTGCGCAGGAGCAGGAAGGCCATGAGCGCGGTGGCGAGCGAAAGGAACACGCAGATCGAAGCTGTGAAGGCGAAGGACTGGGTGAAGACGCCGCGCGCCGCCGTCAGCAGCCGTTCGGCGTCTGCCGGCGGCAGGCCGGATGCGACCGCGACAGCGCCGCCCAGCGTCTGTCGTGCCGCCGCGATCGTTTCTTCCGGCAATCCGGTCACCACCAGCTCGTCCATGCGGCCGCGATAGGCCGAGGTCAGCAGGCTGCCGAGCACGGCGATGCCGAGCGCGCCGCCGAATTCGAAGCTGGTTTCCGAGATCGCCGAGGCCGCACCCGCACGTTCCGGCGGCGCGGAACCGACGATCATGTCCGTCGTCAACGTGCCGATCGAGGCGAAGCCGAGGCAGAGGATGACGAGACCTGTCGTGACGAGCAGCGGGCTGCTCGTTGTGCCGACCTGGGTGCAGATCGCAAAACCGACGGCCGCCAGAACGAAACCGGAGGCGATCAGATTGGAAGCGGCAAAGCGTGTCGCAAGCACCGGCACCCCCATGGAGGCGAGGATCATCGCGACGCCTGTCGGCACCGACCAGAGGCCGGCAACGAAAGGCGAAAGCCCGAGCACCAGCTGCAGATACTGCGCAACGAACAGGAAAGCGCCGAAGCCGACGAACATGCCGAGGATGTTGACGCCGAGTGCTGCACTGAAGGTTGGCGTCTTGAACAGCGCCAGATCGATCAGGGGGTCGGCAAGACGGAGCTGGCGCCGTGCAAACAGGATCGCGACGGCAATTCCGAGCAGAATGAAGAAGATCGCCGTCGTGTCGAGCCCTGCCTCGGCGATGTGCTTCACGCCGTAGATCACCGAAAGCACGGCGACGAGCGACTGGGCGGCGCTGGTGAGATCGATCCGGCCGGCCTCGGGATCGCGGAACTCCGGCAGCAGGATCGGGCCCAGAACCAGGATCAGCACCATGACGGGGACTGCCAGCAGGAAAACCGAGCCCCACCAGAACTGCGACAGCATGAGCCCGCCGACGACGGGGCCGATGGCGCCGCCGGCGGAGAAGCTGGCAAGCCAGACTCCGATCGCGAAGGTACGCTGCCTGTCGTCAAGGAACATGTTGCGGATCAATGAGAGAGTGGAGGGCGCAAGCGTTGCCGCGGCGATGCCGAGCACGGCACGCGCGAGGATCAGCGTCTCGGCGTTCCAGGCAAAGGCGGCGAAGATCGAGGCGAGGCCGAAGGCGATCGAACCAATCATCAACAGGCGCCGGCGGCCGATACGGTCACCGAGCGTTCCCATTGTTATCAGGGAGCCAGCGACCATGAAGCCGTAGATGTCGATGATCCAGAGGAGCTGGGCGGCTGAGGGTTTCAGTTCCTCGGTCAGTTGCGGGACCGCGAGGTTCAGCACGGTCAGGTCCATGGAATAGAGCATGCAGGGCAGGGCCAGCACGGCCAGCCCGATCCACTCGCGCCGGGTCGCCTTCGGACCGGGCGCAGAAAGGTTTTGCGGGTTTGCGATCTCAGACATGTTCGACAAAGTCCCTGAGCCGCTCGAGGCACTCGCCCCAGCCTTCCTGGTGCGAGTCGCGCTCTTCGACAGTCTCGAATGGTGTTTGCTGGAAGACCAGCCGCGTCTTGCCGCCGATATCGGCGAGGGAAACGGTGATCAGCGTGTCGGCGCCGGGCGCGCCGTCTTCATCCCAGGCGAAGGTGAAGACGAGCTTTTCCGGCTCGCGCACTTCGCGATAGACGCCGCTCATCCAGTAGTCCTGGCCTTCGGGCGAGCGGATGCAGGCGCGCCACGCGCCGCCCGGACGGAAGTCCATGCTGACCGAATGCGGCGTGAAATCACGTGGTCCCCACCAGCGCAGCATGTGCTCGGGCGTCGACCAGACCTTGAAGACGAGGCTCACCGGCGCTTCGAAGTCGCGCACGATTTCCAGTCCGATATCCTTGCGCGTTGCGTTCGCGGTCGCCGCTGTCATGAAGCCTCCTCCCAGGGCGCCCCAATGCGCCCAGCCTTTAACCGTATAGTTATTTAACTTGTCGGTTAATATCTGGGCGCAAAGGCGCTTGTCAAGGCAGGGTCAAACGGCGATCTGATTTTTGTCAATTTGGCGGGCAGGGACAGTGGTCCTAGCCGTCGCTTACTTTTCACGAGGCTGCGGGCAGGCACCGCGTCTTCAGCCGGGCAAGCACCCGGCCGAAGGCGCCGGGGTCGTTGAGGCTGCGAGCGAGGATCAGCGCGCCCTGAATGCCGCCAACGATTTCCTCGGCGAGTGCGTTGCATTCCGCCCTTGGCGTACCGGCGCGTTCGAGCGTTGCGGCGAGATCGGCGCGCCAATCGGAAAAGTAACCGTTGAGTTCGCGCGCGAAGCGGTCGTGGGCACCGCTTGCCGCGATCACCCCCATCAGGCAGAGTCTGCGGCCCTGGCGGAAATAGCTGTCGACGCCGGCAAACATCGTCTCCAGCGCTTGCTCAGGACTTTCCGTGTCGCGCAGCGCGTCGAAGATGTGGGTGCGGAACCAGGCTGCAATGTCGCCAAGCACGGCTTCGGCCATCTCCTCCTTCCCGCCCGGGAAGAAGTGGTAGAGGCTGCCCTTGCCGAGGCCGGTCTTCTCGGTGATCAGGCTGAGGCTCGTGCCATCATAGCCATGTTCGCGAAAGGTCTCCGCGAGCGTCGCGATAACGTCCTTTCGCTCAGTGACGATGCGGCTCATGCCGGTTTCCTCACCAGCGGATATTCCACCTTGGCGAAGCGATGGAAGAGGGCGCCGACGGCAACGAGGATCAGCGAGCCGGTCAGCACCGGAAAGAGCAGGAACTCGAAGCCGGGATCGGCGGCAAAGACGACGAGCGGATTGGCGCCTGCCGGGGGGTGGGTGATGCGCAGTGCCGCCATCAGCGCGATTGCCGCGCCCACGGCGATCGCGACGGCCCACCATTCGTTGGGGAAAATCGCTCTCAGGATTAGGCCGACGAGCGTCGCGACGACATGACCGCCGACGACATTGGCCGGCTGCGACAGGGGACTTGATGCGACCGAGAAGATCAGCACGCAGCTGGCGCCGAAGGGCGCCATCAGCATGGGATGGCCGACAAGATTGGTGAGCGCGCCTACGGCGGCAATGGCGACAAGGCCACCGATGCCGGCGATGAGGCCGCGGTTGATATGAACGGGAGGCTGGTGACGCGAGAAGAAGTGACGCATGTGTGTACCAATCGGTCAAGTGTTTACCGATTGGTACAATGGCGCGCCAATGAAGTCAAGAGGGTGCTGCCGGACTGGACGCGGCGGCGGCCAACCGCCGGCCCGTTCCAGGCGAACCTCACATGAAATCGCGAGGGATGCGCTTCTTGAAGTGCTTCTCGAAGATCCGCGTTTCGCCTTCGTAGGCGACCACTTCAGCCTCGGTGATCCACTCGCTTTCGCTGCAGTGGAGCGTCGAGGTCGAAACCGTGCGCACCGACCAGCCGTCACGCTTGGCAACGCAGGTCCAGGTCGAGGTCCCGATCATCGAGCGCGGATCGTCGGGCGCGATCGACCAGGTTTCATCGCGGATGTCCTGCGTTGAAAGGCCGGTCTGTGGATGCTCGGAGAGGCCGGTATCCTCGTAGATCCGATAGTGCGTCATGCCGTGGGTCATGTCGCGCTCGACGGTGCGGCTCGAAGTACCGCGTGTCAGTTCGCGGTACTTCGGCAGCGGATCTGGGTTTTCCGGCTCGTGCACCACGATCTCGCGGTGCGCGCCGAGCAGGGGCAGCGCCAGCGACAGGCTTGATGTGTCGATCGTGAGACCCGGATCGGTGGGCGATGGCAGGATCAGCGGCCAGTAGGAGGTGGAGAGCGACACGCGGATGCGGTTGCCCGGGCGGAAGCGATAGCCACAGGCGTCGAGCACAAGCGTGATCCGCGTCTTGCGGCCCGGCTCCATTGCCCGCGGGCTGGCGTTGCCGTCGCGATGCGCCAGATTGAGGACACCGAAGGCGACGCGGGTCGCGGTACCATCCGGATGTACGTCGACGAGGCGGACGGCGAGATTGGCCGTTGGCGCCTGGCAGGTGACGTCGACTGTCAGCGTCGGCTGGCCGAGATAGTCGGCGGATGCAAGCAGCGGTGCCGTCTCGAAGGTGAGCGAGCCGGCATCGTCGATGCGCTGGTCGCCCGCCATTTCGGCGTCGGGCTTCAAGGTAAAGTACTCGCCGGATGCCGTGCCGGTATCGAGCGGCGATTTCAGGTAGATCTCGCCGACGCCGGTACCGCCGGACGAGGGCGTCAGCCGGCCATCATGGGAGATGCCGAAGAGCTGCATTTCCGGTGATGCCCAGGCGTCCTTTGCCACCCAGCGGCCGGGATCGCTGTCGCGGCGGAGCGACGGGCGTGGCCCGTCGAGAATATAGGCACGCACCTGCGGCCCTTCCTCGGCGCCATTCTTCTCGTCGCGCAGCCAGCGGTTCCACCAGCGGATCGCTTCGCCATGAAAATCGGCACGCGGCTTCGGGAAGGCGAAATGCGGATATTTGTGCACCCAGGGGCCGATGAGAGCCTTCGCCTTGCCGCCGAGGCCCGCGACCGCCTTCAGCGGTGTGTTGCGATAGCCGTCGGCCCAGCCGGCGATGACGAGCGCCGGGATCGCGACCTTGTCGAAATCGTCTGAGATCGAGCCGTGCTGCCAGAAGGCATCGCGGCGCTGGTGCTCCAGCCACTCCTCCATGAAAAAGGGCTCGTTCTCCAGCCGCTCCAGCCACATTTCCTTCCAGCGGTCGCCGACGATCGCCGGGTCGGGCGAGCGCGACTGGTAGCCGAGCATGGTCGCCGCCCAGGACAGTTGGGCGGAGAGATGGCAGCCGTTCTTGTAGTGGATGTCGTCGTTGTAGCGGTCGACGGTGGAAGCGATCGAGATGACGGCCTTCAGTGCCGGTGGCCTCAAGGCTGCGACCTGCAGGCAGTTGAAGCCGCCCCAGGAGATGCCCATCATGCCGACCTTGCCGTTGGACCACGGCTGCGCGGCGATCCATTCGACGATCTCGCAGCCGTCCGAAAGCTCGCGCGGCGTATATTCGCCATCGATGACGCCTTCGCTCTCGCCGGAGCCGCGGATGTCGACGCGAACGCCGGCAATGCCGGCGGCGGCAAAGACGGGATAGGTGGATTCGTCGCGCAGGCTGGTGCCGCCCTGCTTGCGATAGGGCAGGTATTCAAGCACAGCCGGAACCGGGTCGGCTTCCGCGCCAGCGGGCATCCAGATGCGGGCGGCGAGTTCGGTGCCGTCCTTCAGCCGGATCCATTCGTTTTCGATCACAGTGAATTCACGTTCGGACATGTCGTTCTAGCTATCTCTTTGTTCTCTTGGGCAATACGGGACGCAAAATCGCGTCCCGCATTTTCTGGAGTTGTTCCATTGCTGTTCGCGATCCCGGATACGAAACCGCGCGGCACTTTCGCTGGAATTGCCTAGCTGTCGAACCAGACGCGGCTGCCGACGTAGCCGTTGGAAAGGTCGTTGCCGATGTCGTCGACGAAGCCCTTGAGTGAGGCCGAAGCGGCGTTCACGTAATCGTTGAAGACCGGCAGGATCAGGCCGCCTTCGTCGCGCACCGTCATTGCCATGGTGTGGTACATCTCCTTGCGCTTTGCGTCGTCGAGCTCGGAGCGGGCCTGAAGCAGCAGCTTGTCGAAATCCTCGCGCTTGAAGCGCGTGTCGTTCCATTCGGCGGTGGACAGGTACGACGTCGAGTAGCGCGAATCCTGCGTCGGCCGGCCGCCCCAGTAAGAGGCGCAGAAGGGCTGCACGTTCCAGACGTTGGTCCAGTAGCCGTCCTCGGGCTCGCGCCGCACTTCGATTTCGATGCCGGCCTTCTTGGCGCTTTCCTGGAAGAGAACAGCCGCATCGGCGGCACCCGGGAAGGCCGCGTCCGAGGTTCGCAGCAGGATCGACCGGTCGTAGCCCGACTTCTTGAAGTGGAAGGCGGCCTTGTCTGGGTCATAGGCCCGCTGCTCGATGCCTTCGGGTGCAAGCGCATAGTTGCCGTTGACCGGATAGTCGTTACCGAGCGTGCCGAAACCGCCGAGCACCCGGTCGAGGATGGCCTGACGGTCAATCGCGTATTTCAGCGCAAGTCGCAGGTCGTTGTTGTCGAAGGGCGCCGTGTCGCAATGCATCAGGAAGCTGTAGAAGCCCTTGCCGGCGGTACGCAGGATCTCGACGCGCGGCGCGCGCTTGAGGAGCGGCACGGTCTTCGGGTCGATGTTGTTGATGAAGTGAACCTGACCGGAGGAAAGCGCCGCAATGCGCGCCGTCGTGTCGTTCATCACGATGATCTCGACGCTGTCGACGAAACCGCGGTCCGAGCGCCAGTCGTCGGCGTTCTTCTCGAAGGTCGAGCGCAGACCCGCTTCGTAGCTCGTAAGCTTGTAGGGGCCGGTGCCGATGGGCGAGGCCGGATTGTCGACGCCACCCTTTGGCTGGATGATCAGGTGATAGTCGGTCAGAAGCAGCGGCAGGTCGGCATTGCCTTCGGTCAGCGTCAGCACAAGCGCCCCTGCCTTTTCCTCGATCGTCTTGATCGAGCGCATCAGCCCGAGCGCGCCGGACTTCGAGCCTTCGTCCGCATGGCGCTTCAGCGTGGCAACGACGTCGGCAACCGTCAGCTTGCTGCCGTCGTGGAAGCTGACATCGCTGCGGATCTTGAAGGTCCACTCGGACGCATCCGCCGAAGGGGTCCAGGATTCGGCAAGGGCCGGCAGCGGCGCACCGGTCTTCGGATCGGATTCGACCAGTGTATCGCCCCAGAGATGACCGATGACGAACAGGACCGAGCCGCTATAGGTGGCCGGGTCGAGCGAATCGGTGGTGGCGCCGCCCTTGAGACCGAGCTTTAGATGGCCGCCGCGCTTCGGCTCCTCAGCCCGCGCGTCGCTTGCGCCAAGCGTTGCGCCGAGGCCGGCCGCAAGGCCAAGCGCTGCGGTACCCGCCAGAAAGCCGCGCCGGCTGATGCCGGTCGAAGCCATGCTCGCGGGGACGAGAAGGCCGTCGGGTCGCTTCGTGAATTCGGTCATTCTAGGGTTCCCTTTGGTGAAATGTTTATCGGGAAAACCTAGCGGCTGCAGGAGCGTGCACAATTTCGCGACTTGACGCTTTTTTACGCGGTTTTACGCTGCCGCCTTCGCCGCCTGCTTGCGTCAAGGCGGCTGGCGCCAGGGTGAGGGCAGATAGCACAGTGCAGGACATCGAAATCTTCTCGGCCAACCTCAGGTTCGCCTGCGCGACACGACGTTCGATCTCGCAGATCTGCCGCGAGATCGGCATCAACCGGCAGCAGTTCAATCGCTACATCGGTGGCGAAGCGCGGCCGTCAGCGCACAATGTCGCACGCATCGCCCGCTTCTTCGGACTGGCGGCAGAAGACTTCGCGCTGCCGGCAAAACAGTTCGAGGCGCGCATGACGCGACCGGACCGCGATCGCTCGGATGCCAGCCTGTTGCTCGAAGGCTTCCCCGGCGACATCGCGGGCTTGAGGCGCCATATCGGCTACTATCAGACTTACCATGTTTCGCTCTCCTGGCCGGGGCTGGTCGTGTGCTCCTGCGCCCGGATCTACGAGGAGGCAGGCTCGATCCGGGTCAAATCCATCGAGCGCATCCGCGACCCTGCCAACGAGATCCAGCAGTTTTCGAAATATGTCGGTCTCGTCACCTTCTGGCGAAACCGCATCTTCGTCGCCGAGCGCAGCATCGGGCGCGAACCGATGCTGGCGCAGACGATCCTTTTGCCGTTCGAGGTGCACCAGCGCGTCTATCTGCGCGGCACCACCATGGGTGTCTCCTGGCGCAAGGAGAACCTGCCCTATGCGTCCCGGATGATCTGGCGATCTCTTGGGGCCCAGCCGGACCTGCGCCAGATGCTCTCGCGCTGCGGTGTGCTGTCCTTCGCCTCACGTCATATGCCGCAGACGGTCCGCGCTTTCCTCGATGCGCCCGGTGCCGAGCTTTTGACCGTGCCGAGCGAATATTGAGGCGGGGGCGCGGCCGTGCGATGGTTGCACCGGCAAGGGGACAATTGGAGAAGAGGTCATGAAAGCTGTAGCGGCCGTCACCGCCTGCCTTTGGTTTGCCGTGCCGGCTCCGTCCGTGATGGCTGACGAGGCGTGGGCGCCGATCCCGTCCTGCGCGCTTTCGGGCGCCTCCAGCGTCATGATCGGCGGCCAGCCGGCGCTCAGGCTCTCCGACGTCGCCAATTGCCCGCCTGAACTTTACGAGGTGGTGCCAAGCATCATGATCGAGGGCCAGCCCGTCGTGCATTTCCGTGCCGGCAGCGGCGCCAAGGGCGATTGCGTGGCGAAGGCCGAGGCGACGGTGACCTTTGAAGGTGAGGCGGCGCAGAGGGTGGGCGACGTCGACTGCCGACAGAAGTAGGTACTGCCCACAGTTCTGCCGAGGCCGCTCGGCCGCGTGCTCCACGTTGTCTGCCGCCTAGTCGAACATTGCCAGCCGGGATCCTTCCTGCACCGCCCGCAGGGCCGGAGGGTTGGTGACCGGGTAGCCGGCGATGAAGCGTTCGACCGAGAAAAGCGGAAACTCGGTCTTAAGCCTCAGCGCGGTGCTTGCCGCTTCGGATGATTGTCCGACAAACGCCTGGGCCATCGCCTGGAACATGAGGGTGTTCGGCGCTTCCTGCGAACTGCGTCCCAGCGCCGACAGGCTCTCCGCATGGCGTCCGGCGACGAACAGGGTGCGGCCGAGCATGCCGTAGTACCAGGGCGGCGCCAGGGGATTGAGGGACATCGCCTTTTCGATCAGCGATAGTGCTTCGTCCGGATCTCCGGCCACCAAAGCCTTGCTTCCGGCGAGCAGCGCCAGCGTGTCGGCATTGTGCTTGCCGTGCCGGAAGGCGACATCTTGGGCGTCGGCCGCACCCTTGAGATCACCCATGCAGGCCTTGAGATCGCCAAGGCAGGTGTGGGCGAACGGGTTCGTCGGATCGAGCCTGATGGCCTGTTCGATCGCCGATCGCCAGTTCCCGATGGTCGTATCAAGATCGCTGCCATAGCCGTTGCACGCCTGGACGGCGTGGGCATAGGCCAGTTCGGTCCAGGCCCTTACCCGTGCGGGGTCCAATTCCAGCGACCGCCTGAGGAGGCGGATCGCCGCGGCGTTTCCCTCCGGGCTGAACCGGTTGAGCTCTTCGACCCCGAGAAGGTAATAATCGTAGGAGTGCAGGCTCGAGGGCGCCTTCTTGCGGCTCGCATTGCGTCCAAGGGCGGCAAGCCTGCCGAAGCAGCCCGCCAGCGCGTTGACGACGCCCTCCGTCAAATCGTCCTGAAGCGCGAGTATGTCACCGATCGGCCGGTCGTAGCGCTCACTCCAGAGCGTCATGCCGGAGCGCGTTTCCGAGAGCTGGATCGTCAGCCGCACCTGTCGCTCGTCGGCGCGCACTTGGCCGGTCACCGCATAGGTCGCGCCGACGGCCTGGACATGGTCGTCGTAGCTCTCCGCACGGTTGCCCAACTGCTTCATGGTGTGGAAGGCGACGACGGGCACATCCGCGTAACGCGCAAGATCGACGCAGATATCCGATGACAGGCCGTCGGCAAACCGGTTCCAGCGCTGCTCCTCGTTGAGGCTTTCGATCGGGAACAGGGCGAGGACCGGTGGTCCTTGCTCGGCCGCCGCCTCGATCGTTCCCTCCGGTGGCCCCGCTATCTCCGACGCCAGCTCGATCTTGTTGCGAACGCCGAGCTTGCCATAGATCGTCGCAAGGTGGCTACGCACCGTCGATGGCGCGATGCAGAGCGCTTCGCCGATCTGGCGATAGGTCAGGCCGGCAGCAAAGCGCTCGGCGACCGCGCGCTCGCGATCCGACAGGACCGCAGGCACAAAGCGACGCGTCAGGATGCGGGCCATACCTGCCTCCTTGTCGTTCCAGCTGTTCGTTCTGCTGCGGCTTAAGCAAAATACTACAAATGCTGGACGCAAAACACCGCACATGTGCGATTGCCGCATAGCCCTATGAGGCTAGAGTTTGCGCTGAACATCACGTGGGAGGACGACCATGAGCAAGCTACTGTCAGGCATGTCCGACTTCTACCACGCCGTATCCGAGGACGTCGAACAGACGTCCGAGCCCGGCGATGGCCGCATCACCAGGTGGTTTCATCCAAAGCGTCTGTTTGCCATGTGGGACGATCGCCAGCACTACCGCGACCAGCTTGCCCATATGGCGGTCGATGCGCCGGAGCTGATCGATGATATCGGCCTGACCGAAAAGCAGGTCGATAGCGAGGTGAAGAAGCATTTCTGGGAGCATTGACGCGAGCTCACGCGAAGCGTGAATGCGCCGGTCGCGTCCTGACGCGGCATTGGGGGCAGGGAAGCCGATCGCCCATACACGGTCGGCTTCCCTTCCGATCTCGCCCTGTAACGGGCGACGCGCATTTTCCTCGGCGCCCTTAGTTTCCGGCGCTCTCCATCCTTCGCGTCTTCAGGACACGCTCCAGCCAACCGATCTCCATCTCCGGTACCGACTTCAACAGGAGGTCGGTATAATCGTCGAAGGGCGGCGACAGCACCTTCGACTTCGGCCCGAAGCGCACGAGGCGGCCGCGGTGCATGACCGCTACGCTGTCGGCGATCGCACGGACGATGGCGATGTCGTGGGTGATAAAGACATAGGAAACAGCGGTTTCCTCCTGAAGCTTCAAAAGCAGATTCAGGATGCCTTCGGCCACCAACGGATCGAGCGCCGAGGTCGGCTCGTCGCATAGGATCAGCTCGGGCTTGGCCGCCAAGGCGCGTGCGATCGCCACGCGCTGCTTCTGCCCGCCGGAAAGTTCGGCCGGATAGCGATCGAGGAAGCGGCTGCCCATCTCGATTTGGTCCAGGAGCTCGTTCACCCGCTCCGTCTTCTTCTGGCCGTGCAGGCCGAAGTAGAAGGAGAGCGGCCGGCCGACGATGTCGCGCACCGTCTGGCGCGGGTTCATCGCGGTATCCGCCATCTGGTAGATCATCTGGATGCGGCGCAGCTCGTCATTGCTGCGGCCCTTCAGGGCGCGCGGCAGTTCCTTGCCCTCGAAGGTGATGCGGCCCTCGGTCGGCGGCAAAAGGCCGGTGATGACGCGGGCAAGGGTGGACTTGCCCGAGCCGCTTTCGCCGACGATCGCCAGGGTCTGCCCCTTCGGTAGATGCATCGAAACGTCGTGCAGCACCTTGAAGCCATTGGCGTAGCCGGCGCTGATATGTTCGATCTTCAGCTGCGTCCCGGTCTGATCAGGCGCTTCATCACGCTTGGTCTGACGCACGCTGACGAGCGCGCGGGTGTAATCTTCCCGCGGCGCCTCGATGATCTGCTGGGTGCTGCCGTATTCCACTGTCTTGCCGTGGCGCAACACCATGATGTCGTCGGAAATCTGGGCGACGACCGCGAGATCATGGGTGATGTAGAGTGCCGCCGTATGCGTCTCCTCGATCGCATGCTTGATTGCGGCCAGTACGTCGATCTGGGTCGTCACATCGAGTGCGGTCGTCGGCTCGTCGAAGACGATCAGCTCCGGATTGGGGCAGAGCGCCATGGCGGTCATGGCACGCTGCAGCTGGCCGCCGGAGACCTGATGCGGATAGCGCTCGCCGAAGGTTTCGGGATTGGGCAAACCCAGCACTCGGAAGAGATAGAGCGCCCGCTTCTTTGCCTCCTCGCGGCTCATGATGCCGTGGCGGAGCGACGCCTCGATCACCTGGTCGCCGAGCCTGTGGGCCGGGTTGAAGGCGGCGGCCGCCGACTGTGCGACGTAGCAGACACGGGCGCCGCGGATGGAGCGGATGCCGTTCCTGTCGAGCGTCAGGATGTCCTTGCCGTCGAGCAGGACCTTGCCGCCGGTGATGCGCACGCCGCCGCGGCCGTAAGCGAGCGCCGAAAGCCCGATGGTCGACTTGCCAGCGCCGGACTCGCCGATAAGCCCGAGCACCTTGCCCTTCTCAACGTCGAAGGAGACGCCCTCGACGAGGGTGACGACCTTGGGCGGCTCGCCCGGCGGATAGCTGGTCGCTTCGATCTTGAGGTTCTTGACGGAGAGCATCTCAGGCATCGCCGCGTCCTCCCTTGAGGCTGGAGGTTCTCTTCATCAGCCAGTCGACCACCAGGTTGACGCAGATCGCGAGTGTGGCGATCGCGGCCCCCGGGATGAGCGCTGCCGAGATACCGAAGATGATGCCGTCCTTGTTGTCCTTGACCATGCCGCCCCAGTCCGCTGCCGGCGGCTGGATGCCGAGGCCGAGGAAGGAGAGGGTGGAGAGGAACAGGATCGAGAAGGCGAAGCGCAGGCCGAACTCGGCCAAGAGCGGCGACAGCGTGTTCGGCAGGATCTCGCGGAAGATGATCCAGAGCGAACCTTCGCCGCGCAGCCGTGCCGCTTCGACGAACTCCATGACCGCGACATCGAGCGCAACGGCGCGGCCGATGCGGAAGACGCGGGTACTGTCGAGCACCGCCATCACCAGGATCAGGATCCACAGATGCTGCGGCAGCACGGCGAGAACGACGAGGGCGAAGATCAGTGTCGGGATCGCCATCATCAGGTCGTTGAAGCGGGAGAAAAGCTGGTCGGTGAAGCCGCCGACGACGGCCGCCGTGAAGCTCAGGAGCATGCCCAGCGAGAAGGAGAGCACGGTTGCCGCCAGCGCCACGAAGATCGTGGTACGGGCGCCATAGATCAGACGCGAGAGCAGGTCGCGGCCGAGATTGTCGGTGCCGAGCAGAAAGTCGCCGCCGGCCGGAAGCCAGACGTCGCCGACGACGTCGCGTTCGCCGAAGGGGGCGATGACGGGTGCAAAGACGGCGCAGAAGATCGCAATCGCGATGCCGGCGATGCCGATCCAGGCGCTGAAGGGGATGGATCTCAGGTTCATCGCGGATGCCTCAGTCTCGGGTTGGCGATGATCGCGAGAATGTCGGCCGCCATGTTCAGGAAGATGTAAAAGGCGGCAAAGATCAGGCCGCAGGCCTGAACGACCGGCATGTCACGCACGGTCACCGCATCCACCATGTATTGCCCCATGCCGGGATAGACGAAGACCACCTCGACAACGACGACGCCGACGACGAGATAGGCAAGGTTGAGCGCAATGACGTTGATGACCGGCGCCACGGCGTTGGGAGCCGCATGGCGCGCGATGATGCGGAACATGCCGAGGCCCTTCAACTCCGCCGTCTCGACATAGGCCGAGGACATGACGTTGAGGATCGCAGCCCGGGTCATGCGCATCATATGGGCGAGAACGACGAGAACGAGCGTTGCGACAGGTAGCGCGATCGCCGAGAGCCGCTCGGTGAAGCTCATGCTGTCATAGACGGTCGCGGGGAAGGTCGCGACGCCGTATTTGACCGCGAAGAACATGATCAGCAGATAGCCGACGAAGAACTCGGGCAGGGATATGGCCGCAAGCGAGACGACGTTGATGATCTTGTCGGGCAGCCGGTTGCGGAACTGCACCGCCAGCATGCCGAGGCCGACGGCGAGCGGTACAGACACGAAGGCCGCGAAGAAGGCGAGGAACAGCGAGTTTCCGAGCCGCTTGCTGATCTGCTCGCCGACCGAGTTCTTGCTGGCCCAGGAGGTGCCGAAATCGCCCTGAACGGCGCCGCCGAGCCAGGAGAGGTAGCGCTCGGTCCAGGGCTTGTCGAGGCCGAGATCCTTGCGGATGTTTTCAACCGCCTGCGGCGTTGCCGACTGGCCAAGATACGTGGTGGCGAAGTCGCCCGGCAGCGCCTCGATGCCGCCAAAGATCATCAGAGATACGGCAAAGAGAAGGCCGACGCTCAAGCCGAGGCGCTGCAGGATCAGCGCCGCGAGAGGGCGACGGAAGGTGAAGCGCCGCCAGAAGGTGCCACCGATTTCGCTTTGGCTGGCGGCAGGGTTGGGTTTTGCTGGTACTCCGGAAAGTTCGGCAGACCGCGGGTGTGTTGCACCCGCGGTTCCATCCGTCGAAACCGGACCAGTGAGCGGTCCGCTTTCCATCATCATGCGTCCAGCCAGACCCGGGTTGCGACGTAGCCGTTCGACATGTCGTTGCCGATATCGTGCACGTAGCCCTTCACCTGCTTGGTGGAGGCGTTCACGAAGTCGTTGAACATCGGCAGGATCAGGCCGCCTTCGTCACGCACCGTCATGGCCATGGTACGGTACATGTCCTTGCGCTTTGCCTCGTCGAGCTCGGCACGGGCTTCGAGCAGGAGCTTGTCGAAGTCCGGGCGCTTGAAGCGGGTGTCGTTCCAGTCGGCAGTCGAAAGATAGGCGGTCGAGTACATCTGGTCCTGGGTCGGACGGCCGCCCCAGTAGGACGTCGAGAAGGGCTGGACGTTCCAGACGTTGGTCCAGTAGCCGTCGCCCGGCTCGCGCTTGACCTCGATCTCGATGCCCGCCTTTTTGGCGCTTTCCTGGTAGAGCACGGCCGCGTCGACCGCACCCGGGAAGGCGACGTCGGAGGTGCGCAGGAGGACCGGACCGCTGTGGCCGGACTTCTTGTAGTGGAAGGCCGCCTTGTCCGGGTCATAGGCCCGCTGCTCGATGCCTTCGGGGAAGAGGGCATAGGTGTCGTTGATCGGGAAGTCGTTGCCGACCTTGCCGTAGCCGCCGAGGATGCGCTGGACCATGGTTTCGCGGTCCATCGAATATTTCAGCGCCATGCGCAGGTCGTTGTTGTCGAAAGGCGCCGTGTTGCAATGCATGATGAACACGTAGTGGCCGCGGCCTGACGTGTTCAGGATCTCGACCGTCGGCGCCTTCTTCAGAAGGTTGACCGTCTTCGGGTCGACGCGGTTGATGTAGTGCACCTGGCCGGACGAAAGGGCGGCGATGCGAGCGGTCGCATCGTTCATGGCGATCAGTTCCACCGAATCCACGTAGCCGCGGTCCGTCCGCCAGTCGTCGGCGTTGCGCTCGAAGGTGGCGCGAACGCCGGCCTCGAAGCTCGTGACCTTGAAGGGGCCGGTGCCGATCATCGCGTCCGGCTTGTCGATGCCGCCACCGGGCTGGATGATCAGGTGGTAGTCGGTCAGAAGCAGCGGCAGGTCGGCATTGCCTTCCGTCAGCACCAGCACCAGCTTGTCGCCGTCGGCCTTGATCTCCTTGATCGACTTCATCACGCCAAGCGCGCCGGACTCCGACTTTTCGTCGGTATGGCGCTGCAGGGTCTTGATGACGTCGTCGAGCGTCAGTTCCTTGCCGTCATGGAATTTCACGCCCTTGCGGATGGTGAAGGTCCATGTCGATGCGTCGGCGGACGGCTCCCAGGATTCGGCAAGCGCCGGCACCGGTGCACCCGTTGTCGGATGGCTTTCGACCAGCATGTCGCCCCAGTTGCGGCCGACGACGAACATGAACTGCGACAGTGCCTTGGCCGGGTCCTTCGAGTCGGTGGCCGCTGCACCTTCAAGGCCGAGTTTCAGATGGCCGCCGCGCTTGGGCTCCTGCGCTGCAGCGCTGGTGGCAAACAAAGTGCCGGCCGTCGAGGCGAGAATGCCGGCAGCAGCCGCGCGGCCGAGAAACTCGCGCCGGTTCATCTTGCCGAGCATGACCTGTCGTGTGAGGTAATCCTTGTAATCGCTCATTCCCCTGTTCCCTTCTGTGTCGGCATTCGCCGTTCGTTGTGGTTGTTAGAGATTGCTGCGTATCGCCATTGTATCGATGGCTTTCGGATCGGCCCGGACGGCCGCTTGTTGCTGGTCTGGGTGCCTTTTCTCCTTCCTTCGACCGGGCGCGTCTCGTTCAGATCGATAAGCGTAATCGCTGGAACGGTTCTTGTAACGCCCTAAATTACAATTTATTTCCATAAGCTAGGCTTATGGATGCGTGTTCAATGGCGCGCGATGTTGCCCGCGCGTCTCGTCACGTCCCGATGCCGGTTGTCCGGCTCTGTTGCCTGCGCCGCCAAGGGTTGGCGGGTACTGCTCAAGGCGTAACGCGGGCAAAAAACTGCCCACATTCTTCACCCCGCTTTAGCGACCCTTCCACACGGGGTCGCGCTTCTCGGCGAAGGCGCGTGCGCCCTCCAGCTGGTCTTCGCTCGAATAGAGAACGTCGACCGTCTTGAACTGTCGTTGGGTGATCTTGTTCATGGTCGTTTGGAATGCTTCGCCCTCGGCGGCACGGACCACTTCCTTGATCGCGGCATAGACCAGTGGCGGGCCGCTTTCGAGCAGGCGCGCGAGCTCCCAGGCGCGTTCCATCAATTTGCTTGCCGGCAGGATCTCGTTGACGAAACCCCAACGATGCGCTTCGGCCACGTCGAGCCAGCGGCCGGTCAAAAGCATGTCCATGGCGATGTGGTAGGGGATGCGCTTCGGCAGCTTGATCGAGGCGGCATCCGCAACCGTGCCGGAGCGGATCTCGGGCAGCGCGAAAGTGGCGTGTTCGGCGGCCAGGATCAGGTCGGTCGAAAGCGCGATCTCTAGGCCGCCGCCGCAGCAGATGCCATTGACGGCGGCGATGATCGGCTTGTTGAGGTCACGCAACTCCTGCATGCCGCCGAAACCGCCGACGCCATAGTCGCCGTCGACCGCGTCACCGTCGGCAGCCGCCTTCAAGTCCCATCCCGGACAGAAGAATTTCTCGCCGGCGCCGGTGATGATCGCGACACGCAGGCTGTCGTCGTCGCGGAAGTCGCGGAAGATTTCGCCCATCACCCGGCTGGTCGCGAGATCGATGGCATTGGCCTTCGGCCGGTCGATCGTGACTTCGAGAATGCCGCCTTCGCGGCGTGTAAGGATCGGTCCGGTCATGAGGGTCAGTTCCTCCGGCGAATGAGAGCGTCGGCGGCAACGGCACCCTGGCCGTTCGGCAACACCATCAATGGATTGATATCGAGTTCTTCGAGATTCGAAGCGTTTGCAACGACATAGGATGCCGCTGCGGCGACAGCGTCGGTCAATGCAGCGAAAT
Source organism: Ensifer adhaerens (assembly GCF_028993555.1). Lineage (NCBI taxonomy): Bacteria > Pseudomonadati > Pseudomonadota > Alphaproteobacteria > Hyphomicrobiales > Rhizobiaceae > Ensifer > Ensifer adhaerens. The sequence goes on along the minus strand of NZ_CP118610.1, from coordinate 2,493,160 downwards.
CGCCGGCCGGAGCGCCGCGATAGCCGTCGATGAGCTTGTGGATCTTCAGCCCGCCGATCGCCTCGCGGATCGCTTCCGGCGTCGTCGGCAGCGTCAGGATGGCGGAATCGTCGAGCAGTTCCACGAGGATGCCGCCGGCGCCGATCGTCAGCACGGGGCCGGCGACCGGATCGCGCATGGCGCCGATGATGAGTTCGGCAACGGGTTTGGCGACCATCTTCTCGACCAGATAGCCCGAGGCGACCGCGGCCATGGCCTCAGCCGCCGCGTGTACTTCGTCGCGGCTTGAAAGGTTGAGCTTCACGGCACCCGCTTCGGTCTTGTGAGCGACACCGAGGCCTTTCAGCACGACCGGGAAACCGAGCGCTTCGGCAGCCGCTGCGGCCTCTTCGGCGGTTGCCGCGGTCTTGCCCTTCGGCACGGCGAGGCCGGCGGCAGCAAGCTCCAATTTGGCCTGATGCTCGCTGAGCGTTATGGGTTCGCCAGCGGCGCTACCGCCGCCGTCGAGCAGACGCGGCGGGACGGGCCTTGCCCAGACAGCGCCGATGTCAGCCGCGGTCTCGATCGCAGCCAGTGCCTCCTCGATGCCGAAGAAGGGTACGACGCCTGCCTTCATCAGGAAGAGGGCGGTTGCCTCCGGCATGTTCTCGCCGAGGCTTGCGACGATACCGGCGCGGGCGCCGGTCGCCCGTGCCGCGTCGATCACCGCATGGCAGGTGGTCTCCCAGTCGGCCGGGTCGCAGCGGTCAAGGCGGGGGAAGTCGAGCACGAGCAGATTGATCGCATAACCGCCCTTCATCATGGCGGTGAAAGCGGTCGTCTGCTTCTCGCGGTTGCCCCAGACGAAGGTGTGGTAGTCGAGCGGGTTGGCGATGGTCACCATCTCGCCGAGCGCGTCCTTCAGGGGCTTCTTTTGCTCGTCGCGCAGCGGGCGGTAGTTGACCCGGTAGCGCTCGCCGGCATCCGCCATCAGCGAGGCCTCACCGCCGGAGCAGCTCATCGAGGAAATGTCGCGGCTGTCGAGCGGGCCTGCCACATGCAGCAGCTTCAGCGTTTCCAACAGGGCGGGCAAGGTGTCGACGCGGCCGATGCCGAGGCGGGCAAGCAGCGCCGAGGAGACACGGTCGTTGCCGGCAAGCGACGCGGTGTGCGAGACGGTGGCAAGCTGGGCTGCTTCCGACTTGCCGACCTTCAGCGTAACGACGGGCTTGCCGAGTTCGCGTGCTCGCGTCGCCAGCCGCTCGAGGGCGGCCACGCTGTCGAAGCCTTCGATATGCAGGCCGACGGCGGTGACGCGCGGATCCTCAAGCACGGCGCAGGCGATGTCGGACAAGCCCGTCTGCGCCTGGTTGCCGGCGGTCATGACATAGGCGAGCGGCAGGCCGCGCGTCTGCATCGAGATGTTGCAGGCGATGTTGGAGGATTGCGTCAGGATCGCAACGCCCTTTTCGACGCGCTGCATGCCGTGCTGGTCCGGCCAGAGCAGGGCGCCGTCAAGCATGTTGATGAAGCCGTAGCAATTCGGTCCGACGATCGGCATGGCGCCGGCAGCCAGCACCAGCGCCTCCTGCATGTCGTTGCCGTCGTCAAGTTCGCTGGCCGCCTCGCGAAAGCCGGAGGCGTAGCAGACGGCGCCGCCTGAGCCGCGGGCAGAGAGATCGCGAATGATGTCGATCGTCAGCTGCCGGTTGACACCGACGAAGGAGGCATCCGGTGCGCTGGGCAGTTCGGCAACGGAGCGGTAGCACTTGCGGCCGAGGATCTCGGCCTCGCGCGGGTGCACCGGCCAGATCTCGCCGGTAAAACCCATCTTGTCGCATTGTTCGATGACGCGCCGCGCTTCCTTGCCGCCGAAGACGGCGATCGAGCGCGGGCGGATCAGGCGGTCGAGGGAGCGGGTCATCGGCCGATCACGCTCCCAGCGGCCGAAGCAGGTCACGGCTGATGATGTGGCGCTGGATCTCCGATGTGCCGTCCCAGATGCGCTCGACGCGGGCGTCGCGCCAGAAGCGGGCGAGCGGCAGGTCGTCCATCAGGCCCATGCCGCCGAAGATCTGGATCGCCTCGTCGGTGACGCGGGCAAGCATCTCGGTGGCAAAGACCTTGGCGGACGCGATCTCGCGGTTCGACGGCAGGCCGTTGTCGAGCCGCCAGGCGGCCGACAACGTCAGGAGATCGGCGGCGTCGATCTCGGTGATCATGTCGGCGAGCTTGAAGGAGACGCCCTGATTGGCGCCGATCGGCTTGCCGAATTGCTTGCGGTCGGCGGCATAGTTGAGCGCATAGTCGAAGGCGCGACGCGCGCGGCCGACCGAGGTTGCCGCCACCGTGAGGCGGGTGGCAAACAGCCAGTCGTTGGCGACGTCAAAACCCTTGTGCACCTCGCCGAGGATCTGGGACGAGGGCAGGCGGCAATCGTCGAAGGTCAGGATGCAGTTGTTGTAGCCACGGTGGGAAACGGAGTTGTAACCCTTGCGGATCTCGAAGCCGGGCGTGCCGCGGTCGACGAGGAAACAGGTGATCTTCTTCTTCGGGCCGCGTGGCGTGTCCTCTTCACCCGTCGCGATGAAGACAATGACGAAATCGGCGATGTCGGCATGGCTGATGAAATGCTTGGTACCGTTGACGATCCAGTCGTCGCCGTCCTTGCGGGCAAAACACTTCATGCCGCGCACGTCGGAGCCGGCATCCGGCTCTGTCATGGCGAGTGCATCGAACTTGTCGCCCTTGACCGCGGGCAGCAGATACTTCTCGCGCTGCTCGGCATTGCAGGCCATCAGGATGCCCGAGGGGCGACCGAAGAATACGGTGAGGCCCATGGAGCCGCGGCCAAGCTCGCGCTCGACGAGGGTAAAGGAGGTGTGGTCGAGGCCGGCGCCGCCGACTTCTTCGGGGAAGTTGCAGCCGAAGAAACCGATCTCCTTGCACTTGCGGGCGATTTCCTGGCCAAGCTCGCGCGGCACGATACCCGTTCGCTCGACCTCGTCCTCGTGCGGATAGATTTCCGTTTCGACGAAGCTCCTGACCGTGTCGACGATCATCTGCTGTTCTTCGGTCAGTGCGAAATTCATTGTTCTCTACCCCTCGTTTTCGCGCCGCTGACGTCCATGCCGCAAAAGAGATATGCCTCCTCAAGCCTCCCTTCCTTGCGGTGCGCAGCCCCGCCGCCGGTGGCGAAGCTGCTTGTTGGTTGCCTGCCGCTGTTGCGGTCAGGCGCGCTTCTGGCCGACGAAGCGGCCTACACCGTCCGGTGCCGGCAGTTGCGCATGCGCTTCGGCAATGGCGGCGAGCTTGCTCAGCACGTGCGCCGGTGCAGGCACCGCCTTGCCGGCCTTGCTGTCGACATGCAGCGCCATCTGTTCTGCGGTTGCGACCGCCTCGTTGGTCTCGGCGTTGTAGATCGTCGAGAAGATGTGCAGGCGCTTCTCATCGGAGGAGAGCACCTGGCAGGTCGAATAGAGGGCGTCGCCGAGCTTGGCCTCGCCGAGGTTCCGGATATGGGTCTCGACCGTGTAGTAGCTGTGGCCGTCGCGCACATAGTCGAGATCGACGCCGATCAGGCGCAGCAGGCCGTCGGTCGTGTCGCCGAAGACCTGGAGATAGCGGTGCTCGGTCATGTGGCCGTTGTAGTCGACCCAGGCAGCACTGACCTTGGTGTCGACGATGCGCAGCGGCTTGACGTCGCCGAGGTCGGCTTCCGGCTTCTTGGCGTTCGCCCAGAGCTTGGCTTCGAAATCGGCGAGCAGCTTGCCCGCACCCCAGCCTTCGCCGCCATTGCCTGATTTCAGCGCATGCATGATGCCGACGAGGTTTTCGTCGCGGATGCGCTCGAGTTCGCGGATCGAGCGGCCGGCGGCCTGCGCGTCCGACTGGGCGCCGATCTTTTCGACCAGCGCATCATCGAGGTCGACGACATCGGTAAACTTCGTCCACGGCCATTTGAGGCACGGACCGAACTGGGCGAGGAAGTGGCGCATGCCGGCCTCGCCACCGGCGATGCGGTAGGTCTCGAACAGGCCCATTTGCGCCCAGCGCATGCCGAAGGAGTAACGCATGACGTTGTCGAGCGTCTCGGTATCGCAGATGTCGTCCTGGATCAGCCAGAGCGCCTCGCGCCACAGAGCTTCGAGCAGGCGGTCGCCGACGAAGGCCTCGATCTCCTTGGCGATGACGACGCCCTTCATGCCGATCTGCTCGACGCCCAACATGGCGCGCTCGATCGTCGCTTTGCTCGTCTTCTTGCCACCGACGAGTTCGACCAGCGGCAGGAGGTAGACGGGGTTATAGGGATGCGCCACGAACATGCGTTCGGGGTGGTGCATCTCGGACTGGAGATCGGAGGGAAGCAGACCCGAGGTGGAGGAGCCGATCAACGCATCCGGCCTTGCGGCCGCGTCGATCTTGGTGATGACGCCGCGCTTCAGTTCCAGCCGTTCCGGCACGCTTTCCTGAATCCAGTCAGCACCTTCGACCGCTTCCTCGATGCTCTTGCAGAAGGTGAGTTTTCCCTTCGGCGGCAGCGGCGCCATTGTGAGCATCGCATAGGCGCGCTCGGCATTGGCCATGACTTCGCCGATGATGCGTTCGGCTTCCGGATGCGGATCGAAGATCTTTACGTCGATGCCGGCAAGCGCGAAGCGCGCCACCCAGGCGCCACCGATGACGCCGCCGCCGACACAGGCTGCTTTGGTGATAAAGCTCATGATTGTTCTGTCCCTGCTCAGCGCTTCGTCAGCTTCAGTTTCTCGCGGACCTCTTTCGGTCCGATGATCTTGGCGCCCATGCCCTCGATGACGCCGACGGCCTTTTCAACGAGCTGGCCGTTGGTGGCGAGCTGACCCTTGCCGATATAAAGGTTGTCTTCGAGGCCGACGCGGACGTTGCCGCCGGCAAGGACCGCCGCTGCCGGATAGGCAAGCGCGTTGCGGCCGATCGAGAAGGCCGAGAAGGTCCAGTTGGCGGGCACGTTGTTGACCATCGCCATGAAGGTGTTGAGGTCATCAGGCGCGCCCCACGGAATGCCCATGCAGAGCTGGATCAGCACCGGATCCTCGATCAGGCCTTCTTCGGCGAGCTGCTTGGCGAACCAGAGGTGGCCGGTGTCGAAGGCTTCGATTTCGGGGCGCACGCCAAGGGCGGTCATCTGGCGGGCCATTTCGCGCAGCATCGACGGCGTGTTGGTCATGACATAATCGCCCAGCGAGAAGTTCATGGTGCCGCAGTCGAGCGTGCAGATCTCCGGCAGACATTCGGCGACATGGGCGACGCGTTCGGTGGCGCCGGCCATGTCGGTGAATTTCTCGTTGACGGGCAGGGGGCTTTCGACATTGCCGAACACTAGGTCGCCGCCCATTCCGGCGGTCAGGTTCAAGACGATGTCGATATCGGCGGAGCGGATGCGGTCGGTCACTTCCCGGTAGAGATCGAGCCTGCGGGACGGCGCGCCGGTCTCCGGATCGCGAACGTGGCAGTGGATCACGGCAGCACCCGCCTTGGCCGCCTCGACCGCCGCTTCGGCGATCTGTTTCGGCGTGATCGGAACGTGGCTGGATTTAGAAACGGTGTCTCCCGAGCCGGTGACGGCACAGGTGATGAATACCTCGCGGTTCATGCTGAGCGGCATTGCTGTCTCCCTTTTATTGACCCCATTACGAGCCAAGAAAGACTGCACTGCTTTTCATTATCGGCTTCATCTTATACATTATCGGCGATGGGGCGGAGAAGTTTGGGCATGGATCAGAACGTTTCGCAGGTGCAGCACGTCGATATCCTGGTGCTGCCGGAGACCAATCTGATCCTCGTCGCCTCGGTCATCGAGCCGATGCGCGCCGCCAACCGCATCGCCGGGAGACCGCTCTACGACTGGACGATCTACAGCCCGGATGGCGAACCGATCGAGACGAAGAGCGGCATTCCCATTCCGGTCTCGGGTGCCTTTCGGCCGCAGCGCGAGACATCACCTCTCTTCATCCTCTCCAGCTACAACTGGGAGCGCAGCGCCACCTCGCAGTTGAAGATGCTCCTGTCGCAGACCGCCCGGCACCGTGAACTGATGGCCGGCATCGAATCGGGTTCCTGGCTGCTTGCCGAAACCAGCCTGCTCGACAATTTCAGAGCGACGACCCACTGGGAGGATTTCGAGGACTTCACCACCAGCTATCCGCAGGTGACGATGGTGCGCGAGCGCTTCGTCATCGACGGCAAGCGCATTACCACAGGCGGATCCCTGCCGACGCTCGACCTGATGCTGGAGCTCATTCGTCGGGCGCATGGCTATTCGCTGGCGCTCGAAGTCTCGCGCCTGTTCATCTACGAGCAGGAGCGCACCCGCGGCGACCTGCTGCAGATGCCGGCGATCGGCAACATGCGCATCCTTGATCCGCGCGTCGGCGCGGCCGTGAAATTGATGGAGGAAACGGTGGAGGCGCCCTTGACGCTGGCGCGGCTTGCCCGTCGCATTGGCGTCAGCACGCGCCATCTGCAGGACCTCTTTCGTGACACGATGGGCGTTGCGCCGCACGAGCATTACCTGGCGCTGCGTCTCAATGCGGCGCGGCGCAAGGTGATCGAGACGCGTCTGGAATTTGCCGACATCGCCGCGATCTCCGGCTTCAATTCGTCGTCGTCCTTCTCGCGCAGCTACCGCGCGCATTACCGCGAAAGCCCGAGCGAGACCCGCCGGCGGCTGAAACTGAAGACCTGAGATCGTTCCTCGCGCAGTGATTCAAGAAGGGCGGTTTGCGGATTCGTTTCAGGGCTTTGGTGCGGGAAGGTCGGAAACTGATTCCACCGAGGACGGCCGTTCCTGGGTCTGTGCGCCCGCCCGCATCATGGAGATCATCAGGTCGCCGATTTCGCCCGAAAGAGCAACACGCGGCCAGGCGAGCGTCAGGGATTGCCGGTAGGCGGCGCCCAGTCGGATCATTGCCGGCGGGCTGTGCATGCGGGAGAGCGAGGTTTCCGGCAGCACCGAGAGGTAGCCGTGCTGGCCGACGAGGTTGATGATGACAGGAATGGAATCGACCTCGACCAGCGTGATGCGCCGCCGTTCGGCTTCATCAAGCGTGTCGTCGAGGAAGCGCGCGGCTTCCCGCCGCAGACCGCTCCTGACGCTGGGCACGGCGATCGGGCAGGTGGCGAGCAGCCGTGGCAGATCACCGCCCATTTCGAAAAGGGCGGACGCGGGGCCGGCCAGCACCAGCGGTGTCTGCGATACCAGCCGTCCGTCGCAATCGGCGGGAATTTCGGCGACATCGAGCAGCGCCGCATCGAAGCGGCGGCTGCGAAGCCCGGCCAGGAGCTCGTCGGCCGTGGTGCTGGAAATGAACAATGGCTGGCGCGGGCGGCTGCGGTGCCAGTTGGCCAGCAGCGCCGCCAGCATGCGGGCGATCTCGCTTTCCGGACCAAGCGGCATGACGGCGCCGAGGCGCCAGGTGGCAACGTCGCGGCGGAAGCGATCGGCAGAGGCATGCGTCAGCCGCGCCCAGATATCGAGCAGCGCTTCGACGAGAGGGATGATCCGCTCGGCGGTTGCCGTTGTCAGGATGCCGCCATGAAATCGCTCGAACAGCCGGACGCCGAGATGGCGTTCGAGATCCGCGATCTGGCGCGTCAGTTGCGGCTGGCCGAGGCTGAGCGCCTTGGCCGTTGCGCGGATGCTGCCGGAGCGGGCGATCCGGACGAATCGATCGAGTGCCACGAGGCCGATCGGTGGCGCGGGCACGTCCCGGCCCACCGCGGCAAGAATCGCCGCGATTTTGGCCGTCGCCTGTCCGATGTCGGTGGAACGCGTGCGGGCTTCGAGTGTGAGGATGAGAGCGGCACCCTCTCGCCGGAAGAGGGGCATGGAGACCGCCTGCTCGAACCTCTTGACCGCAGCGCTGACGCTTGATGGCGCCCGCTGGCAGCGGACTGCGGCCGCGCGGATACCGCCTTCACGCAGTACCGCATCGACGATCACGATCGTTGCCAGGTCCATCGGGCGGTCCTCTTGCCGAACGAGCGGCCACGCGCGCCGATTGCGTGTCCACAATCCGGCATCACTTGTTCCAGATTTGGGATATAGCACGAGCGGGCGATAAGCGCATAGCATGCATCAAGCATCCGGACGTTTTCGAGCGGCGGTTGCGTGTAAATCCAGGCATCCGCGGGCAGTCTCGAGGTCGAGGCGCGACGCGCGGAAAGGTTCGTGTCCGGCATGCTGCAACAGGTCAAAACCATCGTTCTCTGCGGGAAACCGCTCGACTTCGCGACGCTCGGGGAAATCGGCGCAGGACGGGCGCGGCCTGTGGCGGACGATGGCGGCATGGAGCGGGTGGACGCCGCCCACAAGGTAATCGCCGACCGCATCGCGATGGGGCTGCCCGTTTATGGCTCCAACACCGGCGTCGGCTCGATGAAGGACCGGCTGTGGACCGCCGGTGACCTCGCGGAATTCAACAATTCGCTGGTGCGCGCCCACCATTTCGGAACCGGCGAGTTCTTCGCGCCGGCGATCGTGCGGATGGCGATCGCCATCCGCGTCAACACCGCGATGCGCGGCCACACCGGCTGCAGCCCGGAGCTGATCCGGGCTTTCCTTTCGCTGCTCGAAGCCGACATCATTCCGGCCGTGCGCCGTCACGGCTCGATGGGCTGCGCCGACATCGGCCTGATGGGGCAGATCGCCTCGGTGCTGACGGGCGTCGGCGAGGCCTATTACCAGGGGCGGCTCGTCTCGGCCGAAACTGCGCTTGCCGAAGCGGGGCTGGATCCCTTCATCATGCAGCCGCGCGACGCGCTGGCGGCGCTCAGCGTCAATGCCATCGCCTTTGCCGCCGCCACCAACGTCCTGCGCGAGGCGGCATCGGCGATCCGTGTGCTGCTCGTCACCGGCGTGATGTCGTCGCTGGCGCTTGGTGCGTCCGCCGATCCCTGGCGGGTGGCGGCGACATTGTCGACCCGGGGCGAGGCATTGGTCGGCTCCTGGCTCTATGGTCAGTCCGGCGTTGCCGACTGGCCAGTGCCGACGGCAATCCACGATCCCTTGAGCCTGCGCATGACGGCCCAGGTGTTCGGCGCGGTCGTCGATACGTTGCTGGTCGCAGCCGGCCGGCTGATGGAGCAGACCTATCTCTCCGACGACAACCCCGTCGTGCTTGGCGGGCAGGTCCATTCCTCCGGCGCGTCACTGCCGCTGACGACGACGCTCTATATCGAAGCGGCGCAGATCGCCTTTTCGCATGCAGCACGCAACGTCTTGAACCGTTGCATCCTGCTGTCGAACGGCGGGCGCCGCAATCTCTCGGTCAATCTCGTGGCGCCCGGCGAGGTGGCAACGGGGCTCGGCCCGCTGATGAAGCTTGCCGTCGAGCTCTACATGCGGGTGCAGTCGCTCGCCGTACCGCTTTCGGCGCAATCGATCGTGGTTGCCGGTGGTCTCGAAGAGGAAGCAACCTTCCTGCCGCTGATCGTCGAGCGCATGGAAACGCAGGTGCGCGACCTGCGTCAGCTCGCCGCCATCGAGGCGATGCTGTCGGCCCAGGCGATCGACCTCGTTGGCGACCAGCCGCAAGGCGTCGTCAAGCGCGCCTATGACCAGACCCGCTCGGTCAGCCCTATCTATCTCAAGGACCGGCCGCTCTCGAAGGAGATCGAGGCGCTGCAGGACGCGTTTACCTGCCACGACCTGTTGCGCTCCTTCGTTGCCACCGCGCCGATGCCGGAATTCGACGACTTCTTCGCGCTCGGAAAGTAACCCACGCGTGATCCAATTGGGAGAACAGCATGTCCGATTTCGATCTCGTTCTGAAAGGCACCGTCGTTCTCCCGCACCGGATCGTTGAGGGCGGCCATGTGGCGGTTCGCGACGGCAAGGTGGTGCATGTCGGGCAGGGGGCGGCACCGGCGGCGCGCGAGCGGCATGATCTGGGCAACGCGCTGATCTTACCCGGTGCGGTCGATGCGCAGGTGCACTCGCTGTCGCAGAAGAATCAGGAGGATTTCATCTGGTCGACCCGCTCGGCAGCGGCCGGCGGCGTTACCACCATCGTCGACATGCCCTATGACGAGGGCAATCTCGTCTGCTCGGCTGAGGCTTTGCGCCGCAAGATCGACCATGCAGGGCCGCAGGCGCGCGTCGATTTCGCGCTCTATGGCACCGTTGATCCCGAGGAGGGGCCGGCGCGCATCGGCGAGATGGTCGAAGCGGGTGTCGCCGCCTTCAAATTCTCCACCTTCGGCACCGATCCGAAACGCTTTCCGCGCATTCCGGCCGCGCTTCTCGAAGACTGCTTCCGGGCAATTGCGCCAACCGGGCTTGCCGCCGGCGTCCACAACGAGGATGACGAGGCGGTGCGTGCCGCGATCGACAAGGTCAAGGCAGGCGGGATCACCGACTACCGCGCCCATGGGCTGTCGCGTCCGCCTCTGACGGAACTTCTTGCCACCAACCAGATCTACGAGACGGGTGCGGCCACCGGATGCCCGGCGCATGTGGTGCATTGCTCACTCGGCCGCGGCTATGAGATTGCTGCCGCTTACCGCGCGCAAGGACATGCCGCGACGATCGAGTGCTGCATCCACTATCTGACGCTCGACGAGGAAAACGACGTCCGCCGGCTCGGCGGCAAGGCCAAGATCAATCCGCCGATCCGGCCGCGCGCCGAGGTGGAAAAGCTCTGGCGGCACGTGGCCGATGGCACGGTGACGATGGTCTCGACCGATCACGTCAGCTGGTCGGAAGACCGCAAGACCAATCCGGACATGCTGGCCAATGCCTCGGGCGTGCCCGGTCTCGAAGTCATGGTGCCGCTTTTCGTCAAGGGTGCGCTGGAGCGTGGCATCCCATTGACGCGGGCAGCCGAACTGATGACGCTGAACCCGGCGCGGCATTTCCGCCTCGACCACCAGAAAGGCGCGCTGGAAGCCGGCAAGGATGCCGATATCATCGTCATGACGCCCGAGCCCTATGTCTATGATGCGGCGACAAGCGGTCACAACGTCGTCGGCTGGTCGCCCTATAACGGCATCCGGCTGCCCTGGCGGGTATCGGCGACGTATCTGCGCGGAAGGCTTGCCTTCGATGGCCGGCAGGTTCTGGCCGAACCCGGCGTCGGCCAATTTGTCCGGCCGCTGCCGACCTTGACCTTGCAGGAGGCGAAATGAGCAAGGCTGCTCAAAATGTCCCGACCAATCTGCCTGTGAATGCCAGCCGCATCGCCGGCATCGTCAATGGCCTTGCGGGGATCACCGAGCCGGACCGGCCCTATACGCGCCGCGCCTTCACGCCGCTCTTCCTCGAAGGCCGCGCCTTTCTCGACCGGCGCTTCCGTGCGGCAGGCCTCGAAACCCGGATCGATGCCGCCGGCAACCTGATCGGCAGGCGCAAGGGCAAAAAGTCGGCGCTCGGCACCATCCTGCTCGGCTCCCATTCCGACACGGTGCCGGATGGCGGCCGTTTCGACGGTATTGCTGGGGTGGCGGCGGCGCTCGAAGTGGCACGCGCCTTGACCGATAACGGCATCGAACTCGATCATGACCTGGAGATCGTCGATTTCCTCGCCGAGGAAGTGTCGATCTTCGGCGTCTCCTGCGTCGGCAGCCGCGGCATGGCGGGCGTTTTGCCGGATGGCTGGCTGAGCCGGACGCAGGGTGATTTGAGCCTGCGCCAGGGCATCGTCGAAGTCGGCGGCGACCCGTCGCGGCTGTCGGGCTCGAAGCGTTCGGACATCAAGGCGTTTCTGGAATTGCACATCGAGCAGGGGCCGGTGCTCGAAACCGGCCGTCTGGATATCGGCGTCGTCACCGCGATCTCCGGCATCACCCGCATCGAGATCATCGTCGAGGGACAGGCCGATCACGCCGGCACGACGCCGATGGGTCACCGGCGCGATGCGCTGGTCGCGGCCTCCCGGCTGGTGCTGGAGATCGAGCGGCTGGCAACAGAGCTTTCCAAAGGCGAAGGGCATTTCACCGCGACGGTCGGCGAATTCGCGATCGAACCGAATGCCGCCAACGTCGTGCCGTCGCGCGTGCGGCTGCTGATCGACGCCCGCGCCGAGCTCAGGCCGCAGATGGAGCGGTTCCTCGCTGAGCTTGGGCCGCTTTGCGGGAGCGTTGCCGAGGCATCGGGCGTGGCGATCGCGCCCGCCAATGTGATTTCCGACAACCACCCGACGCCGGGCGATGCGCTGCTGCTTTCGACACTGGAAGACAGCTGCGACGCGATCGGCGCGAAGCACCGGCGCATGGCGTCCGGCGCCGGGCATGACACAGCCTGGATGGGGCGCATCACCCGCTCGGCGATGATCTTCATTCCCTGCCTCGGCGGACGGTCGCATGCGCCCGAGGAATGGGCCGAAAACGACGACATCGCGCTTGGCGCCGCCGTTCTCTTCGACGCGGTGAAGAGGCTCGATAAGAGATTGCAGGAGAAGGTGTGACATGGGCCGGATACTGAAGGAAAAGGACGTCGAGGCGGCGGTCAAGGGCGGGTCGGTCTATGCCGCCGGCGGTGGCGGGTGGGCCGATCATGGGCGCATGCTCGGCTATGCCGCGGTCTCGATCGGCAAGCCGGAACTGGTGTCGATCGACGAGCTTAACGCCGACGACTGGGTGGCGACGGCGGCGGCCATCGGTGCGCCGGCCTCGACCACGCCATGGGAAATGCGCGGCGTCGACTACGTCAAGGCGGTGCAGCTTCTGCAGGAGGCGCTTGGCGAGAAGCTCTCGGGCCTGATCATCGGCCAGAACGGCAAGTCCTCGACGCTCAACGGCTGGCTGCCCTCGGCAATCCTCGGCACCAAGGTGGTGGACGCGGTCGGCGACATTCGTGCGCATCCGACCGGCGACATGGGCTCGATCGGCCTTGCCGGCTCGCCCGAGCCGATGATCCAGACGGCCGTCGGCGGAAACCGCGAGGAGAACCGCTACATCGAGCTGGTGGTGCGCGGCGCCACCGCCAAGGTCTCGCCGGTCCTGCGTACCGCGTCCGACATGTCGGGCGGCTTCATCGCCTCGTGCCGCAATCCGGTGCGCGCATCATACGTCCGGGACAACGCGGCACTCGGCGGCATCTCGCTGGCGCTGGCGCTGGGCGAGGCGATCATTGCGGCCGAGGCCAGAGGCGGCAGCGCCATCATCGATGCGATCGTCAAGACCACCAATGGCGCGATCCTTGCCGGAGGCACGATCACCGACAAATCCGTCGTCTACACCAAGGAAGCCTTCGATATCGGCACGGTGACGCTGGGGAAGGGCACTGACTCGACGGTATTGCACGTGATGAACGAGTATATGGCGGTTGACTCTGCGGAAGGCCAAAGGCTCGCGACCTTCCCCGACGTCATCACCACGCTGTCGCCGGAGGGCGAACCTCTGAGCGTCGGGCAGTTGCAGGTGGGCATGAAGATCTTCGTTCTGCATGTGCCGAAGACGGTGATCCCGCTGTCCTCCAGTGTGCTCGACCCGACGGTTTACCCCTCGGTGGAGAAAGCCATGGGCATCGAGCTTGCCCGCTACGCGCTTTCCGGCCGGACCTGACGGGACGGAGCGATGGCGCGCGATGCCGGACTGGAAGAGCTGATCCGCGAAGAACTCGGCGATCGCGCCGGGCTCTCGGAGAAGGCAATGTTCGGCGGCTGGGCCTATCTGCTTCATGGCAACCTGCTTTGTGGTGCGCGCGAGGGTTCGCTGCTTGTCCGGATCGGCAAGGGCAATGACGGCTGGGCGCTCGATCTGCCCGACATCGAGCTGATGGTGATGAACGGGCGAGCGATGCACGGCTGGGTGCGGGCAGGGGCGGAGGCCTATGGCGACGATGGCTTGCGCAAGCGGCTGCTCGATGGGGCGATCGCGTTCGTGGAGACGTTGCCGCCGAAGTGAACTTGTGCGGGCGGGTTCGCCATCACCTCACCAAGGAGGGTTGGTGATTTGCCCCTCACCCTGACCCTCCCCCGCTTGCGGGGAGAGGGGACGAGGTCGGCGGCTAGCTGCAGAGCGTGTGGCAAGTACTGAGCATTTGCGCAGCCATTACAGGACTCGGAATGTCGCGGTGGTGTGGGTCGGCGCGGCGAGCACAACGCGATCACCTCTCCCCGCAAGCGGGGAGAGGGTTAGGGTGAGGGGCCGTTGTCGCCCGTCACCACAAGCGTGAGGGGCCGCCACCTGCGACGCACAAATGCAAGGGGGCGGCGAACTCCAGCCACGATAAACGAGACGGGCAGCGACCTCCGCCGCCATGAATCAGAGGAGGCCGTTACCTCCGCCACCATGAATGAGAGGGGCAACCACCCCGCAGCCGTAAGTGAGAGGGCCGCCCACACCGCTCACCGACACAACAAAGAGGAACGACACCATGCCCAAGGCCAATCCCCGTCACCCGAACTTTCCGATCCCCGGCGGGCCTGAGTTGCGCGCCAAGGGCTGGCGGCAGGAAGCGCTGCTGCGGCTCTTGGAAAACGTGCTTTCGGTCGGCGAGGATCCGGACAATCTCGTCGTCTATGCGGCGCTCGGCAAGGCGGCGCGCAACTGGCCAGCGCATCGGGCCATCGTCAAGACTTTGATCGAGATGGACGAGGACCAGACGCTGATCATCCAGTCGGGCAAGCCGGTGGGACTGTTGAAGACCCATGCCAAGGCGCCGCTGGTCATCATGGCCAATTGCAACATCGTCGGCCAGTGGGCGAAGGCCGAAGTGTTCTACGAGTTGCAGCGGAAAGGGTTGATCTGCTGGGGCGGGCTGACGGCCGGCGCCTGGCAATATATCGGCAGCCAGGGTGTGATCCAGGGAACCTACGAGATCTTCATGCGCATCGCCGAGCGCCGCTTCGGCGGCGATCTCTCCGGCCGCTTCGTGCTGACGGCGGGGCTCGGCGGCATGGGCGGGGCGCAGCCGCTTGCCGGCCGCATGGCGGGGGCGGCGATCCTCTGCGTCGATATCGATGCGGAACGGGCGAAGAAACGCCGGGAGATCGGCTATCTGCAGGAGATCGCGCCGGATCTCGACGCGGCACTCTCGATGATCGATGCGGCGGTGAAGGACAAGCGGGCGCTTTCCGTCGGCCTCGTCGGCAATGCGGCCGAAATCTATCCGGAGATCGCGCGGCGCGGCATCGTGCCCGATGTGGTGACCGACCAGACCTCGGCACATGATCTCGTCTACGGCTATGTGCCGAAGGGCATGAGCCTCGACCAGGTGAAGTCGCTGCGCGACGATGGCCAGGGGCAGTTGATGGCGGCAAGCCGCGCCTCGATCGTCGAGCACGTGAAGGCGATGCTCGACTTCCAGCAGAAAGGCGCGGAAGTCTTCGACAACGGCAACCTCATCCGCACCCAGGCGCGCGAGGGCGGCGTTGCCAACGCCTTCGACATTCCGATCTTCACCGAAGCCTATCTGCGTCCGCTCTTTGCGCGCGCCATCGGCCCCTTCCGCTGGATGGCGCTTTCGGGCGAAGAAAGCGACATCGCCCGCATCGACAATCTGCTTCTGGACATGTTCCCGGACAACCGGATCGTCACCAACTGGGTCAGGCTTGCGCGTGAGCATATCCCCTTCGAGGGCTTGCCGGCGCGCATCGCCTGGCTCGGCCACGGTGAGCGCACCGCACTGGCGCGGCGCGTCAACGAACTGGTGGCATCCGGCGAGCTCAAGGGGCCGATCGCCTTTTCCCGCGACCACCTCGATGCTGGCGCCATGGCGCATCCGAACATCATGACCGAGCGGATGAAGGATGGATCGGACGCGATCGCCGACTGGCCGCTTCTCGACGCCATGCTGCTCTGCTCCTCGATGGCCGACCTCGTGGTGGTGCATTCCGGTGGTGGTGGTTATGCCGGCTACATGACGAGCTGCGGCGTGACGGTCGTTGCCGACGGTACGGTGGAGGCCGACGAACGGCTCGACCATGCGCTCACCAACGATACGTCTCTCGGCGTGATCCGTTATGCCGATGCCGGCTATGACGAGAGCTTCGAGGAGATCGCCACCAAGGGCATCGGGCATGTGAAGGTGTAAGGACCTGTGGCTTTGCTCTAAGCAGTCTCACACCTGTCACGGCACTCGGGAATCCATTTCAGGATAAAGAACAACGCTCTCCTGCGCGGTTGGCTCGTTGCGCGCCCCGACAAATACCGCTGGTTGGGCAGCTCGATTGACGGCCACGTGCAACACGTTGGCGGGGATGTACAGATAGTCTCCTGGGTGCATCACATCCCGGTGCTGGAGTTGATCGCCACTCCATAGTTCCAGCTCTTCACCGCTCAACATGTAGAAGGCAGTTTCGTGGCGCTCATGCACATGCGCCTTGGTGCGCTTTCCGGGCGGGATCGTAGCGATGCCGAGCCACAGTGCGGTAGAGCCAACTGACTCTGCACTAATGCCGGGCAGGTAATCGGGCCCCTGTTCAGCTTGGTAACCGGCGTCCCCTTTGGATACGAGGGCCTTGCCCCGCGAGAAGCCTGGACGCGCGTCGGTTCGTTCTTCTGAAATCGTCATGTTTCGGTCTCCTCTGTGGTAGTCTGGTCGACCTACGCAAAGGATCGCAAGAAGACCGGCTGGAGTCCTGAATGGGAGGGCGAAAAGTTCCGAATTCTTCCGAAGACGTCGTGGCCGATAGCGTCGAGCCGCAACTGTTCGCGTTCGGGACATTCATCCTCGACATGCAGCGCGGCGCACTGACGTGTAAAGGGCGGCGTGTCGCGATTGGCCATAAGGGCTTGTTGCTGTTGCACGCGCTGGTGCGAGCGTCGATGCAGGTCGTGAGCAAGTCCGCGCTGATGGAAGCAGCCTGGCCCGCGGCTGTCGTCGAGGAGAGCAATCTCTCGGTTCAGATCGCTGCCTTGCGCAAGATGCTGGGCCCTCAACCGGAGGGTAACGAATGGATCGCCACCGTGCCGCGTGCGGGGTATCGTTTTGCCGCCCGGGTGAATAGCCTGCATCCGGTTGCCGCTGATGCGTCGCCGGCACTGCCAAGTTCGCCCGCGAACCGGGGCAGACCATCGATCGTGGTCCTACCGTTTGCGAATCTGAGCAGTGACAAGCAACAGTCGTATCTCGTCGATGGCATCACCGAAGATGTGATCACCGCGCTCACGAGATTTCGGTGGTTTCGAGTCATCGGGCGCAATTCAAGTTTCGTCTACAAGCACAAGTCGGTGAGTGCCAAGCAGGTGGGCCGAGACCTGGATGTCGATTACGTGCTCGAAGGAAGCGTGCGCCGCTCCGGCGGCCGTCTTCGGGTCTCCACGCAACTGGTCGAGACCACCTCGGCCAGCCAGGTCTGGGCCGAACGGTACGACCTGAAAATGGAAGAGGCATTCGCAGTTCAAGACGCCATCGCAGAGAGAGTTGCAGGCGCGATTAAACCAGAACTGCTGAAGACGGCGTCACTCCCCGCGGCGTCGCGGCACACGGGAAATTTGACGGCATGGGAGATCGTGCGGCAGGGGACCTGGTATTTTCACCAGGTTGGCCAGCAGACCCACTTAATGGCGCGAGAGCTATTCAGGGAGGCGCGTCGGCTTGATCCCGAGCTTGCCGAAGCGCATCTCTGGCTTGGTCGCGTGAGCGCAGGCATCGTCGCCTATGAATGGAGCGAGCATGCTTCCAAGGACATCAGGGAGGGTTTGGACGCTGCCCTGGCGGCCGTTCGGCTCGACGAAAAGAACCCGTACACACACTATGCGTTGGCAATCTGCAGCGCGTATGCGAATGCGCCCGAGCAGGCGGTCCTTGCCGCCGAAAGGGCGATCGAGATCAGCCCGAGTTTCGCCCTTGGCCATCTTGTCCTGGGAATGGCGGAGCTGTTCAGGGGGAACGCGTCCGGTGCCATAGCGTCGCTGGAACACGGTCTCATGTTGAACGCCAATGACCCGCAGAACTTCGTCTGGCTGAATTTTCTGGCGCTCGCCCACCTGTTTGCAGGCGATGGAACAAACGCGCTCGCTGCTGCCGTGAAGGCCCAAAAGGTGCGCCCCGGATGGCGGCCGGTCCAAGAAACGCTGGCCTGCTGTTATGCGGCTGCCGGGCGTCTTGCAGAGGCTCGATCATCGCGCGCCTTGATGAGCGAAATGGAGAACGTGTCAGGCGACGCTCTAGAGCCGCTAAGACAGCGCAATCCGCATTGGCAGAAACGATTGACGGAATTGTTGCAACAAATCCCGGGCAACTTGCTTCAGACGCCTCAACCTTCCTGACTTCCTTGCTGCTTGCCATTCTCAAAAATCACGCCCGCTCACGCAGGCGATCTGACGACGTACCTTCCACCGTTTCTGCTGACGGCGCTCGAGCGGTGAGCCGGTGTCTTGGTGTCGCGCCTGCCACACGTTACAATGCACGCCTCACTGCCCGGAGGCGATCATGACATCGAGCTTCAATGTGCAGAGTGCTGCCGGCTACGAACAGTTGATGGGTCGGTGGAGCCGGCAGCTTGCGCCGCCATTCATCGACTTTGCGGGTGTTGCCGACGGAGAGCGGGTGCTGGACGTCGGCTGCGGCACGGGCAGCCTCACCTTTGCGCTGCCGCATGCAGCCGATATCAGCGAGATTACCGCGATCGACTTCTCGCCCGTCTTCGTCGAGGCGACGATCAAGGCGAACAGCGATCCGCGGATCGAAGTCCAGCAGGCCGATGCCTGCGCGCTGCCCTTTGCCGATGCATCCTTCGACCGGGCGATGGCGCTGCTGGTGCTGCACTTCGTGCCGGAATCGGGAAAGGCGGTCGCCGAGATGCGCCGTGTCGTACGGCCGGGCGGCGTCGTTGCCGCCGCTGTCTGGGATCACTTCGGCGGCATGCCGGGCATGCGCATGGTACTCGATGTGGCGGCGATGCTCGATGGCAATGCCGAGCAGGTTCGCAGTCGCTATTGTTTCCAGCCGATGATGCGGCCGGGCGAGATGATGCAGAGCTTTGTCGCGAATGGCCTCGCGGACGTCCGGCAGACCTCGCTCCTGATCCGCATGGACTATCAGTCCTTCGCCGATTTCTGGGAGCCGATTGCCGCAGGCGAAGGGCCGCTCGGCAAGTATGTCGGCTCACTGGATGCGGGGATGCGGACGAAGCTCGACGCGGCCATTCGCGCCGCCTACGAAGCCGGCCAGCCGGACGGGCCGCGGTCCTTTGCGGCGGTTGCGTGGGCCTGCCGGGGTATCGTTCCGTCCTAACGGCTCGCTACACCACCGTCTCGCCGCCATCGACCACCAGGATCTGGCCGGTCATGTAGGAGGAGCGGTCGGAAACGAGGAAGAGGATCGACTCGGCGATCTCCTCGACGCTGGCCCAGCGGCCGAGCGGCACCTTCTCGCGGATATAGGATTCGATTGCCCCGCGGCCGCCCATTTGCGCGATGAAAGGGTCGTTGAAGGGGGTGTCGACCCAGCCGGGGCAGAGCGCGTTGACGCGGATGCCGTGGCGGGCGTAGTCGCCGGCCATCTGCTTGGTCATGGCGATGACGGCGTGTTTTGTCGTCGTATAGGCGATCATCTCGCGGTCGTAGAGCACGCCCGAAGATGAGGAGGTGTTGACGATGACGCCGCGGCCGGCGGCCCGCATCGACGGCATGACGAGGCGCGCGGCCATGAAATGGGCGCGCACATTGAGGTTCCACGAGCGATCGAAACCCGCGACCTCGACCTCTTCGAGATCACCCGCAACCTGGGCGCCGGCATGATTGTGCAGGATGTCGATGCGGCCGTGGCGATAGAGGATATCGGCAATGCCGTCGGAAAGCGCCGTGTCGTCCGTCACGTCGATCGCCAGCGCCTCGGCGCTGCCGCCGTTGGCGGCGATCGCCTCGACGGCGGTCGCGGCTGCCGCGAGGCTGCGGTCGACGACGACGACATGGGCGCCTTCGCGCGCCATGATGGCCGCACCCGCCTGACCGATCCCGGAGCCCGCTCCGGTCACGATCGCGACCCGCTCTTTCAGGATCATGGTTTCACTCCCCGGATTTCGTTTTCTTTTCCCGCATCAGGATGCGGGCGGTCAGGATCAGAAGCAGCGAGGCGACGAGCACCAGCGTCGCGATCGCGTTGATCTCGGGCGTCACGCCGCGGCGGATCGAGGCGAAGACGTAGATCGGCAGCGTGGTCTTCGAGCCCGCGACGAAGAAGGCGATGATGAAATCGTCGAAGGAGAAGGTGAAGGCCAGAAGAAAGCCCGCGAGGATCGAGGGCAGGATTTGCGGCAGCACGATCAGCCGGAAGGTGGTGAGCGGCGTCGCGTAAAGGTCGCTCGATGCCTCGACGATATCGCGGCCGAGGCTCGCGATGCGGGCCTTAACGATCATCGTCACCAGCGCCATGGAAAACAGGCCGTGGGCGGCGATGATCGAGCCGTAGCCAAGGCCGAGCTGCGGCGGCTGGTCGCCGGGCCAGATCGTTGCCAGCGCCGGATTGACGAAGGAGAAGACGGCGACGAGGGCAACCAGCGTCGCGATGCCGATGACGACGCCGGGCACGACGATTGCGGCTGCAAAGAGCGCATCGAAGATCGCCCGGTTGCGCGGCGCCATCCGCTCCATGCCAAGGGCGGCCATGGTGCCGAAGATCGCGGCAAGCGTGGCGCTGGTAAAGGCGATCAGCAGGCTGTTCTGCAGCGCCGAGACGAGGAAGGTGTTTCCAAGCGCCTTGCCGTACCAAGCGGTCGAAAACCCAGTGAACTCGCTGGCGTTGCGCCCGGCGTTGAAGGAGAACAGCACGACCAGCGCGATCGGGGCGTAGAGGAAGAGGTAAACGGAGGAGATGAAGGCGCGCATCAGACGAGATCCACCTGTCTTGTGCCGGCGACGCGGAAGGCAATGCGCATCGCCACCATCAGGATCACCACGACGACGGCGACGAGGGTGACGGCGATCGCCGAGCCGAACGGCCAGTTTCGCGATTGCAGGAAGAGATCGACCAGCGCATTGCCGATGAAGAACACCTTGCCGCCGCCGAGCAACTGCGGGATCAGATACTCGCCGAGCAGC
This sequence comes from Ensifer adhaerens, assembly GCF_028993555.1. Lineage (NCBI taxonomy): Bacteria > Pseudomonadati > Pseudomonadota > Alphaproteobacteria > Hyphomicrobiales > Rhizobiaceae > Ensifer > Ensifer adhaerens. Next base: position 2,472,214 of record NZ_CP118610.1, on the reverse strand, counting down.
AGAATGGTCACGAGTGCGACGCCGGTCATCACGCCCGGCAGAGACAAGGGCAGGGTGACGCCGAAGAAGGTGGAGACCGGCTTGGCTCCGAGATCGGCGGAGGCTTCAAGCAGCCGGCGGTCGAGTTTTTCGAGGCTCACGTAAATCGGCATGATCATCAGCGGCAGGTAGCCGTAGACGATGCCGAGGAGCACTGCGCCGGGCGTGTTCAGCATCCTGACGTCCTCGATGCCGATCATCGAGAGCAGGTTCGGGATGCCGCGCGAGCCGAGGATGTACATCCAGGCGTAGGTGCGTACGAGCAGGCTGGTCCAGAAGGGTACGACGACGAGCGACACCAGAATTAGCCGATAGCGCGGGTTGGCCTTGACCGCGAGGTAGTAGGCGACCGGATAGGCGATCAGCAGGCAGGCGAGCGCGCCGACCGGTGCCAGGATCAGCGTGTTCCAGAAGGCCGCCGCACGGGTCGGCAGGTTGGCGAACTGGGCAAAGGTGAAGGCCGCCTGATAGCCGCCTTCCGGTGCGCGCTCGCCAAAGGCGAAGACCAGCATGGCGATAAAGGGCAGCACGAGGAAGATCATCAGCCAGGCCGCAGCCGGCGCCACCAGCGCCGCCGTTACCAGGTTTCTCTTCGTGTTCGTTGCCGCGGTCATGAAATGGTATCCGTTCGAGTTTCAGTCGTATTTTCGGCCGCTTGCTGCCCGGTGAGGGAGGCCCCTCATCCGGCCTGCCGGCCACCTTCTCCCCGCAGGTGGGGAGAAGGAGACTTGCGGCGCGCTCGGTCCCTCTCTTCCGGCAGAAGCGAGGGGGCGGGGAGTCCGCCGCTTGTCCCTTCTCCCCGTCAGAACGGGGAGAAGGTCCCGGCAGGCGGATGAGGGGCAATTTCCTCACGGCGCAGTCGAAGGGGCGCTCCCTCGCCGGGAGACGCCAGCTTTTCGCTCAAGCCGACTTGAAGCGCGCCATCAGTTCGGCGCGGCCAGGGTCGGTGAGGGTGACCGCAGCGCCGAATTCGAGCGGGGTGAGCGAGGCCTCGTCCGGATAGACGATTTTGTTGCCGGTGACATCGGCGGGCAGCAGCTTCATCACACGGCTGTCGGTGGTCGGCGCGCCGTTGGCGATGTGCTCCTTCATGGCGTTTTCCGGCGCCATCAGGTAGTTGAGCAGCGCGTAGCCGGCCGCCTTGTTGGCCGCGCTCTTCGGGATCGCGTAGAAGTCCGACCAGATCTCGCCGCCGTCCTTGCCGAGTACGAACTGGATCTCCGGCATGTCGCGGTTGAGCTGGGCGCCGTCATTGGTCCAGCACATGGTCATCCAGGCATCGGTGGCGCGCATCGACGGCTGGTAGTCGCTGTTGATGGCGTAGAGATGCGGCTTCACCTTGATCAGCAGCTCCTCGGCCTTGGCGAGTTCGTCCGGCTTGATCGAGTTGAAGGAGTAGCCGAGCGAGACCAGCGCGTTGCCGATGGTTGTCAGCTGGTAGTCATGCACCATGGCGCGGCCGTCTGCTTCGGTCATGGCGATCTCGAAGAAGTCCTTCCAGCTGGTCACGGGCTTCTTGATCTTGCTGGAGTTCAGCGCAATGCCGGTCGTGCCCCAGTTCTTCGGCACGGCATAGGTCTTGCCGTCGACGGTGCCTTCGTTGGTGAAACGTGCTGTCTCGGTTGCGGCGTCGTAGTTCGGAAGCTTGGACATATCGAGCTCGTCGATCAGGCCGAGCTTCACATAGGTCGAGATCGTATAGTTGGTGGGAACGAAGAGGTCCCAACCGGTGCCGCCGGCCTGGAGCTTGGCGAGCATTTCCTCGTTGGAGCCGAAGACGTTGACCTCGACGGCAACGCCGGTTGCTGCCTGGAAGGCTTCGAAGGTGGCGGGGTCATGATAATTCGGCCAGGTGGCGATCGACATCTGCGTGCCGAGATCGCCGGCAAAGGCGGTGGAATTGAAGAGGCCCGGCTGGCGGGCGAGCACGGCGGTTGCAAGCCCGAGGCCGGTGACGCCGAGGAAGTGGCGGCGGGTGACCGAGCCGCGCTTCAGGCGCATCAGTTCGTCGGCGAGCTGATCGGCGGTGATCGGGGCATTTTCTCTGTACCATTTGCTCATGACGCTGTTCCCTTTATCGTTTGACGTTCATGCGTAGGCGGCAGAACCGGTGGTGAGACCGGGAGAGTTCAGGCTGGAAAGACGTGCAGCGCGTTCGGATCGAAGGCGAGGCCGACCTTTTCGCCGGGCTCGACCAGCTCGCTGTCGCCGAGCGTGCGGCGGTCGGCCGTGACCAGGAAGTCGCCAAGCCCGTCGACCGCGACGGAGTATTCGACCGCCGAGCCCAGGAAAATCCGGTGGGTGACGGTGCCGGCCAACGCTTCCGCGCTTGCCGCGCCATTGCGCGTCAAGCGGATTGCCTCGGGCCTGAGCGCCACAGTTGCCGCGCCTTTTGCGCCGTTGACGGCGGGGGCGGCAAAGCGGGCGCCGTTGGCAAGGACGAGCGAGGAAGCGCCGTCGACGGTGGCATCGATGCGGTTGGTCTTGCCGACGAAATCGGCGACGAACAGGCTTGCGGGCCGGTCGTAGATTTCCTGCGGCGGTCCGACCTGGACGATGCGGCCGGCATTCATGACGCAGACGAAATCGCTCATCGACAGCGCTTCTTCCTGGTCGTGGGTGACGAGCACGAAGGTGATGCCGAGTTCGCGCTGTAGCGTCTGCAGCTCGATCTGCATGGCGGTGCGCAGCTTCTTGTCGAGGGCGGCCAAGGGCTCATCGAGCAGCAGCACCTTCGGCTTGTTGACGATGGCGCGGGCAAGCGCCACGCGCTGTTGCTGGCCGCCGGACATTTCGTGGATGCGGCGTTTGCCGAAGCCGCCGAGCCGCACCATCTCCAGCGCTTCCTTGGCGCGGCGCGAAATCTCTGAACTGGCGATGCGCGGGCGCATCTGCCTCAGGCCGTAGGAAACGTTCTGCTCGACATCGAGATGGGGAAACAGCGCATAGTGCTGGAACACCATGTTGACCGGGCGGCGGTAGGCGGCGACGCCGTTCATCGGCTCGCCGCTGATGAAGACCGTGCCTTCGCTCGGCTGCTCGAAGCCGCCGATCATGCGCAGACACGTGGTCTTGCCGCAGCCCGACGGGCCGAGAAGCGCCATGAAGGCGCCGCGCGGCACTTCAAGATTGATGTCGGAAACGGCCGTCACGGCGCCATAACGTTTGGCGACCGAACGGAATTCGATGTCGTTCGTCGAAGCGGATGTCACGTCTGTTCCCTGCGGTTGTTTTCGGATGTCGCCAGGAATCTCCCGCCCCGGCGCTCCACCGTCATTGATACGCAGCCTAGTCACCGCGCGCCCTGCCGGTATATACCCCGAGAGAGGTATTTCAACGCGATATGCCTTATGTGAGGAGTATACCCTGAACCAATTGGCATCGGCCGGGGGAGCGGTTTGAGCGTCGATCTCGAAGGACTATTTCAGGCCATGGCGCCGCTGGTGGCGGGTACGCCGCTGGAGGACGAGGCCGTCGGCACGGCCTATCGCCAGCTGATGTCGACGCTGATGACGTTCGACTACGTCGTTGTTTTCGCCTATCGCGGCAAGGAGCGGCCGATCGATCTCTTCAGCACCTTCAACGCCAAAGATCATGTGCTCTTCGTCAGCCTCTATCAGGCGGGACCGTACCTGCTCGATCCGTTCTACCACGCGGCGTCGCAGGGCAAGCCGGGTGTGTGGCGGATGCGGGAGCTTGCGCCCGACCGGTTCTTCTCGAGCGAATACTACCGTACCTATTATGTGCAGACGGGGCTCGCGGAGGAAGTCGGCTTCTTCGTGCCGGTCGACGAGCAGATTACCGTCGTGCTCTCGCTGATGCGGCGCGAGGCGACCGGCACGTTCAGCGCCGCTGAGTTCGCCCTGTTGAAGAAGGTCGAGCCGCTGGTCTCGGCGCTGGTACGTCACCACTGGGGGGGGCTTGGCCGCCGGTTCGATGCGGCGCTGGCAAAAACCGGGCGCAGCAAGCGCAAGGCGACGCATCCCCCGGCCGATGGTGTTTGGCAGCATCTGAACCTCACGGAACGGGAATCCGCGATCATCGAACTGGTGCTGCAAGGCCATTCGTCGGAATCGATCGGCCTCCGGCTCGGCATCTCCACCGGCACAGTCAAAGTTCACCGCCGCAACGTCTATCGCAAGCTCGGTATTTCCTCGCAGACGCAATTGCTGTCGCTCTATCTGAGAAACCTCGGGCAGTAGCCGCGCCAAAACGCGCCCATCACACTGCATGTTCGCCCAAAGCGGTGCCCCGACGCGCGCCACGCCCGTCGATGCCGGCTCTCCCAAATCCCATTCCTCCACAAACGTGATCGATCGCGCTGTCGATCGCTATTGACATTTTTTTCACGCCATGAAATTTCTTTCATCAACGGATAAAAATATCACGCGCTGCAAAAAATATCATGCAACGCAACAAAGCCGGGTGGAGACAATGACGATTGGTGGGACAGGCATTCGTGACGACGAGACCAGCATGGCGACGCGGGCGGCCTGGCTGCATTATGCCGGAGGCCTGACCCAGGCGGAGGTTGCCAAGCGCCTGGGCCTCACCTCGCTCAAGGCTCACCGGCTGATCATGAAGGCCAACCAGGAAGGGTTGGTGAAGGTCTATATCGACGGCGAAGTCTCCGAATGCGTCGAGCTCGAACAGGCGCTTTCGGCGCGCTATGGCCTCGACTATTGCGAGGTGGTGCCGGACTTCGATTCCGACGAGCTGCCGTTGAAGGCGCTCGGCATCTCCGGCGCGCAGTTCCTGAAGCGCGAGATCGAACGCGGCGAGACGGCGCTGGTCGGCGTCGGCCATGGCCGGACGCTTGCGGCCTGCGTCGAATATCTGCCGCGCATGGCGAGCGGCAACACCCGCTTCGTCTCGCTGCTCGGCGGTCTTACCCGCAAGTTCTCGGCCAACCCGCATGACGTGATCCACCGGCTCGCCGAGCGCACGGGAGCAGAGGCCTATGTCATGCCGGTGCCGTTCTTCGCCAACACCGTCGAGGATCGCGACGTGCTCTTCAGCCAGCGCGGCGTGCGCGAGGTCTTCGATCTCGCCAAGACCGCCGACCTGCTGATGGTCGGCATCGGCACCGTCGAGCGCGAGGCGTCGCTGGTCTCGACCGGCATGATCGAAATGAGCGAGATCGAGGAAATCCAGAAGGGCGGGGCGATGGGCGAACTGCTCGGACATTTCTTCGACGAGAACGGCCGGCCGGTAGAGACCGCGCTGTCGGACCGAACCTTCACGCTCAGCCGCGACGACCTGAAGAACCGCCGCACGGTCGCCGTTGCCGGCGGCAAGATCAAGGTGCCGGCCATTCGCGCCGTGCTCGCCAGCGGGCATTTGAGCGGGCTCATCACCGACGAGCGGACTGCGCGGGCGCTTGCCGCGGACGGCGCATGAGGCGCTGAGAATTCGGGGCATGGGAGGGCAGGGAGGATCTGCCGTCTGCTCCAAAGGGAGGAATACCGGTGGGGTAGCCGGCAGTCGCAATCATACCCGCAACGGAGGAGAAGACGAATGTACGAGAAGGAGAAGGACCTCATCAGCGCATTCCTGCGTGGGGAGGTGGACCGCCGCGGCATGCTCAAGGGATTGGGCGCGGCAGGCTTGACGGCCGGCACGGCCGGCACGTTGTTCAACATGATGTCGACCCGGGCGCTCGCCGCCGATTTCGACTGGAAGGCGCATTCCGGAAAGTCGCTGAAGCTGCTTTTGAACAAGCACCCTTACGCTGACGCGATGATCGCCAACCTGCAGGCCTTCAAGGACCTGACCGGCATCGAGGTCACCTATGACGTGTTCCCGGAAGATGTCTATTTCGACAAGGTGACCGCGGCGCTCTCGTCCGGCTCGGCCGAATACGACGCCTTCATGACCGGTGCCTACATGACCTGGACCTATGGTCCGGCCGGCTGGATTGCCGACCTCAACGAATGGATCAAGGACCCGACCAAGACCAACCCCAACTACAACTGGGACGATTTCCTCGCAGGCGTGAAGAACTCCTGCGCCTGGAACGGCCAGCCGGGCGGAGCACTCGGTTCGGCGGATGCCAAGCAATGGTGCATTCCGTGGGCGTTCGAACAGAACAACATCACCTATAACCGCGAGATGTTCGACAAGGCCGGCGTCGAATTGCCGAAGAACCTCGACGACATGATTTCGGTTGCAGCCAAGTTGCAGAAGGACATCGGCGGCATCTACGGCATCGGTGTGCGCGGCTCGCGCTCCTGGGCGACGATCCATCCGGGCTTCCTGTCGGGCTACGCCAACTTCAACCAGAAGGATCTGAACGTCGGCGCCGACGGCAAGCTTTCAGCGGCGATGAACACCGCCGAATCCAAGGCCTATCACGCCAAGTTCGTGCAGATGATCCAGGAAAGCGGTCCGAAGGATTGGTCGACCTATACCTGGTACCAGGTCGGCACCGACCTTGGCGCCGGTGCATCGGCCATGATCTTCGACGCCGATTGCCTAGGCTACTTCATGAACGGCGGCGACAACAAAATGGCCGGCAAGCTCGGCTATGCCGCCTTTGCCGCCAACCCGGAGGCGACGGCCTCGACGCCGAACATCTGGATCTGGTCGCTGGCCATGTCCAACTTCTCCAAGGACAAGGACGCCACCTGGTACTTCCTGCAGTGGGCTTCCGGTCCGGAACATGCGCTGTTCGGTGCCACCAAGATGGACTTCGTCGATCCGGTTCGCCAGTCGATCTGGAAGGACGAGATCTTCCGCGAGAAGCTGAACGGCAAGTATCCGGGCTATGTCGAAATGTTCGACGCCTCGGCCGCCGGCGCCTCCATCAAGTTCACACCGCAGCCGCTGTTCTTCGACGTCACCACCGAATGGGCGGCGACGCTGCAGAAGATGGTCGCCAAGCAGGTGCCTATCGATGAAGGGCTCGACCAGCTTGCAGAAAGCATCAACCGCCAGCTCCAAGAGGCGGGTCTCGGCTGATAGGCCTCCCAAGCGATGCCCGGCGCTTGCGAGCGCCGGGCATCCCGAGATGCCGGCTGAGCCGGCCTGTTGCGATCCGCTTGAGGTCGCACCGAAATCAATCCGAGATGCCGAGGGACTGGCGCGGCGCCTGAGGGCTCCCGCGTGCCGCGTGCTCTTTAAAGACTTCAGGAACGGAGCTCGACATGGCTTCAACAGAAACCCTTCGCAGACCGGCCTCCGGTTTCAGGATCAGCAGGAAGATGCTTCCTTACGTGCTGAGCCTGCCGGCGCTGCTTGTGTGCATCGGCATCCTCATCCCGTTCTTCACGGCGGTGATCTATTCCTTCCAGCGCTACCGGCTGAGCCAGCCCTGGAGCCGCCAGTTCAACTGGGGCGAAAACTACCTCAACTTCTTCACCGACCCGGCCTTCTGGAACACGCTGAAGGTATCGCTGCTTTATGCCGGCATTACCGTGACGCTGGAATTGCTGCTCGGTCTCGGCATCGCGCTCTTGTTGCAGCGGCGCTCGACGGTCAACAACTTCATCTCGATCATGCTGCTCCTGCCGCTGATGATCGCGCCGGCGCTGGCCGCGCTCATGTGGAAGCTGATGACCAATCCGAGCTTCGGCATCCTCAGCTATCTCGCGAGCCTGATCGGGCTGCATGATTTCCGCTGGGCGTCCTCGCCGGACACGGCACTCTTGACCGTCGTCCTCGTCGACATCTGGGTCTACACGCCGTTCATCATGATCCTGCTTCTGGCCGGCCTGCGTTCGCTGCCGACGCAGCCTTTCGAGGCCGCAGCCCTTGACGGCGTGCCGCGCAGCTTCGTGTTCTTCCGCATCACCCTGCCGATGCTGACGCCCTATATCCTGACGGCGACGCTCTTCCGGCTGCTCGACAGCATCCAGCAGTTCGACATCATCTACGCGATGACGCAGGGCGGACCCGGCAACACGCTCACCGTCTTCCAGGTCGAGGCCTATCTCAACTTCTTCCAGTCGACCAATGTCGGCCGGTCGGCGGCACTGCTGATCATCCTGTGGGCGATCACCTACACGCTGTCCAACGTCTTCATCAAGAACTGGCTGCGGCTGCGCGAACGCGCTCGCGGCGAAGCTTAAGGGAGGGACCAATGGAAACCATGTCTCCGCTCGAACGGATCTTACGCGGTCTCGCCCTCACGCTGGTCGTCGTCTTCTTCATGTTCCCGATCTTCTGGATCTTCCTGATGTCGTTCCAGACGAATGAGACGATCCTGGCGATCCCGCCGTCTGTCGTGTTCTCACCGACGCTTTCGAACTATGCGGCGCTGATCACCGGCAAGCTGCAGACGGCGGCCGGTACGCTCGACATCGCCTTCATGCGCAATCTCGGCAACTCGATCTTCCTCTCGGTGGCGTCGGTTGCGGTGTCGCTGGTGCTCGGTGTGCCCGCGGCCTATGCCTTTGCCCGCCACAAGTTCAAGGGATCGGAAGACATCGCATTCACGCTGCTTTCCTTCCGCTTCGCGCCGCCGCTGCTGGTTCTGCTGCCGCTGACGCAGTATTTCCAGTGGCTCGGCCTCTCCAACACCTACTTCGGCCTGATCTGGGTCTACCAGCTGATCTGCCTGCCGCTGATCCTCTGGATCGTGCGCGGCTACTTCGAGGACATCTCCGCCGACGTTGAATATGCCTATCGCATCGCCGGCCATTCCTGGTTTGCGACCTTCCGCAAGATCGCGCTGCCGCTTGCCGGGCCCGGCATTGCCGCTGCCGGTCTGCTCGCCTTCATCTTTGCCTGGAACAACTTCGTCTTCGCGCTGGTGCTGGCATCTGCCGACAAGCAGCCGGTGACGGTCGGCGCGCTCGCCTTCGTCACCTCCTCGGGCATCCAGTACGGACAGATTGCGGCCGCCATCGTGCTTTCGGTCACGCCGACGCTCGCACTTGCACTCTACGCCCAGCGCTACCTCGTCGAAGGCCTGTCGCTCGGCGCGGTGAAAGGGTAACTCATGACCACGCTGCAACTGAAGAACATCGTCAAGCGCTACAAGAGCCAGACGGTTCTCGACGACCTGATGCTCGACGTCGCCGATGGCGAGCGTCTGGTGCTCTTCGGCCCGTCGGGCGCCGGCAAGACCGTGCTGCTCCGGCTGGTGGCCGGCGTCATCGAGCCGGACGAGGGCCGGGTGCTGATCGGCGGCGAAGACATGACCGATGTCGATGCCGAGCACCGCGGTGTCGGCATGGCCTTCCAGAACTTCGCGCTCTTCCCGCACATGAGCGCTTTCGACAACATCGCGAGCCCCTTGACGGCAACGCGATCGTCGAAGGAGAAGATCGCGGCGGGCGTGCAGAAGGTCGCGAAGCTCCTCAAGATCGACCACGTGCTGACGCATCACCCGAAGGCGCTGTCGAACGGCCAGAAGCAGCGCACGGCACTTGCCCGCGCGCTCGTCGGCTCGCCGCCACTGCTTCTCCTCGACGATCCCTTGCGCAACGTCGATGCCAAGCTGCGCTTCGAGATGCGGCTGGAACTGCCGCGGTTGCTTGCAGCGCAAGGCGCCACCGTCGTCTACGTCACGCAGGACTACAAGGAAGCGATGGCGCTCGGCGACCGGATCGCGGTGATGGCGGCCGGCCGCATCCGCCAGATCGGCACACCGCAGGAAATCTACAACGCGCCGGCCGATATCGAGATCGCACGGCTCTTCGGTGATCCGACCATAAACCTGCTCGAGGTTACGCCGCAGCGCGGCGGCGAGGGTGTCTTCGTCGAACTGTCGAATGTCCGGGTGCGGCTGGCCGATTACGGCGCCGATGTCGTCGGCAGTCCGTGCGTGCTCGGCCTGCGCCCGGAGGCGATCAGCTTTGTCGATGCCGCAGTGTCAGGCGCAATTCCCGTGACGGTGGAGGCGGAGACCCCACTCAACGAGAAAACCGTGACGCTGGCGCTCACCGCCCGTGGCCGTGAAATCCTGGTGTCGCGACCGGCCGGAACGCCTGGTCCGACCACGGGACCTGCCCATATTGCCGTGAATGGCAGCCAGGCCTTTCTCTTCGACAAGACGAGCGGCACCTTGCTGCCGCGCGCCGACATCGCAGCCAAGCGCAATGGAGAAGCGGCATGACCGACACCGCTCTTTTGATCAAGGACGTCGACAAGTTCTACGGCCCCGTCGATTACGGCGTGCATGCCGTGAAGAAGCTGAACATGGATGTCAGGAAGGGTGAGATCATCGCACTGCTCGGCTCCTCCGGCTGCGGCAAGACCTCGACGCTGCGCATGATCGCCGGCTTCGAGGCGGTCTCGCGCGGCACGATCTCGCTTGCAGCCAAAGCGGTCCACACCCTGCCGCCTGTGCGCCGCAACGTCGCCATGGCGTTCGAGGGCTATTCGCTCTATCCGCCGCTGACCGTGCGCGAGAACATTGCCTTCGCTCTCAAGGCCTCGAAGCTCTCGCAAGCCGTCGTCGACGAGAAGGTGGCGGGCATCGCCAAGCTGCTCGAAATCGAGGACATTCTCGGGCGCTACCCGAGCTCGATTTCCGGCGGGCAGCAGCAGCGCGCCTCGCTCGGCCGGGCGCTGATCCGCGATGCCAACCTGCATCTGCTGGACGAGCCGATGGGGCAGCTCGAGCCTCAGCTGCGCGCGCTGCTTCGAGGCCGCATCAAGCATTACATCAAGGAGCGCGGGCTGACGGCGATCCTCGTCACCCATGACCAGACGGAAGCCAACGCGCTTGCCGACCGTATTGCCGTCATGGAAGGCGGTGTGCTGCAGCAGTTCGATACGCCGCAGAAGATCAAGGAACGGCCGGCCAATCTGTTCACCGGAACCTTTGTCGGCGAGCCGCCGATGAATGTCTTCGAGGCCAGCGTTTCCGGCTCGGAGAGCAAGGTCGCCTTCGGCCTCAAGGATGGCGTGCGGCTCGAATATCCGGCTTCCGATTTTTCGCATGCGGTGCGCGATGCGTTGGTAAAGCGGCAGAAGGTCGTGCTCGGTATCCGTCCCTATTCGGTGCGCCGCAGCGCCGACGGCGTGACCGGCCGCGTCGCCGTCAACCAGTGGCTCGGCGACCAGACCCATATCGCGGCGGATTTTGCCGGTGGGACAATGGTGCTGGTCGAGCATGATCGCACCGAGCTTGATGTCGGCCAGCCGATCGGCATTCATCTCGATCCGTCGAGCCTGCATGTCTTTGACGGCGAGAGCGGCCGGGCGATCAGCCATGGACAGGAGCTTGCCTGATGCGGGACATCCTCATCGGCATCGATGCGGGCACGTCGGTCATCAAGTCGGTGGCCTTCGATCTCCGCGGCCGACAGATCGCGATGGCGGCGCTGCCGAACGCCTATGAGGCGGTCGGCCGTGCCGGCAGCGTCCAGGATCTCGAACGCACCTGGGTGGACGCCGCTGCGACGCTGAAGCAGCTCTCCGACAAGATCGAAAACCTCGCCGGCCGCGTTGCCGCGATCGCGGTCACCGGTCAGGGCGATGGCACCTGGATGATCGACAAGACGGGTGAGCCTGTCGGCAAGGGCTGGCTCTGGCTCGACGCGCGCGCCGGCGAAACGGTGGAGCGGCTGCGCGCCGACTGCGGCGATATCGCCCGCTTTCAAAGCACCGGCGCGGGGCTTGCCGCCTGCCAGCAGGGGCCGCAACTGCGCTGGATGAGCGACCATGCGCCCGAGATGCTCTCGGGCGTCGCAACGACGTTCCATTGCAAGGACTGGCTGTATTTCAAACTGACGGGCAAGCGTGCGACCGATCCGTCCGAAGCGAATTTCAGCTTCGGTAATTTCCGCACCCGGACCTACAACGACGACGTCATCGCCTTCCTCGGCCTCGAAAAGCTGAAACACGTGCTGCCGGAGATCGTCGACGGCGCCTCCACCCACCACCTGCTTTCGGCCGAAGCGGCCCGCATTGCGGGCCTCATTGAGGGCACGCCTGTTGTGCTCGGTTACGTCGATGTCGTCTGCACGGCGCTAGGCGCAGGGCTTTATGATCCCGGCACGGATACCGGCTGCTCGATCGTCGGTTCGACAGGCATGCACATGCGGCTTGCCAATGGCGCCGACGACGTGCGGCTCAACCGGGATCTGACCGGCTACACCATGTGCATGCCGATCCCGGGCACCTATGCGCAGATGCAGTCGAACATGGCGGCGACGCTCAATATCGACTGGATCCTGTCGGTGGCATCAGGCCTGCTCAAGGGCATGGGCGTCGAAAAATCCAAGAGCGAGTTGCTCGCCCACGTCGACGGCTGGCTGGCCGAGGCGAAGGAGACGCCGCTGATCTTCCAGCCCTATATCTCGGATGCCGGCGAGCGAGGGCCGTTCGTCGACGCTTCGGCGCGCGCGTCCTTCGTCGGCCTCTCGATCACCCACGGCTTTCCCGACATGGTGAAGGCGGTCTTCGACGGGCTCGCCATGGCGGCGCGCGATTGCTACGCGGAAATGGGGCCGCTGCCGTCGCGTATCCGGCTGACGGGCGGTGCCGCGCGCAGCGCATCGCTCCGCCGCATCCTTGGAGCGGCGCTCGGCGCCAGCGTCCAGACGAGCGAGCGGGAAGAGGCGGGGGCCGCGGGCGCTGCGATGATCGCTGCCGTCTCGCTCGGCATCTATCCCTCGATGGCCGATTGCCTTGGAGATTGGGTCACCCCCTATCAACGACCGGCGGAAGCCGCCGATCCGGTGCTTAGCAGCCGCTACGACGATCTCTTCCCCGCCTACCAGCAGTCGCGAACAGCGCTCAGACCCGTCTGGCACGCACTCTCCCAAAGTGCTGACGCCGGAAACCAACAGGAAAGACCGAAATGAAGAAGATAGCCATTATCGGCGACCGGTTCATGCTGCCGGACGTATTCCGCGACAAGATCGTCGAGGCGACCGGCAACGGCCATGACATCCGCACGCTCGAGCTGCCCTGGCCGGATGTGCCGATGGAGCACGGCTATGCCGTCGAAGGCATGGATGGGCTCAAGGAGTACCTCGGCAAGCCCGAGGATATCGTCGAATTCATCGGTGACGCGGAAATCCTGGTGACGCAACTGGCGCCACTGTCCCGGGGGATGCTGGCAGCACTGCCCGGTCTGAAGCTCGTCGCGGTTTCGCGCGGCGGCCCGGTCAACATCGACATGGGGGCGGCGCGCGACGCCGGGGTTCGCGTCGTCAACACGCCCGGCCGCAATGCGAGCGCAGTGGCCGAATTCACGCTCGGCGCCATCCTCGCCGAAACGCGGCTGATCCGCACCGGCCATGAGGCGCTGCGCAAGGGTGAATGGCGCGGCGATCTTTACCGAGCCGACCGCACCGGTCGCGAACTCTCGGAGATGACCGTCGGCGTCATCGGCTACGGCAATATCGGCACCAAGGTCGTGCGGCTGCTGCGCGCCTTCGGCACCAAGGTGCTGGTGCACGATCCCTATGTGCAATTGTCGGCCGACGATCTCAATGCCGGTGTCGAACAGGCCTCGCTCGACACTCTGCTCTCCCATTCCGACCTCGTCACGCTGCATCCGCGCGTCACGGAGGAGACCCGGAACATGATGAATGCCGAGACCTTTGCGAAGATGAAGCCGGGCGCGATCTTCGTGAACACGGCGCGCGGGCCGCTCTGCGACTACGATGCGCTCTACGAGAACCTGGCGAACGGGCATCTCTCGGCGGCGATGCTGGAGACCTTTGCCGTAGAGCCGGTGCCGGAGGACTGGCCGTTGCTGCAGCTCCCGAACGTGACGCTGACGCCGCATATCGCCGGCGCCTCGGTGCGCACCGTGACCTTCGCCGCTGAAATGGCGGCCGAGGAAGTCCGCCGCTATATCGCCGGCCTGCCGCCGGTTCATCCTTGTTGAGGTGACGGCCATGAGCGAACGCGAACTGCGCCAGTCGATCGTCGACCATTGCCGTCACATGAACGCCATCGGGCTCAACCAGGGCACCTCGGGCAACATCAGCCTGCGCCACGGCGACACCATGCTGGTGACGCCCTCGGGCATCCCCTATGGCGAGATGACGGCGGACATGATCGTCGCCATGCCGATCGACGGCGAATACGGCGCCTGGGATGGTCCGAAGAAACCCTCGGTCGAATGGCCGTTCCACCTGGATATCCTGCGGGCACGACCGGAAGTCGGCGCGGTCGTGCACACCCACGCGATGTATTCGACCATCCTGGCGATCGCCCGCAAGCCGATCCCGGCCTGCCATTACATGATCGCGGCCTTCGGCGGCAGTGACGTGCGCGTCGCCGACTACGAGCGCTACGGCACCAAGGCGCTTTCCGAAAGCGTGCTCAGGGCGCTCGACGGCCGGACCGCCTGCCTGATGGCGAACCACGGCATGATTGCAACGGGCGCCAGCCTGGAGAAGGCGATGTGGGCAGCGGTCGAGCTCGAGACGATCGCCAAGCAATATTATCACACGCTACTGATCGGCGGCCCGGTGATCCTGTCGGAGGCCGAGATATCCGGTGTGATCGAGGCCTTCTCCACCTATGGCCTGCAGGACAAGACGAAGGCGGCGTGAGGCATGGCTGCGATGGCGACAGGAGCGACAGCGTTGAGTTCCGAGACCGGAGTATATGATCTGTTCATCGTCGGCGGCGGCGTCAATGGCGCGGGCATCGCGCGCGACGCCGCCGGGCGAGGGCTCTCGGTTCTCTTGTGCGAGAAAGACGATCTGGCCCAGGGGACGAGTTCGCGCTCGGGCAAGCTGGTGCATGGCGGCCTGCGATACCTCGAGTACTACGAGTTTCGCCTGGTGCGCGAGGCGCTGATCGAGCGTGAAGTGTTGCTCAACTCCGCGCCGCACATCATCTGGCCGATGCGTTTCGTGCTGCCGCATAACCCTGAAGATCGGCCGGCCTGGCTCGTGCGTCTAGGGCTCTTCCTCTACGACCATCTCGGCGGACGCAAGCGCCTGCCGGGGACGCGCAGCCTCGACCTTTCGACCGCGCCGGAGGGCGCGCCGATCAAGCGCGAATACCGCAAGGCGTTCGAATATTCCGACTGTTGGGTGGATGACGCACGCCTCGTCGTCCTGAATGCACTTGACGCCCGCGCCTGCGGCGCCCGGGTACTGACCCGCACCGCCTGCAGCGCGATCCGCCGGCGGGACGGGCTCTGGCATATCGAGATGACCGATACGCGCACCGGCGTGAAGACCGAGGTGAAGGCGCGGTGCGTCGTCAACACCGCCGGTCCCTGGGTCAACGACGTCATCGGCCGGATCGGCGGGCTGAACTCCAGCCGTAGCGTGCGCCTGGTCAAGGGCAGCCACATCGTCGTGCCGAAATTCTGGGAGGGGCGACAGGCCTATCTGGTGCAGAACCCGGACAAGCGGGTGATCTTCATCAATCCCTACCAGAACGACCTGGCGCTGATCGGCACCACGGATATCCCCTATGAGGGGCGGCCGGAGGATGTGGTCGCCGATGACAACGAGATCGCCTATCTGCTGAAATCGGTGAATCGCTACTTCAAGCAGCAGCTTACGTCTGACGATATTGTCTACAGCTTCTCCGGCGTGCGTCCGCTCTACGACGACAATGCCGAGAACCCTTCGGCAGTCACCCGCGACTACATTTTCGAGGTCGATGCGGCCGATGGCCAGGCGCCGCTGCTCTCGGTCTTCGGCGGCAAGATCACCACCTTCCGCAAGCTTTCCGAACACGCGCTGGAGCGTTTGAAGCCCTTTTTCCCCAAGATGGGGCCGGCCTGGACGGCTTCGGCGCACCTGCCGGGTGGTGACATGGCGGATGCCGATTTCGAGCAGTTCCTGGGTGATCTCAAGGCGCGCTACCGCTTTCTGCCGACCGATCTCGTCAAGCACTATGCGCGGCTCTATGGCACCAGGGCGCATGCGTTGCTTTCCGGAGCGGGATCGCTCGACGATCTCGGGCCGGCTTTCGGTCCGCATTTGCGCGAACGCGAAGCGCGTTTCCTCATCGAAAACGAATGGGCGCTGACGGCGGACGACATTCTCGACCGCCGGACAAAGCATGGTCTGCACATGACGCCGGCTGAACGGCAGGCCTTTACTCACTGGCTTGAACGCCAGCAGGCGGCCGCTTGAAGGAGACATGGATGCGAAGCCTGGAATTCGAAGCGCTTCTCGATCTTTCGGCCCGCGTCGGGGCCGACCCGCTGCTGGTGCAGGGGGCGGGCGGCAACACCTCGATCAAGGAGGGCGGGGCGCTCTGGATCAAGGCCTCGGGCCTGTGGCTCGCCCATGCCCGCCAGCGCGACGTGATGGTGCCTGTGGCGCTCGATCCGTTGCTCGATGCGCTGGAGCGCGGTGATCCGGCAACGGAGAAGGCGCAGGATTTCGTCATCGCCGCGCAGAACCCGTCCGGTTTGCGTCCCTCGATCGAGACGACGGTGCATGCGCTGATGCCGCAGAGGGTCATCGTTCACGTCCATTGCGTTGAAACGATCGCGGCTGCAGTCCAGACCAATGGTGCCGCAATCGCCGCCGAGCGGCTTGCCGGCTATCCACATGTCTTCGTGCCCTATGCTCGGCCGGGATTGCCGCTTGCCAGGGCGATAGCCGAGCGGCTGCAGGACAATACGTCAGTGCTGGTCCTCGGCAACCATGGCCTCGTCGTCGCCGCAGAAACTGTTGCGGATGCGTCGATCCTTTTGACCGACATCACGCGCCGCCTGACCGGGCAGCGGCGGCAAGCGCCGACGGCCGATCTCGCCGCGCTTTCGCGGCTTGCTGTCGATAGCGACTATCGGCTGCCGGAAGATGCTTGCCTGCACACGGTTGCCGCTGATCTCGACAGTTGCCGGCTTGCGGCCGGCGGCAGCCTCTATCCCGATCATGTGATTTTTCTCGGCAAGGGCGTCGTGGTCGCTGCTCCCGGAGAGACTGCCTTGTCGATCGAGGAGAAGCGGCGCGCGGCCGGCGAGAGCCTGTCTCCTCTCTTGCTTTTCCCCGGCAAGGGCGTGCTGGTACAGAAGGAGATTTCCGCCGGCGCCCTCGCGATGGCGCGGTGCCTCGCCGACGTGACAGCGCGCATTCCGGCGGACGCGCGGCTGCGCTACCTGACGGAAGCCGAAAACGCGGAACTTCTCGGCTGGGATGCGGAGAAGTACCGCCAGCAGCTCAACCGCGCCGGACAGGTGCTGCAATGAGCGGTGACGATCGCAAACTTGTTATTGGCATTGACATCGGTACCTCGGGTGCACGGGCGGTTGCTATGGCTGCGGATGGGCGTGCGGTCGCATCTGGCGCGGCGAAACTCTCGTCCTTCTCCGCGGATCACCGCGATCCCATCGGCTGGTGGAAGGCGGTGCAGGCCGCCCTCGAGGAAACGCTCGGGAGCATCGACAGGCGGAACGTTGCAGCAGTCGCGGTCGATGGCACTTCCGGCACGACGCTGCCGGTCGATCAAAACGGCGCGCCGCTGGCGACACCGATGATGTACAATGATCCGGTTGCCGACCGCGCGCTCCTCGATGCCGTCTCTGCTCATGCGCCGCGCGAAAGCGCTGCGCATGGTGCGACATCCGGCCTTGCAAAATTTCTCGTCTTCCAGATGGTGCCGGGTGCGTTTCGCGTGATCCATCAGGCGGATTGGCTCGCCGGTCATTTCAGCGGGCTTTACGATGTCTCCGATGAAAACAACGCGTTGAAGACCGGCTACGATCCGGTAACGCGGTCCTGGCCAGACTGGATCGAGAAGACGGGCGCGCGTGTCGATCTGCTGCCGAACGTGCTGCCCGCCGGTGCGCCGGTCGCCACGATCAGCCCGGCCGCGGCCGAAGCCTTCGGCCTTTCCGGCGATGTGGTGATCGTTGCCGGCACCACGGACGGGTGCGCCTCGTTTCTCGCAACGGGGGCGGAGCAGCCGGGTGACGGTGTCAGCGCGCTGGGCACGACGCTCACGGTGAAGCTGCTTTCCGACCGACCGCTGTTTGCCCCGGAATACGGGCTCTATAGCCATCGCATCGGTGAGATGTGGCTTGCGGGTGGGGCTTCGAACACGGGCGGCGTGGTTCTTGCCGAACATTTTTCGCCAGAGCGGATCGCAGCACTGTCGGAGGAGATCGATCCGGCTGTCGATGCTGGGCTCGACTATTATCCGCTCATCAAACCCGGTGAGCGATTTCCGATCTCCGATCCGGACTATCCGCCACGCATGAGCCCGCGGCCGGCCGATGATGCCACTTTCCTGAAGGCGATTTTCGAAGGTATTGCCGGGGTCGAGAGCCTTGCCTATCAGCGGCTGACGGCACTTGGCGGCCCGCCGCTCCGTTCGCTGCGCAGCGTCGGCGGCGGCGCCAAGAATGCCGCCTGGACGGCGATCCGTGCTCGCAAACTCGGGGTGCCATTGTTGTCGGTTCTCTCCGAAGAGGCTGCCGCCGGCACGGCGCGGCTTGCGCTCGCCGGTGCCAGGAAGGCAGGTGTGCTGTGACCGGTCTCGAAACCATCGCCGGGCTTGGCGCGATCGCCGACCGTTACGACGCCTTCCTGATCGACCAGTTCGGCGTGCTGCGCGACGGGCGCGGGCCCTATCCGGGGGCGGCCGAAACGCTGGTGCGGCTGAAGGATGCCGGAAAGCGCATCGTCATCCTGTCCAATTCGGGAAAACGCTCGGCGGAGAACGACCGCCGCCTTGTCGACATCGGCTTTGCCGCCGGCAGCTGGGACTGGTTCCTGACCTCGGGCGAGGTCGCCTGGCAGATCCTCAAACGAGACGATGCAGGCAGCACAGGCACGCCGCGCCGGTGCCTGCTGATCAGTCGCGACAATGATCTCTCGCCAATCAAGGGGCTTGATCTTGAGCGCACCGGCAGCGGCGCGGATGCCGATGTCGTGCTGCTCTCGGCGAGCGAGGGTGACGTTCATCCGCTTTCCCACTACGAGGCGCTTTTGGCGCCGGCGGCCAAGCGCGGCATTCCCTGCCTCTGCACCAATCCGGACAAGGTGATGCTGACGAAGACGGGGACCGCGTTCGGTGCCGGCCGCATCGCCGAACTTTACGAGGAACTTGGCGGCCGGGTGCGCTGGATCGGCAAGCCCTTCGCCGACATCTATGCCGCGGCCCTCGATTTCCTCGGTCACCCCGACCCGGCACGGGTCTGTGCGATCGGTGACAGCATCGAGCACGATATCGCAGGTGCAGCAAGCGCCGGGCTTCATTCCGTGCTGGTGACGACCGGGATACTCGATCATGCCTCGGATGAGGAGCGCCGCAAGCTTTTTGCCGAACATGGCGCCAGCCCCGACTTCATCCTTCCGAAATTTCTCTGGTAGCCGGGAGTAAGGTCGTGGCCTTCACGCTGTCGCTCAACACCAATCCGCTGGTCAACCGCTTCGCCGAGCCTGACGACCTGATCGATACGATCGCCGAGAAGATCCGCATCGGCTACGTGCAGTTGACCCACGAATTCGTCAATCCGGGCTGGCCGGCGGCGACGATCGCCAAGAGCATCCGGCAGTTTCGCAGGGCTTTGGATCGCACCGGCGTGAAGATTACCTCGGGCATGACCGGGCCCTATGGCCGGCTCAACCATTTCGGCCATCCGGACCCGGACGTGCGGCGTTACTACGTCGACTGGTTCAAGACCTTTGCCGATATTTCCGCCGAGCTCGGCGCCTCCGGCATGGGGACGCAGTTCGCGATCTTTACGCTGAAGGATTATGACGACCCCGCGCGGCGTGAGGAGATGATGCGGATCGCCATCGATTGCTGGCGTGAAGTCGCCGAGCACGGCAAGGCGGCGGGGCTTTCCTATGTCTTCTGGGAGCCGATGTCGGTCGGCCGCGAATTCGGTCACACGATCGCCGAGTGCCGGGCGCTCGACCGGCGGCTGGCCGAGGCAGGACTGCCGATCCCGATGAAGATGATGGTCGACATCGACCACGGCGACGTCACCTCCGACAACCCCGACGACATCGATCCCTATGCCTGGGCAGGTGCGTTCCCAGAGCGCTCGCCGATCATCCACATCAAGCAGTCGTCGATGAACAAGGGCGGCCACTGGCCGTTTACCGCCGCCTACAACAGGGACGGCCGCATCACGCCGGAGAAGCTCATCGGCGCGGTCAAGGCCGGTGGCGGCACCGACAACGAGATCTGCTTGGAGCTGTCCTTCCGCGAGCGCGAGCCGACCGATCACAACGTCGTCGAGATGATCCGGGAATCCGTCGAATTCTGGGAGCCCCACATCGATACGGGTTTTAATCATTCACAGAAATAACATTAAAAGATAACAAAATCACACATGGAAAATTGAAATATCACAAATAGGTGTTATCTTCTCACTGTGAGCGCGGCTGAGGCTGCGCGTGATCGGGACAGAGACGATGAAGCCGGAAGACAGGCGACAGGCGATCATGGATGTGCTGATGGAGGCGGGAACCGCTTCTGTCGAAGACCTGTCCCTGCGCTTCGGCGTCAGCAAGATGACCGTGCATCGCGATCTCGACGACCTCGAGCAGGCCGGTCTGTTGCGCAAGGTCCATGGCGGGGCCTCGATCCAGTCGAGCCCGCAATTCGAAAGCGATTTCCGCTACCGCGAGAAGATCGCCACCGCCGAAAAGCGGCGGATCGCCGAGCATGCGGCCTCGCTGATCGAGCCGGGGCAGAGCATCCTGATCGACGACAGCTCGACGACCGGCGCGATCGCCGAGTGCATCCGCGACATCCGCCCGCTGACGGTCATCACCAACAATCTCGGCGTGATCACCGGCCTTTCGGGCGCGGCGGGCATCAACGTCATCGCGCTCGGCGGGCAGTACAGCAAGAAGTTCAACGGCTTCTTCGGCATCGTTACCGACGAGGCGCTGCGCTCGCTGCGCGTCGATATCGCCTTTCTGTCGAGCTCGGCGATCGAGGGCACGACCGCCTTCCACCAGGACCAGGAGGTGGTGCAGGCCAAGCGCCTGATGGTGAAAGCGGCGAAGCGCAAGTACCTGCTGGTGGACCACGACAAATTCGGGCGCTCGGCGCTCCATTTCCTGACCGGGCTCGATGCCTTCGACGCGGTGCTGACCGGCGCCGAAGTTTCGGCGGAGCATGCCGCGCCGCTTGAAGAGGCGGGCATCCGGCTGGTCAGGGTCGATAGTCGCAAGGAGAAAGCATGAGCAAGTCCGGGCTCTGGGTCGGCACCAGTTGGAAGATGAACAAGACGCTGGCGGAGGCGATGGCCTTTGCCGACGGCCTTGTGGCTGCCGACGCGTCGCGCGACGAACGCATCCAGCGCTTCGTCATTCCGCCGTTTACGGCGGTGCGTGAGGTCAAGGCGCGGCTTGCTGAAACCAGCGTCAAGGTCGGTGCGCAGAACATGCATTGGGACGATGCCGGCGCCTGGACCGGTGAGGTGTCGCCGCTGATGCTTGCGGATTGCAACCTCGATGTGGTCGAGCTTGGCCACAGCGAGCGTCGCGAACATTTCGGCGAGACGGATCGCACCGTCGGCCTGAAGACGGCGGCTGCCGTGCGCCATGGGCTGGTGCCGCTGATCTGCATCGGCGAGACGCTTGCCGAACGCGAGGCAGGTGAGGCGGATCGGGTGCTGAAGCGCCAGGTCGAGGGCGCGCTGGCGCTTCTCGACGGCGAGGCGGCGTCGGCGACGATCCTGCTTGCCTATGAGCCCGTCTGGGCGATCGGGGTCAACGGCATTCCGGCGACGTCGGACTATGCGAACGAGCGCCACAAGCGCATCGCCGACGTGGCGGAAGCCGCACTCGGACGGCGTGTGCCGGTGCTCTACGGCGGCAGCGTCAATCCCGGCAATTGCGAAGAACTGATCGCTGAGACGCATATCGACGGTCTCTTCATCGGCCGCTCCGCCTGGGACGTCACTGGTTATCTCGACATTCTGCAGCGGGTTGCAAAGGCGATCTGAGCCTTCGGCCGCGGCAGTTCCTGAAGAATGGAAAGGAACAATCATGAAGATTGCAATCGGGGCAGACAGCGCCGGCAAGCCCCTGCTGGATGTCATCGCCGCCCACCTGGCGGGCAGGAGCGATGTGGAGGTCGTGGACCTTAGTCAGTCCGGCTACTATGCGGATCTCGCGCAGAAGCTGGCGCAGACGGTCGTCGACGGTGAAAACGAGCGCGGCATCCTGTTCTGCGGCACCGGCATCGGCGTCTGCATTTCGGCCAACAAGGTGCCAGGCATTCGCGCGGCGCTGACCCACGACACCTATTCGGCCGAGCGTGCGGCCAAATCCAACAACGCCCAGATCATCACCATGGGCGCCCGCGTCATCGGGCCGGAGCTGGCAAAGTCGATCGTCGATACCTGGCTTGCGTCCGAATTCGATCCGGGTGGTCCTTCGGCCGGCAACGTCGAGGCGATCGACCGGCTCGACTCCGTTAGAGCGGGATGAGGAAAAGTGTGTGCGGTTTTCCGCCCGCATTCCGCTCTCACCAGGGAATCGATCACGTTCATGATTTGGTCGTCCCGACGCAAATCATCGTGATCTAGGGCCTGAACACCAAATCGCGACGCCCGTTGATCCTCCCTCAGGCATCGTGACGAAACGCCCGGCAGAGATGCCGGGCGTTTTTAACATCCGGCTTGCACCTGCCTTGACGACGCTTCCGCAAATATTTGAATATGCTTGCGGATCGTCAATAAAGGGGCGTCACCGCATGAGCGAAACTACCTCGACTGAGCCGCATCCGAGCAGCCATCACCACGTGGCGCGCATGAGCGGCCGCGACACCCACGAGCATCACAGGACGGCGACGACGCTCGAGCTGCTGTTCGATCTCACCTTCGTGATCGCCTTCAGCCTGGCGGCGTCGCAGCTGGCGCATCTCTTCGCCGAGGGGCATTTTGGCGCCGGCCTGGTCGGCTTCGGCTTTGCCACCTTCGCCATCTGCTGGGCCTGGATCAATTTCAGCTGGTTCGCATCGGCCTACGACACGGACGACTGGATCTATCGCAGCGTCACCATGGTTCAGATGGTCGGCGTGCTCATCCTCGCAATCGGCCTGCCGCCGATGTTCGAATCGATCGACAAGGGCGAGCATCTCAACAACGGTGTGATGGTGCTCGGCTATGTGGTCATGCGCCTTGCGATGGTCATCCAGTGGCTGCGCGCCAGCCGGCAGGATCCGACACGGCGAGAGGCCTGCATGGCCTATGTATGGGCGATCAGCGTCGCTCAGCTTGGCTGGATCATCTTGATCTTCTTCGACTTCTCGCTGGCGGTGACCTTTGCCATGGTCGTCGCGCTGACGGCGATCGAGATGCTGGGTCCCTATGTTGCCGAGATGCGCTATGGCGGCACACCCTGGCATGCGCACCATATCGCCGAGCGCTACGGGCTCTTGGCGATCATCGCGCTCGGGGAGGGGGTGGTCGGCACGGTCGCCTCGATCTCGGCGGTGGTCGAGGGCGAGGGCTGGAACCTCGATGTCGCGCTCGTCTGCCTTGCCGGCACCGGGCTCACGTTCGGCATGTGGTGGATCTATTTCCTTTTGCCGAGCGCCGAGGTGCTGCACCACCACCGCCTCAAGCGGTCCTTCGTCTGGGGCTATGGCCACATACCGATCTTCGCCTCGATCGTTGCCACCGGCGCCGGCCTGCACGTGGCGGCCTATTACATCGAGCACAAGGCGCACATCAGTTCGGTCGCGACTGTACTGACGGTCGCCGTGCCGGTCGCGTTCTACATCGGACTACTCTACGCGATGTACGCCTATCTCTTGCGGCAGACGGAGCGGCTGCATCTCTGGCTGCTGTCAGGCACGGCCTTGGTGCTGGCGGCGTCCGTCGTTGCGGCGATGGCCGGGCTCGATATGGCGATGTGTCTGATCATCCTGATGTTCGCGCCTGTTGTCACCATCGTCGGCTATGAGGCGGCTGGACACCGCCACCGCATGGCGGCGCTGGAGCGCAGTCTGCAGGACGGTAAGACGGTACGGTAGGAGAGAATTCGAGAGCTGGAACAGGGGCTTGGCGGCTGGCGCTGCCGGTTTGATTCAAGTGGTTCAGAGGTTGATTCAACGGGTATGTGGTCGTGCGACCTGCGAGCCTGGAGCGTTCGGAGAGCCTTGCCCCGCACCCTGATCCTCTCCCCGGGAGAGGGGACGAGCTTCTTTCGTCGTCAGGAGCCTCTGATTGACCCGATGTGGACGGTCTCTCTCGATAGCCAAGGGTGCGTTCGGGCGACAAGGGCGCCACAGGTGCCCTTCTCCCCGCGCGCGGGGAGAAGGTGGCCGGCAGGCCGGATGAGGGGCGGCCGCGGAGACGGCGCGTTGCGCAGCCGCCTTGCCGATCAGGCGTTGATCAGCGCCAGCTTGGCGCGGGCGTCGAGGATCTGGGCGCAGGCGTTGGCCGCTTCGGTGCCCTTGGTGACGAAGTGTTCGCGGAAGAAGGCGATCAGCGGCTCGCTTTCCTGGAAATTGTGCGGCGTCAGTACGGCGGAAAGCACCGGAACATTGGTGTCGAGCTGGACGCGCATCATGCCGTCGAGCACGGTGCCGGCGACGAAGTCGTGGCGGTAGATGCCGCCGTCGACGACGAAGGCGGTGCCGAGGATCGCGGCATAGCGGCCGGTCTTTGCCAGCGTCTGGGCATGCAGCGGGATTTCGAGCGCGCCCGGCACGTCGAAAATCTCGACGTCGGCGGCTGAGCCGCCGAGCTTTGTCCATTGCTTGACGAAGGCATCGACGCAACGGTCGACGATATCGGCGTGCCAACGGGCACGGACGATCGCGATCTTGGCGGCGGGGTGGGAAAGAATGGTCATGGTCTCAAGCCTTTCAGGGTTTGGCGTTTTCCAATGATCCCGTCGGGCGAACATGCATGCGCGCGGGGTCCCGTCGCGGGGCCACGTTCCTGCTTGCTCTCTTCCATCCGGACTGTGACCGTCGGCTCCGGAATTCGACCGGATCTGCTGACCCCTGAAGCGTGAGCTCCAAAGCGCTCGCGGGCTTCGAGGTTTCCCTCGCTACCGCCGGTGGGGAATTTCGCCCCGCCCTGAGAACAACGCGACTATATAGCTCGCCCGCGCGTGGTCAAACGCACGGTGCGACGAAAATGCTGGAAATCACGACAGAATTTTCCAGGGTTTGACGCCATCGGAAGAAATCGTTCCGATGGCATAAATCTGCTACTCGCGGATAACCAGCAGGTCCTTGGCGGCAAACCGCAGCGTAACGTTGTCGCCGGAGACCGGCGGGGCGACGCCCGGATTGTTGAACATGTCGAAGGAGATGACGTCACCGCCGACACGAAGTCGCGTGCGGATGACCGAGCCGAGGAAGCTCGTCGAGACGACCTCGCCGGCAAGCGCCGTATCGCCCTTGGCGCCTTCGGCGATCGAGCCGGCTTCCGGACGGAGCGCCAGCGAAATGCTGTCGCCGCCCTTCATGCCGGCAATCGGGTCCTTCAATGCGATCTGCTGGTTGCCGATCGTCACTGCGCCGGATGCCGGATCCGCCACCTTGCCTTCGATGATGCTGAGCGTGCCGACGAAAGAGGCGACGAAGCGCGTCGACGGCGTGTTGTAGATCTCGAAGGGCGTGCCGATCTGGTCGGCGCGGCCGGCATTCATGACGACGATGCGGTCGGAGATCGACAGGGCCTCTTCCTGGTCGTGGGTGACGAAAACCGTGGTGATGCCGAGCTGCTGCTGGATCTGCCGGATTTCTTCGCGCAGCGACACGCGGATCTTGGCGTCGAGCGCCGACAGCGGCTCATCGAGCAAGAGCACCTGCGGCTTGACCGCAATGGCGCGGGCAAGCGCCACGCGCTGCTGCTGGCCGCCGGAGAGCTGGTAGGGGAAGCGGTCCGCCAGATGGTCGAGCTTGATCAGCCCGAGCATCTGCTTCACCCGTGCGTCGATCTCCGACTTGTCCGTGCCGGCGATCTTCAGGCCGAAGGCGACGTTGTCGTGCACGTTCATGTTGGGAAACAGCGCATAGGCCTGGAACACCATGCCGATGTTGCGCTGATTGGGTTTCAGCGATCCCTGGTCCTTGCCGTTGATCACGATCGAGCCGGCAGACGGTGTCTCGAAGCCGGCGATCATGCGAAGCACGGTCGTCTTGCCGCAGCCGGACGGACCGAGGAAGGAGACGAATTCGCCCTTCTCGATGTCCATGTTGAAATCGTGCACGACGTGAACCGGGCCGAAGGACTTCTTGATGCTGGTGAGTGACAGAAAGCTCATAGGTGCGGTCCTCAGGCCTTAGGAGGCGCGCTTTTTTGAAAGCGCGAGACAAGCTGGATGAGGCCGAGGCAGCCCCAGGTGATGCCGAATGCGATAACGGCGAGTGCTGCCGGCTCATAGGCGCGGTTGGCGCCAAGAAGCTGCATGTACGGACCGAAGGCCGGGCGGTTGAGCAGCGCCGCCATGGTGAACTCGCCGATGACGATGGCGAAGGTCAGGAAGGCGCCGGAGAGCACGGCGACGAGCACGTTCGGCAGGATGATCTTGGCAAGGATCGTCGCCCATCCGGCGCCGAGGCTCTGGGCGGCTTCGGTCAGGGTGGCGACGTCGATGGTCCTCAGCCCCGTATCCACCGCACGATACATGTAGGGCAGAGCAAGCGTCGCATAGCCGAACATCAGGAGGATGTTGGTGCCGGTGAGCGAGCCCGTCAGTGGCAGCCAGCTCGAGGTGTTGTAGAGCCGGATGTAGCCGAAGACGATGACGATCGCCGGAATGACCAGCGGCAGCAGCGTGATGAACTCGACAACCGGGCGCAGGCGCGGCAGCTTCAGACGGACCCAATAGGCCGTCGGCACGACGAGCAGCACGCCGAAGACGATGGTGAACAGCGCCTGCATCACCGAGTAGGTGAAGGTCTCCTGGAAGCGCGGATCGGCGAAGACCTTCTGATAGGCGTCGAAGGAATACTCGCCGCGGCGCATCTTCAAGGAAAAGTTGGTCATGCCGATGAGCGGCAGGGTGAAATAGAGGAGGCCGAAAACGAGGGCCCCCCAGGCCCAGATCTTCTTCATTTCAGCCACCTTTCGCTGCGGCTGCGCAGCCAGATGTAGATCGCATTGGCGATGCCGGTAACGACGATCATGCCGAAGGCAAGTGCATAGCCGAGGTGCGGATTGCCGAGCACGTCGCCGCGGATCTGCGCAAAGAGCAGGATCGGTACGATCGACAGCGACGAGCCGGTGAGCGCGATGGCGGTGGCGACGGCGCCGAAGGCGTTGGCGAAAAGCAGCGCCAGCGTGCCGAGTAGCGAGGGAAGCAGGATCGGAAAGGCGACCATGCGCCAGTATTGGAGACCGGTCGCGCCGAGAATTTCGGCTGCCTCGCGCCATTCGCGCTTCAGGCCGTCGAGCGCCGGCGTGATGATCAGGATCATCAGCGGGATCTGGAAGAACAGATAGGTGATCGTCAGCCCCCAGAAGGACAGGAGGTTGAAGCCGAGCATCCTCAAGTCGAAGCCGAAGTTCGAGCGCAGGAACACGGTGACGATACCGACCGGACCAAGGGTCGCGAGAAAGGCGAAGGCGAGCGGCACGCCGGCAAAGTTTGAAGCGACGCCGGAGAATGTCAGGAGCGGTCCGCGGATACCCTTCGGCAGCCCGCCGAAGACGATGGCGGACGCCATTGCAAAGCCGATCAGGCAGCCGAGGAGCGCCGAGGCGATGCTGATCTTGATCGAGATCCAGTAGGCTGCAAGGATTGAAGGCGTGAACAGGCCCCGGATGTTTGCCAGCGTGAAGCCGCCTTCCGGCGTCTGAAAGGCGCCGACCACGATCTTCATCGTCGGCAATAACAGGAACAGCGTTACGAAGGCGGCAAAGGGCAGTATGCCCAGCCAGTGAAGCGGTAGGCGACGCGCCGGCGGGCTGGCGTCGGGTTTAGCAGATGACATTCCGTTCGCGCCCCTGAAGCCGCGTTATCGACGCGGGCGTTATTGATAGTTGCAAGCTGGAGCGGGATGCTGGCGGGAACCCGCACACACTGTCCTCATCCCGGTCCAAAGACTTGAATTTCTTAGGAATAACCCATGTCGCCCCGGCCGGAAAACCGGCCGGGGCGACATGTCTGTGGAAAGGCTTACTGAACGTTCGCGCCGACGACGGCATCCCAGCCACCGGTGACGGCGGCCTTGTTGGCGTCGACTTCTTCGAGCGTTGGGAAGTAGGCCTTTTCATAGGCTGCTGCCGGCGGCAGGGCGTCGATCAGGGCCTGCGGAACCTTGCCAGCCTTGACCATGGCGTTGAAGCGGGTCGGGTGGCAGAAGCCCTTGAGCCAGCCGAGCTGACCTTCGTCGGAATAGAGGTGCTCCATCCACAGCTTGGCAGCGTTCGGGTGCGGCGCGTAGGCCGAGATGCCCTGGACGTAAACACCGGCGAGAACGCCGCTGGCCGGAACGACGACTTCGGTCGGCGGGTTGCCGTTGAGCGTCTTTGCCCAGCCGAGCGCGTTGTAGTCCCAGGCAACCACGATCGGGGTCGAGCCCTGGGCGAGCGTGCCGGACTTTCCGATGACCGGAACGAAGTTGCCGTTCTTGTTGAGCTCGGCGAAGTAGCCGAGACCGGTTTCACCGGCTTCCTTGCCGGCCTTCGCGCCCTTGGCAAGACCAGCAGCGAGAACGCCGAGGATCGCCTGGTTGGAGGCGCGCGGATCGCCGGCGAGAGCGACCTGACCGGCATATTCCGGCTTCAGGAGGTCAGTCCAGTCCTTCGGAGAGTCCTTTACGAGGTCCTTGTTCACGAGGAAGGACATGACGCCGTAGTAGTCACCGTACCAGTAGCCTTCGGCGTCCTTGACGCTGTCCGGGATCTCGTCCCAGGTGGAGACCTTGTAGGGCTGCAGCAGGCCTTCGGCCTTCATCTGCGGGCCGAAGGCGAGGCCGACGTCGACAACGTCAGGAGCCTGCGGGCCCTTGTTGTCCTTGTTGGCCTTGACCGCCTCGACTTCGTCGGCCGAGCCTGCGTCCGGGTTCAGTTCGTTGACCTGGATTTCCGGATACTTGGCCTTGAAGGACGCGATGACGTCGCCATAGCCGCACCAGTCGTGGGGCAGGGCGACGGTGGTCAGCATGCCTTCCTTCTTGGCGGCGGCGATGAGCTCGGCGCTCGGCTCGGCAGCGGCAATTGCGGTCGTCGCCAGGAAAATGGCGGTGGAGAGCGAAAGCAGGCGTTGGGTTCTTGAAATCACTGGTGTTCTCCTTATGGGTTTAGTCAAATTCGCGGGGTTTCAGTCGATTTCGGCTAGGCTGTTAAAGAGATGCGATGAAAGTAATGTGACAGCTGTTTTTCCGTTCGCGCCGCGTATGTCGTTGGAAGAACATTTGTTTTTTTGAGCGGGCGGGCAACTGTCGCATAACTGCATGAAAGTCGGTGAACGTGTCGGCGAGTTCTCCTAGACAGGTTTGCGAAAAATGCGGGTGGAATCGAAAAGGCCTTCGAGCGTCTTCATCCGATCCCGGGTTTCTTCCCAGTTCGAAGTCTGCACCGCCTCGATCAGCGCCTCGATCAAGAACAGGATCACCACCGAACTGTCCCAGGCCGAGGGCACCTCGATCTGCGAGCGGAACACCCGGGAGGCGGATTTGGCGACCGGCGAACTCCAGCGATCGGTGAAGAGCACGATCTCGACGCCACGCTCGCGGGCGGACTTGGCGAGCGTCACCATTTCCTGCTCGTAGCGGCGAATGTCGAAGAGAATCAGAACATCGCCCTGACGCATGTCGAGCACGTAGTGCGGCCAGGCGCTGGCATTGGCGGCGATCTCGGTGACACCCGGCCGGATAACCTGGAGGTGGGTGAAGAGATAATCGGCAAGGGCGTGAGTGATACGGCCGCCGAGCAGGTAGATGCTGCGCTTGCGATCGGCGATGAGGGCGGCGGCCTCGTCGAAATCCTGAGGTTCGATCTGCGTCAGCGTCTCGCGAAGATTGCTGGTGATCGCATCGGCGAAGCGGTTCAGCGTATGGGTGCCGGGCGCATTGGCGGCCCAGCGGTCATGCTTGGTGATGGGATTGGAAATCGTCGCTTCCAGTTCCTGGTGCAGCCTTGCCTGGAAATCCGGAAAACCGCGGAAACCGAGCTTTTGCACCATGCGTGCGACGGTCGGTGTCGAAACACCGGCGTTCTCGGCGACCGTTGTGATCGAGCCGAGCCCCGAGACGGGATAATTGTCGAGAAGCGTCTCTGCCAACTGTTTCTCCGCGCGGGTCAGCGCAGTGAAGTGGGCAGTGATCACATCCGACACCGTCGTGGATGCAGCCTTGCTGGTCAAATTGTCTCCCCTGAACCGATCTAGAGCCGGTTTGTGACAGATTAAACATCGCTGTCATAATTGGAGTCAATCGCAATTTTGAAGAGATCGTTTCAGATTTCGATTGACACTCGCCAATCTCTGAAGAATTCTTTTCATTAACGAACGTCTAACGGGGCAAGAGGGGATGCCGGTGTTGACGCGACTTTTGACCGAAGCAGATGGCGATCCGGTTGCGATCGAAAACGCCGCAGGCAAGGGCGACGTCGTGCTCGTCTGCGAGCACGCCTCACGCCGGGTTCCGGAGCGGCTGGGAAACCTCGGGCTTACCGAGCAGGCGCTCGAAAGCCACATCGCCTGGGACCCGGGCGCGCTTGCCGTCGCCAGGCTTCTTGCCGCCAAGCTCGATGCGGCGCTGATCTACCAGCGCTTCTCGCGGCTTGCCTATGATTGCAACCGCCCGCCGGAGGCTGAGGCGGCGATGCCGGTTCTGAGCGAAGTCTACGAGATCCCGGGAAACCGGACGATGACCGACGACGAGCGGCAGGCGCGGGTCGATGAGATCTATCGACCGTTCCACGATTCCGTCGCGCACTTCGTTTCCGAGCGCAAGGCCGCCGGCAGGCCACCTGTGCTGGTGACGATGCACAGTTTCACGCCCGTCTATTTCGGCAAGCAGCGGGCCGTCGAGGTCGGAATCCTGCACGATGCGGACAGCCGCCTTGCCGACCACATGCTGACCGCCGCGACGAGGGGCCAGGTCGCCTACGACATTCGCCGCAACGAGCCCTACGGCCCGGCCGACGGCGTCACCCATAGCCTGATCGAATACGGCGTCCGCAATGGACTGCCGAATGTGATGATCGAGATCCGCAACGATCTCATTCGCAACGACATCGGCCAAAGGGTCATGGCCGACTATCTGGAAGGATTGCTCCGCAAGGGCGCAGCGGCACTTTCAGCACAATAAAAGACCCTGGGGAGCGGCATGGCCGCGGTCCTGTGCCGGTTCACCGGGGCAGGTGGTTGATGGGACCCAGTCGCAATGGGGCGGCCTGGTCTGAAGAAATCAGGGGAAGAAAAATGTCAGACTACAGTGATTTGGACAAAAAGCAGGACATGAGTGTCTTGCACTCGATGGGCTACGCCCAGGAGCTCGAGCGGCGCATGAGCCAGTTCTCGAACTTCGCGGTGTCGTTCTCGATCATCTGCATTCTTTCGGGCGGTATCAATTCGCTCGCCCAGGCGACCGCTGGCGCAGGGGGCGCCGCGATCGGTATCGGCTGGCCGCTCGGCTGCTTCATTTCCTTCGTGTTCGCTGTTGCCATGGCGCAGATCAGCTCGGCCTATCCGACGGCCGGCGGCCTCTATCACTGGGGCTCGATCCTCGGCAATCGCTTCACCGGCTGGCTGACGGCCTGGTTCAACCTGCTCGGCCTCGTCACCGTTCTCGGCGCAATCAACGTCGGCACCTACTATTTCTTCATGGGTTCCTTCGGCACGCCCTATTTCGCACTGGAGGACACGATCACGACGCGTATCGTCTTCCTCGCGATCATCACCGGCGCTCAGGCGCTCGTGAACCACATGGGCATCGGGCTGACCGCCAAGCTCACGGACTTCTCCGGTTACCTGATCTTCGCAACGGCGATCCTGTTGGCGCTCGTCTGCCTCACGGCTGCCGACAGCTACGACATCGCCCGTCTCTTCACCTTCTCCAATTATTCCGGCGAAGCCGGCGGCAATGTCTGGCCTGAGACCTCGGGCACCTGGGTGTTCCTGCTCGGTCTGCTTCTGCCGATCTACACGATCACCGGTTACGATGCCTCGGCGCACACCTCGGAAGAGACGGTGAAAGCCGCGCATTCCGTGCCGCGCGGCATGGTTTCCTCGGTGCTGTGGTCGGCGCTGTTCGGCTACATCATGCTGTGCTCGTTCGTGCTGATGATCCCGAACATGGATGAAGCCGCCAAGCAGGGCTGGAACGTGTTCTTCTGGGCGATGGATGCGCAGGTAAGCCCCATCATCAAGGACATCCTCTACCTTGCCATCCTCGTCAGCCAGTGGCTGTGCGGCCTGGCGACGGTGACCTCGGTGTCGCGCATGATCTTCGCGTTTTCGCGTGACGGCGGCCTGCCGGCCTCCAAGGCGCTTGCCAAGGTGAGCCCGAACTACCGCACGCCGGTTGCCGCGATCTGGACGGGCTCGATCCTGTCGGTCCTGTTCGTCTGGTTCACCTCGCTCGATTTCATGAAGGTCGGTGAGACACCGGTCTACACGATCGTCGTTTCGTGCACGGTCATCTTCCTGTTCTTCTCCTTCGCGATCCCGATCACGCTCGGCCTCTTCGCCTGGGGAACGTCGAAGTGGGACAAGATGGGGCCGTGGAACCTCGGCGAGGCCATGTTCAAGCTCTTCGCCGTGCTTTCGATCATCGCCATGGTGCTGATCTTCATCCTCGGCGTTCAGCCGCCGAACGATCCGGCACTCTATGTGACCGTCGGCTTCCTGGTGCTGACCGGCGTGATCTGGTTCGGCCTCGAAAGACGCCGTTTCCGTGGCCCGCCGATCGGCGACGAAGTGGCACGCCGCCAGGCCGAAATCGCCGCTGCCGAAAAGGCCGTCGGCCAGATCTGATCAACGACACAATGGGCGGGAGCGCGACCGCGACTTCCGCCTTTTCTTTTGCCGGAACCTGTCCGGTTACCTGAACGGAACACGTTCACGCGGCGCAAAATATCGTCACTCAAGGGAACGGCCGCGTGACCAAACATGGGATGGAAGTTGATGAGCTATACGTTTGATGAGTTGAAGCAAGACGTCGCCGCCGGGCGCATCGATACGGTGCTCGCCTGCCAGGTCGACATGCAGGGCCGGCTGATGGGCAAGCGCTTCCATGCGCAGTTCTTCGTCGATAGCGCCTGGAAGGAAACGCATAGCTGCAACTACCTGCTTGCGACCGACATGGAGATGGAGACCGTTCCTGGCTACAAGGCGACGAGCTGGGAAAAGGGCTACGGCGACTATACGATGAAGCCGGATCTTTCGACGCTTCGTCGTATCCCCTGGCTCGAAGGCACCGCACTCGTGCTCTGCGACATGCTCGACCATCACACCCACGAGGAAGTGCCGCATTCGCCGCGCGCGATCCTGAAGAAGCAGGTGGCGCGGCTGGAGAAGATGGGGCTCAAGGCCTATATGGCAAGCGAGCTCGAATTCTTCCTGTTCGACCAGTCTTATGATGACGCGCGCCAGTCCGGCTATCGCGACCTGCAGCTCGTCAGCGGCTACAACGAGGATTACCATATCTTCCAGACGACCAAGGAAGAGGACGTGATGCGGGCAATCCGCAACGGCCTGCAGGGCGCCGATATCCCGGTCGAAAATTCCAAGGGCGAGGCGTCTGCCGGTCAGGAAGAAATCAACGTGCGCTATGCCGACGCGCTGACGATGGCCGACCGGCACGCGATCATCAAGAACGGCTGCAAGGAAATCGCCTGGTCGCGCGGCAAGGCCATCACCTTCCTCGCCAAGTGGAATTATTCTGCCGCCGGCTCCTCCTCGCATATCCACCAGTCGCTCTGGAGCGCCGACGGCAAGTCGTCGAAGTTCTACGACGAGAGCGGAAAATACGGCATGTCGGAGATGATGCGCCACTATGTGGCGGGTCTGCTGACCCATGCGAGCGAGATCACCTATTTTCTGGCGCCCTACATCAACTCCTACAAGCGCTTCATGGCCGGGACGTTCGCGCCGACCAAGGCGGTCTGGAGCAAGGACAACCGCACCGCCGGCTATCGCCTGTGCGGCGAGGAGACCAAGGCGATCCGTATCGAATGCCGCGTCGGCGGCTCCGACCTCAATCCGTATCTCGCCTTTGCCGCTTTGATCGCCGCCGGCATTTCCGGTATCGAGAACAAGATGGAACTGGAAGCGCCCTTCGTCGGCGACGCCTATGGCGGCAAGGACGTGCGCGAGATCCCGCGCACGCTGCGCGACGCCACGGCTGCGCTTGAGGAATCCAAGATGCTGCGCGAAGCCTTTGGCGACGAGGTCATCGAGCACTATGCGCGGGCAGGGCGCTGGGAACAGGAAGAATACGACCGCCGCGTCACCGACTGGGAGGTCGCGCGCGGCTTCGAACGGGCCTGATCCTCAAGGCCTTGCCATTCACAAGGGTGGCCGTTCCTGACCGGAGCGGCCACCGTATCATTCGCAATGAAAGCAGGAAGACGATCATGAGCATGATCAAGTGCATTTCGCCGGTGAACGGCGAAGTCTACGCAGAACGCCCGGCGATGCCGCTGGACCTGGCCAAACAGGTGGTCTCCCGCGCCCGCCAGGCGCAGAAGGCCTGGGCGCGCCGTCCTCTCGACGAGCGCGTCAATTTGGTGCTTGCCGGTGTCGCCCGCCTCAACGAGATGGTCGACGAAGTTGTGCCGGAGCTTGCCTGGCAGATGGGCCGGCCGGTGCGCTACGGCGGCGAGTTCAAAGGCTTCAACGAGCGCTCGAACTATGTCGCAACGATTGCCGCCGATGCGCTGAAGCCGCTGGTGATCGAGGAGAGCGACCGTTTCGAGCGCCGCATCGCCCGCGAGCCGCACGGTGTCGTCTTCGTCGTCGCCCCGTGGAACTACCCCTACATGACCGCGATCAACACCGTCGCTCCGGCGTTGATGGCCGGCAACACCGTCATCATCAAGCATGCGAGCCAGACGATCCTCGTCGGCGAGCGCATGGTGCGCGCTTTCGTCGAAGCCGGCGTTCCCTCGGACGTCTTCCAGAACATCTTCCTCGACCATGAGACATCAGCGGCGCTGATCGCCGCCAAGAGCTTCGACTTCGTCAACTTCACCGGTTCGGTCGAAGGCGGACGCTCGATCGAACGGGCTGCCGCCGGCACCTTTACCGGGCTTGGCCTCGAGCTCGGCGGCAAGGATCCGGGCTACGTCATGGAAGACGCCGACCTCGATGCCGCCGTCGACACGCTGATGGACGGCGCTACCTACAATTCCGGCCAGTGCTGCTGCGGCATCGAGCGCATCTATGTACATGAAAAGCTCTATGACGCCTTCGTCGAGAAGTCGGTCGCCTGGGTCTCCAACTACAAGCTCGGCAACCCGCTTGATCCGGAAACGACGCTCGGGCCGATGGCCAACAAGCGCTTTGCCGCGACCGTGCGCGAGCAGATCGCCGATGCCGTTGCCAAGGGCGCCAAGGCGTTGATCGATCCGAAGCTCTTCCCGCAGGATGACGGCGGCGCCTATCTCGCACCGCAGATTCTCGTCAATGTCGACCACTCCATGGCCTTCATGCGCGAAGAAACCTTCGGTCCTGCCGTCGGCATCATGAAGGTGAAGAGCGACAGCCAGGCGATCGAACTGATGAACGACAGCCAGTACGGGCTCACCGCGTCGCTCTGGACCAGGGATGCCGAGCGCGCCGCGCGCATCGGCGCCGATATCGAGACCGGCACCGTGTTCATGAACCGCGCCGACTATCTCGACCCGGCGCTCTGCTGGACCGGCGTCAAGGAAACCGGCCGCGGCGGCTCGCTCTCGGTCATCGGCTTCCAGAACCTCACCCGCCCGAAATCCTACCATCTGAAGAAAGTCACCGCATGACCATCACCGCCAACTGGAGCTATCCGACGTCAATCAAGTTCGGTGCCGGCCGGATCAAGGAACTCGCCGACCACTGCAAGGCAGCGGGCATGAAGAAGCCGCTACTGATCACCGACCGGGGCCTCGCGCCGATGGCGATCACCCAGAACGCGCTCGATATCCTCTCGGCCGCCGGCCTTGGCCGGGCGATTTTCGCCGACGTCGATCCGAACCCGAACGACGTCAACCTCGAAGCCGGCGTGAAGGCGTTCAAGGATGGCGGCCACGACGGCGTCGTCGCTTTCGGCGGCGGCTCGGGCCTCGACCTCGGCAAGTGCGTGGCCTTCATGGCCGGGCAGACCCGGCCCGTCTGGGACTTCGAGGACATCGGCGACTGGTGGACGCGCGCGAGCGTTGAGGGCATCGCGCCGATCGTCGCCGTGCCGACGACGGCCGGCACCGGCTCGGAAGTCGGCCGCGCCAGCGTCATCACCAATTCGGCCAGCCACGTGAAGAAGGTGATCTTCCACCCGAAGTTCCTGCCGGCAGTGACGATCTGCGATCCGGAACTGACGGTCGGCATGCCCAGAGTGATCACCGCCGGCACCGGCATGGATGCCTTTGCCCATTGCTTGGAAGCCTATTCCTCGCCCTTCTACCATCCGATGTCGGCGGGCATCGCGCTCGAAGGCATGCGGCTCGTCAAGGAATACCTGCCCCGCGCCTACAAGGACGGCACCGACATCGAGGCACGTGCCAACATGATGAGTGCGGCCGCCATGGGTGCCGTTGCCTTCCAGAAGGGTCTTGGTGCCATCCACTCGCTGTCGCATCCAGTGGGCGCGATCTACAACACCCATCATGGCATGACCAACGCCGTGGTGATGCCGCCGGTGCTGCGCTTCAACCGCCCGGCGATCGAAGACAAGATCGCGCGCGCCGCCGCCTATCTCGGCATTTCCGGTGGTTTCGACGGCTTCTATGACTACGTGCTGAAGCTGCGCGAGGAACTCGGCGTTCCGGACAAGCTGTCGGCACTTGGCGTCGGCACGGACCGCATTGACGAAATGTCCGAGATGGCGATCGTCGACCCGACGGCCGGCGGCAACCCGGTCGAACTGACGCTGGACGCTGCAAAGAAGCTCTTCCGCGAGTGCATTTGACAGAGTGTCTCTGGCGCCTCGCCCCTGTGAGGCGCCAGATCCCCCTTGGTTTAGGTGGGTCGAAAATACCACTTGCCATTGCAGCGGGTTTGTCACCTAATTGTCACGGAACTGTTACGATTTGGTTCCGTGGAACGCGATCTTCACGCTTCGTTTACCCCGATCTGAAACGCTTCCATTAGGGTGTGCGTATGTATGGGTCCGTCAGCGCACGGACCTGAGTTGAGTTAGGGTCGACCGATGGCGATTATTTCCCTCGCGAATGCGAAGGGGGGCGCGGGCAAGACGACGGCAGCCTTGCTGCTGGCCTGCGAATTCGCCCGCCGGGGGGAAAGGGTCGCGGTTCTCGATTGCGACCAGCTCGCGTGCATGACCGACTGGTTCCGTCACGGTCGAAGCGATGTCAATGTCAGTGTCATCTCAGGGGTAGCGACGACCACCCTCAGCGACCATCTCAGGCGTTTGCGCGGTCAGGTCGAGCATGTGGTGATAGACCTCTCGGGTGCCGCCGACGTGCTGGTCGCGCTGGCGATCGGCCTTTCCGACCTGACGCTGATTCCGGTACAGGGCTGCGTCATGGATGCGCGCGGCGCCATCCAGGTACTCGAACTGATCCGTTACATCGAGAACAATGCGCGCGCCGACATCAACCACGCCGTGCTGCTGACGCGCGTCAACCCGATCGTGACGACGCGCGCAATGCGCAAGGTCAAGCTGCTGCTCGCCGAAAGCCGCATCCGGCTTGTCGATACGCCGCTTGTGGAACGTACCGCTTTCCGCGAACTGTTCGAAGAAGGCCACACACTCTATTCGCTCGACCCCGCGAAGGTCAGCAATCTCGCGAAGGCGCAGGCCAACGCCCACACGTTTGCGGATGACGTGCTGCGGTTGCTCACTCCGACAGGCGAGGCGGTGCGACATGGGCCGTTTTCGTCGATGTGCTACCGCACGCGGCGGACGGCGGAGCCGGCCGTGATGCCGGCCTGAAGCCGGATCGGTGCCCCCTTTTTCGAACGCGTCACGGCGCTGCCAAAGCGGTGCTTCCCGACCCCACTGTCAGGTTTGACGTCCGGCCGTTACCGTTTCGTTAACCATCTTCTGAAAGGTTTCGTTAAGAAGCGAACCACCGGCCATGGCCGAATGGTTCGCGCGAAACATGCAGAGAATGGGGAATATCATGGCGGTCATCACTTTCGCCAATGCAAAGGGTGGTGCGGGGAAGACGACCGCGGCGCTGATCCTGTCAACCGAGCTGGCGCGGCAGGGACACCGGGTGGTGGTTCTCGATGCCGATCCGCAGCGCTGGATCACCAGTTGGGCCGAAGCCTCGGGCCATATCGCCAACCTCACGGTCATTTCGCACATCACGCCCGGCTCGCTCGAGTGTCATATCCGCGAGATGAAGGACGAGGCGGATTACATCGTCATCGATCTCGCGGGTGCCAAGGACCAGATCGTCACGCTGGCGCTTGCCATCTCCGACCAGGTGCTGATTCCGGTGCAGGGCTGTGCCATGGACGCGAAGGGTGCGGTGCAAATTCTTGAGCTGATCCGCCAGATCCAGGACCGCTCGGGTCTTCGCATCAACCATTCGGTCGTTCTCACCCGCGTCAATTCGCTTGTCACCACGCGCGCGCTGCAGACGATCAAGGCGATGCTTGCCGAACGCGGCGTCTCGGTGCTCGACACGCCGATCGTCGAGCGCGCCGCCTATCGCGAGATCTTCGAATGCGGCGGTACGCTGCACTCGATGGATCCGCTCCGGGTCAGCAATCTCGACAAGGCCTGCGAGAACGCGGCAGCTCTCGCGAGCGAAGTGCAGGCGTTGATGCCGGTCAAGGCCCGCCGCTCGTGGGCTGCGCGCATGCCGTCCTGGGCTTCGCGCCGCGCGGCGTGATGTTTCGACGCAGGGTGATCCACGGTAGCACTGCCGCTTCCTGGGGAAGATCCACCCCAGGGTTTGCCTGGAATATCCATAAAATATTGAAATAACGTAGTTTTGTCCGGGAGGTCGCCCTAGGCTTCCGCCGTATTTCTGTGGCGCAACCGGAATTGACGTTCGTCAGTTCCGGTTGAGTCCCATGCCGGTCCTCGCGAAATGGCTGTCGGCCGTAAGGCTTCCTTTACCACGCGCCCCTATCACAGAGCCTGGATACAGCTTGCCCATCGCGATGATCGCAACGGGGCATTTGCCGCCATGACTGCGGCCATGATCTCAGACGCTTTGCGCCGTCGATCCTGTCTCCATGATCCACAACAGCGCCGCGCGCGACGCGCAGAGGCCGCTGTATCACTTTGAACTGCTGCATGATTTTGTCCTTAACTCGACATGCAGCAGAGCATGCAGGGAAGTTCGCGCATGAAAACGGAACACACCGCTGCCGGCACGCAGGACGTCGCCGGTCGTCTGAATTTCATGGCGCTCGATGATGCCGCCAGAGCGAGCCTCAAGGCGCTGAAGCCGATCCTCGAGAAGGAGCTGAAGCCGGCGCTCGACAAATTCTATGGCAAGGTGAAGGCGACTCCCGAGACGAAGCGCTTCTTTTCGTCCGATAGCCATATCGACCGCGCCAAGGGTGCGCAGGTCGGCCACTGGGCCAATATCGCCGACGCCAACTTCAATGAAGATTACAGCGCCAAGGTCCGCACGATCGGCCAGGTGCATGCCCGCATCGGCCTTGAACCGCGCTGGTACATCGGCGGCTATGCGCTGATCGCCGAGCACCTGATCACTGAAATCGTTAGGGCGCATTGGCCGAAGGCTGGCCTGTTCTCGCGCCGCACCACCTCGGCCGAAGAGCTGAGCGCCATGCTGTCGAGCCTCGTCAAGGGCGTCTTCCTCGACATGGATCTGTCGATCTCCGTCTATATGGACGCATCCGACGTCACCAAGCAGCGCGCCGTGCAGGAAGAAGTGCTTGCGGGCGAACGCGCTCTCATCAGCAAGACTTTCGGCGCCGCCTTGAAGAAGATCGCCGACGGCGACCTGACCGCGCGCATCGGCTCGGATCTGCCGGTCGCCTATCAGGAGCTTGGTGAAAACTTCAACCACGCGATCGGTGAACTCTCGCGCGCGATCGGCGGCATCGAAGCCGGTGCGAGCCAGATCCACACCAGCGCCAAGGAAATTGCGGCGGCGGCCAACGACCTTGCAAAGCGTACGGAACGCCAGGCGGCCAACCTCGAGGAGACCGCGGCAGCAGTCGAACAGGTGACACGCACCGTCAAACAGACGGCCGAAGGCGCCAACCAGGCGAACTCGACCGTGGTTGCCGCTCGCGCCAATGCCGAACAGAGCGGTGAGATCGTCAGCCACGCGATCGAGGTGATGCAGGAGATCCAGACGTCGTCGGCGAGCATTGCCCGCATCGTCGACGTGATCGACGAGATCGCCTTCCAGACCAACCTTCTGGCGCTCAACGCCGGCATCGAGGCAGCACGCGCCGGGGAGGCGGGCAGGGGCTTTGCCGTTGTTGCCTCCGAAGTCCGCGCGCTGGCGCAACGCTGCGCCGAAGCCGCCAAGGACATCCAGGGGCTGATCGCCAAGTCGCGCGGCCAGGTGGACGACGGGGTGAACTCGGTCAATCAGGTGGCCCAGTCGCTGCAGCAGATCGTCGCCCAGGTGGTCGAAGTCAGCTCCGTCTTCGGCGCCATCCGCGCCAGCACCGCCGAACAGGCGACCGGTCTGCAGGAGGTCAACACTGCCATCACCCAGATGGACCAGATCACCCAGCAGAATGCCGCGATGGTCGAGCAGGCCAATGCCGCGAGCCAGGCGCTGACGGGCGAGGCTGAGACGATCGCGACGCGGCTTAGAGCGTTCCGCACGTCGGGTTACGTGCAGGTCGGCGCAGGTTCGAGCTATCGCGCGGCGGCGTGAACGAGCTTAGCGTTTTGTGAGACCACGCCTCGGGTCAGGGATGATCCGGGGCGTTTTTGGTTTGTGGGAAGCGAGGCGGGCCGACCGAATGAGACGAATTCCGGAACGGGCGAGGGCTTCTTTGCGCCATCAGCGGACATCACGAAGGAGGCGTGGGGCAAACCTCTTTGATGACGCAAGCCGGATAAACGTTCGGCAATCACCAAGCACTTTTCTGCTTTGAAAGGCGGTCACCGCGCCTGCAGCGCAGCGCTTTCGGCCAGAAGTATGCCGTCACCAGCTTACGGACCTCGCGGCCAGAACTCGTAGTCCCCGTGACCTAACGCGCGCTCTGGCGGCTTGGTCACGGGCACTATTCGCCCCCTGTCGGTAACGCCTCACTTCACTACTTCGATCTCGCCCGGCCGCCAGGACTTGTCGAAGAAGGTCTCCAGCGGACTTTAGAGCGAAGGATCACGAACCAACCCTTTTGGTCTCATAGGGATAGACCTTCGTGAACTTGCGGATGGTCTCGAGAGAGCGATTGACGTCTGCTTTGGGCCGAGAGTGATCATACAGCCTATCGCTGAGTCACTTCGCACCTGTCGGAACTGCCCCAGAGTAGTCGCGCGTTCTCCTCTCGGGTGACCAAGAAAGGGAGATCGCGGTCGAGGTCGCAGTCGGCATTGCCGATCCTGAGCACCCCTAGAATACCCTCAAAACCGCCGGTCGATGAAGTGCTTCGCCTGGGCGCCAGCGTGGTAGAAGGCCGACTTTACGCCACGCCAGGTGTCCGGTGTTACAGGCGTTTCGGCAAGCGGGATCGCTGAAGCCTCGCCGGTGACATGGTTGGCGAGTGCACGGCCGAAGACGGTACCCGGCGCAATGCCGCGGCCGTTGTAGCCGCTGACGGAGACCACGTCGGGGGCGAGCGTGTGCATGGCCGGCAGGTTGTTGGTGGTCATGCCGATGCGGCCGTCCCACCAGTATTCGAAGCGGAAATCGCCGAGGAAGGGGAAGAGTTTGCGGACTGAGCGGGCGGCAAAGGCGCGGTGCGTGCCTTCAGCGATCGCGTCGAGCCTTCCGATCGAGCCGAAGATCAGCCGGTTCTGCTGGTCCATGCGGAAGGAGGTCATGACGAGGCCGGTGTCCCAGGTGCCCTGGCGTTCCGGCAGGATACGGCTGGCGACCGCGTCCGGCAGCGGATTGGTGGCGAACTGGAAATAGGGCAGGATCGTCAGTTCCTGCGTGTGCGCCTGCCACGGGCTTTCTGCGAAGAGGCCGCCATAGGCGTTGGTGGCAAGGATTACCTGCTTGGCGCGGATGACGCTGTTGCCGGCCTTCAGAACCCAGCTGTCGCCCTTTCGCTCGGCACCGGTGAGCGGCGTATCGGTGTAGATTTCGGCACCGGCGGCAAGGGCAGCGCGGGCCAGCCCGCGGGCATAGGCGAGCGGCTGGATGGTGCCGGCGCGGCGATCAAGCAGCGCGCCGGAAAAGCCTTCGGCACCCGTCAGCGCATGGGCGCGTTCGGCAGAGAGCGCCTCGACCGGCGCACCGCGCTTTTGCCACTGCGCTTCACGATCCTTGATTTCCGTGACGCCTTCGCTGCCGACGGCCATGTGCAGCGTACCGTTGCGTACAGCCTCGCAAGGCATGCCGTGTTTCTCGACGAGGGCATAGACCATCGACGGGCCGTCGCCGAGTTCGGTGAGCAGTCGGTTTCCGGCGGCCGGACCGAGCGTCGAGATGAGATCATCGGGCTTGACCCACATGCCGGCATTGACGAGGCCGACATTGCGGCCGGAGCCGCCAAAGCCGATCATCTTCGCCTCGATCACCGTCGCCTTCACGCCCTTTTCGGCGAGATGCAGGGCCGCCGAGAGGCCGGTGAAGCCGCCGCCGATGATCGCGACATCGGTCGCAAGGTCGCGGCTGAGCGGCCTGGTTTCGGGCGCGGCCGGTGCCGTTGCATGCCAGAGGTTGGGCAGGGTGCGCTCCGTCGCCATCGCGGCAATCCTTCAAGTGCGGCCGGAAGTTCGGCCTATAGGTCAGGGTTCTCTCGGTGATAGCCGATTGCGGAGAAAATTCTCATGACAATGTTTCATGAAGTCATGATGCAAGGCCGGGGCAGGGCCGGAGGCATCGGGGCGCGGTGCGGGAGGGGCTACTTAAGAAAAACCGCAGCTGGGTCGTCGGCAGCTGCGGTCTTGTAAATTTATACGTCTGAAAAATCTTTACCGAAACGTCGTCCTGCTTCGGCGATACACCTTTAAAAAGTGCCTGCCGTGGACGGTCAATCAGGCAATATCAATGTTCTACGCCTTTTGGTGGAAGTCACTCACCCAATTGGGGGAAGCAGGCAAAAATGCTTCCGGCCGTGGCGGTTGGCCTGCAGCACCGCGCGTCCTGTCGGGACACGCGAAAGTCGCTGCAGCGCTTGCAACTGCCGCATGTTTTGTCCTTCAATCGGTCACGACGAAAGAAACATGCGGTAGCCGCAGACAACGGCTTCAATCGACGAATTCGACGGTGACGCCGGGGCTGACCATCTTGGCGAGTTCGGTCGCATCCCAGTTGGTCAGGCGCACGCAGCCGTGGCTCTGGGTCTTGCCGATCTTCGAAGGTTCGGGCGTGCCGTGAATGCCATAGGTCGGCTTCGAGAGCGCGATCCAGACGGTGCCGACCGGGCCGTTCGGGCCGGGCTGCAGCGTCAGGATCTTGTCGTTGTTGCCCTGCCTGAAGTTGATCTTCGGGTTATAGGTGTAGCCCGGATTGAGCGCGATGCGCTCGACATTGACGGTGCCTGAAGGCGACGGCGTATCGGACGAGCCGATCGTTGCCGGGTAGGCAGCAATCAGCTTGCCGGCGTCGTCATAGGCGAGTACCTGCTTGCGCGCCTTGTCGGCGAGGATGCGGGCGACCTTGCCGGCCTTGTTCGCACCCGGATTGATCACCTTGATGATGGTGCCCGGGATGGTGAAGTCGACACCTGGGTTCAGTTCACGCAGGTAGGCTTCGTCCATGTGGAACTTCTCGCCGAGCATTTCGGTCGTCGAGGTGAAGGACATATGCGGCAGCATCGCCTTATGTGCGTAATCCTCCGGGATCGAGGCGACATAGGGGCCGGCAGCGTCGGCAGCCGTGATCGTGTAGCTGGTGATCGGCATGCCGCCGCTCATGCGCAGCCGCTCGAGAATGTCCTCGGTGTTGTTGGGGTCGAGCGTCTCGCCGGTCGATTGCTGCCACGCCTCGATCGCCTTGGTCACGTTCGAGCCCATCTTGCCGTCGATCACGCCGGGCGAGAAGCCCTCGCGGTCGAGGAAGACCTGCAGCGCGGTGATCTCGGCGCGCGACTTCGACTTGACCGACATTGCCGGCGGCATCGACGGGCGCATCGGATTGCCGTCATTCGGATCGATCGCGGCCTCTTCGGTGCCGTCGATCAGGCCCGGCAGGCTGTTCGGCAAGTCGTTGCCATCGGTGGATGGCGGCACCACGTCGCGGTAATCGGGGATGGAGCCGGTGACTTCGCCAGGCTCGGAATAGCCGTAGCCGCGCTCGGTGTCGCGGGAGCGTCGGTTCGAATAGATGTCGACATCGCCCTCGCGGCGATAGCCGCCATAACCACCCTGTCGGCCGC
Source organism: Ensifer adhaerens (assembly GCF_028993555.1). Classification (NCBI taxonomy): domain Bacteria; kingdom Pseudomonadati; phylum Pseudomonadota; class Alphaproteobacteria; order Hyphomicrobiales; family Rhizobiaceae; genus Ensifer; species Ensifer adhaerens. The sequence continues at coordinate 2,427,800 of NZ_CP118610.1, read as the reverse complement.
GATTGGGCACGACGGTCGCCACCACATTGCCCCAGCTGTCGATCAGCAGCGTACGGCCGCGGCTGTCGCGCATGGTCTGCACCTCATCGGCGCGCGGCACGTAATCGAGGATTTCGCCTTCGGGCGTGACCAGCATGACGTCGTCGCCATAGCGATTTCTGCCGCGATAATCCTGCGCGAAAGCGGCCGTCAAATCCACGGCGAGAAAGCCGGCTGCGGCGAGAAGCGAGAGGCCTATGCGGGTCGCTGACGTCACGTGAGAACCTGTTTTCATTGTAGTGAATGTGGCGCGGTACATTTGGATTTCGACGTTAATGTGAAAAAAATGAATTCATCATGAATAAGCGGTTAAATTCTATCTAAGCGGCGCGGTCCCGGGCTTCAACCGGTGAAATGCTTCTCTCCTCAGCTATCATCTCTTTGTGATTGCAGTGATTCTGCGGCCGATTTGAGGAAGAGGACATGTTGAGAACGCTCGAAGAACCTCGGGATGCCCAGGAGAATCATGTGCTGTTCGATCGCCTCTCGGCGCTCGACATCGCCGCTTTTGTTGTCGATGGCGTCGATCTGTCGCCGGGTGCTGCGATCCCCTCGGACGGCGACCCGCGAATAGACCGGGCGCTTGCAGGCTTTCTCTTCACCTGCGGCCCCGATCACATCCGCCACCCCGAAGCGATCGAGGGCGGAGCAGAAGGCGCGCGCTACCCGCTGCATGGGTCGCTGGCCGGATCAGCAGTCAGCCATACGGAGATGGCGAGCGACGGTACCGCGTGCACGGCGACGATCGCGGTGGCGCTCGCCGATGGCGGGCAGGCGCGGATCGAGCGGCGGTGGCGGATCGATGCCGGGCGGCACGAAGTGGTGCTCGAGGATCGCGTGGTCAACGCGGGGACCTCGGCCTTTCCGCCGATGATGATGTATCACCTCAACATCGGCGGCCGGCTGCTCGGGACTGACACCCGCATCGTCAGCACCTCGCTTGAAGGCGGGGAGTGCGCCTGGCGCTTCGGCAATGGCGAGAGCGCGCACTTCTGCCTGCCCGCGACCACCGGCGCCGATGGCTGGTCGGACGTCACCCTTGCGGGCCTTGCCGGTCTCGGTGGCCGAAATCTCCAGGTGCGGTTTCGCGCCGACACGCTGCCGTTCCTGCAGATGTGGCGCTGCCAGCGCGGTGAAGCCGATGTGATCAGCATCGAGCCTGTGTCGCACCGCATCGCCAGGCGTCCGGATCTCGCGGCTGCCGAGGAACTGATCCCGCTGCTGCCGGGCGACGCGCGGGACTACGCGATCGCCTTCTCGGTCCTCTGATCCAGCTTCAGAACCCGGGCCTTCGAGGCGCGGCTTTTGAATTGACGCGGAGAAGTGCTGCGCCTACATCAGAGGCCACCACATTTCCTGAGGAAGACGACCATGGACATCCGCCAGATCAACGACGAATACTCGGTCTCCGGCCAGATCACCGTCGAGGATCTCGACCAGATCAAGGCGCTCGGCTTCAAGTCCATCGTCTGCCACCGCCCGGATTTCGAGGCGCCGGATCAGCCGACCTTCGATTCTATTGCCGCACGCGCCGAAGAGCTCGGCATCGAAACCAAGCATATCCCCGTCGGCCCGATGGGCGTGACGGCAGACGCGGTAACGAGCATGGTCGATGCGCTCGACGAGTTCCAGCGGCCGATGCTCGGTTATTGCCGTTCTGGCGCGCGCTCGACGGCCGTCTACCAGCAGACCCAGCATATCCGCGGCTGAGCCAGGCGAATCCAAACTCTCGCGCTCGGTCGTTTCGTTCCATCTGACAGTGGAGGATCGGCATGGCCGAAGCGCATCTCATTTCGCGTGAGCAATGGGCAGATGAACCCGACCGGTGGAAGGGCGAATTCGAGGGCGGTGCCTATGGCGCGGGGCTCTCGGTGATCTTCGTTTCCACGGACGAGATCGGCTACGGGCCGAAGCTTCACCGTCATCCCTATCCCGAAACCTTCATCGTGCGCGTCGGCCGTGCCCGGTTCACCGTGGGCGATCGCACGATCGACGCGGAGGCCGGCCAGATCATCGTGGCGCCGGCCAACGTGCCGCACAAGTTCGAGAATCTCGGGCCGGGGCGTCTGGAGACGACCGACCTGCATGAGGCCGGTGCGTTTTCGACGGAATGGCTGGAAGAATAGGGCGACGGTCGCCTGCGACCGCCGCAGTTGGCAGCGGTCGCAATCATTTCCCAATCGATCAGCCGTTGCGGATATCGGTCAGCGTGCGCGTCGGGGTGATCGCTTCGGGATCGAGCTTGATCTCGATGATCGACGGCTTGCCGCTGGCGCGTGCCCTGAGGAACGCGTCGGCAAACTCTTCCGTCTTCTCGACAGTTTCGCCGTGGCCGCCATAGGCGCGGGCGAGGGCGGCGAAATCCGGGTTGGTGAGATCGGTGGCGCTGACGCGGCCGGGATACTCACGTTCCTGGTGCATGCGGATAGTGCCGTAGATGCCGTTGTTGACGACCACGGTGATGATCGGCAGGCGGTAGCGAACGGCAGTCGCGAATTCCTGTCCGTGCATGAGGAAACAGCCGTCACCGGCAAAGCAGATGACTTCGCGATCCGGATGAAGCTGCTTGGCGGCAACCGCCGCCGGCAGGCCGTAGCCCATCGAGCCGGAAGCAGGTGCGGCCTGCGTCGCAAAGCGGCGGAAGCGATGGAACCGATGCACCCAGGTGGCATAGTTGCCGGCGCCGTTGGTAAAGATCGTATCCTGCGGGGTGTTCGCCTCGATCCAGTTCATGATCGGCCCCATCTGCACCGCACCCGGTCCGGTCTCCGGCGGGGTCGACCATTTGAGATAGGCTGCGTGCATGATCTCGGTGCGTTCGGACCAGGCCGGTTCGCCCTGGGGCGCAAGGCCTTCGAGGGCGGCGACGAAGTCGCTCGGGCTTGCGGCGATCGCCAGCTCCGGCCGGTAGACGCGGCCGAGTTCGGAACTGTCAGGATGGACATGCACCAATGTCTGGCGCGGGTAGGGGCTATCCATCAATGTGTAGCCTGAGGACGGCATTTCCGAGAAGCGGCCGCCGAGCAGCAGAACGAGATCCGCTTCCTTGATCTCCTTGGCAAGCGCCGGGTTGATGCCGATGCCGACATCGCCGGCATACATCGGATGCAGGTGATCAAACAGCATCTGGCGGCGGAAGGAGCAGCCGACGGGCAGCTTCCAGCGCTCGGCGAAGCTCTGGAATTGAGCAACACTTTCCGCGGTCCAGCGGGTGCCGCCGAGGATGGCGATCGGCCGTTTGGCGGTGGTCAGCATCTCGCCCAGCCGCTTTATCTGCGCCGGGCCCGGATGACCCTCGACCGGCTGGTAGGGCTTGGCGGCCGGCGCCTCGGCGCTGCGGGTCAGCATGTCCTCTGGCAGCGTCAGCACGACAGGGCCGGGGCGACCGGACGTGGCGACGGCGAAGGCGCGGGTGACGAATTCCGGAATGCGGGCGGGATCGTCGATCTCACCCACCCACTTGGCGACTTCCGTGAAGGCGCGGCGGTATTCGATCTCCTGAAAGGCCTCGCGCTCGCGCGCATCGCTCTGGACCTGGCCGATGAAGAGGATCATCGGGATCGAGTCCTGTCTTGCGACATGCAACCCCGCCGAAGCGTTGGTCGCGCCGGGGCCGCGGGTCACCATGCAGATGCCGGGCTCGCCGGTCAGCCGGCCCCAGGCATCCGCCATCATCGCAGCACCGCCTTCCTGGCGGCAGACGAGCACGTCGATGTCGGTGTCGTAGAGCGCGTCGAGCACGGCCAGGTAGCTTTCCCCTGGCACGCAGGCGATGCGTTTCACGCCATTGGCGACGAGTGCGTCGACGACGAGCTGGCCTCCAGTTTTCATGATCTTCCTCCCGATGGTCTTTCTTTTGTTTTCAGATTGGCTTTTGTTTTCAGATGGCTTTGTTGTCAGATTGCTGGCGACACCGCAGCGACGCTGGTGTCCTTGTGTATGCGGCGCTCGCGCCAGATGATGTAGAGGCCGGAGCCAATGATGATGGCGATGCCGAGCCATTTCAGCGCATCCGGCAGATCGCCGAAGACGAGCCAGCCGAAGATCGTTGCCGAAACGATTTCCAGATATTGCAGCGGCGCCAGCACCGAAGCAGGGGCCGCACGATAGGCATAGACGCCGAGCACGCCTGATATGGTGGCGGTCACGCCGACGCCGAGCAGATAGTACCAGGTATACCCTTGCGGCCAGACCGGGTCGAAGATGCCGGAACCGCTGCCTTCGCCGAAATAGAGGAGCACGAGGCAGAAGAGCGCGCCCCACACGCCGGCGTGAAACTGCATCGACCACGGGTCTTCGTTCTGCGCCACCATGCGGGTGACGAGCAGGAACACGGCAAGGCCGAAGGCGGCGACAACAGGCAAAAGCGCGATCCAGCCGACCTCCTGCATGCTCGGCTGGATGACGAGCAGCGCGCCGAAGAAGCCGACGCCGCAGGCGGTGTAGCGCCGCCAGCCGATGGTTTCCTTGAGGAAGATGCTGCCGAGGATCGTCAGGATGATCGGCTCGACGAAGAAGATCGCGATCGCGTCGGCGACCTCCATCACCTTCAGCGTGGTGATGAAGGAGAGCATCGTTACGACCAGAAGACCGCCGCGCAACGCATGGAGCCCGGTCCTCTTCCAGGAGAGATCGAAGAGGCTGCCGCGGACAAGAACAATCGGCAGGATGAAGACGACCTGGAGCAGGAAGCGGACTGCGGTGATTTCGGCCGAGGGAACGGTGGCGATTGCCAGCTTGGCGAAGATATCGATCAACGGCGACAGGAGCACCGAGATCACCATCAGCGTCAGCCCGAAGGAGATGCGGCTATGGTCCGTGGCGATCTTTTGAAGGGACATGTCGGCCATGATATTTCCGGTCAGCGCCTGCTTTCGACGGCGCGTAAACACCAGGCGGCGAAGTCTGCTGTCGCCTTTTCCCGGCCGAGTTCGTTCAGGGTTTCATGGCGCATGCCGTCATAGACGGTGACGGTGACATTGGTCAGGCCGGCCGCTTTCATCTTGGCGCCGAGCCAGCGGATGGCGCCGCCCATCTCCGTGGAGGGGTCGGCGCTGCCGCCGACGAGATGAATGGGCAGGTCCTTCCGGAGCCGCGCCAGCCGTTCGGGCCGGGCACCGCCGAAGGACAGGCGGAAGAGGTCGAGCCAGAGCGAGACCGTCGCATCGAAGCCGCAGAGCGGGTCGGCTGCGTATTTCGCGACCTCGGCATCGTCGCGCGAGAGCCAGTCGAGATCGGTCTTGCGGTCCTTGATGGCACCGCCCCACATGCCGAAGGTAAGCTTGGTGAGCAGCGGGCTCGGCACGTCAGAGCCTTTCAGAGCCTTCTCGATCTTGAGGATCATCTGGCCGCCGCGACCGGCAAGGCCGGGACGGAAATTGGAGTTCCAGACGGCGAGCGCATCGTAGAGGCCGGGATCGGTCTCGGTGGCGTTGAGCGCTATCAGCCCGCCCATGGAATGGCCGAAGAGGATAACCGGCAGATCAGGGTGGGCGGCGGTTGCGATCGTCCTGACGGCCCGGATATCGGCGAAAACCTTGTCGAGGCCTTCGCGGTTGGAAAACATGCCGAGCTGGGCGTCCGGCGCGCGCGTCTCGCCGTGGCCGCGATGGTCATGGGCGTAGACGTGGAACCCGTGGCCGGCCATCGCTTCGGCAAAGCGGGCATAGCGGCCGGAATGTTCGGCAAGGCCGTGGCTGATGAGGAGGATGCCGCGGGCACCGGCGGTCGCCGGGAAATGGCGCCAGCTCAAGGTGGCTCCGGTCGGGCTTTGATGTGTCTTCACCTGCCCGAACACGATTTCCCCCGGCAACAACGACAAACCAATTCCGATATCAAATCGATTTGCAAGGCAAAGGCAATCGCCGCTTGTTGCTCGTTGCGCATGAGGTCACAAGCGAATGTGCGCTCGTATGAATTAAGAGTTGCAATTTTCCCGTTTTGAGCGATATTCGTTCCTGTTTTGTTTCGGAGGGAGGATGCCATGGTTAGTTTCTGTAAGGCGATATCGGGTCCGATGGCAGGGATGCTGGCGGCGTTGGCGCTTTTCCTTGCGCCAGCCGCCTTTGCCGCCGGCGAGGAAGCGGCGGATCAGGGGTCTTCCGAAGGCGCGGCCACCCGCACGGAATACGTGCTGGCGGTGAGCTGGCAGCCCGGCTTCTGCGAAACCCGGCCGCAGCGCAAGGAATGCGAAAGCCAGACGGCAGAGCGGTTCGATGCCACCAATCTCTCGCTGCATGGCCTCTGGCCGCTGCGCAAGAGCTATTGCGGGGTAACGGCCGATGTACGGGCGCAGGATCGCAAGGGCAGCTGGCTTGAACTGCCGAAACTCGCCATGGCCGACGACACGGCGGCGCGGCTGCTGATCGCCATGCCCGGCGTGCAATCGGGCCTCGACCGGCACCAGTGGCTGCGCAGCGGCACCTGCCAGAGTGGCTCGGTCGACGATTACTTCTTGGCGCAGCTGCGCATGCTGGAGGAACTCAATCGCTCCGCAGTCGGCGCGCTCTTTCGCCAGCGCATCGGCTCCGAGCTCGATGAGAAGTCGATCAAGCAGGCGTTCGACCAGAGTTTTGGCACTGGCGCCGGCGACCGGGTGCGCATGCGCTGCCAGACGGTTCAGGGGCGCAACATCATCACCGGGTTGACGATCGGGCTCACTGGCGACGTCATGAAGGCCTCGAGCCTCGCGCCGCTGATCCAGGCGGCGGGACCGACCGAGTTCAAATGCGCCAAGGGTATTGCCGACACGGCCGGGCGAAGCTGACCCGCTCCCGCTTCCGCGGGCACCGTTCTACGGCAGCCAGTGCGCTGCCGACGCGGGCAGCCGCATGGGATAGGTGGGGGGACAAGCCGGGGTGAACGCCTTTGCTCATTGCCCCCTTCCTATAATTCGCCTACATAGCGGGCAAATTTCCTTTCCCTGCGGAGCATTCCCTCATGGCACGTCAGTTCATCTATCATATGGCCGGACTTAATAAGTCCTACGGCGCGAAGAAGGTTCTCGAGAACGTTCATCTGTCGTTCTATCCGGACGCCAAGATCGGTATCCTCGGCCCGAACGGCGCCGGTAAGTCGACGGTTCTGCGCATCATGGCCGGCCTCGACAAGGAATTCACCGGCGAGGCCTGGGTCGCCGAGGGTGCCACCGTCGGCTACCTGCCGCAGGAGCCGCAGCTCGATCCGACGAAGACGGTTCTTGAAAACGCCATGGAAGGCGTTGCCAAGAAGAAGGCGATCGTCGACCGCTACAACGAACTGATGATGAACTATTCCGACGAGACGGCGGAAGAGGGCGCCAAGCTCCAGGATATCATCGACAGCCAGAACCTCTGGGATCTCGAAAGCCAGGTGGAAATGGCGATGGAAGCGCTGCGCTGCCCGCCGGGCGACGCGGAAGTCACCAATCTCTCCGGTGGTGAAAAACGCCGTGTTGCGCTCTGCAAGCTGCTTCTGTCGCAGCCGGACCTGCTGCTGCTCGACGAACCGACCAACCACCTCGACGCCGAGACGATCGCCTGGCTCGAAAAGCACCTGCGCGAATATCCGGGCGCCGTGCTGATGATCACCCACGACCGCTACTTCCTCGACAACGTCACCGGCTGGATCCTCGAACTCGACCGCGGCCGCAGCATTCCTTACGAAGGCAACTATTCGGCCTACCTCGTTGCGAAGGCCAAGCGCATGCAGCAGGAAGGCCGCGAAGAGGCTTCCCGCCAGAAGGCGATTGCTCGTGAACAGGAGTGGATTGCGTCGAGCCCGAAGGCTCGCCAGGCCAAGTCCAAGGCGCGTATCCGCTCCTACGACGAACTGGTCAACGCGGCGGAAAACCAGCGTCCGGGCGACGCGCAGATCATCATTCCGGTCGGCGAACGTCTCGGCCAGGTGGTCATCGAGATGGAAGGCGTCACCAAGGGCTATGGCGACCGCCTGCTCATCGACGGCCTGTCGCTGAAGCTGCCGCCGGGCGGCATCGTCGGCATCATCGGCCCGAACGGCGCCGGTAAGACGACGCTCTTCCGCATGATCACCGGCCAGGAACAGCCCGACAGTGGCTCGATCCGCATCGGCGAGACCGTCCATCTCGGCTATGTCGACCAGAGCCGCGACGCGCTCGACGGCAACAAGACCGTCTGGGAGGAAATCTCCGGCGGCGCCGAAGTCATCAAGCTCGGCAAGCACGAGATGAACTCGCGCGCCTATTGCTCGACCTTCAACTTCAAGGGCGGCGACCAGCAGCAGAAGGTCGGCAACCTCTCGGGTGGTCAGCGCAACCGCGTTCACCTTGCCAAGATGCTGAAGGCCGGCGGCAACGTTCTGCTGCTCGACGAACCGACCAACGACCTCGACACCGAGACGCTGGCAGCGCTTGAAGTCGCGCTCGAAAACTTCGCCGGCTGCGCCGTTATCATCAGCCACGACCGCATGTTCCTCGACCGCCTGGCAACGCACATCCTCGCCTTTGAAGGCGACAGCCAGGTCGAGTGGTTCGAAGGCAACTTCGAAGACTACGAGAAGGACAAGATCCGTCGCCTCGGCCCGGATTCGGTCAACCCGAAGCGCGTCACCTACAAGCGCCTGACGCGCTGATCAGGGCAAGGGCGCTCGCCTTTCTTGCGGCGCCCAACCCATCGCGGCAACGCCGCGAAGGCGGGAATTGAAAGTCCATTGTTGCGGGAACGGGCGAAGCGCAGGCTCCGCCCGTTTTCCTTTGCATGCCCTGTTCCGCAAGCGCCATTGTTTGGCCTCTCCGCGCAAATCCGCTTGCACCGACATCGCAAATCACATAAACATATCTTTATGTGTTGATGGGGATCGTGATGGCAGTTCAGAAAGAACTCGGTCTGGATGCGCTGGTGGACGTGCTGAAGGCGGCGGGAGAGCCGACCCGCATGCGTCTTGTCGCTTTGCTTGCCGCTGGCGACCTTACCGTTACCGATCTTACCGAAATTCTCGGGCAGTCGCAGCCGCGTATTTCGCGGCACCTGAAGCTGCTTGCCGAAGTCGAGCTCATCGACCGTTATCAGGAAGGCGCCTGGGCCTATTTCCGTCTCAGGCAGGACGGTGCCCGCGTCGGGCTCGTGCGGGCCATGCTGGCGTCTGCGTCTGCTGACGACGCCGTGCTTTCGCGCGATGCGGCGCGGCTGACCACCCTGAAGAAGGCGAGGGCCGAGAAGGCGCAGGCCTATTTCAGCCGCAACGCCGCCGGCTGGGACGAGCTTCGCCGCCTGCATGTCAGTGAGCGTGATGTCGAGGCCAAGCTGCGTGAGATGGTCGGAGACGAGCCTGTCGAGAGCCTGCTTGATCTGGGAACCGGCACCGGGCGGATCCTGCAGCTCTTCGAAGGGCTCTACCGCCGCGGCGTCGGTGTCGATGCCAGCCGCGACATGCTGGCCGTTGCGCGCTCCAACCTCGATCGTGCCGGTATCACCAAGGCGTCGATCCGGCACGGCGATATCTTCAACCTGCCGCTCGACGGCCAGGCCTTCGATCTCGTCACCATTCACCAGGTGCTGCACTTCCTCGAGGAGCCGGAGGCGGCGATCGCGGAAGCGGCGCGCATGCTGATGCCGGGCGGTCGCCTCGTGATCATCGACTTCGCGCCGCACGCGCTTGAACATCTGCGCGACGAGCATGCCCATGCGCGCCTCGGATTCTCGCACCAGGCGATTGCCGATTGGCTCGCCAAGGCCGGCCTGGTGCTCGAAAAGACCACGGACCTTTCGCCGGAAGGGGCCGAGGAAGAAAAGCTGACGGTGACGATCTGGCTGGCGCGCGATCGGCGCGCCGTGAATGAGAATGAAACGCCGCGGCCGCGCGTTCATGCAGGGGGAGTTTGAGAATGACGGCACAGACGCTTTATCCGGCCGAGCGTGGCAATCTGAGGCTCTCCTTCGAGTATTTCCCTCCCAAGACCGACGAAATGGAAGCGCAGCTCTTCCAGACGGCGGAAGATCTTTCCATCTTCGATCCCGCCTTCGTGACCGTTACCTATGGCGCGGGCGGTTCGACCAAGGCGCGTTCGCTGACGACGGTCAGGCGGATGATCGAGGAGAAGGGGTTTGCCAATACGGCCGCGCACCTGACCTGCGTCGGTGCACCGAAGGCAGAAGTCGATGCGGTCATCGACGAGTACATCGATTATGGCGTCCGCCATTTCGTGGCGCTGCGCGGCGACCCTCAAGGCGGCATCGGCAGCACCTATCAGCCGCATCCGGATGGCTACGCGAGCAGCACCGATCTGGTGCGGGCGATCCGCGCTCGAGGCGGCGATATCGAGATTTCCGTCTCCTCCTATCCGGAGAAGCATCCCGAGAGCCCTGACGTGGCTGCCGATATCGACATGCTGAAGCGCAAGGTCGATGCCGGAGCCAACCGGGCGCTGACCCAGTTCTTCTTCGACAACAACGATTTCGAGCGCTACCTCGAACGGGTGCGTCGCGCCGGCGTCAACATTCCGATCGTGCCGGGCATCCTGCCTATCAACAATCTGGCGCAAGTGCAGAAATTTGCCGGCCTCTGTGGCGCGAGCGTGCCGGAGGCGATCGTCACCCGGCTCGTGCATCTGGAGGATCAGCCGGCCGAGCGCTTCAAGGAGGCGACCCATATCGCCGCCGAACAGATCGTCGATCTCGCCCGGCGCGGCGTGCGCGATTTCCACCTCTACACGATGAACCGTTCGCCCCTGGTGACGGCGGTCCTGGATCTCGTCGGCTTCGAGCGGGGCGCGGCGGAGCCGAGCGTATTGCTCCCCGATGCGCGGCTCCCGGTGGCGGCAGGAGCGGCGGCCTGAGTTCCTGAGGCGACCTACAGCGCCGCGCGTCTTATGAGACGCGCAAAGGTCGCTGTAGCACTTTGAATTGCTGCATGTGTCCTTTAATCGGCTACGATTAAAGGACACATGCAGTAACCCATCCAGGCAAGAGACATCCGAAAACAAGAAAGCGCATGAAGGGTTGCCTTCATGCGCTTTCTTTTCTGTCGCAGCGATTAGACCCTATGCTCTCTTGGCGGTCTAGCTTCCTTGGTGCTGCAAAATGGATTTCCGGAAATTTAAGTCCCTATTCGGTTTGGACTCTCAGCGGCCGCTCATCAGATGAAGAGCATCGTGGCCACGAATACGAACGCTGCACTGATCATGAGGACATTCAGCGAATGTGTAAGGCCCATGGATGACCCTCCCTGCGTTGACGCGTTAAAACATAGGGCGAAATCACGATGTGTTAAAGCGAAACTTGTGCTGCAGTGCGAAATCCGTGAGGGAGGGCGGCCTTATTCACAGGGCTATAATATTGAGATATTTATCTTTTTCAGGCTGCCACATTTTTTTCACAATTGCTTCTGCAAGGTTAATATAAACGTCCGTAACCGTGCGTGAGCGCATCAGAAGGGCACGAATTCGGCGCCCCGATTCCCCGTTCAGGCGGCGTTCTTGAGCCGCAGGATGCGGCCATCAAGCACGGCAAGCCCAAGGGCGATCAGTGCCATTCCGCCGACATCGGCCGCCTGCAGCGTTTCGCCGAGGAAGAGATAGCCGAGCAGGATCGCGCTTGGCGGCACCAGCAGGGTGACAAGCGAGGCATTGGTGGCGCCGGCCTCCGCCATGATCCGGAAAAAGAGGATGTATCCATAGGCGGTGGAGACGAGCGCGAGGCCGAGGATGGCAAGTATCGCTTCCATCGGCGGCATCGGTAGGGTCCAGGGCGCATCGGTGAAGGCAGCAACGGGCAGCATCATCAGCGTCGATGCGGTGAGTTGGCCGGCGGCCGTCACCGGCGGTGCGAGATTTCGGAAGCGCTTGCCGTAGGTTGCCGCAAGGCCATAGCTGACGGCAGCCAGCACCGGAAGCAGCAGCGCCCAGAGCGGAATGCCGCTCGTGGTGCCGAAGAGGCCCGCAACCGCACTCGGCCCGATCAGCACCACGGTGCCGGCAAGCCCCAGCAGGCAGCCGCCGATCTTGCCGGAGCTCAGCTTTTCGTCCTCGGTCGCCATATTGGCGATGATGACGGTCCAGACCGGCGTCGTGGCGTTGAGGATCGCCGCCAGCCCGGCGCCGATCTCAGTCTGGCCGAGGAAGATGAAGGCGTGCGGAATGGCGTTGTTGATCAGCCCCATCAGCGCAAATTCGCGCCAGCGGCCGGAAAGCGCCTGATAGATGCCGAACCGGCCGCGGATATAGAGATGCAGGGCAAGTGCTGCGAGGCCCAACCGCAGCACCACCAGCGTGAATGGCGGCACATGGGCAATGGCCACGCGGGCGAAGAAGAAGGACCCGCCCCAGATGAGACCGAGCAGGGCGAGCAGTGCCCAGGTTCTAACGCTCATCTGATGGCCGTCGACTGTGGTTCGCGCATTCATGGGTGTGCCTGTCCGTGGTGATTGGTCGCCTGCCAGCCTCGTCCGGGCGGAGAATGGGGAGCGTGGCGCAAAAGCTGCGCCCGACATTCCCGGACCGGTTGCGATCTGACGACATTTCATAGCCCGGTGTCCGCGCCGGGACCACCCGGTTCTTGTCGTGTTCGTGAGCAAGCGGGCGCGGGCGGTCCCGGGCGGTTATCGTGCCTGGACCGCCGATACAAGAAACCCCGGGGATCGGTTCCGATCCCCGGGGCAACAAATCCTGCGCACGAGCCACATCCGTGGTCCGAGTTCACTCAGAGGGCGTTGAGGAGTTCCAGCGTCGCCCAGCCATCCGCCGGGCGTCCGAGGCGGAGCTGCTCCTTCTGGAGCGCGGCGCGGGTGCCGGAGCCAAGGATGCCGTCGACCTTGCCGACGTCGTGGCCGAGCGTCTGGAGCTTGGTTTGCAGCTCCTTCATGCCGACATCGTCGAGGCCCGGTTCCGGGTTGCCGCCTTCATAGGTCGGAGCGCCGGCGAGGCGGGTTGCGAAGTAGGCGGCCGAGGTCGTGTAGATGAACGACTGGTTCCACTCGAGATAGACGTTGAAGTTCGGGTAGGTGAGGAAGGCCACGCCCTTGCGGCCCTGCGGCAGCACCAGCGAGGCTTCGAGATTGCCGTTGGCGGTGTTGCCGTCGCGCGGCGTGACGCCGAGCGCGAACCAGTCCGAAGCCTTCATGCCCGGCTGCAGGCCGGTCTTTTCCCACGGCAGCTGTTCGGGAACGCTCACTTCCTGGATCCAGGGCTGGCCGGCCTTGAAGCCGAGGCTCTGGATGAACTTGGCGGCCGTCAGGATCGCGTCGGGCGAGCTCTTCTTGAGGTTGACGTGGCCGTCGCCGTCGCCATCGACGCCATAGGCGATGATGTCTTCCGGCAGCATCTGCACCTGGCCGATCTCGCCGGCCCAGGCGCCGGTCGTCGTTGCCGGATCGAGGTCGCCGTGCTGGACCATCTCAATCGCTGCGATCAACTGCGGGCGGAACATCTCCGGACGGCGGCAGTCATGTGACAGCGTCACCAGCGCATCACGGGTGTTGAAGTCGCCCTGAACGGCGCCGAAATCGGTCTCCATGGCCCAGAAGGCGGTGATGACCGGGGCCGGCACGCCGAATTCCTTCTCGGCGCGAGCAAAGACGTCGGCAAATTCCTTCATCTTCTGCTGGCCGATATCGAGCCGCGACTTGCTGACGGTGCGCTTGGAGAATTCGGTGAAGGTCTGCTTGAACACGCCCTGAGCGCGGTCGCGGCTCAGCACCTTCTCGTTGACGACAGCACCCGCAAGCGCACGGTCGGCGACATCGGCCGGAACACCCTTGGTGACAGCTTCGGCCTTCACGCCTTGAAGAAACGCACCGAGGTCGCCGCCGCAGGCAACCGTCGGGGCTGCTGCCTGCGTGCCCGTCTGCGTCGCGGTCTGGGCGAAGGCGGTGGAGGCGGTAAGTGCCAGGAGGGCGACGGAGGCCAGGGCGTGCCGGGTAGTCCGGATCATCATAATTCCTTTCTTTGGCCGCAGGGTGCGGGAGACACCACCACGGACAGCCAAATTGCTGGAAGGCCTGCACAACGCCATAAATCGTCATCGATTTAGGGACAAATCATGCGGCGGTTCAAAAATGTTACAGCGACCTTTGCGCATCCTTGCAGACGTGCGGCGCTGTAAAATCTGCTGTTGCTCTTTCAGAGCATTATGACCGAAAGAAGAAAATGGGGTGCCTTGCCGCAGCTGCCGGCAAGAATGGCGGTCTTACTTCGGCTGTGAGACCGCCGCGACCCAATTCTTCCAGTTTTTCGCCGAGCCGGCGAAGACATTGATATCGGTGGCGCCATCGATACCCGGGATTACGCCGGTGCTGGTGTACTGCCAGAACGCCCAGCGGCGCTCGACATAGACTTCGCCCGGATGCTTGGCGACCGAGCGCACCCAGAAGTGGTGCTCCTTGAACTGGTCGACGAGATTGTCGCGGTGGAAATCGACCGAGGTGTAGATGATCGGCCGCTTGCCGTAATGGGCTTCGAGGCGATCCATGAAGCGCTTCATCTCGACGCGCACTTCGTCCGGCGTCGGGCGGTGGCGGCAGGTCTTCGATTCGCCGTTCCACTCGACGTCGAGTACCGGCGGCAGGTAGACGGCGGTCTTCGGCACATTGGCGATGAACCAGTCGGCCTGTTCGTCGGCGGACGAGCAGAAATAATAGAAGTGATAGGGCGCGTAGGGGATGCCGGCGGCGCGCGCCCTTTGCCAGTATTCGTTGAAGCGGGTATCGACCCTGTCCTTGCCTTCGGTCGCCTTGATGAAGGCGAAGGAGACGCCGGAGTTCTTCACCTTCATCCAGTCGATATCGCCATTCCATTTCGAAACGTCGATGCCGTGAATGTTGTGGCGCTGTGGCGTGCGATCACCGAAGTCCTGCGGGTCCGTATCCTGGAAGCGCGGCGGGATCGATGCCGTCTGCATCAGGTCGTAATCGGTCGAGGAACAGGCGGAAAGGAGAGTGGCAATGGGCAGTAGAGCCAGGAGAAGCCGGCGCATGAGGTACCTGTCTAGAGACGAGCGACGATCCTGCCTCACACGATGGCTTCCATATCGGTGATTTCCCCCGCGAGGCGTGAACCCCATCTTCACCATATCATCGTAAAAATTGGGTTAGCTCAAGCGAGAATTGCAGGTGGGGTGGGAGCGCACCGACTTCTACCCCAGCGCGAAGTCCCCTTCGTGATTTCGGCGCGCTCTGGCGAAGTGAGGCAGGGGCGGCCGTCTGCGCGACTGGTTCCCGGCTTCAGGCGGCGATTGCGACGGCTGGACGATGATAGACCGCAAGCCAGGCATAGCCGCGGCCGATCGCACGGCGTTCGAGATCGCCGCCGTTCTCTCGGGCCTTCTCGCGCAGCACGTCGAACAGGTTTGCGCGTGGTGTGACGTGGAAGCGATCGAGCCAGCCGTGCAGCGCCCGGCGGAAGCTTGCCGGCAGGCGTTCCTGCTGGCCGAAATCGGCAATGTGCAGCGACCCGCCGGGATTGAGCGCGGCGATGGCCGCATCGATCGCCTTCTGCCAATCGGGGATCATCGATAGCGAATAGGAGATGACGATGCGATCGAAGCCGCGTTCGCCGAAGATGGCCGGGTTGAAGTCCGTGGCATCGGCGACCTGAAGCGCGGCGCGGCGCTTGCCGCTGCGGTTGAGCTTCGTGTCGGCAGAGGTCAGCATTTCCTGGGAAATGTCGAGGCCGAAGAGACGGGCCGAAGGGAAGCAGCGGCCGATGAGCGCCAGATTGCGCCCGGTGCCGCAGCCGACTTCGAGCACAGAGGCACCGGGGGCCGGGTT
The DNA here is from genome assembly GCF_028993555.1 of Ensifer adhaerens. Lineage (NCBI taxonomy): Bacteria > Pseudomonadati > Pseudomonadota > Alphaproteobacteria > Hyphomicrobiales > Rhizobiaceae > Ensifer > Ensifer adhaerens. The sequence continues at coordinate 2,412,044 of NZ_CP118610.1, read as the reverse complement.
CATCTCCCGGATCAGCGTGTCGCGGCCGAAGAGATAGTATTTCCGCGTCAGATCGTAGAAGTGCCGCTGGTAGCGGTACATGTGGTCCATGCGCCGCGCGTGCGAAATCCCGGTCTCAGGCATCGGCTCAAGCCTTCTTCCGGTAGATGTGGAAACCACCGTAGATGGCGGAGCGGTCTTCGGCACCGAGCTTGACCGATGCTTCGGCATCGTAATGCCACTGGTCGAGCAGGGCCGAGGAGACGCGGCCGGGCAGGATGCTGTCTTCTGCCGCCGTGCGGAAGATGACGATCGCGCCGGCATCCGCCGTGCGGGTGATCTCGGTCCAGAGGTCGTTGAGCTGCTGGTCAGTCATCCAGTCCTGTGCGTCGAGCAGGATGTAGCGGTCGACGGAAGCGGCCGGCTTGTTGGCCAGGAGTTCGGTGTAGCTTGCGTGGTGAACCTCGACACGCTCGGCATTGTTGCGGATCGCCTCATAGGCGCGGGCATTGAGGTAGGGTGGCAACTCACCTTCGTGCGGCAGCGGATAGCGACGGCCGAAGGCCTGCCAGGCGAAGTAGTTTTCCCGCAGCGGGAAGTGGCAGGTAAGCTTTTCCAGGCGGTGGCGCAGCACGGCGGCGAGCGACTTCTCGCTGCTGAGGCTTGCAAGCTCGTCGAACTGCTGCGGCGGGATGCCAAGCCCGAAAAGCGAGCTCTTGCGGCCGGTGATCCAGCGGATGACGGGGCGATCGAAAAGGGGCGCCAGGCGCTCGTCGAAGAACTGGCGCTGCTCGCGCATCGAGCCGGCCCGGACGAACTCTTCCGGGTTGACGCCATGCAGGCGGGCAAGCAGGTGGCTTGCGGCGATGAAGCGGCCGAGCAGACCGGTGCGATAGATGTTGCGGCCAAAGACGCCGATGCGGCGGCGGCCGGTCATGTCGCGGCCGTTCCAGTAGCTGCGCGTTGCCGTGTCGAGCTTCGGCGCAATGAAGAGATCGAAGGCCTGGACGTTGGTGGCCGTGCCCTGGGTCGCCAGGAACCGCGTCACGTCCTTGTGGCTCGGCAGGTGGCGGAAGGCCGCGAGCTTGAGGCGGTTCAGCGCGATGTGGTGCGGGTTGAGGTCGACCACGTCGATCCTGCGCGGGCCGGCCGACAGATAGGTCAGCATGTTGCAGCCGCCGGAGCCGATGGTGACGATCCGATGCTCCGGGCCGAGCTGCATCGCTTCCATGTCGACGATCGGGTCCTCCCAGATCTGCGGGTAGACAAGACCGGAAAACAGCAGGCCGAAGAGACGTTCCGAAAGGCCGGCAAGGGAGAAGGTCTTGTGCTGGAGCAGGGCGTTTTTCAGCTTCGGATTTTTTCTGCCAAAGCCAACGTCGGGGGCTAGTTCGGTCATCTCTGCCGGTCATCCAGTTGAAACTTAGCCGCTTCTAAAGTGACTCCGCTACACTTTGATGACGAGGTTTCCACAGCCCCAGCGCGCGCTCAGATGGTCGCAATACAATTTTTCACCCATAAGAAATCATTAAACCCTGGCGTGCTAGCACCGGCTTATATTCGGGGGCGTCGACATGATGTTAAGAACGTTTCTGCCGAAGCCCGAGCAGCGATTTGCGGCTGCCGGCGCGGCATTGGGGGCTCTGGTTTCTGCGGCGTGGCTGGCGACCGAAACCGTGTTCGCAAAACAATCGCATTGGGATGTTCCGGCAATGCTTGCGGCTGGCGCCATGCCCTTCCTCCTCGGCGGATCTTTCTATCGCTGGCGCTACTCGCGCCGCCTCGAACACGAGTTGCATGCAGCGCGCCGCGCCGAGCGGCGCTTGCGCCACGAAGTCCACCGCGACAAACTTACCGGGCTTGCCAACCGCGCGGCGCTGGAGGCGGACATTCGCCAGGCGCTTTGCGCAGAAGGGGCCGCCTTCGAACGCAACGCGCTGCTCCTTCTCGATCTGGACCGGTTCAAGGCGATCAACGATACGATGGGTCACGATGCCGGCGACCGGCTGCTGGCGCTCTTCGGTGCGCGTCTGAGGCGTGCCTTTTCCGGAGAGGCGACCATCTACCGGCTGGGGGGAGACGAGTTCGTGCTCACAGCTGCTGGCGCATCATCGCAGGCCGAGGCGGAAACACTCGCAATGCGGGTAAAGGCGCTGTTCGAAGCGCCGTTCGATCTCGGCGATGCAAGGGTCGCTTCCGGCTGCAGCATCGGCATCGCCTTCGTCGAGCGCAGCGATACCGCGACGGGCGAGGTGCTGAAGCGTGCCGATCTGGCGCTCTACGAGGCGAAGGCGGTGAGCGGCAACAGCCACGCCTTCCATTCGGAAACACTGACCCATGCCGCCCGGCAGCGGGCGGAGGCCGAGCGCGATGTGGCGCGCGGGCTCGAAGACGGAGAATTCTTCCTCGAATTCCTGCCGATCGGCGGGACGGCAAGCGGATCCATCCGCGCGTTCGAGGCGCTGCTGCGCTGGCGGCACCCGCTTCGCGGCGTCATCAGTGCGAAAACCATCGTCGAGCCGTCGGAGCAGAGCACGAGCGCGCTTGTGCTCGGCTATTGGACACTTCAGGCGGCCTGTGCAGAAGCTGCCCGCTGGGCTTCGCCGACCGGGCTGACCGTCGCGCCCTTCGCTCCGCAACTCAAGGATCGAGACTTCGTTGCGCAGGTCGGCCAATGCCTCGCCGAAGCAAGCTTGCCGCCGGGACGCCTGACGATCGAGATCACCGCGGACTTTTCGACAGAGGATCTCGCCCTGATTTCCGAAAATCTCCAGGGGTTGCAGGCGCTGGGTGTGCGCATTGCGCTTGGCGGCGGCGCCGGTTCATCCTTGCCCTTGAACATGATTGCCGAACTGCAGCCCGACCAGGTGACCATCGATCTGACCGCCATCCGGGCGACCCACGGCAGCGAACGCAGCGTTGCGCTGCTCGCCTGCCTGATCAAGACCGGGCATGTACTGCGCCTGCCGATTGCGGTGCGCGGCATCGAAAAGGAAAGCGAGATGGATTGCGCGCAGGCCAGCGGCGCCGTGGAAGTCCGCGGCCCGTGGATATCGCCGGCGCTTACGGATGTGGCGGCATTACTTGAGGCAGGCGAAGCGGCGGATCTGCGCCGCTCGGCCTAAGGCTGAGGCCCAGCGCTCTCCAGGCTCTCCATTCCCCGGAAATTGGAAATTTGCAGTCTGCAGGCTTTTCCTGTCCGCGAAATGCTGGTTCTCTCTGCAACTCGACAGCGATCGTGCGTTCCATCGGACCAGCGCCAGCGCTGTAGCACTTTGAATTGCTGCATGTTTCTGTCCTTGGGCGGCCCTCCAAGGATGCATGAGACGGCCGGAGGGAACGCATGAGACGCATGTTGAGGATATCAGGCGCGGCGCTGGGGCTGGGTGTTGTCGCCCTCTTCGGTTGGCTCGCGATCGCGCCGCCGGAATTGCTCAAGGTCGGTGATGGGTACGCCGCGAAGATCGTCTGCTCCAATGTCTTCATCGCGAAACGGGATGCCCAGTCGGTGCTGGCCGATGATGTCCAGGCGCCGGGACACCCCTTGCTGAAGCTGGTCAAGGTTGCCGTTGAACCGGAAAGACAGATGGTGACCGCGCGGATTCTCGGCTTTGCAGCGGCGGGCACTGCTGCCTATCGACCGGGCGCAGGATGTACGAGCCTGCCGGATGGCGACGGCACGAGCCTGCTGTCGATCAAGACCGCGACGTCCGTGGCTGCGCCTGCTTCCGAGACTCCCTGGCCGGAAGGTGAGGGCGCTGCGATCGATCCTACCTTGCAGAAGCTTATCGAAGATGCCGATCTCGCCGGTCCGGGCGCGCGGGCGATTGCCGTCATCCGCGATGGCCGCCTGGTCGCCGAGACCTATGGCCAGGGCTTCGATCGTTCGACGCCCTTGCTCGGCTGGTCGATGACGAAATCGATCACGGCGGCGCTGATCGGCCTGCGTGTGGCCGAAGGTAAAATGGACGTGGCGCGCGCCGGGCTCCTGCCGGAATGGGCGGGCGACAAACGGGCCAGCATCACGCTTGCCGACCTGATGGGTATGCAGAGCGGCCTCGAATTCAACGAGAACTATGGTGACGTTACCGATGTGACGCGCATGCTCTATCTGGAGAAGGATATGGCGGGTTATGCGGCGGCCAAGCCGCTGACATCAGATCCCAGCGCGAAGTTCAGCTATTCGAGCGGCACGAGCACGTTGCTGTCGCGCATCTGGATGCGGACCTTCGACGATCCGGCAGAAGCCCTTGCTTTTCCGCACGATCAACTGTTCGCCCCTTTGGGCATGAGTAGCGCCGTGCTCGAAACCGATGCGAGCGGCACCTTCGTCGGCTCGTCCTATATGTATGCCACAGCGCAGGACTGGGCGCGCTTCGCACAGTTCCTGCTGCAGGATGGCGTGTGGAAGGGGAGGGCGATGCTGCCGAAGGATTACGTCGCCTTCATGCGCGCACCGACCAAGGCTTCTGGCGGCAAATATGGCCAGGGCCAGGTGTGGCTCGAAGAAAACGGCGTGCGCGCCGGTTCCGGCAGTTTCCCGGCGGACGCCTTCTGGATGCTCGGCCATGACGGCCAGGCGATCATGCTGGTGCCGTCGCTGAAGCTCGCGGTGGTCCGGCTGGGGCTCACGCCCTCACGCCTCGGCTACGACGTGCAGAAGCTCAACGCCAAAATAATAGAGGCGCTCGATTGAGCGCCTCGTAGATCGGTCTGGACAATCAGCGGTGCTGATTTAGCTCACTTCATGCCGAGGTCGTCGAGAAGGCCCTTGCGCTTGGCGTGGTAGTAGTAGCCGCTGGCATAGAGCTTGACCGCGCTGTCGTGCTGGTTGTCGGCCACCATCCAGGCGCCGTGCAGATACTTGGTCGCGTATTTGAGGTTGGTCTCGGCGTCGAACAGGCCTTCCGCCGGGCCGTCATAGCCGAGGCCCTTGGCGGTATTGTAGCGGATCTGCATAAGGCCGTAATTGCCCCTGCTGTAAGCACGCGGATTGTAGTTGCTCTCGCGCTTGACGACGCGGTGAACCAGTTCGACCGGAATATCGTTCAGGTCGGCATAGTACTTGATCAGCTTGTCGAGGTCGGGACGGGAGCTCGTCGGCGCATTGCTGAGCTTCATTGAATCCGGAATGACGCTGGCCACGGCTGCGACCGTCGAGCCGATGACGCCTGTCTTCGGACGCTCGGTCGGAACGATCATGCGGTTGGCGACCAGCGTTTCGAGACCGACGGGCTCGCCGGTGTCGAAGTCCGATTCCATCGCCGCGGCAACCGCGAGCGTCGAGACCGGCAGGTCCTGGACGCGGGCCGTCTTCATCGCTGCGGGAGAGGGGGCAACTGCGGCCATCTGCATTGCCTCGGCCGAGGCCGGAGCTTCGGCCGCGGCGATCGCCGCCGTGGCGCCGGTTTGCGTCGTCGGTGCAACCATCGCAAGCGCCATGGTGTCGCCCGGCTTGGTCGCGGGAACCGCGACCATCGAAGGGGCGGCTTCGGCACCTTGCGCCAGGTCAGTCGCGACCGGATAGGTGACCGCCATGCCCGATGCCTGGGCGGCCGTCTGCGCCGTCAGCGCAGCGCTCGTCGCGGTGGCCACGCCGTCAGGCGTGGGCAGCGCGTAGGCCGTCATTTCAGTGCCGGGCTTTGCGAGCGGGGTGACCGTCTGCACGGCCGTCAGTTCTTCAAGCGACGTGTGCTCTACCGTTGAGCATCCCGAGACGATGGTCGCCGACAGTATAGCGGCCACGCCAAACGTCTGTTTGGTAAGGGAAATACGGTACTTCGCCATTCTGTCACTTTCGTGCTTCTGGGCCCCGTAGCCCCTGCAAATCAGCGGTTGCCAGCCGCCAAGAGTGAATCTCCATTAACCTATGCGGCTGGCGGCGGCAAGCGCGAGGGTGTATTTCACGCCGTGGCGCGCTTCATCGTCGCCGTCAGAAGCCCCGCACCAATGAGCATGGAACCGCCGGCGCGGTTGACGATCCGCCGGATATTCGGCCTGGAAATCGTGCTGCGCGCAGCGGTCGCAAGGGCCGCGTAGAGGCTGGCGTTGAGGATCGCGAGCGTCAGGAAGGTGAGCTCGAAAATTGCCATCTGGGTAAAGAGCGGCTGGCTGAGATCGAGGAACTGCGGCAGGAAGGCGACGAAGAAGACGATGCTTTTCGGGTTCAGCGCGGTCACCGCATAGGTATGAAAGAAGATACGCAGCGGCCGCTCGGTGGGGGTGGTTTCGATGTCGGCTTCGCCGCCGGCTGAAACCGGCGCGCGCCAGAGCTTGATGCCGAGCCAGATGAGATAGGCAGCACCCACCCATTTCAGCACGGTGAAGATCGCCGCCGAGGTCGCAAGCAGCGCACCGAGGCCGAGCATCGAGGCGGTCATCGCGGTGAAGTCGCCGAGGGCCACGCCGGCGACCGTGGCGCCGGCAGTCTTGCGGCCATGGCCGAGCGCATAGGAAATGACGAGAAGAATGGTGGGGCCTGGGATGGCGAGCAGCACGGCAGAAGCTGCGGCAAAGGCAAACCAATGTTCGAAAGACATGAAAAGGCTCCGCGTTTGAGGTGGTCTCGGCAATCAATTTTGCCGAGCCAGCCACGGAAACGCGGAGCCGTCAACGTCTAATCAGTGGTTGTCGGCGGTGGCGGACGCACCCGCACTCGCCGGAATACCTGAAGTCAGTGCTTCTGCGCCTGCCACTTCTGGCCGATGACGTCCATCACGTCGCCGAACCACTTGACCGAGGTGTCGAACTGCTTGCCGCCCTTGATGCGCGGGAATTCGATCGTGCGCAGCTTGCCGCCCTGGTCCTCGTCGTGACCGGTGACGCCAGAGACCTTGTTGAGCGCGCTTTCGACGGCGAGGTCGACCATGCTCTGGATCAGGCGCAGGTCGTCGCCGTTGGCCGGAGCGGAGCGGGCGTAGTAGCCGGACTTCTGCACCATCGCGCGCTCGGCGCCGAGCAGGGCTGCGAACTGCTTGGAGAACCAGTTGCCGACATTGATGGTGTCGATCTTCACGTGGCCGAAGGCATCGCGCTTGATCGTTTCGCCGGCCGCTTCCCGTTCGGCGACGATTGCATCGAGGCAGGCGCCTTCACTGACGAACAGCGTCACGAAGCCGGTGCGGTCCATGACCTGGCGCAGGCGATCGGCTTCGCCCTGCAGGTCGAACTTCATCTCCGGCAGATAGAGCCCGTCGATGTTCTTCATCTGACGGTTCATCATGAAGCCGTCGACGAACTCCTTGTCGTCGATCGCCTGGACATAGGAGCGGGCGGTGGCCGCCGTCAGCCAGCCGCAATGGCGGCCCATGACTTCATGGACGACCAGCGTACGCGGTGCGGCGCTCTGCTCGTTGCTGACATTATCGAAGAAGCGGGCGCCGTATTCGGCGGCCGTCCAGGCGCCGAGCGTCTGGCGGATCGGCACGACGTCGTTGTCGACGGTCTTCGGCAGGCCGACCACAGTCAGGTTGTAGCCGTTGGCGCCGAGATAGGCGGCGAGATCCGCCGCCGTCGTGTTGGTGTCGTCGCCACCGATCGTGTGGAGGATCGAGATGCCGTCATTGGCCAGCCGTTCTGCGGCGACGCGCAGCGGGTTCTCGCCATCCTTGACGAGGCCGCGCTTGACGCAGTCGGCCGCGTTGGTGAGCTTGACGCGGCTGTTGCCGATCGGCGAGCCGCCATGGCGGTGCAGGATATGCGCCTTCTCGCGCATGTCGCGGGTGATCTCGATGCGGTCGCCCAAGAGCACGCCCTGGTAGCCGGAGCGATAGGCGACCAGCTCATACTCGGGCGCGACGTCGGTGTAGCGCTCGATCAGGCCCCCAACCGCCGATGACAGACAGGGCGCGAGCCCGCCGGCCGTCAGCATTGCGACTTTTTTCTTGGCCATGTTTCCTCCTCGGGACTTTGGCATGCGATGGGTGGGGCCTCCATAACGCAAATCGGATGGAAATTAAATGACGGCCCTGTGGATGTTGTGTCGAACTGCCCGCGCAAGGAGCCATCGAGCGCCGGAAGGCCGGGGCAGGACGGGCCGGCGCGGATTGTCGCAGGGAGCGACGCCGGCGCGGCGCGCAGGCCGGATATTGCAGAAGGCGGAATTGCCGCCTTTGCGGGCCGAAATGACATTTCTTCTTAGTTGAATGGCTGTTCCCGCGGGAACAGCTTTCCGTCGGCTGGTTGTCGCAAGTTCCAATCGATGGATTGACAATAGTGAGGGGCCATCACAAATTCGTCATCCTCGTGGTTCGGACCGTCCACCGCTTGCAATTTGCCACCACATCGGTCCATGCTATAGAGTGGAGATACAGGGAACCTCGCATGTCATTTTGGGACAGTCTCCTCAAGATCGTTACCGCCACCGGCAATGCACTTGCCGGCGTGGTTGAGGCCGTGCGTACCCTGTTCGAGGGCGATCCGGAAACACGGCGCAAGGTGGCATTCTCGGTCGCCATGATCGCGCTTTCGGCCAAGATGGCCAAGGCCGACGGCATCGTGACCGAGGCCGAGGTCGCGGCTTTTCGCGATATCTTCCAGTTTCCGCCGGATCAGGCGCAGAATGTCGCGCGTCTCTATAATCTGGCGCGCCAGGACGTCGCCGGTTACGAGGCCTATGCGGAGAAGATGGCGTCGCTGTGTTCGTCCTGCGAAAAGAACTGCCCGATCCTCGAGGACATCGTCGACGGCCTTTTCCACATCGCCAAGTCGGATGGCGCGGTGCATGAGCGCGAGCTCGCCTTCCTTTTGCGCGTGGCAGACATCTTCGGCATGGACGAGGGACATTTCGAACGCATCATGGCCCGTCATGTCCATGGTGACGGCCGTGACCCCTATCAGGTGCTCGGTGTTTCGCGTAAGGATGACTTCGCCGATATCCGCAGGCGCTACCGGGTGCTCGTTTCCGAGAACCACCCGGACATGCTGGTTGCGCGCGGCGTACCGCAAGAATTCCACGCGATCGCCAATGATCGCATGGCGGCGCTGAATGCCGCCTATGAGGCGATCGAGAAAGAACGCCGAGCCGCATGACCTCGAAATACTGCGACTATCCGGGTGCACGCTTCATGCCGTCGCCCAATTTCGGCGACCGCGTCGACCAGCGCGCGCCGGATATGATCGTTCTGCATTACACCGGCATGCCGACGGGCGCTTCGGCGCTCGAATGGCTTTGTCGCGAGGAAAGCCAGGTCTCCAGCCATTACTTCGTCCACGAGGACGGGCGTGTCGATCAGCTCGTGCCGGAGGCGCGCCGCGCCTGGCATGCCGGCAAGAGCTATTGGAAGGGCGAGACCGACATCAACTCCTGCTCGATCGGAATAGAGATCGCCAACCCGGGTCACCCGGGCGGGCTGCCGGACTTTCCGGAGAAACAGATAGCAGCAGTTGTGGAATTGTGTCGGGACTGCGGCGATCGCTGGTCGATCGCGCCTGAAAGAGTGCTCGCACACAGCGATATTGCCCCCATTCGCAAGGTCGACCCGGGAGAAAAATTTCCCTGGCACATTCTTCATCGCGAAGGGGTCGGACACTGGGTCGAACCGGCGCCGATCGGCGGCGGACGCTTTTTCCAGCGCGGCGACCAGGGCCAGCCGGTGGAAGCCATCCAGTCGATGCTGTCCCTTTATGGCTATGGCATTGATGTGAATGGCGAATTCTGTGAGAAGACAGAAGGCGCGATAGCCGCGTTCCAGCGGCACTTCCGACAACAAAGGGTGGATGGCATCGCCGACATCTCAACCCTTGATACGCTGCACCGGTTGCTCTCCGGACTGCCGCGATTCACCGCCTGACGCGGAAGATTTTTTCGTCAAAACGGCACTTCTGCAGATATTTTTGGCATGTTTTTTTAGCTTTGCCACATGTTTACCATGATGCGGCATTCATTTCCCGCCCCATTGGAACTGCAGGAGCATCAGGGCGCAACGCTCACTTCCTGTGAATGAAACGATCGGGAAGTGAGGTTCGAAGCGGGGTGCGCTTCGGTCCATTCCCCAGACCGGAGAATTCAAACTACATGAGAATTTCGTCTGTTGCTGCGGTGGCGGCATGCCTTGGCATGTTCTTCGCCGGGATGGGTACGTCGTATGCGGGGAGTGTCGATAAGACCATCAAGACCTCGTCCATCCAGTCCGTCACCCGTACCACAGGCTATCCCAAGCCGGATCTCGTCCAGAACGTCCAGTACACGGGTCTGATCAAGACCTACGCCAAGCAGTACGGCGTTCCGATCGATCTGGCGCATGCGATCGTCAAGGTCGAAAGCAACTTCAATCCCAAGGCACGCGGCAGCGCCGGCGAAATCGGCCTGATGCAGATCAAGCCCTCCACCGCCCGCATGATGGGCTATTCCGGTTCCTCCAAGGGTCTCTACGATCCGGAAACCAACATCAAGTTCGGCATGAAGTACCTTGCCATGGCGCATGAACTGTCCGGTGGCACGACCTGCGGCACGGTTCTCAAGTACAATGCCGGCCACGGTGCCAAGCGCATGAACCCGGTTTCCAAGCGCTATTGCGGCAAGGTCCAGGACATCATCGACTGATCGACTGCATGACAAGCGCCGGCGCGTTCTTTGGTCAGCCATAGCGTCGCGCATCGTCCCTTCAGCGCCGAGTCTTTTTGAGACGCGCAAAGGTCGCTGCAGCACTTTGAATTGCTGCATGGTTTTGTCCTCTAACCGGATACGGTTGGAGGAAACATGCAATCGATCCGGTGCGATCCAGGAAGCATGCACTCAGCGAAGAGCTTCATCCGCCAGCCGCGCCCGGCGATGGCGGATGCTCTACAGCGCCGCGCGTCTTATCAGACGCGCAAAGGTCGCTGTAGCCCTTTGATTTTCTGCATGTCTTTGTCCTTAAATCGAGGTCGATTTAAGGAGACACGCAGTAGCCGGACAGGTCTCGCGTTCCGGCGCATACGGAATTTCCTACAACCATCGTGGTGCCATATCGGCTCCGGCATGCTATCTCCCCTTGAGCAAAAGGGATGAGGAACGGCATGTCGGAAAGCTTTGATTTCATTGTCGTCGGCAAGGGCATGATGGGGGCTGCAGCCGCCCGCCACCTGGCCCTTTCAGGGGCCAAGGTCGCGCTGATCGGCCCGGACGAGCCGACGGACTGGGTCAATCATCCCGGCGTCTTTTCCAGCCACTACGACAATGCCCGCATCACCCGCACGATTGACGACGATCCAGTCTGGGCGCGGCTCGCCAGGCGCTCGATCGAGCGCTACGGCGAAATCGAAGGCGAAAGCGGCATCACCTTCTACCATGAAGTCGGCTGCCTGATCGCCGGGCCGGCGCCCGGATCTTCCTACGACTATATCGAGCAGGTGGAGAAGGCGCGCGACGCGCTTGGCGTCGAGGCGCCGCTCTACGATGGCGAGGCGTTGTCGCAGCGGTTTCCCTGGTTCCGTTTCCCCGATGGCACTGCCGGCGTACACGAGAGGCGTGGGGCCGGCTACATCAACCCGCGGGCTCTGGTCGCGGCACAAGCGGTGTGTGCCGAGAAGGCGGGCGCCCGGATCGTGTGCAGCGAGGTCGCGGCCGTGGCGGAGGAGGGCGATTGCGTGGTTGTCGCGACCGTCGACGGAAAGCGGTTCGCCGCGGGCCGGGTGATCGTTGCTGCCGGCGGGTTCTCGATATCTGCAGCACTGCTGCCGAGGCCGATCGATCTCACCGTCAAGGCGCGCACCGTGTTCTTTGCCGAGGTGGCGAGCCGGGATCTGCCAGATTTCCAGGGCATGCCCTCCCTCATCGGTGCGGCGGCGGAGCAGGAGAGAAGCTACTACCTGCTGCCGCCGGTCGGCTACGCGGACGGCAAGCACTACATCAAGATCGGCGGCGATCCGACCGACCGGATCCTCGAAGGCGAACCGGCGGTGCGTCAATGGTTCCGCGGCTCGGGCGGCGCGGCGGCGGCGGCGCATTTGGGCGGACTGCTCGGCGAGGTGATGCCCGGCTTGCAACCGGTCTCCACTCACTTTTCGCCCTGCGTCACTTCGTTCACCCGGCACGGGCTGCCCTATATCGGCTTTGCAGAGGGGAGCCGTATCGCTGTCGTTACCGGCGGCAACGGCCAGGCGGCAAAGAGCTCGGACGAGATCGGCCGCCTCGGCGCGGTCCTCGTGCTCAACGGGTGGATCGACGAGCCCGAATACGGCGCGGATTTCTCCGTCGTGTTCCGTTAGTCGGGTGCGCCAAGGCCGCACCGACCCGATCTGCCTGTTGGCGGCTCGAAAAACCCTGCCGTTTTTTCTGGCGCCGGGCGGCACGCTGGGTTAAGGAGCGCCTGCCAGTTGGCCGGGCAGCCGCTCTCCGCAAGTGCCGAAAGGTCGCGGGGGGAGGAAAGTCCGGGCTCCACGGAAGCACGGTGCCGGATAACGTCCGGCGAGGGTGACCTCAGGGAAAGTGCCACAGAAAGCAAACCGCTCCGCTTGCCGGAGTAAGGGTGAAAGGGTGGGGTAAGAGCCCACCGCGGACATGGCGACATGGACGGCACGGCAAACCCCACCGGGAGCAAGACCGAATAGGGATGACGCGGGCGCGCAAGCGCCCAGCCTGTTTCCGGGCCAGTCATCCGGGTGGGTTGCAAGAGGCTGCGTGCAAGCGCAGTCCCAGATGAATGGCTGCCACGTTCCGTTGCCCTCGGGTAACGGGGCCATACAGAACCCGGCTTACAGGCCAACTGGCGATTTCTCTCCCTGTGCAAATGCGCGGGGCACGCGTTCAGCTCGCGCGGCAGAGCACTCCTCATCGTGGCGATTTCGCTTTGCTCGAACTTGCGGATCAAGTCTTGCAAATCAGGCTGATCCGCACGCCATTTTCACAGCATTCAGCGGAGCCGCTTTAGGCGGTTTTGTCGTTGCTGTTGCGCTTTCTTGGCATGCGATGACGCGTAAACGCTTTTGCGCAACGGCATTGCTGCGCTCTTCCTCACATTCTGATTTTCCAACGATTTGAAGCCGTTCCGCCGTCCTATTCCCGCACGGTGGGGGTCTCTTCGTAACCCTTCGTTAAACTTAACAACCTATCAATATTTGATCAGTCCGACGGCTGTTTACGAACCCATTCCCATTGACGCCCATATGGTCCCATGATATCCCATAATGGCACTGCGCAGGGGCTGCTTCGCGGCCCAACATCGCAAGATTCCAGTGCCTTCCGGCTTCGGAGGGTGGGCGGACATTCCAATGTTCGGCAAGGCTGTCTTGTGTGTGCGGTTACGTGTTCTCGCGGGTCGATGATCGTGGCCCGTCAGTCTTGGGCGGCCGTTTCGCGTTATGAACCGCTTCTTGTCACATGCTGCCAATCGGATCGATGCGAAGGGGCGGGTTTCCGTTCCCTCGGCGTTTCGTTCCGTGCTGTCGGATGGGGGCGTCCGGGAGCTATACTGTTTTCAGGATTTCGTCTTTCCGGCGATCAGCGTCGGCGGGCCGGAGCTCCTGGATCGGTTCGAGAAGCAGATGGCGGCCGAGGATCCGTTTTCCTCGGAGGCCAACGAGATGTCGCTGCTCGTTCATGGGGGCGGCGTCTTCGTGAAGCTCGATCCGGAAGGTCGGTTGATGGTGACGGATTTCATCCGCGACTTCACCGGCATCTCGACCGACGTGATGTTCGTCGGGCGGGGCGATTATTTTCAGCTCTGGGAGCCGCAAGCCTTTGTCAAGGCACAGGCGGTGGCCCGGGAAGGGCGCAAATCACGGGGGTTGCGTCCAGACTAGAATGGAGAGGCGGAATGGTGACGGAACAAGGCGGAGGTATTCCTGAAGCCGAAGGCGGACCGGTTCGTCACATTCCCGTCCTCTTGTCGGAGGTTCTTGCGGCGCTTGAGCCTGCGCCCGGCAAGGTCATTCTCGATGGCACCTTCGGTGCCGGCGGCTATAGCTCCGCAATCCTCAAAGCTGGTGCCGATGTGATCGCGCTCGATCGCGATCCGACGGCAATTGCTGCCGGCCAGACGCAGGTCGCCGAGTGGGGTGGCCGGCTGAAGCTCATCCATGCGCAGTTTTCCGAGCTTGCCGCCCATGCGCCCGATGGTGGGCTCGACGGTGTCGTGCTCGACATCGGTGTTTCCTCGATGCAGATCGACGAGGCCGAGCGTGGCTTTTCCTTCCAGAAGAAGGGGCCACTCGATATGCGCATGTCGGCCTCCGGCGTTTCGGCGGCCGATGTCGTCAACCGCGCCAAGGTGTCCGATCTCATCCGCATCTTCGGTTTTCTCGGCGAAGAAAAGCAGGCGGGCCGTATCGCGCGTGCGATCGAGAAGCGCCGTGCCGAGCAGCCGTTCGAGACGACCCGCGATCTCGCGGGTCTGATCGAGGTGGTGACGCCGCGCAAGGCGAAGGACAAGATTCATCCGGCAACCCGGGTCTTCCAGGCGCTGCGCATTTTCGTCAATGATGAACTCGGCGAACTGGCTCAGGCGCTGTTTGCCGCCGAAAAGGCCTTGAAGCCTGGCGGTCGTCTCGTCGTCGTGACCTTCCATTCGCTCGAGGACCGGATCGTCAAGGCGTTCTTCCAGGATCGTTCCGGTAAGGCCAGCGGCTCCCGCCACCTGCCCATGGTTTCCGCGCGCGCCGCAACCTTCACGCCAGTTGGCAAGCCTATGGTGGCAGCCAGCGAGGAAGAAGCGTCCCTCAATCCGCGCGCCCGCTCTGCAAAGCTGCGCGCCGGGATCCGCACGCAGGCCGCGTCGCCGGGAAACGATCTATCCATTTTCAATCTGCCGGAACTGGCAAGCCTTGCACGGTTGGGGGGCTGACAAGACATGCTTCGAACGCTCGATATCGTTCTGATCGTCGTCATGACGGCCGCCGCGACAGTGACCTATACGATCAAGCACCGTGCCGAAAACAAGCTTGAGGAAGTCCGCAAGCTCGACGTGGCGATCAAGCTTGAAGAAGACACGATCGACCTGCTGCGCGCCGACTGGGCGCTCTTGACGCAGCCGAACCGGCTGGAGCGTCTGGTTGGTGCTTTCGGTGCCGATCTGCAGTTGGCGCCGACACCTTCGACGCAGCTCGCTCAACCGAAGGAGCTGCCGATGCTGAAGGCGGATCTGCCGGTGCCTGAAGACGAAAAGGCTGCGAAGGACGGTGTCGCGGCCATCATCAACAAGACCGATAACATGGCAACTGGCTCGGTGGCGCGCTGATGTCGTTTCTCTCCCGCATCATGGTATTGAAGAGCAAGGCGCATTTCTCGGCAGGCGGCAACAACCGACCGGCGGAAAGCGGCCTCAACGTTACCTTTCAGGGGACGCGCAAGAAGACCACCAACCAGGCGAAGAACCGCGTCGCCATCGTGATCGCGAGCTTCGGCATCGTCTACGCCGTCATCGGCGGCCGCCTCGTGCAATACGGCATGGCGCAGCCGGAAACGGTTTCCAGCATCGGCCGCGCCGACAACCTGATGGCATCGCGACCGGACATTCTCGACCGCAATGGCGAAATCCTCGCAACCGACATCCGCACCGTTTCGCTCTATGCCGAGCCGCACAAGATCGTCGATGCCGACGAGGCGGTGGAGCGGCTGGCGACGGTATTGCCTGACATCAATACCCGCGAGATCTACAACAAGCTGAAGTCGAAATCGCGCTTCCAGTGGCTGCGCCGCCAGCTGACGCCGAAGCAGCAGAGCGAGATTCTGGCGCTCGGCATTCCTGGCGTCGGCTTCCGTCCGGAAAAGCGCCGCTTCTATCCCGGCGGGCACACCGCCGCGCACATCCTCGGCCACGTCAACATCGACAACCGCGGCGTTGCCGGCATGGAACGCTATATCGACAGCCAGGGGCTGGCCGACCTTGCCGCGATCGGCATGACCAGCGACGCCAAGCTCGAGCCGGTGAAGCTGTCGATCGACGTGCGCGTTCAGAATATCGTGCGTGACGTCATCGACGCCGGCATGAAGAACTATCAGGCGCTAGCCGCCGGTGCCGTCGTGCTCGATGTCCACACCGGTGAAGTCCTGGCGATGGCGTCCGTTCCCGACTACGACCCGAACAAGCCGGCCGAAGGGGCGGAAGAAGGCTGGATGAACCGCATGTCGAACGGCACGTTCGAAATGGGCTCCACCTTCAAGACCTTCACCATCGCCATGGGGCTCGATTCCGGCAAGGTGACGCTGAACGACAGCTTCGACGCCTCGGCGCCGATCCGCATCGGCGGCTTCACCATCAAGGACTTCCACGGCAAGCGCCGCGTTCTCACGGTTCCGGAAATCTTCCAGTATTCGTCGAACATCGGCACCGCCAAGATCGCCGACCTCGTCGGCATCCCCGGCCACAAGGAATTCCTGACGCGCCTCGGCCTGCTGTCGAAACTGCCGACCGAGTTGCCGGAAGTGAAATCCCCGACGCAGCCGCGCGAATGGAAGAAGATCAACTCGGTCACCATCTCCTTCGGCCACGGCGTCTCGACGACGCCGCTGCAGACGGCGGTTGCGGGTGCTGCACTCGTCAACGGCGGCAAGCTGATCGAGCCGACCTTCCTGCCGCGCACCGAGGAGCAGGCCAACGCAGTCGCCACGCCGGTGGTCAAGAAGAGCACCAGCGACGACATGCGCTTCCTCTTGCGCTGGAACGGCATTGCCGGCTCGGGCAAGCGGGCGCTGGTGCCGGGCTTCAACGTCGGCGGCAAGACCGGCACGGCCGACAAGGTGGTCAACGGCCGCTACGCCAGCGACCAGAACTTCAACGCCTTCCTGGCGGCGTTCCCGATCGACAACCCGAAATACATCGTGCTGACCTTCATCGACGCGCCGAAGACCGGCGAGGGTGGCGGGCGCACGGCAGGCTCGAACGCGGCTCCCATGGTTCGCGACATCATCAGCCGCTCCGCGCCGCTGCTGGGTGTCGAACCAAAGTTTGGAGAAGACGGTTCTGCCTTGCTTGTGTCTTATTAGACATGAAATGAGAAAGCGGACGATTCGCGATTCTTGCGGATCGAAATCGATGCGAGACGTGCGTTCATGAAGATCAAAGAGCTGGCGGGATCGAACTTCCCGGAACTTTCGGCGCAACTGAGCGGCGCTGCCGCCGATATCGACGTTGCCGGACTGACGGCCGATAGTCGGCAGGTTCAGCCAGGGGATCTCTTCGTCGCGGTTACGGGCAGCAAGGCCGATGGCAGCAGCTACATCGCCGACGCACTGAAGCGCGGCGCGGTCGCTGTCGTCACCGAAGCGGGCTCGGACGTCGATGCCGCATCGGTACCGATGCTGAAGCTCTCTGAACCCCGCGCTTTCCTGGCGCGCGCCGCTGCCGCCTTTTACGGCCGCCAGCCGGAAACCATGGTTGCCGTGACCGGTACCGCCGGCAAGACTTCGGTTGCCTCCTTTACCCGCCAGATCTGGGCGTATTCGGGCTTCGCAGCCGCGATGATCGGCACGACAGGCGTCGTCGCCCCCGGCCGCAACGACTACGGTTCGCTGACGACGCCCGACCCGGTGTCGCT
Organism: Ensifer adhaerens; assembly: GCF_028993555.1. Lineage (NCBI taxonomy): Bacteria > Pseudomonadati > Pseudomonadota > Alphaproteobacteria > Hyphomicrobiales > Rhizobiaceae > Ensifer > Ensifer adhaerens. The sequence continues at coordinate 2,394,611 of NZ_CP118610.1, read as the reverse complement.
GCACAAGCTCCTGGCCGAGCTTGCCGATGCCGGCGTCACCCATGCGGCGATGGAAGCCTCCAGCCACGGCCTCGACCAGAGCCGTCTCGACGGCGTGCGCCTTTCGGCTGCCGCCTTCACCAATCTCGGCCGCGACCACATGGACTACCATCCGACGGTCGAGCACTACATGGCCTCCAAGATGCGGCTGTTCAACGCCCTGCTGCCGAAGGGTGCGCCGGCGGTGATCTTCGCCGACGACCAGTGGTCGGACCAGGCGATCGCGGCTGCCCGCAAGGCAAAGCTCGATGTGCGCACGGTCGGCCGCAAGGGCGACTTCATCTCGCTGAAGCGCGTCGAGCACTTCCGCCACAAGCAGTCGGCGGAAGTCCATGTCGGCGACGACATCTTCGAAATCCACATTCCGCTCGCCGGCGATTTCCAGGTGGCGAACGCGCTCGTTGCGGCGGGTCTTGCCATGTCGACCGGCATCAGCGCCAAGGCTGCCTTCTCGGCGCTTGAAAAGCTGCAGGGCGCCTCCGGCCGCCTCGAGCTGGTCGGCCAGACCAAGGACGGCGCGCTTGCCTATGTCGACTACGCCCACAAGCCCGATGCGCTTGAAAACGTGCTGGCCTCGGTGCGCCCGTTCACCACTGGCCGCGTCGTCGTGGTGTTCGGCTGCGGCGGCGACCGCGACAAGGGCAAGCGCCCGATCATGGGCGAGATCGCCACACGGCTCGCCGATGTGACGATCGTCACCGACGACAATCCGCGTTCGGAGGTTCCCGAGGTGATCCGTGCCGAAATCATGACTGCTGCCAAGGGCGCGATCGAGATCGGCGACCGCGCCCAGGCGATCCGCACCGCGGTCGGCATGCTGAAGACCGGCGACACGCTGATCGTTGCCGGCAAGGGGCACGAGGAGGGGCAGACGGTCGGTTCCGTGACGCTACCCTTCTCGGACCATGCGGAGGTCCGCAAGGCCCTGGGAGGTTTGTGATGAACTGGCTCTGGACAAGCAGCGATCTCCTGGCCGCGATGAACGGTCGGCCGATGGGCAATCTGCCGGAGGGCATCAGCGGGATCTCCATCGACAGCCGCTCGATCGGCAAGGGCGAAGCTTTCTTTGCGATCAAGGGTGATCGTGTCGACGGTCACGACTATGCCGGCATCGCGCTTGCCAATGGCGCGGCAGTGCTGGTCGTCAGCGAAGGCAAGCTTCCGGCCCTCGGGCGCCTCAATGCGCCGATGATCGTCGTCGACGATGTGCTCGAGGCGATGATCCGTCTCGGCTGCGCGGCGCGCGACCGCAGCGCCGCCAAGATCATCGCCGTCACCGGTTCTGTCGGCAAGACGACCACCAAGGAGATGCTGCGCCATGTGCTCAAGCCGCAGGGCCGCGTGCATGCTTCGGTCGCCTCGTTCAACAATCACTGGGGTGTGCCGCTGACGCTTGCGCGCATGCCCGAAGCAACCGACTTCGGCATCTTCGAGATCGGCATGAACCATCCGGGTGAGATCCGGCCGCTGACTGCCATGGTGCGCCCGCATGTGGCTATGGTGACGAGCATCGCCGCCGCCCATCTCGGCAACTTCAAGAGCCTTGACGAGATCGCCGAGGCCAAGGCCGAGATCTTCGAAGGTGTGGTCAATGGCGGCCATGCGCTGATCATTCACGACAGCCCCCAATACAAGCTGCTGGAAAACGCCGCGGCTGCAGCCGGCGTCAGCCACATCCATTCCTTCGGCGCCAATCCCAAGGCCGAGTTCCGCCTGGTCGAATTCAGCGGTGGTCCGGAAGGCTCCGTTCTCTGGGCCGGCATCGGCGGTCGCACGCTGGAAGTGGCGATCGGCGCGCCCGGACGGCACATTGCCGAGAACGCGGTCGCAGTTCTCGCAGCAGTCAAGCTTGCCGGCGGCGATCTCGACTTTGCGGCTTCGGCTCTTGCGACCATGCAAGCCGAAACGGGCAGGGGGCGACGCCATACTCTGGCGATCGGCACCGGCACGCTGAAGCTGATCGATGAAAGCTACAATGCCAATCCGAGCTCGATGCGGGCGGCGATCGCGCTGCTTCGCGACAGTGAGCCGCCGGTCGGCGGCCGTCGCATCGCCGTGCTCGGCGACATGCTGGAGATGGGCGAACACGCCGTCGAGGTGCATGCCGCACTCGCCCGCCCGCTCGTCGAAGCGGGCATCACCGATGTCTGGCTCGCCGGGCCGTTGATGGCGCACCTGCGTGATGCACTGCCGCCCGAGGTTTCGGTGATCTATCGCGAGAGCGTCGAGGACCTGAAGTCCTATGCACTGGCCGCGGTCGCGCCCGGTGATGTCGTCATGATCAAGTCGTCGAAGGGGACCGGCTGCGCAAAGATCGTGCAGGCGCTGATCGAGACCTATCCGGCAGCGAATGCCGAGGGACCCGAAGCCGAGGAATAAGCCGGCGACACCGCCCATGATGGGCGCGGTGGATACAGCCTGGAGTTAGGTGGCGCGCCCTAACACTTTCGCATGCATGCGCGTATCGTTTTTCAGATGATTCTGTTGGACGACGTTCTGATTACACAGCGCCGCGCGTCTTACAGGACGCGCAAAGGTCGCTGTAACATTTTAAACGGCTGCATAATTTCGTCCTTAAATCGATTCCGATTTGAGGGATTGTGCAGGAAACCTTTGGGGAAAGGTCCCTTATGCTCATTTGGCTCGTGGAACTGGCGGACCACTTTCAGTTTTTCAATCTATTTCGCTACATCACATTTCGCACCGGCGCGGCGCTCTTCACCTCGGCCATGATCGTGTTCCTGTTCGGCCCTGCGATGATCGCCTCGCTGCGCATCCGCCAGGGCAAGGGCCAGCCGATCCGCGCCGACGGGCCGCAGACGCATTTCAAGAAGGCCGGCACGCCGACCATGGGCGGCCTGATGATTCTGGCCGGCATCGTCGTCTCGTCGCTGCTCTGGGCCGACCTTTCCAGCGTCTACGTCGTCTCGACACTGCTCGTCACCCTCGGTTTCGGCGCCATCGGCTTCTATGACGATTACCTCAAGGTCACCAAGCAGTCGGACAAGGGCTTTTCCGGCAAGGCGCGCCTCGGCTTCGAATTCGTGATCGCGGCGATCGCCGTCTTCTTCATGATGCAGGCAGCGCTCTCGAGCGGTTCGGCCGGCTCGACCTTCGGCTCCTCGGTCACGTTCCCCTTCTTCAAGGACCTCATTCTCAATCTCGGCTATTTCTTCGTGCTGTTCGGCGGCTTCGTCATCGTCGGCGCCGGCAATGCCGTGAACCTGACCGATGGTCTCGACGGCCTTGCGATCGTACCGGTCATGATCGCCGCCGCCGCCTTCGGCCTGATCGCCTATCTCGCGGGTAACGCGGTCTTTGCGAATTACCTGCAGATCCATTTCGTGCCCGGCACGGGCGAGCTTGCCGTGATCCTCGGCGCCGTCATCGGCGCCGGCCTCGGCTTCCTCTGGTTCAACGCGCCGCCGGCCGCGATCTTCATGGGCGACACCGGGTCGCTGGCACTCGGCGGCCTGATCGGCACCGTTGCCGTTGCCGTCAAGCACGAGATCGTCATGGTCATCATCGGCGGCCTTTTCGTCATGGAAACGCTGTCGGTCATCATCCAGGTCTTCTGGTTCAAGCGCACCGGCCGCCGCGTCTTCCTGATGGCGCCGATCCACCACCACTTCGAAAAGAAGGGCTGGACCGAAAGCCAGGTCGTGATCCGTTTCTGGATCATTGCCGTCATCCTGGCGATGGTCGGCCTCTCCACCCTCAAGCTGCGGTGAGCGGACGATGATCCCGGTCACCACCTTCAAGGGCAGGAAAGTCGCTCTCTTCGGTCTCGGCGGTTCGGGGCTCGCAACCGCTGAGGCACTGGTCGCCGGCGGCGCCGAAGTCACCGCCTGGGACGACAATCCGGATAGCGTCGCCAAGGCTTCTGCTGCCGGCGTGCCGACGGCGGACCTGCGCACGGTCGACTGGTCCGGCCTTGCCGCCTTCGTGCTTTCACCGGGCGTGCCGCTCACCCATCCGAAGCCGCACTGGACGGTCGATCTCGCCCATGCGGCGGCTGTCGAGATCATCGGTGACGTCGAGCTCTTCGTGCGCGAGCGCCGCGCGCATGCGCCCGATTGCCCGTTCATCGCGATTACCGGCACCAACGGCAAGTCGACGACGACGGCGCTGATCGCGCATATCTTGAAGCAGAGCGGTCGCGACACCCAGCTCGGCGGCAATATCGGCACGGCGGTCCTCACGCTCGATCCGCCCAAGGTCGGCCGCTTCTATGTGGTCGAGTGCTCGTCCTACCAGATCGACCTGGCGCCGACGTTGAACCCGACGGCTGGTATTCTCCTGAACCTCACGCCCGATCACCTCGATCGCCACGGCACGATGCAGCATTACGCCGACATCAAGGAGCGCCTCGTTGCCGGCAGCGGCACGGCGATTGTCGGCGTCGATGATAGTTTCTCTGCCTTGATTGCCGATCGTGTCGAGCGGGCTGGTACCAGGGTCGTGCGCATTTCGCGCCGTCACGTGCTCGCAAGCGGCTTTTACGCCGAGGGCTCGCGCATCCTGAAGGCGGAGGGCGGCACGTCCAGCCTGTTCGTCGATCTCGACGGCATCCAGACGCTGCGCGGCGGTCACAACGCCCAGAACGCGGCAGCCGCCATCGCCGCCTGCCTTGCGGTCGGCGTCAGCGCGGCGGAGATCCGCGATGGGCTCACGAGCTTCCCGGGCCTCAAGCACCGCATGCAGCCGGTTGGCCGCAAGGGTGCGGTCGTCTTCGTCAACGACAGCAAGGCGACCAATGCCGATGCCGCTGCACCGGCGCTTTCGAGCTACGAGCGGATCTATTGGATTGCCGGCGGTCTGCCGAAGGAGGGAGGCATCACGACGCTTGCGCCGTTCTTCCCGAAGATCGTCAAGGCCTATCTGATCGGCGAGGCGGCTCCCGCCTTTGCGGCAACGCTCGGCGAGGCGGTTCCTTACGAGATTTCGGGCACGCTGGAGCAGGCGGTGGCACATGCGGCGGCAGAGGCAGGCAAGGACGAAGCCGGCGCCTCGGCGGTGATGCTATCCCCGGCTTGCGCAAGCTTCGACCAGTATAAGAATTTCGAAGTGCGCGGCGATGCCTTCGTCGGCCATGTGCGCGCGATCGATGGCGTGACGATGCTGATCTGACGCTGCCGGTGCGGCGCGCCATCCGGCGCGCGGTGGGCGGTGATGATACCGGGGTTTCGGACGTGGGGCGCGAACGGCGCCGGAGAAGGGGACTGACAAGATGGTAAGCCGAGCCGAACGTGGCCCCGTGGCCGACTGGTTCTGGACGATCGACAGGTTCTTTCTGGCGACCTTCATCCTGTTGATGGGCGTCGGTTTCATGCTGTCCTTCGCCGCAAGCCCCGCCGTCGCCGAGCGCATCGGCCTCGACAGCTTCCACTTCGTCAAGCGCCACGCGCTCTTCCTGCTGCCGTCACTGGTGGTGATGGTCGGCATCTCCTTCCTCTCGCCGCGCCAGGTCAGGCGCGCTGCGATCCTGCTTCTCGGCGGATCGCTCGCGATGATGGTGCTGGTACTCTTCATCGGCGAGGAGGTGAAGGGTTCGATGCGCTGGCTCTCGATCGCCGGCATCTCGATCCAGCCGTCGGAATTCATGAAGCCGGCCTTCGTCGTCGTCTGCGCGTGGCTCTTCTCCGAACATGCGCGCCAGCCGGAAATCCCCGGCAATCTCTTTGCCATCCTGCTCTTCGGCATCGTCGCAGCCCTGCTCGTCGCCCAGCCCGACCTTGGCCAGACGATCCTGACGACCGCGGTCTGGGGCGGCATGTTCTTCATGGCCGGCATGCCCTGGCTCTGGATCATCCTGCTTGGTGGTGCGGCGCTCGGCGGCTTCTTCGTCGCCTATACGATGCTGCCGCACGTGGCCGCGCGTATCGACAAGTTCCTGACCGGCGAGGGCGATACCTTCCAGATGGATACGGCGCGCGAGGCGATCATTCGTGGCGACTGGTTCGGCCGGGGACCCGGCGAAGGCATCGTCAAGCGCATCATTCCGGACAGCCATACCGACTTCGTCTTTTCCGTTGCGGCCGAGGAATTCGGTATCGTCTTCTGCATGGTGATCGTCATGATCTTCGCCTTCCTGGTGATGCGCGGCCTCAATCATGCATTCCGCGAACGCAACGACTTCAACCGGTTCGCGGTTGCCGGCCTGGTTCTCCAGATCGGCATCCAGTCGATGATCAACATCGGCGTGAACCTCGAACTGCTCCCGGCCAAGGGCATGACCCTGCCGCTGATCTCCTATGGTGGCTCGTCCATGGTGGCGATCTGCGTCACCGCCGGCTTCATCCTGGCGCTGACCCGTCACCGTCCGGAGAAGCGCGCCGTGGAGCGCAGCCTGTTTCGGTCCGGCATTGGCGTGCCGGCGGAGTAAAATATGACTAAAGGCATCATCCTGCTCGCAGCCGGCGGTACCGGCGGCCATCTCTTTCCGGCGGAGGCGCTGGCCCACGAACTGAAGGCCAACGGCTATTCGGTCCATCTCGTCACCGACAGCCGCGCCGAGCGTTATGCCGGCAAGTTCCCGGCCGACGAGGTGCATGTGGTGCCCTCGGCGACGATCGGCTCGAAGAACCCGATCAGCGTGGCAAAATCGCTGTGGACGCTGTGGACCGGCATGCGCGCGGCGCGAAAGCTGATCGCGCGGCTGAAGCCCAAGGCCGTCGTCGGTTTCGGCGGCTATCCGACAGTGCCGCCGCTCTTGGCCGCCACCGGCATGGGCGTGCCGTCGATCATCCACGAGCAGAATGCGGTCATGGGCCGTGCCAACAAGGCGCTGGCCTCGCGCGTCAAGGCGATTGCCGGCGGTTTCCTGCCCGAGGGCACCGGCGCCTTTGCGGCGAAGACCGTGACAACCGGCAATCCGGTGAGACCGGCCGTGCTGGCCGCCGCCAATTCGCCCTATGCCGTCGCCAGCGGCGCCGCGCCGTTCCATCTTGTCGTCTTCGGCGGCAGCCAGGGCGCGCAGTATTTCTCCAAGGCGGTCCCGCAGGCGATCTGCCGGCTCGAGGACGACGTTCGCCAGCGGTTCAAGGTGACGCAGCAGGCGCGGCCGGAAGACAGGGACGGCGTGATCGCGACCTATCAGCAGCTTGGCGTTCCGGCCGAGGTTTCGCCATTCTTCACCGACATGGCCGAGCGTATCGCGGGCGCGCAACTCGTCATTTGCCGCTCCGGCGCCTCCACGGTTTCGGAGCTTTCGGTCATCGGCCGTCCGGCGATCCTGGTGCCCTATCCCTACGCGCTCGACCACGACCAGGCGGCCAATGCCGCAGCGCTTGCCGCCAAGGGCGGCGCGCGGGTGATCGCGCAGAGCGAGCTTACCGCAGACCGTCTCGCCGGCATCCTCAAGGACGCGATCGGCAACCCGCAATCGCTCGCCCAGATGGCCGCAAACGCCCGCGAAACCGGCAAGCCGGATGCAGCAAGCTTGCTTGCATCCCTCGTAGAGGCTATTGCCAGCGGTTTGACAGTCGAGAAATTCAGGGAAACACGCTCATGAAAATGCCGAAAACCATCGGGCTGGTCCATTTCATCGGTATCGGCGGCATCGGCATGAGCGGCATCGCCGAGGTTCTTCACAATCTCGGCCACCGCGTGCAGGGCTCCGACCAGGCCGACAGCGCCAATGTGCAGCGCCTGCGCGCCAAGGGTATCGAGGTCTTCGTCGGCCACAAGGCTGAAAACCTCGGCGACGCCGAAGTGATCGTCGTTTCGACCGCGATCAAGAAGGACAATCCGGAACTGATCGCCGCGCGGGAAAAGTTCCTGCCGGTGGTGCGCCGCGCCGAAATGCTCGCCGAGCTCATGCGCTTCCGCAACGCGATCGCAATCGGCGGCACGCACGGCAAGACGACGACGACCTCCATGGTCGCGGCGCTGCTCGAAGCCGGCAACCTTGATCCGACCGTCATCAATGGCGGCATCATCAATGCCTATGGCACCAATGCCCGCATGGGCGAGGGCGAGTGGATGGTGGTGGAGGCCGACGAATCCGACGGCACCTTCCTGAAGTTGCCGGCCGACGTGGCCATCGTCACCAATATCGATCCCGAACATCTCGACCACTACGGCAATTTCGACGCGGTGCGTGCGGCCTTCCGCCAGTTCGTCGAGAACGTGCCCTTCTACGGCTTCGGCGTGCTCTGCCTCGACCACCCGGAAGTGCAGACCATGGTCGGCAAGATCGAGGACCGCAAGGTCGTCACCTACGGTGAAAACCCGCAGGCCGACGTGCGCTTCCACAACATCCGCATGGAGAACGGCACTTCGATCTTCGACATCGAGATCCGTCGTCGCCGCACTGGCCAGGTGATCCCGATGAAGGATCTGCGCCTGCCGATGCCCGGGCGCCACAACGTATCGAACGCGACCGCGGCGATTGCAGTTGCACAGCGCCTCGGCATCAGCCCGGAAGCGATCGCCAAGGGCCTTGCCTCCTTCAGCGGCGTCAAGCGCCGCTTCACGCTGACCGGCGAATGGAACGGCGTGCGCGTCTATGACGACTATGGCCACCATCCGGTTGAGATCAAGGCGGTCTTGAGGGCCGCGCGCGAGGCCTGCCAGGGCCGAATCATCGCCGTGCACCAGCCGCATCGCTACAGCCGTCTTTCGAGCCTGTTCCAGGAATTCTCCGCCTGCTTCAACGATGCCGACACGATCCTGATCGCGCCGGTCTATGCGGCCGGCGAAGAGCCGATCCCGGGCGCGACGGCCGAGGAGCTGGTGGATCGCATCAAGGCCGGCGGTCATCGTGACGCCCGTTACGTCTCCGGTGCGGAAGCAATCGCACCGGTTGTCAGCAAGATTGCACAGCCCGGCGATTTTGTGGTTCTCTTGGGGGCTGGCAGCATCACCTACTGGGCGGCTGCCCTGCCCAAGGAACTCGCGGATATTTCAGGAATTTGAGCATGAAACAGGTCAACGGTCAGAAACTACTGGAATCGCTCGGAAATGGTGTCAGCGCCGTGCGCGGCCGCATCACGCCCGATGCACCGATGGATCGTGTCACCTGGTTCCGCGCCGGCGGCCTTGCCGAGTTGATGTTCCAGCCGCACGACACGGATGATCTCGTCACCTTCCTGAAGCTGGTTCCGGCCGAAGTGCCGGTCATGGTGGTCGGCGTCGGCTCGAACCTGCTCGTGCGAGACGGCGGCATTCCGGGCGTCGTCATCCGTCTCTCGGCCAAAGGCTTCGGCGATCTCGAGCTCGTCGGCGAAAATCGCATCAAGGCCGGTGCCATCTGCCCGGACAAGAACATCGCGGCCATGGCGCTCGATCACGGCATCGGCGGCTTCTACTTCTTCTACGGCATTCCCGGCTCGCTCGGCGGCGCGCTGCGCATGAACGCCGGCGCCAACGGCACGGAGACCCGTGAGCGTGTGGTTGAAGTCCATGCCATCGATCGCCAGGGCAACCAGCATGTGCTGTCGAATGCCGACATGGGCTACGCCTATCGTCATTCGTCGGCACCAAAGGACCTGATCTTCACCCACGCGGTCTTCGAAGGTTACGCCGAGGACAAGAACAAGATCCGCACCGACATGGATGCCGTGCGCCAACATCGCGAGACGGTCCAGCCGATCCGCGAAAAGACCGGCGGTTCGACCTTCAAGAACCCGGAGGGCCACTCGGCCTGGAAGCTGATCGACGAGGCGGGGTGCCGGGGGCTCATGGTTGGCAGCGCGCAGATGTCGCCGCTGCACTGCAATTTCATGATCAATACCGGACAGGCGACCGGCTACGAGCTCGAATATCTCGGCGAGACCGTGCGCCAGCAGGTGCTCGAACATTCGGGCGTCCGGCTCGAATGGGAGATCAAGCGCATCGGCAATTTCATGCCGGGCTACGAGATCAAGGAATTCCTCGGCCGCGGCATCGCCTGAACGGCTTTGAGAAATGATTGCGGAGGGCCATAGCGAAGACGCTGTGGCCCTTTTGCTTTTGGGGTAGTCGTGTTCGTTCACACTCTGTCATGCGCGTGCCTGACCCGAGCATCCATTCAACAGCTCTCTACTTTCTGGCGGAGTGTGCTGTCTCGTACATACAGCTATGGCGACCAGGGAGAGAAGGCCTAGTGAGTTACCTGCTGAAACGATCGTACGCGAAGTCGCTCCTTTTTGGCGTTCTTTTGGTCAATTTCGCACTCTTTGTGCCGGCCCAGGCTATGGATGAGGTTCGGCTGCAAGCTGCTGTGGCTTCGCTTGCTGACGGTGCTGAAGCGCAACCTCTCGAAGCCAAGATTGCCGACTTCGTGAAATCAGGCGACCGGGTCGAACTCACCAAATTGGCCGAGCAGATCCAGGTGAAGGACGGCGATTTCCTGGACCTTATGGCCAAGGTCTACGACCGGCCGGAGGGGCTAACAGTCACCTTGGCAACGGACCCCAACTGGCAGCGGATCGGGCTTTCTATGGGACCATGCCACTACGCCAATATTGCAATCAGGCTTATTGCAATATCGATCTCGAAGGGCATTCAACCAGCTATTCGAAACGGCGTGATCGTGATCGACGGCACACAAGTCGATAGCCTTTTTGCTGAATCAATGCATCGTTGCGAGCTGGTTGCCCGACTTCCCAAGACTGCGCGTCAGATCGGCTCAAGTTGCGCAATGACTGGCGACTGCGGCGAGGATCCAGACCTCTTGGGGGCACAGTGAACTGGCTTACAGGGGGCCGTCCGGTGCTGGGACGCTTTCGCTCATCCGTTGGGCATGCAGCCATCGCCAGCGGAGCTAATTCAGGCTAGGCCGACGGCTGGAAACTCCCGAATGAGCCGGCGAAAAATGAAGGGCCGCAGCGTTGCCGCTGCGGCCCTTCCTGTTTATTGGCGGCCGCGCGTTGCACAGCCAGTCCGATATCAGGCCGAGACCTCTTCTTCCGTCGACAGCACCAGGCAAAGCAGCGTGATGGCGGCGGCGGCCAGCAGGTAGTAGCCGACATATTCCAGGCTGTAGTTGGTGGCGAGCCAGGTGGCGATGTAAGGCGCCAGCGACGCGCCGAAGATGCCGGCGAGGTTGAAGGTCATCGAGGCGCCGGTGTAGCGCACCGAGGTCGGGAAGGGGGCGGCGAGCGCTGCGCCGATCGGGCCATAGGTCAGGCCCATGAGGCCGAGGCCGATGATCGAGAACAGGAAGGCGCCGCCAAGGCCGCCCGCAAGCAACGGTGCCATGAAGAGGCCGAAGACGCCGATGCCGATGGTGGTGAGGATCAGCACCAGGCGGCGGCCGAACCGGTCCGAAAGGATGCCGGCAACCGGGATCATCAGGCCGAAGAAGACGACGCCGGTCATCTGCACGACCAGGAACTGCTCACGCGAGTAGCCGAGCTTCGCCGTGCCCCAGGACAGCGAGAACACCGTCATCAGGTAGAAGAGCACGAAGGTGGCGAGTGCCACGAAGGTGCCGAGCACCAGGCTGCGCTTGTGCGAACGGAAAATCTCGGCGATCGGCACCTGCACGCGCTCGTGCTTGTCGACCGCCTTCTGGAATTCGGGCGTTTCGGTGATCTTCAGGCGGACATAGAGGCCGACGGCGACAAGCAGGATGCTGGCGATGAAGGGCACGCGCCAGCCCCAGGCGAGGAAGGCTTCGTCGCTCATCACTTCGCCGAGGATGAGGAAGGTGCCGGCCGAAAGGATGAAGCCGATCGGGGCGCCGAGCTGCGGGAACATGGCGTACCAGCTGCGCTTGCCTTCGGGCGCGTTTTCGGTGGCGAGCAGCACGGCGCCGCCCCATTCACCGCCAAGGCCGAGGCCCTGGCCGAAGCGGCACAGCGCCAGGAGCAGCGGTGCTGCAACACCGATGGATGCATAGGTCGGCAGCAGGCCGATGACGACGGTGGAAATGCCCATGGTCATCAGTGCCGCCACCAGCGTCGCCTTGCGGCCGACCTTGTCGCCGAAGTGACCGAAGACCACGGCGCCGAATGGGCGGGCAAAGAAGGCGATCGAGAAGGTCGCGAAGGATTGCAGCATCGCCGAGGTCGGGTCGGCGGTCGGGAAGAACAGGTGCGGGAACACCAGCACCGCAGCGGTGGCGTAAACGTAGAAGTCGAAGAATTCGATGGTCGTGCCGACGAGGCTTGCGAACAGCACCCGGGCAGGAGAGTTCACTGCCGCGTGCTTCGATGCATTGTCCTTCGGCGACAGGGAGGTTGTCGCGTCTGTCATTATCAGAGTTCCTATGGATATAAGGCCGTCTTGGGAGGCGGTTGCGGGCGTCTTAACGCAAGTTTCGGCATGACGAAACCCCGAATTCGTAAGAAATGCGAACGATTACGGCGTCGCGCGCAGCAATATTCCGTCAGCGCATAGCTCTCCTGAAACGGGTCTTGGCTTGCCTTTTCTTAAGGCAAATGTGGGCCTGCAGCGACGCATTCTCGCCTTTTGCGGGCGCTCGGCTCTGCCGGACAACCCGGCTTGACCAGAATCAAATTGTGGCAAACTCTCGGCAACCGAAGCGATCGGCTTCGTTTTTCAGGAGCAAATGCATGTTCAAAAGGCTTTCTGCGGAATTTCTTGGTACATTCTGGCTCGTTTTCGGCGGCTGCGGCAGTGCGGTGCTGGCTGCTGCTTTTCCAGAGGTCGGTATCGGCCTGCTCGGCGTTTCCTTTGCTTTCGGTCTCACCGTACTCACCATGGCCTATGCCGTCGGCGGCATTTCTGGCGGGCATTTCAATCCGGCCGTTTCGGTTGGGCTGATGGTTGCCGGCAAATTTCCGTCTCACAAGCTCGTCGGCTACGTCATCTCCCAGGTGCTGGGCGCGATTGCCGCTGCCGCCGTGCTCTATCTGATTGCCAGCGGCAAAGCCGGTTTTGAGCTCGGCGGGTTCGCGGCCAACGGCTTCGCTGAGCATTCACCGGGCGGCTATTCGCTGACCGCAGCACTCGTCGCCGAAGTGATGCTGACCTTCTTCTTCCTGTTCATCATCCTCGGCTCCACCCATGGCCGCGTGCCGGCCGGCTTCGCACCGATCGCCATCGGCCTGGCGCTCACCCTTATTCACCTGGTCTCGATCCCGATCACGAACACGTCGGTCAATCCTGCCCGCTCGACCGGCCAGGCGCTCTTCGTCGGCGGCTGGGCCATTCAGCAATTGTGGCTGTTCTGGGTGGCGCCGATCGTCGGTGCGGCAATCGCCGGCATCGTCTGGAAGATCGTCGGCGACGACGACTGATCAAGGTTCAGATGCGTTCAGGCAACGAACCCGCTGCCCTGCGCAGCGGGTTTTACATTTTTTTTTTGCTTGTTATGCATTCGATTCAGGATTGCTTCGCAACCCTTTGATCTCTCGCTAAAATGCGTTTTCGCCCGCGCAAGTACACAGGCGGCGCGTGTTTCGTTTCCTGACTAAGGTTAACGAAAGTAAACGCTTCGTTAACCTTAATGACGTTCTACTGATCCCAATGGCACCGGTGACTCGCGGGGACCGGAATCAGCCAGACGCAAGGAAACCTTGCGATAGTGGCGTATTGTCTGGGGGTTTGAATGAGCGGCAAGCATGTGGCTGTCCTGATGGGCGGATTTTCTTCGGAGCGACCGGTTAGCCTGTCGTCCGGGGCTGCCTGTGCGGATGCCCTGGAGGCTGCCGGCTATCGCGTCACCCGAATCGATGTCGATCGCAATGTGGCTGAGGTGCTCGCGGCACTGCGGCCGGACGTTGCCTTCAATGCTCTTCACGGTCCGTTCGGCGAGGACGGCACGATCCAGGGTATCCTCGAATATCTGGAAATTCCCTATACGCACTCCGGCGTGCTCGCCTCGGCGCTTGCCATGGACAAGGCGCAGGCCAAGCACGTTGCGGCCGCCTCCGGCATTCCGGTTGCTGACGCGCAGGTGATGGATCGCCACGCTTTCGGCCCGAAGCATCCGATGAAGCCGCCCTATGTCGTCAAGCCGGTTCGTGAGGGCTCGAGCTTCGGCGTCGTCATCGTCAAGGAAGATCAGTCGCATCCGCCGCAGGTGGTGACCTCGAGCGAATGGCGATATGGCGACCGAATCATGGTCGAACGTTATGTCGCCGGACGCGAATTGACCTGTGGTGTCATGGGCGACAAGGCCCTTGGCGTAACCGAAATCATCCCGCAAGGGCATGCCTTCTACGATTACGACTCCAAGTACGTAAAAGGTGGTTCCCGCCACGTCATTCCGGCACAGATTTCACCAAATATTTACCAAAAAATACAAACACTCGCTCTGAAGGCGCATCAGGCAATCGGTTGCCGGGGCGTCAGCCGATCCGACTTTCGTTTCGATGACAGTTCCTCCGATGAGGGCGAGCTGATCTGGCTGGAAATCAACACCCAGCCCGGCATGACGCCTACCTCCCTGGTGCCCGAGATGGCGGCACATGCCGGCTACAGTTTCGGTGAGTTTTTGAGTTGGATGGTGGAGGAAGCGTCGTGTTTGCGTTGAGGGGCAGAAGGGGCAAGAGGGTTCGTCACCTCGATGGCGATGCAGCCGTCGACGTGGACGGCGGCCGTGTACTGCCGCGTCCGCTCCGCCGTGTCGTGCGCTTCTTCGTCAGCCTTGGTGCTGGCCGCATTCGCTTTCCGGCCCATACCGGCACGATCTCGGCGCTCGCCTTTTTTGCCGCCACCGGCTTCTACGGCATGTCGCTCGGCGGTCATACGCAGAACTTCGCGCAGGCCTCGACCACGGCCGCGGGGTTTGCAATCGAAGACGTGAAGGTTTCCGGCAACGACCAGACGTCAGAGATCGACATCCTCCAGCAGCTGGGTCTTGACGGCACGACGTCGCTGGTGGCGCTCGATATCGCCGAGGCCCGCAAGCTGATTGCGGAAATGCCCTGGGTTCAGGGTGTGACGGTGCGCAAGGTCTATCCCGGCACGATCGAGGTCAACCTCACCGAACGCAAGGCCTTTGGCATCTGGCAGCACGGCTCCGATCTTTCGCTGATCGAGCGCAGCGGCAGCGTGATTGCACCGCTGCGCGACAACAAGTTTGCAGCCCTGCCGCTCTTCGTCGGCCGCGACGCCGAAACGGCCGCTGCCGATTTCTACGACGAGTTTTCCCGCTGGCCGGAGATCCGCTCGCGGGTGAGGGCCTTCGTTCGCGTCGCCGGTCGCCGTTGGGACCTGCGCCTCGACAACGGCATCATCGTCAAGTTGCCGGAGCACGACGTCGCCCAGGCGATGCAGGTGCTCTCCGACATGGAAAGCCAGCATCAGCTCCTGGAGCGCGACATCGCTGCCGTGGATCTGAGGCTGCAGGATCGAACCACAGTTCAGTTGACGCCGGGTGCAGTCACCCGGCGCGAAGTTGCCTTGAAGGCGAGGGACAAAATGCTGAAGGCGCAGGAGACCGAAAAGAAGAAAGAGGGGCGGATATGAGTTTGTTCGGGTCCTCCAGCTTTGGCCTGCCGCGCCTGAAGCCGCTTTCTTCGAAGCGGTCTCACGTCGTCTCGGTTCTGGATATCGGTTCGACCAAGGTGGTCTGCATGATCGGCCGGCTGACGCCGCGCGCCGAAAGCCAGATCCTGCCGAACCGCACACACAATGTCGAAATCATCGGCATCGGCCATCAGAAGTCGCGGGGCGTCAAGAACGGCGTCGTCGCCGATCTCGATGCGGTCGAAAGCGTCGTGCGGCTCGCGGTCGATGCGGCCGAGCGTATGGCCGGCCTTACCATCGACAGCATGATCGTCAACGTTTCGGCCGGTCGGCTGCAGAGCGACGTCTATACCGCGACGATCGATCTCGGTGGCCAGGAAGTCGACGCCAACGATCTGCGCAAGGTGCTCTCGGCCGCCGGCCAGCAGTCGCTGCGTTCCGACCGCGCCATCCTGCACTCGCTGCCCACGGGCTTCTCGCTCGATGGCGAGCGCGGCATCCGTGATCCGCTCGCCATGTTTGGTGACGTTCTCGGCGTCGACATGCATGTGCTGACGGCCGAGCGCGCGGCGCTCAAGAACCTCGAACTCTGCGTCAACCGCGCGCACCTCTCGGTCGAGGGCATGGTGGCGACCCCCTATGCCAGCGGTCTTGCCGCTCTCGTCGACGATGAAGTCGAACTCGGCTGCGCGGCGATCGACATGGGCGGTGGCACGACGACGATCTCGGTCTTTGCCGAAGGCAAGCTGGTTCACGCGGACGCCGTCAGCCTGGGCGGTCACCATGTGACGACGGATCTCGCGCGCGGTCTTTCGACCCGCATCGAAGATGCCGAGCGGCTGAAGGTCGTGCACGGCTCGGCGCTCCCCAACAGCGCCGATGAGCGCGACATCGTCTCGGTTCCGCCGATCGGTGAAGACGACCGCGACCAGCCGACGCACGTGCCGCGCGCGCTTGTCTCGCGCATTGTGCGCGCCCGCATCGAAGAGACGCTGGAACTCATCCGCGATCGCATCCAGCGGTCGGGCTTCAGCCCGATCGTCGGCAAGCGCATCGTTTTGACGGGCGGCGCAAGCCAACTGACGGGCCTACCGGAAGCGGCGCGCCGCATCCTCGCCCGCAATGTTCGCATCGGCCGTCCGCTCGGGGTTTCCGGGCTGCCGGCGGCTGCCAAGGGACCGGCCTTCTCCACGGCGGTCGGCCTGATGATCTATCCGCAGGTCGCCGACCTTGAGACCCATGCCTCCCACGGCGGCATGTTCTCGGCGCTCGGCGCCGGCAACGGTCGCATCGCCCGCATGGGCCAGTGGCTGAAAGAGAGCTTTTGAGTGTGTCCGGTACCGACAGGGACGGGGCCGGGTGAAGACAAACTAGGACTTTGAAAGATTTGGCCGGCTCGGCAAGGCGGCCAGAAAACAGAAGGAACGGGTACAATGACTATCAACTTGCAGAAGCCGGATATCACGGAGCTGAAGCCGCGCATCACCGTCTTTGGCGTGGGTGGTGGCGGTGGCAACGCCGTCAACAACATGATCACTGCAGGCCTCCAGGGCGTCGATTTCGTCGTCGCCAACACCGACGCCCAGGCACTGACCATGACCAAGGCTGAACGCATCATCCAGATGGGTGTTGCCGTTACCGAAGGTCTCGGTGCCGGTTCGCAGCCGGAAGTCGGCCGCGCGGCCGCCGAAGAGTGCATCGATGAGATCATCGATCACCTGAACGGCACTCATATGTGCTTCGTCACCGCCGGTATGGGTGGCGGCACCGGTACCGGTGCAGCTCCGATCGTCGCCCAGGCCGCCCGCAACAAGGGCATCCTGACGGTCGGTGTCGTCACCAAGCCGTTCCATTTCGAAGGCGCGCGCCGCATGCGTCTCGCCGACCAGGGCATTGCCGAACTGCAGAAGTCGGTCGACACCCTGATCGTCATCCCCAACCAGAACCTCTTCCGCATTGCCAACGACCGCACGACCTTTGCGGACGCGTTTGCGATGGCCGACCAGGTTCTCTACTCGGGCGTTGCCTGCATCACCGACCTCATGGTCAAGGAAGGCCTCATCAACCTCGACTTCGCCGACGTCCGCTCGGTGATGCGTGAGATGGGCCGCGCCATGATGGGCACCGGCGAAGCTTCTGGCGAAGGCCGCGCACTGGCCGCTGCCGAAGCCGCGATCGCCAACCCGCTGCTCGACGAAACCTCGATGAAGGGCGCCCAGGGCCTCTTGATCTCGATCACCGGTGGCCGTGACCTGACGCTGTTCGAACTCGACGAAGCCGCAACCCGTATTCGCGAAGAAGTCGACCCGGATGCCAACATCATCCTCGGCGCGACCTTCGACGAAGAACTCGAAGGCCTGATCCGCGTCTCGGTCGTTGCCACCGGCATCGACCGTACGGCCGCGGAGGTGGCGGGTCGTTCCGCCGACTTTCGTCCGGTAGCAGCCAAGCCTGTCGTTCGCCCCTCGGCCGCCGTTCCGGCCCCGCAGCACCAGCCGGTCGCCCAGCACCAGCCGGCCCCGGTTCACCAGCCGGTAATGCAGCAGCCGGTCGCCCAGCCGGTGCAGCAGCCGGTACAGCCGCAGGCAACCGCCGACCAGATCGCAGCTGCCATCCGCGAAGCCGAAATGGAGCGGGAACTGGACATCGCGACCCGCGCGGCCCAGGCACAGGCTTCGGCCCCGGTTCAGCCGGCGCATGAAGAGAACTTCCGTCCCCAGAGCAAGCTTTTCGCCGGTGCAGCACCGGTAGAGGCCGCTCCGGTCATGCGCCAGCCGCAGCCGCAGCCGCAGATGCAGCCGGTTCAGGTCCAGCCTCAGCCGCAGCCGGTCATGCGCCAGGAGCCCGTTGCTCCGGTCATGCGCCAGCAGCCGGAACAGGTTCGCATGCCGAAGGTCGAAGACTTTCCGCCGGTTGTGAAGGCCGAGATGGACCGCCGCGCGCAGCCAGCTGCCCCGATCGCGGAAGAGCGTGGCCCGATGGGTCTCCTCAACCGTATCACCAGCTCGCTCGGCCTGCGTGACCGCGAACAGACCCCGGCGGCCGCCGACATGACGGCTTCCGCACCGACTGCTGCTTCCCAGCAGCGCCGGCCGCTCTCGCCGGAAGCGAGCCTCTATGCGCCGCGTCGCGGCCAGCTTGACGATCACGGTCGCGTTTCGCAGCAGGCGCGCCCGCACGAAGATGATCAGCTCGAAATCCCGGCGTTCCTGCGCCGTCAGTCGAACTGATTGGAAGGCCCGTTCCTTCACCTTGCCGAATGCCCGGGCAACTGCCCGGGCATTTTTGCATTTTCTTCATTATTTCAGATGCTTGGTCCAATGTTACGGACCGTCGTAAATACGTAACAAAGCGAAACGAACAGTGATTTGGAATGGTGCCTCCAAACTCCTATTTTCAAGGTCGGAATTGGGGACGCATGCGATTCGATCAAGCGCTGTCTGTTCGAAACGCAGAGGATCGGATTTTGCTCCGAGACTCTCGGGCGCCTTGTTTGTGCCCTTGATCGCTGCGTCCGCCAGCAGATTTTGGCCTACGGCCACAGGTATTGAAAGTGACGAGAATGGGAATCGAATTGCTCGGGTTTCAGACGACGATTGCAAGCCCGGTAACGCTGAAGGGAATTGGCGTTCACTCGGGTGCGGAAGTGTCGATCACCTTCCATCCGGCGGAAGCCGATGCGGGCATCGTGTTCCAGCGCGTTCTCGCCAACGGCCGGGTCAGTGAATACAAGGCGGTTTCATCGCAGGTCGGCAACACCGATCTCTGCACCGTTCTCGGCATGTCGCCCGCCACCTCGATCGCCACGATCGAACACGTGATGGCTGCGATCTATGCGCTCGGCCTCGACAACCTGACGGTCGAAGTTCACGGCGCCGAAATGCCGATCATGGACGGCAGCTCCGAACCCTTCATCGACGCGATCGAGCAGGTGGGCGTTCGCGCCCTTGCGGTCAAGCGTCGCTACATCCGCATCGTCAAGCCGGTGCGCATCGAATCGGGTGCGTCCTGGTCGGAGTTCACGCCCTATGACGGCATGCGCTTCGAGGTCGAGATCGATTTCGATTGCCCGCTGATCGGTCGCCAGGCCTGGAAGGGCGATATGACACCGTCCGTCTTCAAGAACGAACTGTCGCGCGCCCGCACCTTCGGCTTCATGCGTGATGTCGAGCGCCTCTGGGCTGCCGGCTTCGCGCTCGGCTCCTCGCTCGAAAACTCCGTCGTCATCTCCGACGATAACACGGTGATCAACGTCGAGGGCCTGCGTTACACGGACGAGTTCGTTCGCCACAAGACGCTCGATGCGGTCGGCGATCTCTCGCTCGCCGGCGCGCCGTTCATCGGTTGCTACCGCTCCTATCGCGGTGGTCACAAGATGAACGCAAACGCGCTGAAAGCGCTTCTCAGCGATCCGACCGCCTACGAAGTGGTCGAAACGGCGACCCCGCGTCAGCGCACCCGCGCGCGCGATATGGTTGCTGTTGCAGTTCCGGGCTTTGCGCCCTGGTCCGCATAACTAAGAAAAGTCATCATCTCCTCCAGTCGCCGGCCGAAAGGCCGGCATTTTCATGATAGGGCCGCCACAAATTTGCATGAATCACCGATCATGACGTTGCGGTCTCAAGGTAACTTGCTCTAAAAGCGCATGTCTGGCGGGGTCCATGCCCGCAGAGTGGAACGGGAATATCCGATGGTTCTTGCAGTTTCTGTTGATCTGAGAAAGTCAGCGCGCGTCGCCGCCGTGATCGTCGCGGCCATTGCCGGCAGCGCCCTGATTACCGCCTGCCAGAACGATCCGGATATCGACATCACCAAGTTGACGGCGGAAACCGATCCGCCGGAAGTGCTCTACAATCAGGGCCTTGCCAACCTCAATGCCGGCAAGACGACGGAAGCGTCGCGCAAGTTCGAAGCGCTCGACCGCCAGCATCCGTTCTCGGAATATGCCCGCAAGGCGTTGGTCATGAACGCCTTTGTTTCCTACCGAAACGGGCAGTACCAGGAGGCGATCAACGCCACCGGTCGTTACCTCAATCTTTATCCGCAGTCGGAAGACGCGGCCTATGCGCAGTACATCCAGGGGCTGGCCTATACCAAGCAGATCCCCGCTGTAACGCAGGACCAGAAGCCGGCAATGAAGGCGATCGAGGCCATGCAGGCTGTCGTCGATCGCTATCCGGACTCCGAATATGTCGATGACGCCAAGTCGAAGATCCGCTTTGCCCGCGACCAGCTCGCCGGCAAGGAAATGCAGGTCGGCCGCTATTATCTCGAGCGCAAGGAATACCTGGCAGCCGTGTCGCGCTTCCGCGTCGTCATCGAGCAGTATCCAAACACCAACCAGGTGGAAGAAGCGCTGGCGCGTCTGACAGAGGCCTATTTCGCGATGGGCGTGACCGCAGAGGCGCAGACTGCTGCCGCCGTTCTCGGCCACAACTATCCGGACAGCCAGTGGTACGCCGATTCCTTCAAGTTGCTGCAGTCTGGTGGCCTGGAGCCGCGTGAAAGCGGCAACTCCTGGATTTCGCGCGCTGCCAAGAACCTCATCGGCGCCTGATCCCGTCGGCGCCCGTCAAGGAAGATACGAACCCGGATGCTCGCCCAGCTTTCGATCCGCGATATCGTCCTGATTGAACGGCTTGATCTGGCGTTCGACGCCGGGCTCTCGGTGCTGACCGGTGAGACCGGCGCTGGCAAATCCATCCTGCTCGACAGCCTGTCGCTGGCCCTTGGTGGCCGCGGCGACGGTTCGCTGGTGCGCCACGGCTCCGACAAGGGCCAGGTGACGGCGGTGTTCGACGTGCCCATCGGGCATTCGGCGCGGCTGATGCTGCACGAGAACGGCATCGATGATGATGGCGACCTGATCTTCCGCCGTGTCCAGTCCGCTGATGGCCGCACCAAGGCCTATGTCAACGACCAGCCGATCAGCGTCCAGCTGATGCGCCAGCTCGGGCAGACGCTCGTCGAAATCCACGGACAGCATGACGACCGGGCGCTTGTCGACATCGACGCGCACCGCACGCTGCTCGATGCGTTCGGCGGCACCTCCGAAGAGGCGCACCATGTCGGCAACCTCTATCGCGCCTGGAAAGATGCCGAGCGCGGTCTGAAGAAGCATCGCGAACGCGTCGAGGCTGCCGCGCGCGAGGCGGATTTCCTGCGTTCCTCGGTCGAGGAACTGGAAAAGCTCAGCCCGCGTGACGGCGAAGAGGACGAGCTTGCCGAAAAGCGGGCGCGGATGATGAAGTCCGAGCGCATCGCCGGCGACATCAACGAGGCTTCGGAGTTCCTCAACGGCAACGCCTCGCCGGTTCCGCTGATCGCCTCGCTGGTGCGCCGTCTCGAGCGCAAGAGCCAGGAGGCGCCGGGACTGCTCGAAGAGACGGTGGAACTGCTCGACGGTGCCCTGAACCAGCTTTCCGACGCGCAGATGGCCGTCGAGCGCGCCTTGCGCAACACCGAATTCGACCCGAAAGAGCTGGAGCGGGTGGAGGAGCGGCTGTTTGCGTTGCGCGCCGCCAGCCGCAAATACTCCGTGCCGGTCGCCGAACTGCCGGCACTTGCCGTGCGCATGATCTCTGATCTTGCCGATCTCGATGCCGGCGAGGAAAAACTGAAGCAGCTCGAAGGTCAGGTCGGCGTTGCCAAGGCAGCCTTCGACGCGTCGGCGCGCTCGCTTTCGGAAAAGCGCCACCGCACGGCCTCGGCCCTTTCCGCCGCCGTCATGGCCGAACTGCCGGCGCTGAAGCTCGAACGCGCACGCTTCATGGTGGAAGTTCAGAGCGATCCGGCGCAGGCAACGGCGGAAGGCATCGACCTCGTCGAGTTTCATGTCCAGACGAACCCTGGCACGCGGCCAGGGCCGATCATGAAGGTTGCCTCGGGCGGCGAGCTCTCGCGCTTCCTGCTGGCGCTGAAGGTGGCGCTTGCCGATCGCGGCTCGGCGCCGACGCTCGTCTTCGACGAAATCGACACCGGCGTCGGCGGTGCGGTGGCCGATGCCATCGGCCAGCGGCTGAAGCGGCTTTCGGGCACCGTGCAGGTGCTTTCCGTCACCCATGCACCGCAGGTGGCAGCACGGGCCGCAACGCATCTCCTGATCTCCAAGGGTCCCTCGGCCGAAAAGGCCGAGACGATCGCGACCCGCGTTGCCCGCATGGACGACAAGGCGCGCACAGAGGAAATCGCTCGCATGCTCGCCGGCGCCTCGATCACCGAAGAGGCGAGGGCGGCTGCAGCGCGCCTGCTGGCGGGCAACGGCTAGGGCTCAATGCTTCCTCGCCAGAGTGCCACCCGGTCACGTGCGTGTCTCTGTGGGGTGTTTTATGTGGAGACGTGAGTTTCGACATGTGAGAACAGCGGCGACAGACAGCCACCAGCAATGGTTGTTTTCGGTCGGTATTCCGTATCAAATGCAATCCGTATAGGGGGCGTCGTGGCTCGGTATACGGGGTAAGCAATGGCTTATGGGATAGTACTGAGGTGTTCGAACGAGACCGGCGCGCCTGTTCGCCAGCTCTGGGATGAAGCTGCGGCATTTGAAGCTGCCCCATCCATGCAGGCGTTGAACTATCCGCCGCATCTGACACTTGCACTGTACCAAACCTGCCCAACAGGGTTATTGGCCGAGGTTGTCGATCGGGTTTTCTTGGCCCGATCCGCCGTGACATTGAGCTTCTCGGCGGTCCGTTTCTTCAGAAGCAATTCGTTGATCCTTTGGGCAAAGCCGGAAGTGACGGATGAGCTTTTGGAAGCGCATGCCGGCGTGCACAAAGAGATAGATCCATCGAACTGCCACGAACACTATCGACCAGCCAGTTGGGTGCCGCATTGCACGATTGCGGCAACGATACCGGCGGCAGCGTCGGACGCGGCGATCAAATGGGCGTTGCAAAAGCGGATCGACTTTTCACTCACCTTCGACGCTTGCGACTGTGTGCAATTTCCGCCGGTTAACGTTCTACACGAAAAGAGGCTGGCACTGGTGTGACCGGTCGTCGTGACGACGCTGCCCGCGTTCTCGCCAAGCTGGTTGTGTCTGTATGCCGCGCTCTTTTCTTTCTCACCGGTTGCTCTACAAAACGACTCCGAATCCGGAGTCGTCGCGTATGGCCAATGAACTGAAACCCGTCGAGAATCTCACCGAAACGGAAGCCGCAGGGGAACTCGCCTTTCTCGCCGCCGAGCTTGCCCGGCACGATGCGCTCTACCACGGTGAGGATGCGCCGGAGATTTCGGACGCGGATTATGATGCGCTGAAGCGGCGCAACGATGCGATCGAGGCGCGCTTTCCGGCACTCATCCGCGAGGACAGCCCATCGAGGAAGGTGGGGGCGGCACCTTCGGTCACCTTCCAGCCGGTCGTTCACGCCCGGCCGATGCTGTCGCTCGACAACACGTTTTCCGACGAAGACGCGCGTGATTTCGTAGCGTCCGTCTACCGGTTCCTCGGGCAACTTCCCGACAATTCCATTGCCTTTACCGCGGAGCCGAAGATCGACGGCCTGTCGATGTCGCTGCGCTACGAGAACCGCCGGCTGGTAACGGCCGCGACGCGCGGCGACGGCACGACCGGCGAAAACGTCACCGCCAACATCCGCACCATCGGCATGATCCCGCAGACGCTGCCGGCGGGGGCGCCCGATGTCGTCGAGGTGCGCGGCGAAATCTACATGGCGAAGTCCGACTTTGCAGCGCTCAATGCCGAAATGGCAGCGCAGGGCAAGCCGCTCTACGTCAACCCGCGCAACACCGCCTCGGGGTCGCTCCGCCAGCTCGACGCCAAGGTGACGGCAAGCCGCAAGCTGCGCTTCTTCGCCTATGCCTGGGGCGAGATCTCGGAGATGCCTGCCGACACCCAGATGGGCATGGTCGATGTGTTCAAGGCCTGGGGCTTCCCGGTCAACCCGCTGATGCAGCGGCTGATTTCGGCCGACGCACTGCTCGAACACTATCATCACATCGAGCGCGAGCGGCCGGATCTCGACTACGATATCGACGGCGTGGTCTACAAGGTCGACCGGCTCGACCTGCAGTCCCGCCTCGGCTTCCGCTCACGTTCGCCGCGCTGGGCAACCGCGCACAAGTTCCCGGCCGAGCAGGCGTTTACCCGGCTGACGGCGATCGACATCCAGGTGGGGCGCACTGGCGCGCTCACACCGGTGGCACGGCTGGAGCCGATCACCGTCGGCGGCGTTGTCGTTACCAATGCGACGCTGCACAACGAGGATTACATCAAGGGGCTTGGCAATTCGGGCGAGGCGATCCGCGAGGGCCGCGACATCCGCATCGGCGACATGGTGATCGTCCAGCGCGCCGGCGACGTCATCCCGCAGATCGTCGATGTGGTGATGGACGAGCGCAAAGAGGGCGCCGAGCCCTATCGCTTCCCGACCACATGCCCGGTCTGCGGCAGCCATGCGGTGCGCGACATCAACGAGAAGACCGGCAAGGTCGATGCGGTGCGCCGCTGCACCGGCGGCTTCGTCTGCCGCGCCCAAGCCGTCGAGCACTTGAAGCACT
The DNA here is from genome assembly GCF_028993555.1 of Ensifer adhaerens. Taxonomy (NCBI): domain Bacteria; kingdom Pseudomonadati; phylum Pseudomonadota; class Alphaproteobacteria; order Hyphomicrobiales; family Rhizobiaceae; genus Ensifer; species Ensifer adhaerens. The sequence goes on along the minus strand of NZ_CP118610.1, from coordinate 2,369,681 downwards.
TCGTCTCGCGCAACGCCTACGACATCGAGGGTCTCGGCTCGAAGCAGATCGAGTTCTTCTTCGAAAGCGAAGACCCGACGCTGATGATCCGCACGGCGCCTGATATCTTCACGCTGGAGAAGCGCCAGGAGGCGTCGCTCACCAAGCTTGAAAACATCGACGGCTTCGGCCGGGTCAGCGTACGCAAGCTCTATGAGGCGATCAACACGCGCCGCTCCATCGCACTTCACCGCTTCATCTACGCGCTCGGCATCCGCCATGTGGGCGAGACGACGGCGAAGCTGCTGGCGCGTTCCTACGGCAACTACGAGCATTTCGGCACGGCGATGAGCGAGGCTTCGACCTTCACCGGTGACGCCTGGAACGAGCTGAACAGCATCGACGGCATCGGTGAGGTCGTCGCCCGCGCCATCGTCGAGTTCTACAAGGAGCCGCGCAACCTCGAGGTGGTCACCCGGCTGCTCTCCGAGGTAACGCCGGAGGCGGCGGAAGCGCCGGTCGCGAGCGACAGCCCGGTTGCAGGCAAGACCGTCGTCTTTACCGGCTCGCTCGAAAAGATGACGCGCGACGAAGCCAAGGCCAAGGCGGAAAGCCTCGGCGCCAAGGTGGCGGGTTCGGTGTCGAAGAAGACCGATATCGTCGTTGCCGGCCCGGGCGCGGGATCGAAGCTCGACAAGGCCCGCGAACTCGGCGTCCAGACCATGGACGAGGACGAGTGGCTGGCGCTGGTTGGCGGGTGATGCCCGCCGATCAGGCGCGATGGGCGGGCGGCGTGGTTACGCCCGCTCGGTGTCGTAGGCTTCGGATGCGGTCTTCAGCGCGGCGATGTCGCCGCCGCAGATGAAGCGACGCAGCGCGTCGAATTTCGACTTCTCCCACCGGTAGATGCCGAGTGCGAGCAGCGTCTCGATATCGGCCCCGGGGAACCGTTGGCGAACCGGTCGGGCCGGATTGCCGGCAACGATGGTATAGGGCGCAACATCCTTGGTTACGATCGCATCCGAAGCGACGACTGCGCCTTCACCAAGGGTGACGCCCGGCATGATCATGGCGCGCATGCCGATCCAGGTGCCGTCACCGATGATGGTGTCGCCCTTGCCGATATAAGCTTCGCCAATCATGTCCAGGAACGGGTAGAGGCTCACCCAATCAGTCCGGTGGGTGTGGTTGCCACCCAACAGGATCACCGCTTCCGCGCCGATCGCGACATAGTCGCCGATCCGCAGCTGGTCGATCGGCCATTGCGGCTCCCAGGCCTTGAGGCTGTAGTCGTCGCCATAGAGGTAGCGAACGACGCTCTCTTCGAATGATCCGGTCCAGGCGTTGCTGTAGTAGCTGTTGGTGCCACGCACGTGGATATTCGGGTTACGCACGGTCTCGTGCAGAAGCTCGACCTTCGACCAGTGCTTGGCTTCGACGTCGCTCGACATGGGGTTCCTCAATCTGCATGCTTGCAAGCGCAAGCTACGGCTCGCTCGCTATTCGTATCCGCTCCCAACTATCGGATTTTTCGAGCAGTTTCGCCTCAAATCGGATGCCGGCGGGTGCTTCTGGCCGGTGCTGCGATCATTCGACCACACAAAAACGCCCGCCGCTTTCGGCGGCGGGCGCTGGCCAGTGGCTTTGCCTGGGTTCATCAGCCTTGCTGTTGGGCTGCTTCCTGGTCCATCCACATGAATTCCCAGACGTGACCGTCGAGGTCCTGGAAGGAGATGCCGTACATGAAGCCGTAGTCGATCGCCGGCTTCCAGGGCTTGGCGCCGGCGGCGAGTGCCTTGGCGAGCATGTCGTCGACTTCGGCGCGGCTTCCGGCCGAAAGCGCGGTGATGACTTCGGTGCCTTTCCGGGCGTCGCTGATCTCACCGGTGATGAAGTCGCGGAACTTCGGCTCGGTCAAAAGCATGACGAAGATATTGTCCGAGATCACCGTGCAGGCGGCGGTGTCGTCGGAGAACTGCTCGTTGAAGGTGAAGCCGAGGGCGGCGAAGAACGCGCGCGAAGCCTTCAGATCCTTGACCGGCAGGTTCACGAAAATCATGCGCATGAAATGCTCCTTGGAATGGATTTTGTGTTTTACGAACGAAGGACGAATGCCGACCGACGAATCCGACACGGGCTCAAAGTTTTTTTGAGCCCGGCTGATGTGGGGCGCAACCCCGGGTATTAAAGGGTGTTCGGCTGAGATCGCCGGCGAAGGGCTCGGCAAGTTCGTGACGAGGGCCATCGGCGCTTGATTGTGAGGGCACCTACGGCGAATCTACGCAAGGTACGGAAATGCGTTTGAGATGCGAGCCGCTGGATCATGACCAAGATTGACCTTTCCTCCGAGTACTATCTGAAAGGTGGCGACAGGAATTCCCTGCAACACGGGGAGGTTTATCACAGTGTGCGCAACGCACGCGGGGCGGGCTCAGTTTCCACAACCGTTGCGCGGTTTTACGTCTCACGTCCTGCGGTTCCCGCCGAGGGCGTCCACCCGCATACCCGGCTCGATTGCTTCGTCAGCGAACGAAGGCTCGTGTCCAAACCGGAACAACTTGCTCAGCTCGTTCTGAAGGCGCTGGTCGATCATGGGGTGCTCTCAGAGCCGATCTGGGTCTCCTGGCACTCTTCGAACGAGATCGGAGGTCAGGCTCTCGGCGATCTGTTCGATTTCGACTAGGTGTCGCTCACCCCGTAACAGACAACACGTCCGCCGCCACCGCAGAGGCCGTGAGGACTGGTGGCGGCACCGGAACGGCCCGACCATTCTTCTCCGCCCTTGGATTCCTCTGCTGCGTGGAACACCGACCGGGCGGCGGCATCCGGTCAGTTCGCAAGCATCGGTGCTGCCGGTGATCGTACCGTCGCCATCGCAATGACCGTCGCCAGTCCGTTTGCCAACGCGCCCGCCAGGATCGGCAGGGTGTAGCTGTGGCTGAAATCGAAGGCAAAGCCGGCTGCGCTCGGCCCGACGAGCGTGCCGATGGCAACGCTGGTGTAGAGCGCGCCGATGATGCTGCCGACGTGGCGTCCGCCGAAATAATCCATCACCACGGCGGGCAGAATGGCGACCCATCCGCCATAAACGACGCCGAAGGTGAGCGCGAAGATGGCGAGTGGCAGGAAACTGCCGGCAAAAGCCCAAAAGGCGAGGGAGGCGGCCATGCCTGCGAACATGGCGACGAGGAAGACCTGTCGGCCCATGCGGTCGGCGAGGCTGCCGAGGAGGAAGCGCCCGAGCGTGCTTCCAACACCGATGGTTCCAAGCAGCATCACGGCGGAAGCCTGGGTAAGGCCGTGGTCGAGAGCATAGGGCACCAGATGCACGAAGGGCACGAAGACGCCGAAGGCTGAGAGCAGGCAGGCGGCATAAAGGCCGATGAAGCGCCGGGTGCGGATGGCTTCGCGCATGGGGACGCCGGACGGGGCCTTTGCCGTTGCCTGTATGGCGATCGGGGCGCCGTCCGGACCCGTGCCGCGGTCTTTCGGACTGTCAACAATCAGGGTGGACATGCCGATGCCGAGGAGGGCCGCGAGCGCGCCGAGAACGAGATAGGTTTCGCGCCAGCCGAGCGAGGCAACCAGCCAGGTGGCGAGCGGCGGCATGACCAGCGTTCCGACGCCGATGCCGCTGACGGCAAGCCCTGAGGCCAGCCCCCGGCGCGCCACGAACCAGCGCTGCACCGTGCCGATCACCGGCACATAGGCAAGCCCAACGCCAAGGCCGATGCCGAGGCTGTAGGCGGCGTAGACTTCGGCGATGCTGCGCGCCTGGCTGGCGAGCGCAAGGCCGAGGCCGACGAGGAGCATGCCGAGCATGGCAAGCCGCCGCGCGCCCCAACGGTCGGCAAGCGGGCCGGAGACGATGCCCAGCCCGAAATAGAGGAAACCCGCCAGCGAGAAGACGAGCGAAACCGAGCCGCGCGATGCGTCGAAGTCTCGCTGCAGCGGCTCGACGAATGCGCTGAACGTATAGGCGCTGCCGAAGCCGACGAAGGTGACGGTGAAGGCGGCGGCGACGACCACCCAGCCATAGAAGACGCCTTTGTTCGATGTGTCGGTGCGCATGTCAGATCTCCGGATGGCGCTGATGCCAGGATGTTGCCGTTTGGAAGGCCGCGCCGCCCGCCACAAGGTTGGCCTCTTTCAGGCGCCCTGCGACAAGCTGAAGTCCGATCGGCATGCTGGTGTTGCTGAAGCCGCCGGGGAAGGTCAGCGTCGGGTGCCCGCTCATGTCGAACGGGCAGGTGTAGCGTTGCAGCCTGGTGATCAGTTCCGGCTGTTCGCCGAGTGTCGCGATGGTCTTGAGCGTCAGCGGCGCGAATGGCTGGACAGGGGTCAGCAGCAGGTCGATCGAGGAAAAGAGCGCGTCGACTTCACCGCGAAACGCCGCGCGCCGCAAAAGGATTTTCTGGTAGTCGATGCCGGAAAGCGCGCGGCCGGTTTCGATGACGCCGGCGAGCACCGCGCCATATTGTTCCCTGTGCGCCGCAAAACTCGTCTCGTGCGCAACAGCGGCTTCGACCGCGCAGTTCGATACCCAGTCGGCGACGATCTGGGGCACGTCGGGGAACCGGACTTCAAGAATCTGTGCGTCGAGATCTGCCAGGACGCGCAGGGCCTCCTGTAGGGCGGCCTGTGTTTCGGGATCGACGTCAGCGCTGTTCCACGCCTGGTCGATGCCCACTCTCAGACCACGCACGCCCATGTCGGCGGCGGCGCGATAGTCGGGAACCGAATCCTGAAGGGCGGTCGGGTCGCGCGGATCGCTGCCGGCGATCGCGGCAAGCATGGTGGCGGCATCGAGCGTATTGCGTGCCATGGTTCCGACGTGATCGAGCGAGGCGGCAAGCGCGAAGGTGCCGTGACGGCTGACGCGGCCCCAGGTCGGTTTCAGCCCGGTGACGCCGTTTGCCGCCGCCGGCCAGCGGATGGAGCCGCCGGTGTCGGAGGCGAGCGCGCCATAGCAAAGACCCGCCGCCGTTGCCACGCCCGAGCCGCTCGAAGAAATGCCCGGCCAATAGGCGCTGTCCCAGGGGTTTCTCGGAGGCGTCACCGAGGGGTGATGATCCGAATAGGCGCCTTCGGTCAGCTGCGTCTTGCCGATCAGTACTGCACCCGCTTCGCGCAGGCGCCGCACGACCGTTGCATCCTCACTTGGCACGAAAGCGCCGTGGACGGTGGTGCCTGCGGCCGTCGGCGCGCCCTTCAGCCAGAACAGATCCTTGACGGCGATCGGCACGCCGTGCAGCGGGCCGCGATGCCGCCCTGCGGCGATTTCCCTGTCTGCCTCATCGGCCTGCGCGCGGGCAGACGTGCCAAGCACGAGCGCGTAGCTGTTCAGATCCTTGTCGAGCGTAGCGATCCGCTGAAGCTGTGCTTCGACCACCTCTTTCGCGGTAACGGACCGCTCTCTGATCAAGGCTCCAACCTCTGTCAGGCCGAGATAGGCAAGGCTGGCGGCGTCGCTCTTCATGTCTGTCGTTCTCCTGGATGAACCGTTCACATCAGCGGGTTTACGCGTCTCAATCGCATCAGATTTGCTTATGTCGAACGTGAGTTCTGTCCGATGCAATGCGATTGCTTTCGATCGAATATCCCGGTTAGAATGACAAAGAACAAACCATAAATTCTGTGGAATTCGAGTTAGAATATCTAAATGATAGAGGCGAAGTTGCCCCCTCTGAATGCGCTGCGGGCGTTCGAAGCGGCCGCCCGTCATCTTTCGGTGAAGGACGCGGCCGGGGAGCTGTGCGTCACGCCGGGTGCGGTCAGCCAGATGCTGAAGGTGCTGGAGCAGCATCTCGGTGTGCGGCTGTTCGTCCGGGTGAACCGCGGCATCTTCCTGACTGATGCGGGGCGGGATTACCTGCCGCCGGTGCGCAACGCCTTTCGTCAGATTTCCGAGGCATCGAAGCGTGTCGTCGGTTCGGCGGACAGCGGCGTCCTTACCGTCAGCGCCACGTCGTTCTTTGCCTCCGCCTGGCTTGTGCCGCGCATGGCGTCATTTCGCGATGCGCATCCGCAGATCGATCTGCAGGTCGTCACCAGCAATGCGCTCGTCGATTTTTCGCGCGCCGGCGTCGACGTTGCTTTCCGCCATGGCTACGGTCACTACCCCGGGCTTCGCAGCGATCACGTTCTGGCGGTGGAAATGGTGCCTGTCGCCGCGCCTTTGCTGGTCGAGCGCCTGGGGCAGCCGGCAAGCCCTGCTGCGTTGGTGGCCTGGCCCAAGGTGCAGGACGCGGACAGGAAGGGGTGGAGCCTGTGGCTGCAGGCAAACAACCTGGCCGAGGCGACGCTGCCGACCGGACCTTCCTTCGATGATACGGCTCTGCTCCAGCAGGCGGTGCTTGCAGGTCTTGGCGCAGGCTTGCTTCCCGCCGCGATGGTGGCGCCGGAGATCGAAGCGGGGCGCCTGATCCAGTTGGCCGGCGAGACGCATATCGAGGCCTTTGCCTACTATCTCGTCTATCCGGAAGCAAATGCCGAGCAGCCGAAGATTGCAGCGTTTCGAGAGTGGGTTCTCGATGCCGTCCGATCGAGTGCTTCGAGCACTCACCCGCGATAGCGCAGCGCCTCGACCAGCACTGCAAAGGCGGGTGAGGACTGGCGGCGACTGGGGTAATAGAGGTGGTAGCCGGGAAACGGGTCGCACCAGTCTTCGAGCACCCGGATAAGGCGGCCGTCGGCGATGTGGGTGAGCGCCGTTTCCTCCGGCACGAAGGCAAGACCGAAGCCGGCGAGACAGGCGGTCAGCCGGTGCGACAGGCGACTGAACACAAGTTGTCCGTCGACACGGACTTTCAGTTCTCGACCCTCCTTTTCGAACTCCCAGGCATAGATGCCGCCATAGGTGGGCAGTCTCAGGTTGATGCAGCGGTGCTGCGTCAGGTCCTGGGGAACGACGGGCTTGGGATGTTCCGCGAAATATCCCGGCGTGCCGACGACGGCCATGCGCATGTCCGGCCCGATGCGCACGGCAATCATGTCCTTGGCGACCTGTTCGCCCAGCCGAACGCCGGCGTCATAGCGCTCGGCGACAATGTCGGTGAGGCCATAGTCGATGATGATCTCGACCTTGATATCAGGGTAATCGGGCAGCAGCTTTTCAAGCTTCGGCCAGAGAACGGTCTCGGCCGCGTGTTCCGCGGTGGTGATGCGCACCGTGCCTGCCGGCTTGTCCCTGATCTCGCTCAGCGCCGTCAGTTCGGTTTCCAGCTGCTCGAAATGCGGAACGAGAGTGGCAAGCAGCCGTTCACCGGCCTCGGTCGGAGAGACGCTGCGGGTGGTGCGGGTCAACAGTCGGACGCCAAGCCGGGCTTCGAGCGCACGCATGGTGTGGCTGAGGGCCGATTGTGAGACGCCGAGCTGGGCGGCGGCCCTCGTGAAGCTGCGCTCGCGCGCTACGGCCGAGAAGGCGAGGAGGTCGTTGATATTCTCGCGCAGCATTCATGAATCCTTCTCATAGGTCCATGCCGTTTATACCATCTAATCGCAGGCGGCGGCCATCGCTAGATTGTGCACAGCAACAGAACAGGTGGCGAACTGACAGGTCTGCGCCCCGGCTTGCCAAGGAGAGAATTCATGGAGATCAGAAGAAGCGGCTCGCAACCCTCGGCCAAAGGTCCGCAGGACTGGTTCAGCGGAACCGTGCGTATCGACCCGCTGTTTCCGGTGCGCGACCCTGCGCGCGCCGCCGGCAATGCCGTCACTTTCGAGCCCGGCGCCCGCACCGCCTGGCACACGCATCCGCTTGGCCAGGTGCTGATCGTCGTTTCCGGCTTCGGCCGCGTGCAGCGGGCGGGTGGGCCGATCGAGGAGATCCGGCCGGGTGACGTCGTCTGGTTCGAACCCGGCGAGAAGCACTGGCACGGCGCCGGTCCGACGACGGCCATGACCCATATCGCCATTCAGGAATCGCTCGACGGCAAGGCGGTCGACTGGATGGAGAAGGTAACGGACGCGCAGTATGGCGCGGAGGCGAAATAGGCACCGCCATGGACGTCACGTCGGTTAAGAACCTATCTACCCGCAAGACGGCGATCCTGGCGATCATCATCGTCAGTTACCTGATGATCGTGCTCGACATCTCGATCGTGATCACCGGCCTGCCGAAGATCCGCGACGAGCTGCAGTTCAGCGATGCCGGGCTTTCCTGGGTGCACAGCGCCTATACGCTGGCCTTCGGCGGCTTCCTTTTGCTCGGGGCGCGGGCCGGCGACATTCTCGGCCGGCGCCGCCTGTTCATGGCCGGGCTTGCGATCTTCACAGCCGCCTCCGTGGTGATCGGCTTTGCGCCATCGCCGGCGTGGATGCTTGGCGCACGCGCCGTGCAGGGCTTCGGTTCGGCAATCCTGGCGCCCGCCACGCTGGCGCTGATCCAGACGCATTTTGCCGAGGGACCGGAGCGCACGCGGGCGGTTGCCTATTACAGCTCGGTCGCCGGCATCGGCGCCAGCTTCGGCATGGTGCTTGGCGGACTGCTCGCCGGCTGGCTCAGCTGGCGGGTCGGCTTCTTCATCAACCTGCCGATCGGCATCGCCTTGATGCTCGCGGCGCGCAGGTATGTCGGCGAGACGGAGCGGCGCACCGGCGAATTCGATCTCGCCGGCGCGGTGAGTTCGACCCTCGGCATGACGGCGCTCGTCTATGGCATCGTGCGCTCGGCGGAGGAGGGGGCGCATGATCCGCTGACGCTCGCGGCCCTTGCGCTCGGCCTTCTGCTTCTTGCCGTCTTCGTCGTCAACGAGCGGCGCGCTCGGCAGCCGATCATGCCGCTGAGGCTCTTTGCCAGCCGCGAGCGGGTCGGGGCCTATCTGGCGCGGGTGTTGTTCCTGGCGGCGATGATCGGGTTCTTTTTCTTCTTCACCCAGTATCTGCAGGGCGTTCTTGACTTCGATCCGCTGGCCTCCGGGCTTGCCTTCATCCCGGCAACGCTCGTCAACTTCGTCGCGGCGATCTCGGTGCCGCGGCTCGTGCCTCGCTTCGGCAATCAGCGCCTGCTGGGCTTTGGTCTGATTTCGGCGCTGATCGGCATGCTGTGGATCAGCCAGATCTCGGCCGAGACCTCCTTTCTCCTCGGCATGGCACCGCCCTTGATGCTGATCGGGCTCGGCCAGGGCTTCACGCTGAGCCCGCTGACAGTTGCCGGCATTGCCGGTGTTGCGCCGGGAGACGCGGGGGCTGCCGGCGGTGTCGTCAACGTCGCCCACCAGCTCGGCAACTCGCTCGGCCTCAGCGTGCTGGTCGCCGTCGCAGCACGCGGCGCCGATGGACTTGCTGGCAGTGCCTTGCTCGCCCACCGGGTCGATAATGTCCTCATCGGCTGCACGATCCTGCTGGCGGCAGCACTTGCCGTCGTCGCGCTGATCGTTCGGCCACACACCGCAAGGCGGGTAGAGCGTCCGGCAACTGACCGTTCGCTCGCCTGCCAGAATTGCCGCTCGGTTTCGCAAGACCTCGCGGCCTGATCAAGGAGCATCACAATGCAGAAACGCAAGCTTGGAAAAAGCACTCTCGAAGTCTCGGCCATCGGCTTTGGCTGCATGGGCCTCAGCTACGGTTACGGTCCGGCGACGGAGCGCTCTGAGGCGATCAAGCTCATTCGCGCAGCCCATGAACTGGGCGTCACCTTCTTCGACAGCGCCGAGGCCTATACCGGCAACGAGGATCTGGTCGGCGAGGCGCTGGCGCCGATCCGCGGTGAGGTGGTGATCGCCACCAAGTTCGGCTTCGTCAACGGCGATGTCAGCCAGGGCATGGACAGCCGGCCGGAGCGCATCCGTGAAGTGGCCGAAACGGCGTTGAAGCGGCTGCGAACCGATCGGATCGATCTCTTCTACCAGCATCGCGTTGATCCCAACGTGCCGATTGAGGATGTCGCCGGCACGGTCAAGGAACTGATCGCCGAGGGCAAGGTCGGGCATTTCGGCATGTCGGAGGCGGGCGCCTCCTCGATCCGCCGCGCCCATGCGGTGCAGCCGGTGACGGCGTTGCAGAGCGAGTATTCGCTCTGGTGGCGGGAGCCGGAAGCCGAGATCCTGCCGCTGCTGGAAGAACTCGGCATCGGCTTCGTGCCCTTCAGCCCGCTCGGCAAGGGGTTCCTGACCGGCGCGATCAACGAGAACACGACCTTCGACCAAAGCGATTTCCGCATGATCGTGCCGCGGTTCTCAGCCGACGCGCGACGGGCCAACCAGGCTCTGGTCGATCTTTTGGGCGCGATTGCCGATGCCAAGGGCGTGACCAAGGCGCAGATCGCGCTTGCCTGGCTGCTGGCGCAAAGGCCCTGGATCGTGCCGATCCCGGGGACAACGAAGCGGCATCGGCTGGAGGAAAACCTGGGGGCGGCTGGTGTCACCCTCACGGCCGAGGAACTGGGCGATATCCAGACCGCGCTTTCCGCCGTCGAGGTGCAGGGCGCCCGCTATCCGCAGCACCTGCAGCAGCGGGTCGGGAAGTAGGCCGAGAACTAGGGGCTGCGGATTGTTGAACTGGCGCCCCCTTCCTCGGCGAAGAGGGGGATCTGGGCCGGTAGCATCCTCCCCCATTCCTGTGCTCGTCACGGGAATCTCTAGCAGTTCCGTTGGAGCTGCGGAGTCAGCCCAAGTCCTTGGGCTGAGAGGTCCTTTGACCCGACCGACGTCGGGTCGCTGGATCCCCGCCATGAGGGCGAGGATGAGGGGAGAAGGAGGCGCCATTAGCGCCAAGCAGCCATCGTGGGGGCTTTGGGAGAGGCGCTTGGTAGAAGGGAAGTACCTCGCGCCTTGCCAGTTACTTCAGCGTGCAGACACCATTGGCGCCGCCCTTGCCGGTGTAGGACACGCTGGGCGAGCCATCCGGATTGATGCTCAGCGATATGGTGACGCCGGCGCCATGCACCTCGTAATAGTTCTCGTTGAACACCTTCAGCTTGGCTTCCTTGCCATTGATATAGACCGGGCCACCTTCGTCGGCGTGGACCTCGATCTTGCCGGGGCAGCTGGCGTTGATGAGCGGGATCTTCGCTTCGGCCGCACCAGCAAAAGCCAGTGCCGCGACCACGATGCCAAACAGGCGCAGTGCGGTTTTCATCTCGGTCTCCAGCGTGGGTTGCAATCGTGTCGCCGGACCACCGTGACAGGCCGCAGAGCGAAGTCAAGCGCGACCAGGCGTCATCAAGCTGTCATCAATCCGATTGTTTTTTTGCGCTGCACAAGATAGAGGATTGCAGCCGAATTTTGTGCAAATGCCTTTTCTCGGAGCAGGGTCGTCGCTGTCCCCGAGGGTAGCGCGCCAGCATCCCCAAAGGGCAGGCGCCGGCGCGGATTGGAGGGTCCGGAGATGAAGACTTTCACCACGATAACCGAGCTACGCGCAGCGCTTGCCGAACACAGGCGGGCGGGCAAGACGGTCGGTTTCGTGCCGACCATGGGCTATCTGCATGTCGGCCATATGGAGCTGATGCGGCGTGCGCGCGAGGAAAACGACGTCGTCGTTGCCAGCATCTTCGTCAACCCGCTGCAGTTCGGCGCCAACGAAGACCTCTCCAAGTATCCGCGCGACCTCGCCCGCGACCAGGCTATGCTCGAAGCGGGGAACGTCGACTATCTCTTCGCGCCTGGCGTTGCCGACATGTATCCGCGGCCGATGGAAACGGTCGTCGACGTGCCGACGCTTGGCAGCGAGCTCGAAGGCTCGGTCCGTCCTGGCCATTTCGCCGGTGTTGCTACCGTCGTCACCAAGCTTTTCAACATCGTCCAGCCGGGGCGCGCCTATTTCGGCGAGAAGGATTTCCAGCAGCTGCAGATCATCCGCCGCATGGTGGAAGACCTTGCCCAGCCGGTCACCGTCATCGGCGTGCCGACGGTGCGCGAGGCCGATGGCCTGGCCTGCTCGTCGCGCAATGTCTATCTCTCGGCCGACGAGCGCCGCGCCGCGGCGATCGTGCCGATGGCGCTCGACGAAGCTGCGCGTCTCGTCGCATCCGGCATCAGCGACGTGGCGGCGCTTGAAAAGGCCGTCACCGAGTTTCTGGCAAGCGAGCCGCTGGCCAAGCCCGAGGTCGTTGCCGTGCGCGATCCCGAGACTCTGGAAACGATCGAGACCATCGGCGACCGACCGGTTCTGCTCCTGCTCTTCGTCCGCTTCGGCACGACCAAGCTGCTCGACAACCGCGTGATCGCCCCGAAATCCGCGTTCCTTTCAAAGGTTGCCTGACATGAGCGTGCAGACCGCCAAGCGTCGCCTCAGCCCTGCCAATATCGAAGCGCTGAAGGGCGAACGCCCGATCGTCAGCCTCACCGCCTATACGACGCCGATCGCAAGGCTGCTCGATCCGCATGTGGACTTTCTGCTGGTCGGCGATTCCGTCGGCATGGTGCTCTACGGTCTCGACACGACGGTCGGCGTGACGCTCGAGATGATGATCGCCCATGGCCAGGCGGTCATGCGCGGGGCGGAGCGCGCTTGCGTCGTCGTCGACATGCCCTTCGGCTCCTATCAGGAATCGAAGGAACAGGCGTTCCGCAGTGCCGCGCGCATTCTGAAGGAAACCGGCTGCAGTGCGGTGAAGCTCGAAGGCGGCGCGGAGATGGCTGAGACGGTCGAGTTCCTCGTCAGCCGCGGCATTCCAGTTTTGGGTCATGTCGGCCTGATGCCGCAGCTGGTCAATACGACCGGCGGCTACCGCTCGGTTGGCCGCAACGACAAGGAAGTGGCCAAGATCCGCCGCGACGCCAAGGCGATCGACGATGCCGGAGCGTTCGGCATCGTCATCGAGGGCACGGTCGAGCCGGTCGCCCGCGAGATCACCGCGGAACTCCGCTCGCCGACGATCGGCATCGGCGCGTCGCCGGCCTGCGATGGCCAGATCCTCGTCTCCGACGACATGCTCGGCCTCTTCAACGACTTCAAGCCGCGCTTCGTCAAGCACTTCGCCGAACTCGCGCCGGCGATCTCCAGGGCGGCCGAGGACTATGCCAACGAAGTGAAGGCGCGCACCTTCCCCGGCATCGAGCACACGTTCCAAGTCAAGAAGTAGGACGCCAGTCCGGCCGGCCGTTGAAATTTACAGACAAGGCGCACCGGTTTTCCCGATCGGTGCGCCTTTTGTTCAAGCCTCGTTCGCCAAGGCATCATAAAATTCAATCAATGTATCAGCGCATTTGAATTGTTGCCGGGGGCGCAAGCGCCTATCAGTCCGGCACCGGCCGCATAGCGCTTCATCGCCTCGGCCGGCGGAGGTTTCCATGACAAAAAACGATTTCTGGGAAGGCGTACGCGGCGGCTTTCCCATCATGCTCGCGGCGTCGCCCTTTGGCGCGCTCTTCGGAGCGCTTGCGGTCGACAACGGCTTCACCATTGCCGACGCGGTATTCATGAGCGCGACCGTCTATGCCGGCGCCAGCCAGATGGTCGGCATCGAGCTTTTCGGCAACCATGTCCAGCCCTGGCTGGTGGTGCTCTCGGTCTTTGCCGTCAACTTCCGCCACGTGCTCTATTCGGCGTCGATCGCCAAATATGTCCGGCACTTCACCTTCGGGCAAAAATTCCTCGCCTTCTTCCTGCTGGTCGATCCGCAATATGCCGAGACCGAAAAACGCGGCGAGCGCGGCCTGCCGATCACCTTTGCCTGGTATCTCGGCTTCGGCCTCGTCATCTACATTCCCTGGATCATCAACACGCTGGTCGGCGCGATCTTCGGGCAGATGATCGGCGATCCCAAGGCGATCGGTCTCGACGTGCTTCTGCCAGTCTATTTCATGGGGCTGGTCATGGGCTTCCGCAAGCGTGACCGCTTCCTGCCGATCGTCACCGTCTCGGGACTCGCCTCCGTCGCCGGTATGCATTTCGTCGGCTCGCCCTGGCATGTGAGCATCGGCGCGCTTGCCGGCATCCTGCTTGCCGCCTGCCTGCCGCCGACCAATCAGGCACCGGCGCCGACCGGCGTCCAAAAGGAGGCGTGAGCATGGATCCGCAACACCTCAACCTCATCTACCTGATCATCGCGGCGGCAGCTGCGACCTTCCTGACGCGCGTCGGCGGCTACATCCTGATCACCCAGATGAAGCAGATTCCGCCGCGACTGGAAGCAGCCCTCAACGCCGTTCCGGCGGCGGTCCTGACGACGCTGGTCGCACCCGCCTTCGTCTATGGTGGGCTCGACGTGACAATCGCCATGTTCGTCGCCTTCGCCGTTGCGCTCGGCCTCAACCTCTCGACGCTGCGCATGCTTGTCATCGGCTGGGTGGTGGTGATGGTGATCCGCCACGTGGTGATGTGAACCACACGCATCAGACCGGAAATGCAAAACGCCGCGCCCTCAAGAGCGCGGCGTTTTCATTTCAGCGTCCTGCCTGACTCAGCGTGAAAGCGCTTCCGTTGCGGCCTTCAGCCAGTTGCGGGTTTCGTCGCTCGCGAGAAGCGGCAGCAGCTTTTCGCGCGTCTCGGCATGGTAGGCGTTGAGCCAGCCGAGTTCCTCGTCGGTCAGAAGCGCCGGCAGCACCAGACGGCGGTCGATCGGGCAGAAGGTCAACGTGTCGAAGCCGAGCATCGGCAGATCGCCGCCGTCGACCATTGCCGGGTCCTGCACCACAACGAGGTTCTCGATGCGGATGCCGAAGGCGCCGGGGCGGTAGTAGCCGGGCTCGTTGGAGAGAATCATGCCGGGCAGCAGCTCCTGGGTCGAAAGCCGCGCGATGCGCTGCGGGCCCTCATGCACCGAGAGATAGGAACCGACGCCGTGGCCGGTGCCGTGGGCGTAGTCGGCACCTGCCTTCCAGAGCGCGATGCGGGCGAGCGGATCGAGATCGACACCGCGCGAACCCTTCGGGAAGCGAGCCAGGCTGATGGCGATCATGCCCTTCAGCACCAAAGTGAAGAAGCGCTTCTGCTCTTCCGGTACGGCTCCAATTGCCACCGTGCGGGTGATGTCGGTGGTGCCGTTGATGTACTGCGCGCCGGAATCGATCAGGAACATGGTGCCGGCTTCGATCGGCTGGTCGGTGGCGGTCGTCACGCGGTAGTGCATGATTGCCGCATGCGCGCCGGCGCCGGAAATCGTGTCGAAAGAGATATCCTTCAGCGGGTTCTGCATGCGCTCGCCGACGGTGGCGCGGGCGGCTTCCAGCTGGTTGGTGGCGGCAATCTCGGTGACGGTGCCCGGCTGCTGGCTATCGAGCCAGGCGAGGAACTCGACCATGGCGGCGCCATCCTGCAGGTGGGCGCGGGTCGAGCCTTCGATCTCGGCCTTGTTCTTCTGGGCACGGGGCAGGCGGGCAGGATCGACCGCTTCGACCACCTTTCCGCCCTTTGAACGGATGAGCTCGGAGATGGCGAAAGAGGCGAGGTCCGGATCGAGCATGACCGCGGCGCCGGCGGCACCGAGTGCTGCCAGGCGATCGTCGAAGGTCGAGGGCGCGACGATCTCGGCGATCTGGGTGAGATAGGCTTCCTGCTCGATGCCGGTCTTGCGTTTGTCGAGGAAGATCTCGGCGCGGCCGTCGGCATGGATGATGGCGCGGGCGAGCGGATGCGGCGTGTGCGGCACGTCGCTGCCGCGGATGTTGAAGGTCCAGGCGACCGAGGAGGGGTCGGTCAGCACCACGGCGCTGGCATCGGCCTTGGAAAGGCCCGATGCGATTCTTGCGATCTTGTCCTTTGCGAGTTCGCCGGCATGCTCGATCGGCTGGATGGCGACCTTGCCGAGCGGGGCGGCCGGACGGTTCGCCCAGATCTTGTCGAGCGGGTTATGGTCGAGGAAGACGAGCGAGCCGCCAATGACCGCCAGCGCCTTTTCCAGCCTGCGGACTTCGGCGCCGGTGTGCAGCCAGGGATCGATGCCGAGCTTGAAGCCTTTGGCCGCATGGTTTTCGAGCCAGAGATGCGGCGGCTCGCCAATGAGATCGCCACCGGTGAAGACTTGGCCGTCGACCTGTTCCTTCAACTGGGTGACGTAACGTCCGTCGACGAACACCACGGCCTCACGGCGGGTAACGAGCGCGACACCGGCCGAGCCGGTAAAGCCGGTCAGCCAGGACAGGCGCTCGGACGAAGCGGGCACGTACTCGCCCTGGAACTCGTCGGCGCGCGGTACGAGAAAGCCGTCGATGCCGAGAGCTGCGAAGGACGCGCGCAGGGCTTCGGTGCGCTCCTTGCCGAACTGCGGCGTGGAGGTGACTTCAAAAGACTGAAACATGAGGGAATTCCGGTAGAGTGAGCGGTAGACCGCGGGAAAGACATGGGCCCATGTTAGCGGAAATCGCCCTTGCCGGGAAAGAGGCGATATCCTGCGATCCCATACGCAGTGACGCTTCTGGTTGCAGTGCGATGAGAGGGCAATTGCCCATCTATCATACATATGCGCTCAGCGCATGGCACCCATGCCAAGAAAACCCTTTCTCTATCGGAATAATAGTTTATAAGCCGCCTCAACGAACACGGACGAACATCCGGTGGTTCAAAAAGCTGCGGTTCCGAGAATAGTTGGTCACTCTGTTCTCCTCCTCCCTCAAGGGTGGTCAGCTTCGGAACAGTAGACGCCCGCTCGAGCACTCCTCCTCCTCAGGCTCGCGGGCATGGTTGGCCAAAAGCCAGCCAGCAGGCGATGCCCTTGGCATCGCCTTTGTTTCGAAAGGCCGCCCGTCATGATAGACGTGGCGGCCTTTCGTTTTCCGGATTTGTTTTGGTTTCTGTTAGCGTCAGCTGCATTCCAAAAGATTGCCCCTCACCCTAACCCTCTCCCCGCAGGCGGCCGAGACGACCTGCCCGACGGCAACGTCGGGGGGCGGCGCCTGATCTGTGGGTGGCGCGTTGCCACGCGTCGCTTCTCCCCACGGGCGGGGAGAAGGTGCCGGCAGGCGGACGAGGGGGCTGTCTCTTCAGTGAGGAAGATCAGGTCGGGTTGTCCCGGACGGCGGGGTCTGCTGCGCCGGACCCGCCCTCACTTCTCCAGGTGGATCGTCACCCAGCCGTTGCGCCAGATGGTGCGCACGTGGCGAAGGTGCTGGCCGTTGTAGTGGGCGAGCACCTTCCAGCGCTGTTCGGCGAGAATGCCCGAGAGAATGACCGAGCCGCCGGCAGCGAGGTTGGCGACGAGCTGCGGCGCCATCTTCATCAAGGGCCGCGCGAGGATGTTGGCGATGATGAGGTCGAACGGGCCGTTGGTGCTGAAGGCGGTCGAATGGAAGCCCGGCGCGGTGGCAAAGGTCATGCCGGTGACGACGCCGTTGACCCGGGCGTTTTCTTCGGCGACGCGGGTGGCGATCGGGTCGATGTCGGTGGCAAGCACCGGCACGTGCATCAGCTTCCAGGCGGCAATCGCCAGCACGCCGCTGCCGGTGCCGAGGTCGAGCACGTTACGCACGGTGCGGGTGCGGGCAACGGAGGCGAGCACCTCGAGGCAGCCCGCAGTCGTGCCGTGATGGCCGGTGCCGAAGGCCTGGCCGGCGTCGATTTCGATGGCGATCTCGCCGGTCTTCACCTTGTCGCGGTCATGCGAGCCGTGCACGACGAAGCGGCCGGCGCGCACTGGCGCCAGGCCTTCCAGCGACTTGGCGATCCAGTCGATGTCCGGCAGCACTTCGCGCTCGATCGGAAGATGGGCGAAGTCTGCGGCAAGCGCCTCGGTGAGGCGTTCGCTCACACCCGCCTCGTCGATGATCATCATATAGATCGAGGCTTCCCAGACGTCGCGCTTCTCGTCGACTTCCGTCGTGCCGATGGCAAAGTCCTCTTCGCCGAAGACCTCGCTCAGGCGGTCGAGTACGGCTTCCGCCTGCTTCTCGGTGGTGGTGACGAAAAGTCTGATCTCGCTCAAGGCTCTGTCCTTCGGCTGGCAAATCCGCCGCCCGCATCAGGCCGCCATGGCGGTGCGTCGGGCACGGCAATCGTGCGCTGTGCGCTATCACGATTGCCCCACAAAGGCAAAGCGCCGGGCAGGGCCGGCGCTTGCAACGTCACATCGCGATCGACGGGGTTCAGCCCTTGGTCAGGTTTTCCAGCTTCTTGACCGCGGTTTCCGGGTTTTCCTCATAGGCGATTGTGCCGGAGAAATGGCCGTTGGCATCGAGCAGGAAAACGGAGGCCGTGTGGTCCATGGTGTAGTCGCCATTCGGCTGGGCTGCGTCGACCGGCACCTTCTTGGCGTAGACGCGGAAGCCCTTGACCATCTCCATCACCTTGTCGGCGGGGCCGGAAATGCCGGTGATGCGCTTGGAGACGTTGGAGACGTACTGGCCAAGGATTTCGGGCGTGTCACGCTCGGGATCGACGGTGATGAAATAGGCCTGCAGCTTGTTGCCCTCGGGATCGACCTTTTCCAGCCAGCCGTTCAACTCGAACAGCGTCGTCGGGCAGACTTCCGGGCAATGGGTGAAACCGAAGAAGAGCGCCGTCGGCTTGCCGGTGAAGGCCTTCTCGGTGATTTCCTTGCCGTCCTGGGCGACCAGCGTGAAGGGCACGCCGAAGGGGCCGGCGGCGGCCTGCTGCTTCGACTGGGTCATTTCGTAGGTCAGCCAGCCGAGGATGCCCGCCATGACGACGACGGCGGCCCAGAGGACGATGCGGATGGTTTTCATGCGTGCTACCGATTTTGTTGGGGCCGAGGACGGCCATGTCCGGTTGATCGGCCC
Organism: Ensifer adhaerens; assembly: GCF_028993555.1. NCBI lineage: Bacteria > Pseudomonadati > Pseudomonadota > Alphaproteobacteria > Hyphomicrobiales > Rhizobiaceae > Ensifer > Ensifer adhaerens. Next base: position 2,351,085 of record NZ_CP118610.1, on the reverse strand, counting down.
TTGATACCGCCTTCACAGGGGCCGCGCAAATGGGACAATTGCCGCAGGTTGTGGTGGCGCTCGTCGGCGGCACTCGTCCGGCCTGACGGCCTCCTTCTCCCCGCAAGAGGGGAGAGGCTTAGGGTGAGGGGCGAAGCTTACGCGGAGGGCGCGCGCGCCTCAAAGGCGCTCGATCGCGCTAGAAGCACCAGGAAAGGCCGGACTGGGCAAGCGCCAGGAACATTTCGGCGCCATTTTCCATCCAGCCGCGGAAGGCGAGCAGGAGCACAACCGCGATCGCAGCCGCAAGGGTTGCGGCAAGGGGAAGGCGGATCGAACGCTGGGTCTTCGTGTTCATGCGGACGATCATAACATCTCGCGCGGCAAGGGGAAGCCGGGCGATTTACCAGGTGCGGTCGCCGGTGTGTTTGGTCGGTACTGGAAACGGTGGAAAACCGCGCCTGTGCTTCCCGTCGATTGTGGCCGCAAATGCCGGGAAACCGGAGCTTGCAGCGCATATGCGCAAATATTGAAATAACTGCTTCCGCTGGGGATTGGGCGGCCGCCTTAGCGAATGTTTAAGGTCTGTTTGACACTGTTTTTCTACGCGGGAGGAGTGTTCGCGCTCCGATATGACATGAGGTCAGCCGGCTCTGTCGGCCCCGGTTTTCCGTATCGATCGTAGGAGGACTCCGCTTCACGCGGATCCGTGACCATGGACTCCCTATGACTGCCACATCTCCTTCCCTGAAACGCAATCTTTCCGTGAGCCAGCGGCTGGCGACCCTTGCCGGTGCCGCTTTTGTCGGCTTTGGCTCAGTGCTTGGGGTGGGCTGGTACCAGGGCAGCCAGGCCAACAGCGCCTTGCAGGGCGCGATCGCGGCGCAGAACGGGCTGACGACCGTCGATGAGGTCCGTCTGGCGACGACCAATCTCGTGCTCAACGCGATGGACAGCATCATCGACAGGGAAGAGGGCGCGATCCAGCCGGCACGCGCCGCCAGCATCGCCCAGATCCTGAAATTGCTCGAGACGAAATCGACCGATATCAAGGCGCTCGCCACGCTGCTCGGGCGCAGCGAAGTGCTTTCGACCTTCGACGCCGATGTCGCAGAACTGCGCAAGGCGATCGGTGCCGACCTGAAGACGCTTATCGAAGGCAAGGCTTCGGCCGACGACTTCGGCAAGATCGACGATGCGATCGACGGTGCCGGCGAACGGGTCGCCACGGCCCTGACCGGACTTTCCGAAGCGGCGACCGATTTGGTGCAGACGCGCGTTGCCGAGGCGCGCACCGTGTCCGACAAGGCGTTCCAGCTTCAGGTGGCGGCCGGGTTGCTGGCAATGGCGACGCTGCTTTACCTGCTCTGGTTCCACGGCAGCACCCTGCGCGCCGGCATCCTCGGCCTGCGCAACGGCATGCAGCGCATCCAGAACGGCGATCTTTCGACCAAGGTCGAGGCACTCGACCGCGGCGACGAAATCGGCGCGATGGCGCGCTCGGTCGATCTCTTCCGTCTTTCGGCCATCGAGAAGCAGTCGCTGGAACAGAGTGCCGCACTCAGCCGTCGCGAAATCGAGAAGGAGCGCGAAGAGCAGCAGAGCGAGCGCGAGGAGGCGGTGCGCCGCATCCAGGCGGCGATCGACAATCTCGGTCGTGCGCTGACGCAGCTTGCCGACGGCGATCTTGCCGTCGCGATCGACCGGCCCTTCGACGGCAACCTCGATCAGCTTCGCCAGAACTTCAACCAGACGGTCGAGCGGCTGCGCGTGGTGCTTTCGAGCGTCAAGGAGAACGCACTTTCGATCGAATCGAACGGCCGCCAGATGCGCTCGGCCGCCGACGACCTGGCGCGCCGCACCGAGCGGCAGGCCGCATCGCTGGAGCAGACGTCGGCAGCACTCGACGAAATCACCGTCACGGTCCGCACCGCGACCCAGCGCGCCGAAGAGGCAAGCCGCATGGTCGACGAGACACGGACCAATGCGGAAGAGTCCGGCCGCATCGTCGGCGAGGCGATCGCTGCCATGGCGCGGATCGAAGGTGCCTCGAACGAGATCGGCAAGATCATCAATGTCATCGACGAGATTGCCTTCCAGACCAACCTTCTGGCGCTGAATGCCGGCGTCGAGGCGGCGCGTGCCGGTGAAGCGGGCAAGGGCTTTGCGGTCGTGGCACAGGAAGTGCGCGAACTGGCGCAGCGTGCCGCCGGTGCCGCCAAGGATATCAAGGCGCTGGTCAGCCGCTCCGGCAACGAGGTCGGCAGTGGCGTCAAGCTCGTCCAGGCGACGGGCGAGGCCCTCGGCCGGATCGGCGCCGACGTGGCGCGCATCAACGAACACATGACGTCGATCGTGATGGCCGCGCGCGAACAGTCGACCGGCCTCAACGAGATCAGCACGGCTGTCGGCCAGCTGGACCAGATGACGCAGCAGAACGCCGCCATGGTCGAGCAGACCAACGCGTCGAGCCACACGCTGGCGCAGGACGCCGAGCGCCTGACGGGCCTCGTCGGCCAGTTCCGCGAGGGCCACACGATGCAGCGCGCAATGCCCACCTTGGCGCCGGCGCCGGTGGCGCAACCGTCAAGGGCGGCAGTTACGCCGGTGCAGGCGAAAACACCGTCGGCTTCCGCCGTTCAACGGCCGGTCGCCAAGGGTACCAGCGAAGCGGTCCCTCTGCGCAAGATCGGCAGCGCCAAAATGGCTTCGTTTCCAACTCCATCTCCCGCAAAGGCCCTGATGGGCAAGCTGGCGGGCGCATTCGGCAACAAACCGGGCTCTGTGCCGTCGACGACGGCTTCCGGTGAGAACTGGGAAGAATTCTGATCATGACCAACGCAATCAAGCAGTCCGGTGCCTATCTCGAAATCGTGTCGTTTCATCTCGGTGATCAGGAATTCTGCATCGATATCATGGCGATCCGCGAAATCCGCGGTTGGGCGCCGGTAACGCCGATGCCGCATACGCCGCCTTATGTGCTCGGCCTCATCAACCTTCGCGGCGCGGTGATCCCGGTCATCGACATGGCAGCACGCCTCGGCATGAAGATGACAGAGCCGTCGGAACGCTCGGCGATCATCGTCACCGACATCGCCGGCAAGCTCGTCGGCCTGCTCGTCGAGCAGGTCTCGGACATGATGACGATCAAGAGCGAAGCACTGCAGCCGGCGCCGGAGATCATTCCGGAAGCGCAGCGTGCCTTCTGCCGCGGCATCGTCGCGCTCGAAAAGACGATGGTCTGCTTCCTCAATCTCGACACGGTCATTGCCGACGAACTGGCCCAGGCCGCCTGAGCTCGACCACAGACAGAATTGACAGGCACCCCGGTGGGTTCTCCGCCGGGGTGTTTTGCGTTTCGGCAGGTAGTGGATCGCGCCGGTCAAGTTAAACTTCGGCAATGATCTTCACGCTTGGGCGATGCCATTGTGACAAAACGTCATGTGGCGCGCCAGAATACTTGTACTAATTTACCGTTGTTGCTGAGTGCCCGAACGGAGGCCGGGTGCTCAGTCCCGACAACAGGAGTTGAACTCATGACAATCTCTGTAAGGAAACTCGTAGCCGCGCTCTCCGTAACGATGTTGATGGCCGGTCCGGCTCTGGCCGACAGCTACTATCAGGGCATCGACGCCAACAATCCTCCCGGAACGCAGAACACGCGCAAGGCCATGCCGATGACGAACCGGTATGCCGCGCCGGTTGATACGATGTCGACGGGCAGCATCAGCAGAACCGCTACGCCGACCCCCGTCTATCGCGAACGTCAGCCTTTCGGCGGCTATCAGGGCGGTGATGGCGATTACTATCAGGGCATCGTACCGCCGAACTCCTACTAGAGCATCCCGCTCTCAAGTGGAGTCACTGGAGGCGGAAAGATGGCCTAGAATCAAAGTACTAGAGCGTCCTTTGTGCGTTCATGCGAACGCACGGCGCTCTAAGCACGTTGAAGCGGGATAGGGTGCTCCCAGAGACTTCGCCCTGTTCCGCTCTGATGAGTTTCGGAAGCGTCCGTGAAGAGGCGGGCGCTTCGCACCTTTGCGACGGACATCCTTGCAGGCTGACGCAATCGGCAGGGCGGTGCCTACTGCGGCTTTCCATTCTGCCAGGTCACCGTCTGGCCGTAGAGCGGAATGGTGGTGATCGACATCTTCGCCGATCCGTCGGTCAGTTCACGCGAATGCGCGAGATAGATCAGCGTATCGTTCTTGCGATCGTAAATCCGTGTGACCAGCAGGTTCTTCCAGACAAGCGACAGCCCTGAGCGAAACACTTCCTCGCCTTCCTTCGACAGCTCGATATCGCCGATTTCGATCGGGCCTGTCTGCCGGCAGGCGATCGAGTTGTTCGACGGGTCCTCGAACCAGTTGCCGTTCTTCAGCCTGTCGATGACGCTGCGGTCGAAATAGGTGACGTGGCAGGTGACGCCCTTGATCTTCGGGTCGGTGACGGCATCGATCATGATATCGTTTCCGAGCCAGTCGACGCCGACCTCACCGACCGTTTCGGCGCGGGCTGGCAAGGCGGTCGCCGCAAAGCCGGCGAGACTGGCAACAAAGAGAGCACGAACGGCACGCAACATGATGTCCTCCTGCAGCGACGGGCGTCACGGTGACGCGTGAGAGGTCGCCGAAGCGTTTAGAATGGCTACCTGCCTCCGTGGACCGGCTGCGGTCCACGGAGGCAGGTACTGGGCCAAGCTCACATAGGTTCGGGAAGCGGCATTACAAGCCGGGGGGTCACCCGGTATCGCGCAGCAGCTGCGGCTCGAAGCTTCGGCTATCGGCAGCGCGCAGCTGCGCGGCTGCGCCGGTGAGCGCCCGGGCGCTTGCGTCCGGCTGGAAGCGACCGGCAATGGTGCAGCGGTCGCGTCCGTCGGCCTTGGCATCATAGAGCGCCATGTCGGCGCGGATCATGATGTCGCTGATCGTGTCGCCCGGCACGGCTTCGGCAAGGCCGATGCTCACTGTCAGCCGGATCGGCCGGTCGAAACGGCCGATCGGCGTGTCGCGCACGACGCGGCCGATCTCCTCGGCAAGCGCAAAGGCGGCGTCCTCCGTGCAATTGGGCAGGACGATGCCGAACTCTTCGCCGCCGATGCGCCCGAGCGTACCGCGGCCGGTGAGACAGGCGGCAACGGTGCCGGCGAAGTGGCCGAGGGCGGCATCGCCGACCGCGTGGCCATAGCGATCGTTGATCTGCTTGAAGTAGTCGAGATCGAGCAGCAGAAAGGATACCGGCTGTTGCCGCGCGAGGCTGGTGGCAAGGGCGCGCTGACCGAGATCGAGCAGGGCGCGCCGCGACAGAACGCCGGTCAGCTCATCGCGGGCGATCGCCGTCTTGAGGTCGGTGATCACCCGGTTCTGGATCATCAGGATCACGCCCAGGAACAGCGCTGGCAGGTAGAAGTAGCGCATCACGGCACAGGCGAAATCCCAGCTGACGGGTGTCGGTGGGACCGGTGCGGTTGCGTGGACGGCGGGCGAAAACACGGTGACCGCTAGCAGCGTCGAACAGCCGGTTGCCGCACAGGCGATGACGCAGAGCCGCTCCACCGGCCCGGGCGCCTGGCGCCGGTGCTGCGAACAGACGGCGATGATCAGCACGAAGGCGGTGGTGATGCCGATGACGGAGAGCGCGTGCAAGGTGGCATTTTGTGCGCCGAATGCGGCGATCAACAGCGCGACGAACGCCATCGAGGCGGCCGCGACAAGCGACGTCGAGGTGCGCCTTTGAACGCCGAGCGCGTGGTGAAAGCCGCAAAGCACCAGCAGGCACGCGCCGGCCAGGAAAACGAAGCCGATGATGGACAATGGCTGCAGCGCCGGAAACTCGGAGAGCATCATGAACAGGGTCGCGGCACTGGCCACCGCACAGGCGGCGGCGAACTCCGTGCCGCCCTCGACCATCGAGGCGCGCAGCGAAATCAGGACCGGGAGCATCGCCAGGAGGGCGATGATCGATATGGCAGGGAGAAAGCTCATTTCGAAACGGCCTGTCGTGCTAAAATCAACAAAGGCGGCTTGCGTCTCAGCCAGATATGCAAGCGCCAATTGGTAGCGAGGGCGCCTTAACGAAACCCGGCGAAATCCGCTGCAATTTTACCGATTGGTCAGGATTGGTACGGTTGTTCACAGCGGTACCCCGGCAACCGGCAGATGACGGATTGCACACGCCTTCAGGCACGTCCGGATGACAGATCGATAGCTGTCCTTTGGCTGATGCGAGGGCCGCGCGAGACGACCTGGACACCCTGACGGGAAGCACCGGACGGCGAAGGAACCCGACCGGGCTTTCCGCATCCAGCGTCTGCGGGCCAAATTCCTTCTCGTCTACGGAGCGGGGTCGCGGTTGACGGTGGAACCTGGGAGAGATGAAGTGTTTACGGGAACATGGCTCTTCGAAGACAGGGCGGATGCCGGACGGCAGCTCGCAGAAGTGATCGAGGACGAGACGCTTGTCGATCCGCTGGTGGTGGCATTGCCGCGCGGCGGCGTGCCGGTTGCCTATGAGATTGCGGTGCGCATCGGCGCGCCGCTCGACATCCTGATCGTGCGCAAGATCGGCGCGCCGGGGCACGCGGAGTTCGGGCTCGGCGCACTGGTCGACGGCGAGGAGCCCGAACTGGTTCTCAACCGCGAGGCGATCCGGCTTGTGCGTCCGGCAAAGGGCTATCTGGAGGCGGAGACCACACGCCAGCACGCCGAAATCCTGCGTCGCCGCGCGCTCTATTTCGGCGATCGCGAACCGATCTCGCCCAGGGATCGCGACGTGATCCTCGTCGACGACGGCATTGCCACCGGCGGGACCGTGCGCGCGGCGATCAGGGCGTTGCGCCGGGCAGGCCCACGACGCCTCATTCTTGCCGTTCCGGTAGCGCCGAAAAGCGAAATCACCGAGCTGCACAGTTCCGTCGACCGCATCATCTGCCTCGCCACCCCCTTTGCCTTCCGCGCCGTCGGCCTGCATTACCGCGACTTCGAGCAGACGAGCGATGAGGAGGTGATCGCCTTGATGAAGAAGGCACGGCCGGGGGACGAGCGTTGAAGGCATCGACGTTGGCGCGTCGGTTGCCTTGATCGCCGGGACCTGTCCGAATAGTTGCATGAAGCGCGCTCGACCATATTGCAACGGCGGGCCTCGCGCGCCACATTCCCGGCGCGAGATGTTGGTGGGGTGGGCGCCGGAGGAGGCGACCCCGAGGAGAGGCTATGGCCGCGAAATTGGAAATTGGAAAGACGCTCGAGGATTTCTGCCGTCCGGAGCGCATGGCGCTCGTCGTCTACGACATGCAGGTGGGCATCACCAGGCAGATGAAGAATGGCGCCGAGATCACCGGCGAGGTGCTGAAGGTGCTTCACGCAGCGCGGGCCGGTGGGTTCCCGGTGATTTTCCTCAGGCATCTCTCGATGCCCAAGCCGCTGATGGGCGCCTTCCAGATGCGCCAGGCGATGGCGTGGCAGCGGACCGATGATCCGGATGCGGTGCACCCCTGGTTCCTGCGCGGCACGCCGGGCTTCGAGTTGGTGCCGGAGCTTCAGCCTCGCGAGGACGAGGCCATCCTCGACAAGATCACGTTCTCCGCCTTCGAGGGCACACCGCTTGCCATGATCCTGCGCGACCTCGGGCTCACCTCCTTTGCCATCTGCGGCATTGCCACCGAGATCGGCATCGACCCGACCGTGCGCCACGCCACCGATCTCGGCCTCGTGCCCATCGTCGTTCGCGACGCCTGCGGGGCAGGGCATCACGAGGCCGGCGAGCGCTCGATGGAAAACATCGTCTTCATGGGCGACGCGATCATGACCGATGTTCAGGCAATTACAGCAGCGATGACCAAGCGTTAGGGCGCCAGTCCCCCTCCAACCAGCCACGCCCCTCCATCCAATCGACCACAGGACCAGTAATGACCGACAATCTTCGCATCCGCCCGCTTGCCAAGGCCGACTATGATCAATGGCTCCCGCTCTGGGATGGCTACAACGCCTTTTACGGCCGCTCCGGCGAAACCGCGCTCGATCCCCAAATCACCGCCATGACCTGGTCGCGCTTCTTCGACGCCTACGAGCCTGTTCATGCGCTGGTGGCCGAGAGTGAGGGGCGGCTGATCGGGCTCACCCATTATCTCTTTCACCGCAGCACGACGGCGATCCAGCCGAATTGTTATCTGCAGGACCTCTTCACCAACACGAAAGCCCGCGGCAAGGGTGTCGGGCGGGCGCTGATCGAGGGCGTCTACGAGGCGGCGCGGGCAGCCGGATCGCCGCGGGTCTATTGGCAGACGCACGAGACCAACGAGACAGCGATGGCGCTCTACGACAAGGTGGCTGAGAAGTCGGGATTTCTCGTCTATCGCAAGATGGTCTGAGCCGCGCACTTTTGCGCGACATGCATTAGGGCCGTGCGACGGTGCAGCAGAGCGATGCGGCACCTCACATATCCGCCTGCGCCAGCGTGCCGATTTCGGCAACACCGGGGGGCGGCAACTGCATGTTCCAGATTTCGGTCGAGCCGAAGCCCTTGATGTCTTCACGACCCGAGCATTCGAACTGGAAGTCCTCGTTCAGGCGGCGCCTGATCTCCGTGGTCGTTGTAATGCAGCCGGGCCTGCCGATCGCTTCCAGGCGCGCGGCAAGGTTCACCGGCGCACCCCAGACGTCATAGGCGTATTTCGTTCGCCCGAGCACGCCGGCGGTTACCGATCCCGATGCCATGCCGACGCGAAGCCTCAGGATGACACCGTAGCGTTGGCCGATCTCGCCCGCCGCGGCGATGGCGCCGAAGCCGAACGAAGCGGCCGCCTTTTCGGGGGCAGGGTGTTGGACGGGCACGCCAGCCACGGCAAGATAGGCATCGCCGATGGTCTTGATCTTCTCAACACCGGCCGCCGCCGCCAGACGATCGAACTCGCTGAACAGTTCGTTGAGCAGGTTTACCGTCCTTTCCGGTCCCAGGCTGTTTGACAGGCTCACGAACTGGACGATGTCCGTCAGGACCACGGTCGCGTGCTCGAATTCGTCGATGACCGTTTCCCGCTCGTTTCTGAGCAGGCGCGCCACGATCTCGTCCGGCATGATCGATGCCATGAGGCGGGCCAGCCGCCCCTGTGCTTCTCTCGCCAGGTGGAAGGCATAGTAGATCGTGGCGAAGCACATCAGGGTGAGGGTGACGATCGAAGAGGAATAGATGAGCTGCAGGAAGCCGCTCGCGTCATAGACACCTGACCGCGCTTCCGGGAACGCGATGGAAGCCGCGATGACCGTGATCGTGGCGGTGGCGCTCAAGACCGCCACCAGGGCGATATTCTCAAATCCAAGGATTGCAAAGGCGACCGGCGTCACGCCGAGCAAGGTCAACAGGACGCCCGAGTCTCTGCCGACATAGGAGGCGATCCACACGAGAATCGCGACGCAGATCCCGAATTCCCAGAGTGCTGACGCGACGCGCCCGAACCGATGAAAGAGGGGCGTCAGTGCTGCCGCTGCCGCCAGGGCGAGATTGGCGTAAACGAGCGGGACCAGACTAGGCTCGCCGTGGAGCGCGTAGATGAGGGCAAAACTGGTGGTGGTAACGACGATCACGCACGCCGCGACATTCGCGACGAGAATGCCTTCGCGGTCACCCTCGGCAGCATTTGAAGCGCCTACTTCCAGCAGGCCGCGAACAGCGCTCGTCCAGGACATGTCTCCAACCACTTCGCGTCGAGGGAGATCGCTACAAGGTTTCGTTCAAACGCGAGAATTGTGCCTGCAATTATTAGTGCACTTCGCCGTTCGGCGCCATGAGATCGATGGTTGCGCGGTCACTGGGGAGTGCACGTGAGGAGGGATGCGGATGGGCGAGATCGCGGGCGTCTATGAGGCTGCGGAGCCGCTGGTTCGCCGCGCGTCAACTGGCAGACGGACGATGCCAACGAGAAGGAGCGATGGCGCTTTGCAACAAGGTGGCGGGGAGGTCGGGGGGCTTGGTGTATTGGCAGGGGAGCCTATCGACTTTAGGCCTAGAGCTGTGATCCCTGTGGCCAGTTCGCGAAGCTCGTCGGAAACCTCCGCCGACAAACTGAGCTACACGTAACGCGCCGGCCGCATTCGGCGGAGGAGTGATTATTGGTGTGCTCGGTGGTCGCAGCGGTTCGGAATTATGTGGCCAATGCCACCAATGGCAACTTTTGGCCCATAACGGGCATAGATGGTCCGGCTACTGGCTGACGGCTTCGCGCCCCCGTGTCGGCCTGAGGTGCGAGTACCCTACCACGGCGGCGAGGCGGCGGAAGGCGCTCATACGTCGAGGCCGATCTTGCGATAGCCTTCCAACCAGCGGTCGCGATCCTCGGGCTTGGCGCACATGCGAGCCTGGTACCTGGCCATGGTTGCCGCGTCATGCTCGCGGGGACGATCGCGCTCATACTTGGAAAGGGCATCCTTTGCGGCCTCCATCTGCCCCAGCTGGGCATGGGCCGCGGCGAGAATCAGGAACAGTCCTGCCGGAACCGCCTGGTAGTTTCGATGGATTTCAACCACCTTGTCATAGTTGCCAAGCATGTAGTGGCAATCGCAGATGAAATCGAGCCGATCGTCGTCGGGCAAATAGGGATCGAGCTTTTCCGACCGGGCAAACCACTCCAGGGCTCCCTCTTTGTCGCCCGCGTAGGCCAATGCCTGTCCCAGGGCATTCAGCGATCTCGAATCGTTCGGGTTGAGGGCCACTGCGTGCTTGGCATGGGATACCGCACGCCCGCTGTCGCCGCACAGCGTGTAAGTGCACGCGGCATAGGCGTTGACCTGGGCGTTGGCCGGATCGAGCACGGTGGCGCGCTCGGCGTGCTCGCGAGCGCGGGCGAGTGCGTCGTCCGGTGAAAGCCCGAGAACGAAAACGCCGAGTGAATACGTATTGGCGAGACAGGCATGGGCCAGCCCGGATTCGGGATCGGCAGCGATTGCCCCTTCAAACCAGTCGCGGGCCTTGGCCAGACCTTCGCTCCAGTGATTGAATGCCCAACGCCCCCGCAGCACCCGGTCGTAGGCGGTCAGGTTTGCCGGATGCTTGCTCTTGATCTCCTCGACGGCGACACGGTTGATTTGCCCCGGTACAACGCCTGCAATGGTATGAACGACCTCGTCCTGCACGGCGAAGAAGTCGGCTAGATCGCGATCGTAGTGTTCCGCCCAGAGATGACCGCCGGTCGCGGTGTCGATGAGTTGCGCCGTGATCCGCACCCGGTTGCCGGACTTGCGCACGCTGCCCTCGACCACATAGCGCACGCCGAGTTCACGGCCCACCGACCGGATGTTCGGCGACTTTCCCTTGTACTGGAACGCCGAGTTGCGTGCGGCGACGAACAGGCTCTTGAACCGGCTCAATTCGGTAATGATGTCCTCGGTGAGTCCGTCCGAGAAATACTCCTGCTCCGGATCGCCGCTCATGTTCTGGAATGGCAGGACGGCAATCGACGGCTTGTCGGGCAATTTGGGTGGTTTCTGCGACGTTTGATCAGATTGAGCCGATTCCGGAATCTGCAGGGTTACGCGGAAGCAGGATATCGGCTCCGCGATATTCTTGACTCGTTGCTCGCCCATGGGTTCGAAGCCGAACGCAAGCTTCTTCTCGACTTCCCTCGTTACCTTCTCCGAGACACAGATGCCACCAGGCTCGGCGAGTTGCTGCAGACGGGCTGCCACGTTGACGCCTTCGCCGTAGCGATCGTCTCCTTCGACGATCACTTCTCCGAGGTTGATCCCGATGCGAACCTCGAACCGCTTGTCTTCGGAGATGCTGGCGTTGCGCTCGGCAAGCCCGCGCTGCAAGGCGACCGCGCATTCGACTGCATTGATCACCGAACCGAACTCGGCCAGCATCCCATCGCCCATCAGCTTGAACACTCGTCCGCGGTAACGGGCTATCTCGGGCTCGAACAGTTCCTTGCGCCCCGCCCTCAGCCGGTCGAAGGTCCCCGCCTCGTCCGCCTCCATGAGGGCCGAGTAACCCACGACGTCCGCGGCGAGAATGGCAGCAAGCTTGCGGTCCATGGCGAAGTCCGATTGACTGTCATACCCTGGGGTGGTGGTCACGCCGCATGGCGGGCGCGACCAGCGTCACAGTCGCTCACAATGTACCACAGGCTCGGGTTCTCCGGTAATTCGCCAGCTGGCCATATGGCTACTCAGGGTCGACCTACGCATCCAACCATGTCGCAGTTGGGCCAGTTCGTGACCTTCATGTCGTCGCAGGCAAACGTCTTGAAAGGGTCACATCGCGACGATACGAACGTCAACCTGAATGTCCGCTTAGGAAGATTCGCAGCCCGAAGCGACAGTCAGCTTCCGGCCCCATATCGGTCACCGCTCTCCGCGGACCAGATGTCTGCTTTTGGCGCAACGCCGCCAATGCCACATCGCTGTTCTTTGGTGGCATTTGCTACACAGCGCCGCATCGGTTTGAGCGGTACCGAGTTCCGATTGCCGTTGCTCGCGGTGATTTTTGCTAATCTCCGCCGTCAAAGTCTGGCGCCATACCTGGCTGCAATCCTGGTGGACCTCGTTCCGCAGCGAGCCAGTGGGTTAGGCAGAGAGTAAATCCCACACCAGCCAGCCCGTCAGGGCGGCCGTCAAAAGCCAGATGCATATGATCGTGATGAGGCCGCCTCGGCTCGTCGGGCGATTTTCAGCGGCTGCAGCCCGCGCGCGGAATTCCTGCATGAGCGGCGAAGGCACAAGCCGTATCGCCAGCAGAATACCAAGCGGGACGATGAGCAGATCGTCGAGATACCCTAGCACCGGGACGAAATCGGGGATGAGGTCGATCGGCGAAAGGGCATAGGCGGCCACCGCCCCCGCGACAAGCTTTGCCGACAGCGGGGTGCGAGGGTCCCGGGCAGCGAACCAAAGCGCCACTACGTCTCGCTTTAACTGACGCGCCCACTGCTTGACGCTCTGGATGCCGCGAGGGGGAGAGGCGTGCATGGACATCGTTTCGTTCCGTCAGGCCGAGTGCATTCCTCACAATCGGAGGATTAACTGCCCCTGGCGTTCTTCTTCAAAGGAACGGAAAGAGCGGCCAGGTCTACTCACACCTTCTCGACAAACCCGTCCAGCACCCGCTTCTGGCCGGCGCGGTCGAAGTCGATGGTGAGCTTGTTGCCTTCGATGGCGGCGATGTTGCCGTTGCCGAACTTCATGTGGAAGACGCGGTCGCCGATCGAGAAGCGTGAAGGTTCGGTGGCCGTCGATTTTGCCACCAGCTCGCCGTCGATGGTGCGGCCGCGCGGGCCGCTTTCGCCGTAGCCGATGCGCTCGACCGCGTGGCCGGAGCGGGTGCCCCAGTTGTCGCGGGTGGCGTCGGAACGGTGCTGCTGGGCGCGCTTCCAGCCGGGGGTCGAATACGTGTTCTGGAACGGATCGGCCTTGTCGAAGCGCGACTGGCCGTAGCCGCCGCGACCGTAACCGCCATAGGACTGCTCGTTTTCGGCGACGTCCACATGGGCGAGCGGCAGCTCCTCCAGGAAGCGCGACGGCATGGTCGACTGCCAGAGGCCGTGGATGCGGCGGTTGGAGACGAACCAGATGTGGCAGCGGTGCTTGGCCCGCGTGATGCCGACATAGGCAAGGCGGCGTTCTTCCTCAAGGCCGGAGCGGCCGCCCTCGTCGAGCGCGCGCTGGTGCGGGAAGAGGCCTTCCTCCCAGCCGGGCAGGAAGACGGTATCGAACTCCAGGCCCTTGGCCGAGTGCAGCGTCATGATCGAGACGGCGTCGAGATTCTCGTTCTGCTCGGCATCCATGACGAGGGCAACGTGTTCGAGGAAGCCGCGCAGGCTCTCGAAGGCTTCCATCGAGCGGATGAGTTCCTTCAGGTTTTCGAGCCGCCCGGGGGCTTCGGCCGACTTGTCGGCCTTCCACATGTCGGTGTAGCCGCTTTCCTCAAGGATCTGTTCGGCAAGTTCGGTGTGAACGGTGGTTTCAAGCAGCGTCTGCCAGCGGCGGAAATCGGTGACGACGTCGAAGAGGGCCTTGCGCGCCTTCGGCTTCAGCTCGTCGGTCTCGATGATCTCGGAGGCGGCCGCCAGCATCGGAATGTCGCGGGCGCGGGCATAGTCGTGCAGCGTGCGCACGGTGGTGTCGCCAAGCCCGCGTTTCGGCGTGTTGACGATGCGCTCGAAGGCGAGATCATCGGCCGGCTGGCAGACGAGGCGGAAATAGGCCATGGCATCGCGGATTTCGAGGCGCTCGTAAAAGCGCGGGCCGCCGATGACGCGGTAGTTGAGGCCGAGCGTGACGAAGCGGTCTTCGAACTCGCGCATCTGGAACGAGGCGCGCACCAGGATCGCCATGTCGTTCAGATTGTGCTTCTGGCGCTGGAGCTGCTCGATCTCCTCGCCGACGGCGCGGGCTTCCTCTTCGGAATCCCAGGCGGCGTGCACCTGCACCTTCTCGTCATCCGGATTGGTGCGGTCGGTAAAGAGCGTCTTGCCGAGGCGGCCCTCATTGTGGGCGATCAGATGGCCGGCAGCACCGAGGATATGTTCAGTCGAGCGGTAGTTGCGCTCGAGCTTGATCACCTTGGCGCCCGGGAAATCCTTCTCGAAGCGCAGGATATTGTCGACTTCCGCGCCGCGCCAGCCATAGATCGACTGGTCGTCGTCGCCGACGCAGCAGACGTTCTGCGGCACGCCCTTGGGACGCTGGGCGAGCAGCCGCAGCCACATGTACTGCGCGGTGTTGGTGTCCTGGTACTCGTCGACGAGGATGTAGCGGAACTTGTCGTGATAGTCCTTCAGCACATCCGCATGCATGCGGAAGATGCGGATCGGATGCAGCAGCAGGTCGCCGAAGTCGCAGGCGTTCAGCGTCAACAGCCTGTTCTGGTAGGCGGCGTATAGCTCGCGGCCCTTGCCATTGGCAAAGGCGCGGGCATCGCCCTCGGGGATCTGGGCGGGATCAAGCCCCTTGTTCTTCCAGCCGTCGATCATGCCGGCGAACTGCTTGGCGGGCCAGCGCTTGTCGTCGATGCCTTCGGCCTGGATGAGCTGCTTGATCAGCCGCACCACGTCATCGGTGTCGAGAATGGTGAAGTCGGAACGCAAGCCGACGAGCTCGGCATGGCGGCGCAGCAGCTTGACACCGATCGAGTGGAAGGTGCCAAGCCAGGGCATGCCTTCGACCGCATGGCCGACGAGCACGCCGATGCGCTCCTTCATCTCGCGCGCCGCCTTGTTGGTGAAGGTCACCGACAGGATCTGCGAAGGGAAGGCGCGGTTGGTGGAAAGGATGTGGGCGATGCGGGTGGTGAGCACCCTGGTCTTGCCGGTGCCCGCACCTGCGAGAACCAGCACGGGACCATCCAACGTCTCGACGGCTTCCGCCTGTTCCGGATTGAGGCCGGAAAGATAATCCGGGCGCGGCTGGGCGCGATCGCGCGCGGCCATGGCGCGTGCGGCGATACCGCCGGCAGCAGGAACACCTCCGGAGGCTGGTGGCTGCTTGCGCGGCGCCGGCTCCTCGTCGAAGAAGGGAATGTCGTCGAAACCACTCATCATGCGGCTCAATGTAGTGATTCGGTGGGGAAAGGCCAGAAAGGATGTTCTTCTTTTATTCCGTTTTCTGCGCCGGACGCACCAAGCCTGTGGAAAGACAGGCGATTTCGAGACCGCTTATTCTTGGCACCGTCGTTTAGTCTGCCGTCCTGTCGAACACGGTATCAACCGGCACCTGTAGCGCCGTCGCCAGCTGGTTGGTGCGGGCGGCAAGCGAGATGACGCGCAGCAGATCCGCATGCTCGGCATCGCTCATGCCTTTCGCCTTCGCCGCCGCCGTATGGGAATGGGCGCAGTAGCCGCAGCCGTTGGTCACGGAAACGGCGATATAGAGCATCTCCTTGACCAGCGGATCGAGCGCCGAAGGTGTCGCCATCACCGCCTTGACGTCGCGCCAGGTCTGCTCCAGCAGGTCCGGATCGAAGGCGAGCCACAGCCACATATTGTTGATGAAATCGGATTTGCGCGTCGCGCGGATATCGTCGAACACGGCTTTCACGCGCGGGTCGGTTTCCGGGTTCTTCGGCGGGGTAACGGTGCTCATGGTTTTCCCTTAAAGGGTGTTGCCGGCGGCCCTGCGCCGCCGGATTGAAGAAGATGGATCAAGCAAGGGCGAAGACGCGCGCCGGGCCGCCGGTGCCGCCGCGGTGCTTCGGCGCGCCGAGGATGAGCGTTGCGCCTTTGGCCGGCAGCTTGTCGAGATTGGCGGCGGCCTCCAGTCCCCAGCGGCCCTCCGGCAGCCAGGCATAGTGTGTGGCGAAATCCGGGGAGGGGCCGTGATCGAGCGAAAGCGTATCGACGGCGATGCCGGCAGCCTTGCTCTCTTCGATGAGATATTTCGCCGCCTCCACATGGAAGCCAGGGAAGTGCAGTTTGCCGTTGCCATCGACATTGCGGAACTTGTCCGTGCCCATATGGGCACCCCAGCCCGAGAGCATGGCGACGCAGGCGTTTTCCGGGATCTCGCCATTGGTGGCGACCCAGGCCTTGATGTCATCGGGCGTGACCTGTGCATCGGCGTCGGCCTCAGCCTTCGCGCGGATATCGACGATCACGAGCGGCACGACCAGCTTTTCGACCGGGAGTTCGGCAACCGAGAGACCATCGGCCGAAAAGTGCAGAGGCGCGTCAACATGGGTACCGGTGTGTTCGTTCACCCTGAGCTCGAACAGGTTGAACTTGTCCTTGGCGTAGTTGAACTTTTCCTCGCGGAAGAACTGCTGCTGGCCGAAGAAGGTCGGGAAATCCTCGTGCAGTTCGTGGGTGAGATCGGTGACGCTCCCGTGCCCTTGAGCCAGGGCGGGCGGTGCCGCACCGACGCTTGCCGCGGCAAGCCCCGCGGTTCCAACCGCTGCCGCCTTGAAGAAGTTGCGGCGCGACAGCATGCGCGCCTTGACCGTTTCCATCACACAGGCATCGCACATCGTTCTTCTCCCCTTCCAGAAAATTGAAAACCAGACGGCGAAACCGCTCGAAAAAGCGGCCGGCGGTTGCAGGATAGCGCGACCGAGGCCGCTGTAAATGCCGGCTTATGCAGCAAAGTGCGGTTCACGCTGAAAGCTGCGGCACAATTGCTCCGCGCGTCATCATGCCGCCACCAAATTCGCTTTTATTACAATTGCGTAATGATGGCATTCCGTCATTGCCCCGGCGCGCGCGAACAGGGATACTTCGCGCAATCGGAACGAACCGCCGGCCGCGCCGCGCTGGGGCGTGTTTTATGCTTAATCTGGAGACTTGAATGCGGGTTTGGAAACAGCTTGCGGTAAGCGCCGCTGTGCTTCTCGTGGGCGCAACCGTCTGGGTGCGGTTCGTGCCCGGCGCAGGTGAAACGCTCGCCGCTATCGGCGTTTCTCACCCGTTGATCGATGCCTTGTCGAAGCCCGGCTCCGGTGGCGGCCAGGGCGGCGAGCGCGGCAATGGCCGCGGCCAGGGCGGCAACAATGCCATCCTCGTCATGGTCCGGCCTTCGGGCACATCCATCGTCAACGACCGGCTGAACGCGATCGGCAACGGCGAAGCGATCCATTCCGTCACCGTCACGCCGACGGCAACCGGCAATCTCACCGAAATTCTCGTGCGCTCCGGCGACAGGGTGGCCGAGGGCCAGGTGATAGCAAGGCTCGACAGCGACGACCAGAAGATTGCCGCCGACCAGGCGCGGCTGAACCGCGACAGCGCGCGCGAAAAGGTCGAGCGCTATCGCAACCTCAGCACGGCACGGGCGGTGACCGCCGTCGAGGTTCGCGACGCGGAAATCGCCATGCAGACAGCGGAACTGGCCTTGAAGACCGCCGAGCTCGACCTGAAACGCCGCGACATCGTTGCACCCTCCAAGGGCGTCGTCGGCATCATCACCGTCAATGTTGGCGACTACGTCACGACGACGGCGCCGATCGCTGTCGTCGACGACCGCTCGGAAATCCTCGTCGATTTCTGGGTGCCGGAGCGCTTCGCCAACAAGATCACCGTCGGCCAGCCGGTCACCGCCTTTGCGATCGCCCAGCCGGCAAACCAGCTCGACGGCGCGATCCATGCGATCGACAACCGTCTCGACCAGGCAAGCCGCACGCTGCGCGTGCGGGCGCGGCTCGAAAACCCCGACGATAGGCTGAGGGCGGGCATGTCCTTCTCCGTCACCGTCGCGTTTGACGGCGACACCTATCCGACGGTCGATCCGTTGGCGATCCAGTGGAGCTCGGAAGGCTCCTACATCTGGCGCGTTGCCGGCGACAAGAGCGAAAAGGTGCCGGTGAAGATCATCCAGCGCAATCCGGACAAGGTACTTGTCGACGCGGCCCTTAACGAAGGCGACGAGATCGTGACCGAGGGCGTGCAGCGCCTGCGCGATGGCGGCGATGTGCGCATCGCCGGCCGCGAGCGCAAGCAGGACCAGGCCCAGAAGGTCGCGGAGGAAACCAAGTGAGCGGGGGCGACAGTCAGGCAAGTGGCCATGGAAGCGGAAGCCACGGGAGCGCAGGAGGCAAAACGTCCGCCCGCGAGCGCGGCAAGACCGGCTTCACCGCACTCTTCATCCGCAGGCCGATCTTTGCGCTCGTCGTCAACACGCTGATCGTCGTTGCCGGGCTTGCGGCTTGGAACGGTATCGAAATCCGCGAACTGCCGCAGGTCGATCAGCCGGTGATTTCGGTGACGACCACGCTTGATGGTGCAGCACCTGAGACGATGGACCGCGAGGTGACCTCGGTGGTCGAGGGTGCCGTGTCGCGCGTCCAGGGCATTCGCGACATCTCGTCGACCTCGTCCTTTGGCCGCAGCCGGGTGACGCTGCAGTTTTCCGACACCACCGATATCGGCCAGGCTTCGAACGACATTCGCGACGCGCTCGGCCGGGTGCGTAACCAACTGCCCGACAACGTCGACGAGCCGAGCATCGTGAAGGCCGATGCCGACAGCCAGCCTATCATGCGCCTCGCGCTCACCTCCGACACGATGTCGATGGAAGACATGACGCTGCTTGTCGAAAACGAGATCAGCGACCGGCTGGCGGCCGTCGAAGGCGTTGCCGATGTCGCCGTCTACGGCGACCAGGAGAAGATCTTCCGCATCGACCTCGATCAGGCGAAGCTCGCCGGGCGCGGGGTGACGGTGGCAAACCTCAGGACGGCGCTTGCCAACGCTTCTTACGACGTTCCGGCCGGAAAGCTCACCAGCGCCAGCCAGGACATCTCGGTGCGCGCCACGGCTGACCTGCAGACGCCGGAGCAGTTCGAAAACCTGATCCTCGTCAACAATGTGCGCCTGCGCGACGTCGCCACCGTGACGCTCGGTCCCGATACCGGCACGACAGCACTGCGCTCCAACGGCCGCCAGGGCATCGGTCTTGGCATCGTCCGCCAGGCGCAGTCCAACACCGTCGATATCTCCGAGGGCGTGCGCAAGGTCGTCGATACGATCCAGACGCAGATCCTGCCCGAGGGCACGCAGCTCCGGATCACCAGCGACGATGCCGTCTTCATCAACGGCGCCATCCATGAGGTGGAGATCGCGCTGATCGTCGCCGTCTTCATCGTGACGCTGGTCATCTACATGTTCCTGCTCGACTGGCGGGCGACGCTTATTCCGACGATCAGCATGCCGATCGCGCTGATCGGCACGGTGGCGGCGATCTATCTCGCAGGCTTCTCGATCAACATCCTGACGCTGCTTGCGATCGTGCTGGCGACGGGTCTCGTGGTCGATGATGCGATCGTGGTGCTCGAGAACATCGTGCGCCGGCGCGCCGAGGGGCTTGGCCCCCGGGCGGCAGCCGTGCACGGCACGCTCGAAGTGTTCTTCGCGGTGCTGGCAACGACCGCGACCCTTGCCGCCGTCTTCGTGCCGCTGTCGTTCCTGCCGGGGCAGACCGGCGGTCTCTTCCGCGAATTCGGTTTCGTGCTCGCCTTCGCGATCCTCTTGTCATCCTTCGTGTCGCTGACGCTCTGCCCGATGCTTGCCTCGCGCATGCTGACCAAGGAAACGCACACCGTTCCGGGGCCGATGGCGCGGTTCGGCGCGCGGGCAGCCGGCTTCTACCGGGTGACGCTGCGCGCCTGCCTCAACTCGCCGCTGATCGTCTTCGTCGTCGCAGGGTTCTTCACCGCCATGGGGGCTGCCGGCTTCCTGACGCTGAAATCGGAGCTGACGCCGACGGAAGACCGTTCGCAGATCATGATGCGCATCAACGCTCCGCAGGGTGTCTCGCTCGAATACGCCCAGGCCCAGATGCGCCGCATCGAGGACGGCTTGCAGCCGTTGGTGAAATCCGGCGAGATCGACAACATCTTCTCGATCTCTGGGCAGGGCGGTTCGGTCAACAGCGGCTTCATGGTGCTGACGTTGGCTCCCTGGGACAAGCGCGACCGCAGCCAGCAGCAGATCGTCGCCGATATCAACAAGGTGACGGGGCGCATTCCTTCGGTGCGCGTCTTTGCGATGCAGCCGAACAGCCTCGGTATTCGCGGCGCCGGCAGCGGCCTGCAGGTGGCGCTGGTCGGCAACGACTACAACAAGCTCGGCGATGCGGCGGCAAAGCTGGTGCGCCAGATGGAAGACAGCGGCCGCTTCGAGAACGTGCGGCTCAATTATGAGGCCAACCAGGCGCAGCTTTCGATTACCATCGACCGCGAGCGTGCCTCCGACATGGGCGTCGATATCGGCGGCCTTGCCTGGGCGCTGCAGGCCATGCTCGACGGCAACAGCGTCGTCGACGTCTATGTCGACGGCGAATCCTATCCGGTGAAGCTTCTGTCCTCGACCAATCCGGTCAACGACCCGACCGACCTGCAGAACATTTTCCTGAAGGCCGGTGACGGCAAGATCGTGCCGATGTCGACGATCGCCAGCGTCGAGGAGATGGCGGTGGCGCCGCAGCTGTCGCGGGAATCGCAGCTTCGCGCAGTGTCGCTTTCGGCGGGCCTGAAATCGGACTTGGCGCTCGGTGAGGCGCTGACCATGGTCGAGCAGATGGCCGAACCGCTGTTGCCGCCGGGCTCGCGCATCATGCCGCTTGCCGAAGCCGCAACGCTCAACGAAAACGCCAACGGCCTGTTTGTCACCTTCGGCTTTGCCCTCGTCATCATCTTCCTGGTGCTGGCCGCCCAGTTCGAGAGCTTCGTCAGCGGCCTGATCATCATGTCGACGGTGCCGCTCGGCCTTGCCTGTGCAGTCTTTGCGATGATCATGACCGGCAACACGCTCAACATCTACAGCCAGATCGGTCTCGTGATGCTTGTCGGCATCATGGCGAAGAACGGCATTCTGATCGTCGAATTCGCCAACCAGCTGCGCGACCGCGGCCAGGATGTGCGCTCGGCGATCGAGAACGCCGCCAACATCCGCCTCCGCCCTGTGATGATGACAATGATCGCTACCATCGTCGGCGCGGTGCCGCTGGTGCTCGCAAGCGGAGCGGGTGCCGAAGCCCGCATCGCGCTCGGCTGGGTTCTGGTCGGTGGTCTTGGTCTTGCGGTGATCGTCACGCTCTACCTGACGCCGGTCGCCTATCTCGTCATTGCCCGCTTTACCAAGCCGCATGCGGACGAAGAGCGCAAGCTGCACGAGGAGATGGACGCGGCAGCGGCGCTGGAGGCGCACTAAGTCGGTAGCTGACGGTCAGTCCTACGCTACATTTCGAGCCAGGCGGCAATGAGGAAAATCGTTGCCGCCAGCCCGCCGAGCGCGGTTCGGCCGGCGTGGAGCCTGCCCCAGCGCTTGAGCAGGCTGCGGCTTTCTTCCCCGGTCTCCTCCGGCCGCGTTGCCTCCAGCTTGCGATTGACCGGCATGACGAAGAGCAGCGTATAGGGCCAGTTCAGGATGATGATCGCGGCCCCCATGCCCCAGAGAACATGGCCGGTCCTTCCCCAGGCGGCCGCGCCGAGCAGGCCCGAGAGAAGGGCGAGCGTCGCCTGCATCTCGAAGGCGCGGCGGTAGGAAGGAACCCATTGCGCCAGCGCGGCGCGATCGTCGAGATGGAGCCTTGCGGGCTGTTCGACCAGATTGATGTAGACGGCGGCGCCGAAAAAGATCGACGCGGTGAGCAAAGCGGTGAGACCCAGCATTGCCTCTCTCCCTTCACCCCAACATGATAATCCAACGCCGGCAATTGAGCAGGTGTTTTCTGCGCTTTCACCCTCATAGGTGGGTCCGGATCTTCTGAAACTGATTCCGATTTCGCTGGCAGTGCCTTGAAGTTGAATCGCTTTCCGCACTGATTTCGTCCGGCGGGTCGCCTAGCTCTCGCGCCGCGGTGCCAAGCCCTCGATGATCGTGCTGAGGCCGAATTCGAAGGTCGCGTCCGGTCCGCTTCTGTCGAGTTCCTCCATGGCGGCTGCAAGGAGTGGTGCCGTCTCCACGGTTGCTGTTTCGGCATCGGCCTTTCCTTCGGCCGCTTCCAATGCGGTCTGCTGTTCCAGCACCGCGCCGACGACATAGTGGCTGATCACGAGCAGCGCGGAGGCGGCGTCGGCCGGCGCGAACCCTCCTGCGTGCAACAAGCGGATCTGCGCTTCCACTGCAGTCATCTGCGATGCGCTTGGCCGGGTGCCGGCGTGAATGCGGGCGCCGTCGCGGTAGGCAAGCAGGCTCTTTCGGAAGCTGCGGGCGTTTGCTGTCAGGAATTCCCGCCAGTCCTCGTCCGGCTGCGGCACCGAGCGATCGTGGTTCTCGGCCATCATCGCTTCGGCGAGTGCTGCGATCAGCGCCTGCTTGTTCTTGAAATGCCAGTAAAGCGCCGGCTGCTGCACGCCCAGCCGCTCGGCGAGCCGCCGGGTCGTCAGGCCGTCCAGTCCCACCTCGTTCAGCAATGTCAGTGCTGTGCGCACCACGGCGTCCCGTTGCAGCTTCGTCATGTCCGGCTCCATCTGTCGCTTGACAATTTATCATTGATAAGTTTCCTGTGCATTAATTTATCAATGATAAGGAATCGAAGATGACGCTTGAAAAGACGGACGGCGGAACGCCGCCTGCAAGCGGCGTGAGGGCAGGGCGCAAGGCGCTCTGGGTGCTCTTTGCGGCGGGGTCGCTCGACGCGTTCGGCATCGGCCTCGTCATGCCGGTGCTGCCGGGTCTCTTGCGCAACCTCACTCATGCCGATGAGGTCGCCGGGCACTACGGCATCCTGGTCTCGCTCTATGCCGTGATGCAGTTTGCCTTCGCACCCGTGCTCGGCATTCTCTCCGACCGCTATGGTCGCCGTCCGGTGCTCATCATCTCGCTCGCCGGTGCGGCGGTCGACTATTCGATCATGGCAACGGCGCCGAGCCTGGCGGTGCTCTATCTCGGCCGCATGATTGCCGGCATCACGGGAGCGACCGGCGCCGTCGCCGGGGCGGCGATCGCCGACACGACGCAAGGCGAGGAGCGGGCGCGGCACTTCGGAACGCTCGGTGCCTGTTTCGGGGTCGGCATGATTGCGGGGCCGATCGTCGGCGGGCTGCTAGGCTCGGTTGGCTTGCATGCACCCTTCGCCGCTGCCGCCGTCATGAACGGCTTCGGTTTTCTCTTCGCCCTGTTTTTCCTTCCGGAGAGCCGTCGAATGGGCCCGGCGAGCGTCGCTGCCGGTGGTGGATTCAACCCACTGGCGGGGTTGCGCCAGACCCTGCGCGGTCCACTTCTCATGCGGCTCGTCACCGTATTCTTCGTTATGCAGCTCGTCGGTCAGGTGCCGGCCGTGCTCTGGGTGATCTTCGGCGAACATCGGTTCGGCTGGGATGCGCGGATGACGGGCCTGTCGCTCGCCATCTTCGGTCTGCTGCATGCCGTGGCGCAAGGTGTCATCTCCGGGCCGGCGGCAGCACGCCTCGGCGAGCGCCGCGCGCTGCAGCTCGGCATCCTGCTCGACAGTCTCGGTTATGGGCTGCTGGCGCTCGCCACGGCAAGCTGGATGGTGCTGCCGATCATGTTGCTGCTCGCCGCCGGCGGCATCGGCTCGCCCGCCTTGCAGGCGCTGCTGTCACGCACGGTGGACGAGGAGGGGCAGGGCCGGCTGCAGGGCGCGCTTGCGAGCCTCACCAGCCTGGCGTCGATCGTCGGGCCGTTGCTCTTCATCGGCCTCTATTCGCTGACGCTCGCCTCCTGGGACGGCTGGGTCTGGGTTGCGGGCATTGCGCTCTATCTCCTCTGCGTGCCGGCGCTGAGGCGCCTGCCGCGCTGAAAGGCCCACTGTTTTCCACCCTGTCATACGGTCCTGTGACACTCCGGTCTCACGTCAGGCGTTTTCCTGCGCTAGCCTGCCAATGAAGGGCGCGAGCGTCTGGACAAAGTGATTCCGATTTGCACAGTAGCGCCTTGAAATGACTGCGCTTCCGAAGCACCGCTTCGGGAGGGCGGCGCATGCAACAGGAAGGGCGTTTTCCGTGGCATTGAAGGCGATCAGAGCTGGCGTGAGGAACGAGGCCGGCATCAAGGCGGCGAAGGAAGAACTGGCCGGCCGCTTCGGCGATCGGTTCCAGACGGGCGAGGCGATCCGCGCCCAGCACGCCCACACCACCACCTACATTCCGGCACAGCTTCCCGACGGCGTCGTCTTTGCCGAAAGCTCACAGGATGTGCGCGAGATCGTCCAGATCGCCGCCCGCCACAAGGTGCCGCTCATTCCTTTCGGCACCGGCTCCTCACTCGAAGGCCATATAAACGCGCCGAATGGCGGCATCTCGGTCGATCTTGCCCGCATGAACAAGGTGCTGGAGGTCAATGCCGAGGATCTCGACTGCCGGGTCGAGCCGGGCATCACCCGTGAGGAGCTCAACACCTATCTGCGCGACACCGGTCTCTTCTTCCCGATCGATCCCGGCGCCAACGCCTCGATCGGCGGCATGGCCTCGACCAGGGCTTCGGGCACCAATGCGGTGCGCTACGGCACGATGAAGGACAATGTGCTGGCACTGACGGTGGTGACATCAGACGGGCGCGAGATCCGCACGGCCCACCGGGCGCGCAAGTCTTCGGCGGGCTATGACCTGACGCGGCTCTTCGTCGGCGCCGAAGGCACGCTCGGCATCATCACCTCGATCACGCTCAGGCTGCAGGGCATACCGGAGGTGATTTCCGGCGGCGTCTGCCCGTTCCCGACAATCGAAGACGCCTGCAACGCGGTGATCCTCACCATCCAGTCGGGCATTCCGGTGGCGCGCATCGAACTTCTCGACGCGCTGCAGATGAAGGCCTGCAACAGCTATTCCAGTCTCTCCTATGCCGAAACGCCGACGCTCTTCGTCGAGTTTCACGGCAACGCCGAGAGCGTCGAACTACAATCGCGCCAGTTTGGCGAAATCGCCTCGGAGTTCGGCTCCTCGGGCTTCCAGTGGACGACCAATCCGGAGGAGCGGGCACGGCTCTGGAAGGCCAGGCACAATGCCTATTGGGCACAGAAGAGCCTGATCCCGGGTGCGGCGATCCTGTCGACCGACGTCTGCGTGCCGATCTCGAGGCTGGCCGATTGCGTCGTGGCGACCCAGGAAGACAGCGCCGCCCACGGGCTGACCGCGCCGATCGTCGGCCATGCCGGTGACGGCAACTTCCATGTCGGCCTGCTGTTTGACGACAAGGACGCGGCCGACGTGGCGCGTGCCGAGGCATTCGTCGAGCGGCTGAATGCCCGGGCGCTCGAAATGGACGGAACCTGCACCGGCGAACACGGCATCGGCCAGGGAAAGATGCCGTTTCTGGAAGCCGAGCTAGGTGATGCGCTGGACCTCATGCGGCAGGTCAAGCGTTCGCTCGATCCGGACAATATCTTCAACCCGGGCAAGATCTTCGCCTGAGGCGGAAACCCGTGGCGCGCGTCAGCTTTTGGCCCAATTTTTCGGGCAATGCGCCAGCGCCAAAGTGTGCTACTGCATAGTTCTGAAGTCGGAATCGACCCTGGCCGAAATATGCGGAAAATGAGAGCGGGACTGCGTGTTTCCTTGGATCGTTTCCGGTTTGAGGCGAGGAACATGCAGGACTTCAAAGTGCTGCCGCGCCCCCTTGCACGTCGGATAGGACGCGCAGCGCTGCAGGCGCCAATCTCTGGCGCGCAAACTGACATGCGGCGCACATATGCGCCGATGAACTGGATGGAATGTAGGCACGGTGCTTTCGCGAATATTGCTTGCTGTCGGTGGACTTGTGGTCGTTGCGCTCTTCGCGGCGCTGATCGCTCCGTGGTTCATTGACTGGACGGATTTTCGCAAGGAATTCGAGCGCGAAGCAAGCCGCATCATGGGCAAGCCTGTCGTCGTGCATGGCAGCGTCGATGCGCGGCTGATCCCGTTCCCGACGGTGACGCTCAACGACGTGCGCGTCGGCGCCAGCGATGACGGCGAGCCGCTGATCCAGGTGGCGCAGTTTTCCATGGCTGCGGAACTGGCCCCCTTCCTGAGCGGCGAGGCGCTGATCTTCGACATGCGCCTCGATCGGCCGAAGGCCAAGGTAAGGCTGCTGCCGGACGGCACGCTCGACTGGGCCCGCGGTCGCCGCACTTCGATCCCGGCCAAGACCGTCGTGCTTGAAAACGTCGAGATCACCAATGGCCAGATCGAGTTTATCGACGAGCAGACAGGCCGCACCCGCCGCGTGAGCGGGCTTGCCGCCGACGTCTCGGCCCGTTCGCTGACCGGACCCTGGAAAGTGGAGGGGCGTGCGGCGCTCGACGGCGAAGTCGGCAGCTTCTCCTTTACCAGCAACGAAGTCGACGCAGCGGGCGCACTCAGCCTCAAGGCGCGGGTAACGCCCGACAAGCGCCCCTTCGGCGTCGAGACCGACGGCGCATTGAAGATCGTCGACTTCAAGCCGGTTTACAGCGGCCGCTTCACCCTGACGGAAAACCGGCAGGGCGAGGAGAAGGATGATGCGCGGGCGCCGTTGCGCATCAACGGTGATTTCCAGCTTACCAACGAAAGCATCCGCGTTCCCGACTATCGCTTCGAGGTCGGCGCGACGGATGATCCCTATGTGGTGACCGGCGAGGCAACGCTCGATACCGGCAAGGACCAGAAGTTCCTGCTGATTGCCGATGGCCAGCAGATCGACGTCAGCCGCATCGGCCCCAATCGCAACGCCAAGACCGGCCGCGATCCGGCGATTTCCATGCGTCAGCGGCTGGATGCGATGCTGGCGATTGCGGCCGAGATTCCCATTCCGCAGGTGCCGGGCCGCGCCAGCCTGAAGCTGCCGGCGATCGTGGTCGGTGATACGACGGTGCGCGACGTGCGCATCGACGTGCAGCCTGACGGCGCCGGCTGGGTGATCGACAATGTCGTGGCGCTCCTGCCGGGGCGCACCCAGCTCGAGGCCACGGGGCGGCTGAACCTCAAGGGACAGCGCAGCTTCCGCGGCGACCTGCTGCTTGCCTCCAACCAGCCCTCCGGCCTTGCGAACTGGCTGGCGGGCTCAGTCGATCCGGCGATCCGCAAGCTGAAGACCGCCGGCTTTTCGGCCAAGGTGAACCTGACCGATACGCTGCAGCAGTTCGAAAACCTCGAACTGGCGGCCGGTGAGGCGAGCCTGAAGGGCCGACTCGAACGGCAATCCTTTGCCGAGCAGCAGCCGAACATCTCGCTGCAGCTCAAGGGCAACCGCATCGATTTCGGGGCGCTTCAGGCACTGACCGGACTGGTGGCTGGCGACGCCTCCACCGACACGCTGCTGCAGCACGCGATCGCCGCCGACCTTTCGGCCGACGAGTTCTCCGCCTTCGGTGAAGAAGCCAAGGACGTGCAGGCGGTGCTGACGCTGAAGAACGGCCAGCTCCAGGCCGAACGGGTGGCGATCGGTTCGCTGGCCGGTGCGCAGCTCGCCTTTTCCGGCCGGGCCAGCGGCGACCTGGAAAAGCCCGTCGTCTCGGCGAAGATGAAGCTTGCCGCCAAGAACCTGACGCCGTTCCTGGAAATGATCGGCCGGCACGCTGTCAACCACCCGGCGCTCAGGCAGCTGATCAAGGCCGGCCCCTATTATAGCGACGCCGCATTCGACGTGACGCTGACGGCCGGCAACAAGGAAGGCAATGCGCCGGCGACCTTCGGCATCTTCGGCACGGCCAACGGCACCAAGATTGCAGCCAGCTACCAGGCGCCTGACATGGCGCAGGCGTTGACCGGCAAGGCCATCCTGCTCGAAGCGACGCTCGAAAATCCAGAAACGCGCCTGCTGCTCGGGCAGACCGGTTTCGATCCCTTGCCTTTCGATGCGGATGCCAACGGCATTCTCTCGGTCAAGCTGCAAAGCACCGAAGGTTCGAAGGCCAATGGCACGGTGACGTTTACCACCGAGAAGTCGTCGCTGGCCGCCAAGGGCAATGTCGATCTTTCCCGCGATCACTTCCTCGAGGGGCAGGCCAAGGTGACGCTCCAGACCCAGGATCTGGAGCCCTACCTGCTGCTGCAGGGGGTCGCGCTGCCGCAGATGGGGAGCGGCCTGCCACTGACGATCTCGGCCGATGTCGCCGCCAGCCCCGAAGCGATCGCGTTGACGGCGGTCGAGGGCAAGGCGGACCGCAACGGCTTTACCGGCACCCTGACGGTCGACCGCAAGACGCCTGGCGCCGCCACCGGCCAGATCACACTCGACACGCTCGATCTTGCCTGGTTGGGCGAGGGCATCCTGGGTCCGGTCGAGGATGCGAACGGCGCGTTCTCGAAGGGCGCGCTTGCGCAGCCGGCCTGGACGGGTCTCAACGTGGCACTCGATGTGCAGGCCGGAAAGTTCTGGCCGGGCGTCTATGGGGCTGTCACCAGCTTTGCCGGCAAGATGGAATGGAAGGGCGACGAGCTTTCGCTGACCGATGCCACCGGCGACTGGCTGGGGGGCAAGCTTGCGGGCCGAGTGCAGGTCGGAAACGCCAACGGCTCCGGGTTCCTGCGCTCGCGCCTCGACGTCAAGGGCGGCGACCTGACCCAGGCGGGCTGGACCCATGCCGGCGCACCGGTGGCGACCGGGACGTTCGACCTTTCTGTCGCTCTGGAAGCATCCGGTGCAACACCGGAGGCGATGGCCCATTCGGCAAGCGGTTCCGGTACCGCGACTTTCAACGGCATGACGCTGAACGGCATCAACAGTGCGGCTCTGCCGCAACTGATTGCCGCCGCCGACGGCCAGAAGACCCAGATCTCCGCCGATAGCATTCGCAGCGCGGCGGAGGCAGCGGTGTTCTCGGGGCAATCGGTGGTTGGCGTCGTCAAGGCACCCTTCAGCGTCGCCGGCGGCGTCTTGAGGGCGCAGAACGTTACGGCTGGCGATGGCAACGCCACCTTCATGGGCGGAGCTGCGCTTGACCTGGCGGCCGGCCGGATCGATGGCGGCATCGACCTGACCTTCCGGCCCGGCGAGGATGCGCTCGCCGGTAGCGAACCGCGTGTTCGCATCGGCTATGCCGGGCTGCTGGAGGCGCCGGGCGTCAGCCTCGACGTTGCCGACCTGGCCAATTTCCTGTCGCTGCGCGCCTTCGAGCGCGAGCGTCGCCGGGTCGAGATCCTGCAGGCGAACGTGCTGGAAAAGCAGCGGCTGCGCCGTGAAGTGGCACTTTACAAGGCGAAGGCGGAAGCACGCGGGCTGGAACGGCAACGTGCCATTGCCGAAGAGCGCCGGCGTGCTGCCGGGGCTGCGGAAGCGGCCCGCGTCAAGGCAGAAGTGGAAGCGCGCGCCGAGGCCGAACGCAAGGCCGAGGCGGAGCGCAGGGCCGAAGCCGAACGGCAGGCCGAAGCTGCCCGTGGGGCGCAGCAGGGACCGGCACGGGTACGAGGCGCCGGCCCGGAACAGCAGCCGATCCTGCCTCAGAGTAGTCCCGACGATGCCCAGGGCGGCACGGGGCGGCCATCTGGCCAGAAGCTGGACTTCGACGTGCTGCCCGACGTCACGGTGCAATAGCCGACATTCAGATCCGGATCGCCTCGCCTTGGCAGCGCCTTTTGCGCTTGCGCCCGTGCGGGTCCGGCATGCGTGGCAAGGCCCAATACATCCGCAAATGTGCTCGCCGCCCGGATCTCAGCGATGCTTCCGGTTTTCGCTGGGGATTATCCCCAGCGCCGGACCGGATGCGACAAAGTTTAACAATTTCAGAAGCTCTTTCGCTACGAATGATCGCTAAATTAGCGAACTGTTTTGGAGCGCAGGGCGAGGCGTGGCCTGCTGGCGACGTCTAGCTCCAACTCATTGGAATCGATGACATCTTTTGCTTTGGGGCCACGGGGCTCCGAAGTCGTCGTGATCTGTTGAGGGGGCAACAAACAAGATGCTATGCAATCTGAAGAACACGCTCGTCCGCATCCTTAAGGACGAAAACGGCAACTTTGCCGTCATGACTGCTCTGGTGATGCTACCGTTGTTCACGGGAGCTTCCATCGCCATCAATCTCGCCCGCATCAATCTCGAATCCGCCAAGATGCAGGCCGCGCTCGATGCGGCTGCCTTTTCCGCGGTCAAGTCGTATGGCGAAGGGGAGGATGAAGCCAAGGCGAAGGATCTGGCGAACAACACCTTCTTCGCCAACTTCGGCATACCGGAGATCATAGACGAGATCGGATCGGGGGGCTCGACGCCGGTCGAGACGCAGGCGATCAAGGTTGCTTTCGGCACCGCTGGCGTCGAAAGCACGGCGACGACGACCTATGCGCTCAAATACGCTCCACTGTTCTGGGGCCTTCGACCCTATACGATCAATCGAGAAAGCGTCGCCGCGCGCATGCCGGGCAGGGAGGCGTGCATTCTGGCACTCCACCCGACCGCAACCCGGGCCTTCGAAGTGAGCGGCAGTGCCAGCGTCGATACGTCAGGCTGTACGATCACGTCGGATTCGAGCGACACACAGTCGATCTATCTCAGCGGTTCGGCCACGTTGAAGGCCGAGTGTCTTTATGCCACGGGCAAGGTCTCGGCGACGCTTGCCCATCTCGAACTCGCCTGCGGCAAGGCGGTGGAAGATGTACCGCCAATCCCCGACCCCTTTCTGTCAAAGAAAATGCCGACGACGGGGAGCTGGGTGAACCTCGCCGGATGCGGACAGAACTTCGTTGCGGGCGGCGGCGGCAATGGCAATTGCAACGGCACGAGCAAAACGCCGAACAACGCACCCGCAGGCTATACGGTCGAACTGAAACCCGGCACTTACGGCGGCTTGGAGATCAAGGGCAAGGTCCTTTTGCGGCCGGGCTCCTACATCATCGACGGCGGCGCGCTGAAATTCACCAGCCAGTCCGTGATAACCGGCGAAGGCGTCACCTTCTTTCTGATGAACGGCGCCGAGCTCGACATTCACGGCGGCTCGACCTTCAAGGTCACGCCATCGCTGACCGGTGAGTGGGCAGGTTTCGCAATCGTTGCCGCCAGGAACAATACGGCGCCGGCGACAATCAACGGCAACAGCGCCTCGTCGCTTGCCGGCATCATCTACATGTCGGCATCGAAAGAGATCCAGTATGCCGGCAACGGCTCCACCGGCGGCGAATGCGTGCGCATCGTCGCGCAGGAGATCACCATGATCGGCAACAGCAGCTTCAAACTGGATTGCAAGGCGGCGCTTGCCAACAACACCATCAACAATCCGGGCGCAATTCGCCTGGTCAGATAGTCTGCGACCAATCGTGCTGTTTGACGTCGAATACGACGGTTGCGAGAAGTGCTGACAAGCGTGACGACTGGATCACCACCTCTTAAACCCGGTTGCATGACAACCGGGTTCTTTTTCTTGAGAACGCTTCAGAAGCGGATGGAAAGGCCGAGAATTGGGCCCTGCTGCACCACATCGAAGATAAAGCCGTCATTGTCGTAGTCGACGCCGAGTGCACGGTAGCCGGCAATCGCCGAGATCGTGTCGTTGAAGCGGTAACCGAGGCCAAGGCCGACGTCCCAGTCGATGTCGGCGCCGCCGCCGCCAACCATGCCCCAGCCCGTCAAATAGATTTCCGGCGTGAAAAAGTAGTTGCCGCGCAGGCCCACCAAACCGTCGACCCAGGTCTTGCTGTCGTCGCGGCTGACGCCGTTGAGCGGTCCGCCATGGAAGGAGATGGTGGTATCGACCGACCAGATCTTCACGCCGCCAACGACGTCGAGATGCGATTGCTGGTCCTCGAACACCGTGTAGCCGACGGCGATGAGCCCGGCGAAGGTCTCGGAATCGACATCCACCGTGTCGGTGAGAATTCCGCGCGCCTTCCCGTCGCCGGAAAGCTTCGTATAGATCAGATCGCCGAAGATGCTGAAGCGATCGTTGCGCGCCTCGGCGGTCGCCATGGCGGCGAAGTCGAGATTGTTCCAGATATCGCTGAAGTCGGAATCGATATGGACGGTCGGCAGACCGAACTGCGCCGTATCGCCGGAGAGCCCGGCAATCCAGAAATACGGGGCGACGGTGAACTGCCAGCCACTCTCGGTTTCTTCGACCGGTGCGGCTGGGGCCATCAGCGGCGTGATGTCTGCCGCGTTGGCTGAGAGAAAGGGTACCAGGCTCAGGCAGGCCGCAAGGCCCAGTCGCGTAGTGATACTCATGAAACGCCCCCGCTGTGAGACAGCGGCATGAACCGCCTCCCGATCAGGACATTTTTATATAAGTTTGTTCGAAAACAACTGATTTCAGCCGACGATGCGGGCTGATGAGGGAAGAAACGGGTTGTGCTGTTGCAGACTGCACACAGTTTGGCCGTGTCCGCTAGGCGATTTTTCGCAGTCAGGTCTCGTCGCGCGACGATGGCACGATCTTCGATTTCAGCCATTCGAACACATAGACCCGCAGGGCCGAGGAAAGGTTGCTGTCGGGGCTGCGCTCGTCGTCGATCTCGGCGATGAGCTGGGCAAGCGGCATAGCCCTTGCCACAGCGATCTCTTTCAACTCCTGCCAGAAGGCATCCTCGAGCGAGAAGCTGGTGCGGTGGCCGTGCAGGGTCGCGGAGTGCTTGCGGATCATTGTCCGGTCTCTGGATCAAAATGACTTTGGGGCGGAGCGCCCCGAAAATGGAATCGACTGCAGCAGGTTGGAGCGGGATTCGGGCGGAAAGTTGCCACACGCGGCTGAAGGATCGATTCAACTGCCTGGCAATTCGATTCTGAAAGCGGCCGCAAGTCCTTGCTCCGGAATCGTTTTCTTCGGGGAGGGCGGCTCAGTCCTTGCTGTCGCCGCCTTCGTCCTTGGTCGGCGGCTCGATACGGCCCTGGTCGAGGCGGGTCTCGGCCTTGTCGTTCAGCGCTTTCGTCAGGGATTTTTCGGCCTTGGTTCGGCCGAAGGAGATACGGTTCTGTTCGGCCTGCCTTTCCTTTTCCGTGCGCTCACGGCGCTTGCGGAACTGGCGCAGATTGACGACGTCGCCGGTCATGATCCGATGCTCCTTCAGCGCAGCGCGCCTTCAACGCGCAAAGGTCGCTGTAGCACTTCGCGTGGCCGCACGTTCCTGCTTCCCTGATCGTCTGCGACCGGAGGGAGCGTGCAGCCGGTGGTGATCAGTTCTTCTTGCGGAAGGAATCGAGCGAAACGACGGAGCCACCGCCGTTCTTCGGTTCGGTAGGCTTGTCTTCCTTGGCCGTGGCTTCGCCGTTTTCTTCCGGAACCGGATAGGCGGTGATTTCTGCCGATTCCACTTCCTCCTCCTCGCCGGCGGCGACATCGAACTCCAGTTCGAAATTGACCGAGGGGTCGTAGAAACCGCGGATGGCGTTGAACGGGATCACCAGGCGTTCCGGGGTGTCGGAGAAGGAAAGCCCGATCTCGAAGCCAGTCTCGGTGACCTTCAGTTCCCAGAACTGGTGCTGGACGACGATGGTCATCTGTTCGGGATATTTCGCCTTGAGGTGCTGCGAGATGCGTACGCCCGGCGCGCCGGTCAGAAAGGTGATGAAGAAGTGGTGTTCGCCCGGCAGATGGCCTGTCGTGGCGACCTCGGTCAAGACCTTGCGGATGACGCTGCGGAGCGCGTCCTGTGCCAGAATGTCGTAGCGGATGTGGTCCTGGCCCATGAGTGTCCCGTCTTTCCTCGAACTCAATCTTACTGCTTGCTGCCGGCTAACGCCGTCACTTTTCATCACCCATCCACTAGGGACGAGTCAATTATTTGAGCATCTATAGACCATTTCGAGGCGGGGGAGAAGGTGAAGGCTTCTGTTGCCAGGTGCCTTCGGACCCCGCCTTACGGTGCTACCCGGAAGGACTTGATTTGAAGTGTCGCACCGCGATTAAGCAGCGAGACGTGCTTCAGCATAGTTGTCGTTTGCAACTATAAGTTTAGCCCGATAACGGTGGTACAATGCCGAGCAAAAAGTCGATCTTTACGCCCTTGTCGATCCTATTTCGCCCCCATCAAAAGCCGATCGCCAGGGATCGGTTTTTGGTGGAGGCGCCGGGTACCGCCCCCGGGTCCAATGGGTTTATTTCATCGCCCGTTTATTGCCATAGCCGCCCGAAGACGGCACCGTTCATATAGGTCTTTCCGGTCTCCAAGAAAAGGGGGATGTAGCGGTTATATGACTTTGTCCCGGGTCGGGTGTCCGCCGAACCGCCTTGACTTGACCGACAGCCATGAAAAACTCCCGCTGCTGCATGCGGCCGGTAATGTCGGGCCGCAGTTTCGCGAAACAAAGCAACCTGGAGGCTTCATGACGGACTACCTCGCAGATGTGCAGAAATACGACAGCGGCGCCGACGAGGCGATCGTCAACAAGATCGTGCGTCACCTTGGCATTGCGCTTCGCAACAAGGATTCCTCGCTCGTTTCGGCGACGGATCCCAAGGAACTCGAGCGGGTCAAGGAAAAATGGTGCGAGAAGAAGCTCGGCATCAGCGGTGCCGACGCGGATACGGCGATTGCCGCCACGGTCAAGGAGATGTCTGCCGATCGCTCCAAGTCGCGCGTTACCTTCTATTACCTGGTGGCGAAGAACCTCGGGAAGCTGCAAGCGCTGTAGATCACGATGGTTTTGGGTCGATCGACCCAAAACCATAAACGTGATCGCTTCGCCTGGTTGGAGCGGGATGCGGGCGGAAAAGCGCGCGCACTTTTCCTCATCCCCTCTAGGGCAGCCGAATTATCCGGGATAATCGTCCCTTGGTCATTGGTTCGCCGCCGGCTTCGTCCTAAATTTGAGGAAAGTACGAATCGGCGGCGCCAGACCATGCAGCAATATCTCGACCTTCTCGACCATGTGATGACCAACGGAACCGACCGGGGCGACCGGACGGGAACGGGCACGCGTTCGGTCTTCGGCCACCAGATGCGCTTCGATCTCTCCGAGGGCTTCCCGGTCCTGACGACCAAGAAGCTGCATCTGCGCTCGATCATCCATGAACTGCTCTGGTTCCTGAAGGGCGATACCAATATCCGCTACCTCAAGGAAAACGGCGTCACCATCTGGGACGAATGGGCCGACGAGAACGGCGATCTCGGCCCGGTCTACGGCTACCAGTGGCGCTCCTGGCCGGCGCCAGACGGGCGCCATATCGACCAGATCGAAGGCCTCGTCGAAAGCCTGAAGACGAATCCGAACTCGCGCCGCCACATCGTTTCTGCCTGGAACCCGGCGCTGGTCGACGAGATGGCGCTGCCGCCCTGCCATTGCCTGTTCCAGTTCTATGTGGCCGACGGCAAGCTTTCCTGCCAGCTTTACCAGCGTTCCGCCGACATCTTCCTCGGCGTGCCATTCAACATCGCGTCCTATGCGCTTTTGACGATGATGGTGGCGCAGGTGGCAGGTCTCAAGCTCGGCGATTTCGTGCACACGCTCGGCGATGCGCACATCTATCACAACCATTTCGAACAGGCCCGGCTGCAACTGAGCCGCACGCCGAAGGCGTTGCCGCGGATGGAAATCAATCCTGACGTGAAGGACCTGTTTTCTTTCCGCTTCGAAGACTTTACGCTCATCGGCTACGAAGCTGATTCAACGATCAAGGCGCCGATCGCCGTCTAAGGCACGCGGCGCGGATCCGTCCGCGGCCAAGCGACGTCCCGGCGTGGGCAGCGAGACTCGTTATCAGCGTTGCGGAACGGCACGGGCGTGGCCGTGAGGTCAATTGACGACGCTGCGGCAAAGAGTGACCGGGGAGGGCTGGCCCTCAAGGGAGGTATGATGCTCACACTGATCCATGCGCCCCTGTCGCGGTCGTCGCGTATCGTCTGGCTGCTCGAGGAACTGGGTGCCGAATACGAGATCCGCTACGTGTCGATCCGCCGCTGGGATGGCTCCGGCGAGCCTGATGACAACAATCCGCATCCGCACAAGCAGGTGCCGGCACTCATTCACAACGGCGCGGTGATCTGGGAGTCGGCGGCGGTCGTGCAATATCTGACCGACCTCTATCCCGCTTGCAGCCTCGGCCGGCCGCCGGGACACAAGGAGCGCGGCGCCTATCTCTCGTGGCTTGCCTATTATGCCGGCGTGATCGAGCCGACAGCGCTCGCGCATATCTCCGGCGCCACCATCAACAATCCGGCGCAGGCGCGGCTTTACAGCGAGATGTGCGCGCATGTGATCGACGTACTCACCCGCCGGACCTATCTGCTCGGCGAGACGATGAGTGCGGCCGACCTGCTGCTTGCAAGCGCGCTGCAATGGATGCGCAAGATCCTGCCGGAGAGCGCGGTGGTCGATCGCTACATCCGCGTGGTGACCGATCGGGCAGCCTATGACCGGGCAAGGGAAATCGACAGCAAACCGAACGGGTTCCATGACTGAAACGAAGAGCACCCATCCGAAGATATCGATCGTCGTCGCCGTTGCCGCCAACGGCGTCATCGGCCGTGACGGCGATCTGCCCTGGCGGCTTTCGACCGATCTCAAGCGCTTCAAGGCGCTGACGATCGGCAAACCGGTCATCATGGGGCGCAAGACCTGGGCTTCGCTCGGGCGGCCGCTGCCGGGCCGCGCCAACATCGTCATCACCCGCAACACGGATTTTGTCGCCGAAGGCGCTCGTGTCGTGCCATCGCTCGATGCGGCGATCGCGCTTGCCAACCGCGAGGCGGCGGCAACCGGCGCCGATGAGATCTGCGTTATCGGCGGCGGCGAGATCTATCGCCAGGCGATCGGGGTAACCGACATCCTGCATGTGACCGAGGTTCAGGCGGAGGTCGACGGCGATACGCGCTTCCCTGATATCGACGCGCAGGTCTTCGAGAAGGTGTTCGAAGAGGACCTGCCGCAGGGTGAAAAGGACAGTCATGCCATGCATTTCGTCACCTTCAGGCGGCGTGCGACAGCCTGACGCGCCGGATCGCCAACTATTTTGAACCATTTACGGTGAACTCGGGCCTATCGCGTTGAAAGCGGTGCGGGTGATACCTATAACGGTTTCACATCATAAACGACCGTGCGGTGGCGCGGCCGTTTGGCGTGGGAAGTATTCAACAGAGAGGTTTTGATGCCCTGGAGCAATCAGAATGGCGGCGGCGGCCCATGGGGCGGCGGCGGCGGCGGCAATCAGGGGCCCTGGGGCCAGGGGCCAAACCGGCCGCGCGGCGGCAAGGGCGGCCCGCCGGATCTGGAAGAGATCATCCGCCGTGGCCAGGACCAGCTTAAGAACGTCGTTCCCGGCGGTTTCAACGGCGGCGTCTTCGCCATTGTCGGCCTGCTGATCGTCGGCTTCATCCTGATCAACTCGATCTACACCGTCCAGCCGGACGAGCGTGGCGTCGAGATGCGCTTCGGCAAGCCGAAGGACGAGATCTCGATGCCCGGCCTGCACTATCATTTCTGGCCATTCGAGACCGTCGAGTTCGTCAAGATCACCGAGCAGCAGCAGAATATCGGTGGGCGCGCCAGCGGCCAGGCGAATTCCGGCCTGATGCTGACCGGCGACCAGAACATCGTCAACGTGCAGTTTTCGGTGCTCTACTCGGTCACCGATCCCAGAGCCTATCTGTTCAACGTCGAGAACCCGTCCGACACGCTGCAGCAGGTGGCCGAAAGCGCCATGCGCGAAGTGGTTGGCCGCCGTCCGGCACAGGACATCTTCCGCGACAACCGTCAGGCGATCGCTGCCGACGTGAAGAGCACGATCCAGGCGACGATGGACACCTACGGTGCCGGCGTTTCCGTTAACACGGTCGCGATCGAAGACGCAGCCCCGCCGCGCGAAGTGGCCGATGCGTTCGACGAAGTGCAGCGTGCCGAACAGGACGAAGACCGTTTCGTCGAAGAAGCCAACCAGTATGCCAACCAGGTGCTCGGCAAGGCCCGCGGTCAGGGTGCGCAGATCCGCGAAGAGGCAGCGGCCTACAAGGACCGTGTCGTCAAGGAAGCACAAGGTGAAGCGCAGCGCTTCATCTCGGTTTACGACGAATATTCCAAGGCGCCGGAAGTGACCCGCAAGCGCCTCTATCTCGAAACAATGCAGGGCGTTCTCGGCAAGTCGAAGAAGGTGATCCTCGACGAGAAGAACGGGCAGGGCGTTCTGCCCTATCTGCCGCTGAATGAAATCGGCCGTCCGACCACGTCGGGTGCCGCAGCAGTCTCGGGAGCAGCACAGTGATCAACAACCGTACCTCCGTTATCCTGATCCTGCTCGCCGTCGTCTTCGTCGGTATTTATTCCTCGGTCTTCGTGGTCAACGAGCGCCAGCAGGCAATCGTCGTGCGCTTCGGTCAGATCAAGGACGTCAAGAGCCAGCCGGGCCTCTACTTCAAGCTGCCCTTCGCCTTCATGGATGCCGACCGTGTCCAGTATGTCGAAGACCAGGCGCTGCGCTTTGACCTCGACAACATCCGTGTCCAGGTTTCGGGCGGCAAGTTCTATGAAGTCGACGCCTTCGTCGTCTACAAGATCGCCGATCCCCGCCGCTTCCGCGAGACCGTTTCGGGCGATCGCGACGCTGCGGAGTCGCGCCTCAGGACCCGTCTCGATGCGTCTCTGCGACGCGTCTACGGTCTGCGTGGCTTCGAGGCGGCGCTGTCGGACGAGCGCGCATCGATGATGCGTGAAGTTCGCGCCGACCTCAAAGGCGACGCCGAGTCGCTCGGCCTCAACATCGAGGACGTCCGCATCCGCCGCACCGACCTGACGCAGGAAGTTTCGCAACAGACCTACGACCGCATGAAGGCCGAACGTCTGGCGGAAGCCGAACTCATCCGCGCCCGCGGTAACGAAGAGGGCCAGCGCCGCCGCGCCATCGCCGACCGTCAGGTCGTCGAGATCGTCGCCGACGCCCAGCGCGATTCGGAAATCCTGCGCGGTGAGGGCGAAGCCGAACGGACGAGGACCTTCGCCGACGCTTTTGCGCGCGATCCGAAGTTCTTCGAATTCTACCGCTCGATGTCGGCCTACACCCAGTCGATCGGCAGCCCCGACACGACGCTGGTGCTGTCGCCGCATTCGGAATTCTTCCGTTTCTTCAACGACTCCGAAGGCACTGCTCCGGCTGCCGCGGCGCCGCAAGCAACAACCGGGAACTAGGCGGGCGATGTCAGATTTCCTGACGGGAATCGCATTCTTCCTGATCATCGAGGGGCTGGTGTACGCACTGGCCCCTTTGGTTTTGGTGGAAATGGCGAAGCGTTTGCCGTATGTCCCCGAACATCAGCTTCGACTGGCGGGGCTCGTTTCCGTGGCTGCCGGGGTCGGACTTGTATGGTTGCTTCGAGGATAATGCGAAATGCCACATAAACTGCTGATCCGGCTGGTCGATGCCGAATACGCCATCACCCGCCTCAATATCGGCTCCAGCATACCCGAATGGTTGCCGGGGCCAGGCTTCTGGACCGTGTCGAGCTCCCGCGAGGAGATGACGCTGGTCTGCCGAGCCGCCCGCGTGCCTTCCAGCGTCCAGAGTTCGCTCGGCTGGCGCTGCTTCCGCGTCGAACAGCACTTTGCCTTTGATGTTCCCGGCGTGCTTTCGTCCGTGCTCAGGCCGCTTTCGGCTGCCGGCGTCGGCGTCTTCGCCAATTCGACCTTCAGCACCGACTATGTCTTCGTCGCCGGTTCCGATCTCGACAAGGCGGTGCAGGCCCTGAAAGACCACGGGCACGACCTGACGACCTGACACGTCGCGCCTCCTTCCAAGAACGCGCAGCCGGTACCTTCCAACCTTTCGCAGTTCTCTGCGCGGGGATCAGGAAATCGTGTGTGGACGCTTCCGAATTCCGCCTTATCTTCAGGTGAAAATCGAAAGTCGCGCGATTTGCAGATTGCGTCGACGGTTCCTGCCGCATAAGCGCTCTTGCCGGTTTCGGTTGACGCAAAATTGTGCGAAGAATCAAAGTGCTATGGCGTCCGGCGCCGTATGCAGCAGAGGTGGCGGCCAAGAGACGTGGTCGACCATCGAACAGCGAGAGGAGCTTAAGCGACTTGTCCACGCGAACGAAATCCCGAGCTCACTCGCTTGGCACCACCTTGGGCGCCCTGGCGCTGACAAGCGCGCTTGTTTTCAGCAATACGGCGCTCGCCCAGAACACCGCCATACGCCCGCCGACG
Organism: Ensifer adhaerens; assembly: GCF_028993555.1. Classification (NCBI taxonomy): domain Bacteria; kingdom Pseudomonadati; phylum Pseudomonadota; class Alphaproteobacteria; order Hyphomicrobiales; family Rhizobiaceae; genus Ensifer; species Ensifer adhaerens. The sequence continues at coordinate 2,310,719 of NZ_CP118610.1, read as the reverse complement.
AATGGTCCCGCGTCCGTTGCCGATCTCGCCGCCGGGCTGCTGGATGCGGTCGTCAACATCTCGACCTCCCAGAAGGTCAAGAACGATGACGATGCGCCGGCACCGCAGGTGCCGGAGGGCTCGCCCTACCAGCCCTATTTCGACGAGTTCTTCAAAGGACAGGGCGGCCAGGGCGGTAACCGCCAGCGCACCGTCGATTCGCTCGGCTCCGGCTTCGTCATCGATCCGACGGGCTTCATCGTCACCAACAATCACGTGATCGAAGGCGCCGACGATATCGAGATCAACTTTGCCAATGGCAGCAAGCTGAAGGCCAAGCTCGTCGGCAAGGACACCAAGACCGACCTGGCCGTGCTGAAGGTGGAGCCGAAGACGCCGCTGAAGGCGGTGCCCTTCGGCGATTCCCGCAAGATGCGCATCGGCGACTGGGTGATGGCGATCGGCAATCCCTTCGGCCTCGGCGGCTCGGTCTCCGTCGGCATCATCTCGGCCCGCGGCCGCAACATCAATGCCGGCCCCTACGACAACTTCATCCAGACGGACGCGGCGATCAATCGCGGCAATTCCGGCGGGCCGCTCTTCAACATGCAGGGTGAGGTGATCGGCATCAATACCGCGATCATCTCTCCCTCGGGCGGCTCGATCGGTATCGGCTTCTCGGTGCCGACGGAGCTTGCCGCCAATGTCGTGCTGCAGCTCAAGGATTTCGGCGAGACCCGGCGCGGCTGGCTCGGTGTCCGTATCCAGCCGGTTACAGACGATATCGCCGAGAGCCTGAAGATGGCGACGCCGCACGGCGCGCTCGTCTCCGGCATCATCGAGGGCGGACCGATTGCGCATGGCGAGATCAAGGCCGGTGACGTCATCATCAAGTTCGATGGTCGCGACGTCACGGAAATGCGTGACCTGCCGCGTGCCGTCGCCGAAAGCCCTGTCGGCAAGGCGGTCGACGTGGTGGTGGTGCGTGACGGCAAGGAGCAGACGGTCAAGGTGACGCTCGGTCGCCTCGAAGATGGTGATGAGGTCGCCGCCGCGCCGGCGGCGACAACCAAAGATGAGACGCAGAAGCCGGACAAGCCCGAAGCTGCGCCGCTGCCTGCGACCGATGTCGTGCTCGGCATGAAGCTTGCGACGCTGAACGAGGAGACGCGCAAGAAATACGGCATTGCCGAAGACGTGGACGGCGTCGTCATCACCGAGGTCTCGCCGAATTCGGCAGCGGCAGAGCGCCGTGTCGAGCCGGGCGACGTCATCGTCGAGGTCGGCCAGGAGGCGATGGACACGCCCGGCGACGTTGCCGACCGGGTGGAGGAGCTCAAATCGAACGGCCGCCGCAACGCGCTCCTGATGCTCTCCAGCAAGACCGGCGAACTGCGTTTCGTCACCGTGCGGGTGGAGTAGGCCAGATTTCCGAGATGCGACTGCGGCATCGTTCGGGTGTCGCAGCGCACTGGTGTGTGACGGGATTTCCGGAATCTCTTCAGATGCATCGCCCGTTCGGCTGAAAAGTCGATTCCGGTTCTTCAGGTTTTGATTCAGGCGTTTGCCATCTTCAATTGCGCCGAACTCCGCGCCTCATCTGCGGCGTGAGGGAAGCCTCTCATCCGCCTGCCGGCACCGTCTCCCCACCAAACAGGGAGACCGGACGTTGACGTACGCGCTTCTCAGTCTCTTCTATTCCGCGTGCCGCTCCGAACACAGGTCGAGCGACGGTCCTCATTCCCTCTCCCCGCAAGCGGGAGAGGGTTAGTCCTCGGGTTAAACCCGAGGCGAGGGGCAGATCGCAAACGGAAGGCCCGGTGACTGCACCGATGCGGTGATCAACAGTGATCACTTGCTGTCGCCGAGGCAGGCGGGTGGGGCGACTTGCGTGCTGGCTGGAAGGTCGCCAACCGCAGGGCTTCGAACAGGATTTCGATGATCGTCAGCATGGCCGCACCTCCTTTCTGTCCTGTATTTCATCGCACTTGCCCGCATCCCTCAAACGAGTTTACTGTCGACTTCGGATGACTTGAGGTTATGCATGAAGCGCGGCCGTCTGCCCCTGACAGCGTTGCGGAGTTTCGAGGCGGCCGGGCGGCTGGAGAGCTTCACGCTGGCTGCCGCCGAGCTTTTCGTCTCGCAGGCGGCGATCAGTCGGCAGGTGCGCGAGCTCGAGGATCTGATCGGTCGGCCGCTGTTTGAACGGCATCACCGCAGCGTTCGGCTGACGGCTGATGGCCGGGCGCTGCTTGGCACTTTGACGGCAGCCTTCGATATGGTGGGCGAGAGACTGGACGCGCTTTCGGGGCGGCGGCTCTCGCAGACGCTGAAGGTGAGTGCCGAGCCTTCCTTTGCCGGCTGCTGGCTGGTGCCGCATCTGCAGGGTTTCCAGGAAGAGCATCCGGAGATCGATCTGGTGATCGATGCCGATCCGCGGCTTTCCGAGTTTCGCAGCGGCGAAGCGGACATCGCCATTCGCCACAGCCTGACCACCGACCGCTGGCCGCGGGTGGAAGTGCGGCCGCTGGCGAAGGTCGAGATGATACCGGTGATCGCACCGGCGCTCGCCGCTGCCGGATCGCCTCTCGACCGGCCCGAGGATCTGAAGCAGCACGCGCTTTTGCATGAGGACAGCCGGCAGCTCTGGGAAGAGTGGTTTGCCGCCGCAGGCGCCGCACCCGTGAAGTTTGACCGTGGCGCCATCTTTGCCGATGGCTCGATGGTGCTGCAGGCCACGCTCAGGGGAAGCGGCGTCGGCTTGATCGACCGCGACCATGCGCGCGACGATGTTGCCGCCGGGCGGTTGGTGCAACCCTTTGACGTCTCCGTGCCCTATGGGGCGTTCTTTCTCGTGGCGCGACGCTTCGATACGCTGTCGGATGCGGCGCAGGCTTTCGTCGACTGGATCGGGCGGAGCTATCCGGGTGCAGGGCGGTAAATTTGCATCGCGCTTGCGACCGGCCCCTCACTGTCCTGCCGGATGTCTCTCCCGGCCAAGCGGAGAGGCAAAGAGCGCCGGCGCTGACCGGACCGAAGGCCGACTATGCCGCGCCGCCATAGCGGGCCGTCAAGGAGAATTATGCGGACAAGATGCCGCCAAAAAGCGCCGGCTCAGTGTGATCGCCAAGCTTGCCTCTTGCGTCCCTCCTCCCGCTTGCGGGGTGAGGGGCACTTCAATCGCTGCGGAAGAAGGGGCCTCACCGTGTGGATGATGGGGCAGCCCATGAGCGGAGGCGGTTACTTCGCCGCCGCCGCGCGCTGCTGCCGCCATTCCTCGGCGCTGATCGCATAAAGCACATGGCGGATAAGCTTCGGATGGTCGGCGGGCACGCGGGGGTGGTTGAAGTCGCGGCTCGGGTCGCGGCGCATGCCGAGCCGCTGCATGACCGCGGTCGAGCGGGCATTGGCGGCGACGGCAAAGGAGACGATCTCGCTCAGACCTTTTTGCTCAAAACCGTAGCGCAGCAGATCGAAGGCCGTTTCCGTGACATAGCCCTGGCCCCAGTAGGGTGTGGCGAGCCTCCAGCCGATCTCGACCGTGCCGTTGGGAAAATGCGGCTCCAGGTCGGTCAAGGCGAGGCCGCAGAAACCGATCGGCTGATCGTCGGCCTTCAGCGCGATCGCGAAGAAACCGAGACCGGTCTCGGCGATGCCGCGGCCGACACGATCGAACAGCGCGTCGGCTTCCGCGCGGCTGCGGCGGAAGGGAAAGAATTCCATGACCTCGGGATCGCTGTTGATCTCGTGAAAAAGATCGCGATCGCTCTCCTTCCAGGTCCGGATACGCAGCCGCTCGGTCTCGGAGATGATCATCCGACGAAATCCGTCTTGCGATAGCCCTGGAGATAGAGGAGGGCGGTCAAGTCGCCGTGGTCGATGCGAACCTTGGCCTGTTCGGCGACCACGGGCTTGGCATGAAGCGCGACACCGGTGCCGGCAAGCTGGATCATGCCGAGATCGTTGGCCCCATCGCCGACGGCAAGGGCTTCGTCCGTCGAGATGCCGAGGCGGCCGGCAATGTCGATGAGGGCATCGACTTTGGCCTGCTTGCCGAGAATGGGATCGGCGACCTCGCCGGTGAGGATGCCCGCTTCGGCGATCAGCGTGTTGGCGCGGTTCTCGTCGAAGCCGAGCATTTCGGCAATCGGTCCGGTGAATACGGTGAAACCGCCGGAAACGAGCGCGGTGTAGTGCCCCTTGCTCTTCATGGTCGCGATCAGCGTGCGCCCGCCAGGTGTAAGCGTGATGCGCCTGGCGATCACTTCGTCGACGACGCCGAGCGGCAGGCCCTTCAGAAGTCCGACGCGCTCGATCAGCGCCGGCTCGAAGGCGATCTCGCCGTTCATGGCGCGCGCCGTGATGGCCGCCACCTTGTCCTTGAGGCCGACTTCGGCGGCCAGTTCATCGATGCATTCCTGGCCGATCATGGTCGAATCCATGTCGGCGATCAAAAGCCGCTTGCGGCGGCTTTCGGCGTCCTGCACGGCGACATCGACCGGCGCACTGCCGATTACACCGCGCAGCAGCGCTTCCGCCGCATCCGGGTCCGTGCCGTCCGTCAAGGCGATGTCGCAGGCAACACCATCTGCCAGCCAGTAGAGGCCGGACGCCTTGACGGCGTCAGCGGCGGCTTCCGCGAGTGCTGGCGTCAGAACAGGATTTGACGGATTGGCGATAAGCGTGGCAACGAGAGCCATGGACAACAACCTTGATACCGAGAGCGACGCGATCCTGATAACCGGGCCGACCGCCAGCGGCAAGTCTGCGCTTGCGGTCGAACTGGCGCGTCGGCATGACGGCGTGGTCGTCAATGCCGACAGCATGCAGGTCTATGACACGCTGCGGCTGCTGACGGCGCGGCCGGATGAACAGGATATGGGGGGCGTGGAGCACTGTCTCTACGGCCACGTGCCGGCGGCATCAGCCTATTCTACGGGCGCCTGGCTGCGCGATGCGCAAGCGCTTGTTGCGAGGCTCAGGCAGGAAGGCCGGCTGCCGGTCTTCGTCGGCGGCACCGGGCTCTATTTCAAGGCGTTGACCGGTGGTCTCTCGGACATGCCCGAAATCCCGGCCGCGATCCGCGAGCGGCTGCGCGAACGGCTGAAGGCGGATGGGCCCGAAGCCCTGCATCGCGCGCTCGAGGCCAAGGATCCGGAGACGGCCGCGACCTTGAACGTCGGCGACGGCCAGCGGATCGTCCGGGCGCTCGAGGTGGTGGAGGCGACCGGCAAGCCGATCCGCTTCTTCCAAAAGCAGAACGGCCCGATGATCGTCGATCCGGACCGGGCGGAAAAATACGTGGTGCTGCCGGAGCGCAAACTTCTGCACGACCGCATCAATCGCCGGTTCGAATTGATGCTTTCAGGTGGCGCGATCGACGAAGTGCGCACGCTGCTTTCGCTCGAGCTTTCGCCGGAAATGCCCCTCATGAAGGCGATCGGCGTCAGCCAGATTGCGGCTCTTCTCAGGGGCGAACTCGACGAGGCCGAGGTGATCGAAATGGGCGCTGCGGCAACGCGGCAATATGCCAAGCGCCAGATGACCTGGTTTCGCAACCAACTCGACGAGAGCTGGCAGCGCATCGAGCGCGCCGACGAAGTGCTCTGAGCGCTCGGCGTTTGGGCCGATCAGTCGGCCAAATTCAGCTGCCAGGACACGCCGAAGCGGTCGTTGATCCAGGTGAAGCGCTGGCTGAAACCGTAGTTGTCGAGCGGCATCAGCACCGCGCCGTCTTCGGCCAGCATGGTCGCGAGGGTGATGATCTCGTCCTCGCTCTGGCATTCGACGAAAAAGGAGAAGGACGGGGTGAAACCGAAGGCGTGCTTGACCGGGCTGTCGATGCACCTGACCCTCTGAGCGCCGAGCCGGAAGAGCGCGACCCTGATGCTGCCTTCAGCACCCTGTTCGCCCGGGCCATAGTGCTCGATCTCCAGTACCTCGGCATTCGGGAAGAGCGAGATGTAGAAGGCCATGGCTGCCTCGGCCACGCCATCCTGGAACATCAAGAAGGGGGTAACACTTGCGACCATCGCGGCCTCCCGCTCTCTCTGCCTGTTTGAACACACGCCAACGGAATGCGCTGCAGGAACACACAGACCAACGACGGGGCGCTGCAAAGGTTCCGTGGCATTCCAAGAACCCTTGCGACCGCCGCGTTCATGCCTTCGCCGCCGAGAAGAAGAGGAAACGCGGCCTGGTCGTCAGGCTCCTGTACGCCTCCGGAAAGAGCGTGCGGGCGTGCGGATCCGGCTGCGGCTCGCTGATCGTCTCGATGCGAAACCCGGCCGATGTGAGCGCGTCGATCATGGCATGAAGCGGCCGATGCCAGAAGCGCATTTCGATGGTCCTGCCGCCGCGCTCCCAGGTGTCGTCGAAGCTGTAGGTCTCGAAATAGTTGTCGTGGCCGGAGAGTTGATGATCCATGAACGGGTGATGTGTCGAAAAGACCAGGCGACCGCCGTTCCTCAACACGCGATTGAACTCCAGGAGAGGGGCCGACCAGTCGTGGAGGTAGTGCATGACGAGGGACGCAAGCACGATGTCGAAGGCGTCATTCTCAAAGGGCAGCGGTTCGCTCAGATCGGCAACCAACAGGCGCGCGCGGCCTTCCAGACGGCGCTCAGCGATTTCGAGCAGGCCGGCACTTCTGTCGATGCCGGTGAGCGTCGCTCCGCGCTCCAGCAGCGCCGCGGCGTGGGCGCCACCACCGCAGCCGGCGTCCAGCACCCGCAACCCCGTGACGTCGCCGACGAGCGCAAGGGCGGCCGGCCGCTCGTAATAGGCATTCCAGGCGTTGTTTTCGTTGTCGGCATCATAGGCGGCCGCAAACGCATCATAGTCATTCTCGGGCAAGATCTTCCTCCGCGCGGGCTCATCTCTGGATGAGCGGCCGGGTCACCAGACAATCAAAACCGGTACTCTAGCGGCGGCGCGATTCCGCTGGCAAGGCCGGTATCGCGCCGGGACTTTTCCGGAAGTGCATGGGGAGAATCTAAAAGACCGCGCGCGCCTTAAGTCTTGCGGATGATGCTGCCGAGCGGCCGCTTCAGCAGGCTTTCCCGGAGTGACCCTTCGCGCGGTCGATCGCCCGCAGCGGGCGGCGAACCGTGCGTTGTGGGCGCCGCCCCGAAGCGAGGCGCGGGCTGCCCGGCCGCGGGCTTTTCGTTCAGAAGCTGCTCACGGATCTGGTTGAAGCGCTCCAGCTCGGGATTGGGGGAAATGGTGCTGCGCGGCAGCATGTCCGGGCGGTAGGGTTCGGCAGCAAGCGCCGCGTCGGCGAAGCCATGCTCCGCCTCGCTCGCAGCTGTGGCGCCAAGTTCGCTGTCCCACAGTCGCTCTTCGCTGCCGGTCGTTGCGGCTATGTAGCTCTGCTGGAAGCCGGAAATATCCGGCCCGTTGATCGACCGCATGCGGCTGACGATCGAACGCAGATCGACGGTCGGCGGCGCATCCTCGTCGATCCGGTCGACGATACCGTGGGCGCGCGGCAGGCGCTCTTCGGCGATACGATTGAAACGCATGCGCATCGGCACCGCGACGGCCTCGCCAAAGGCGATCGCTTCGCCGTTGCCGATCGAGGAGATGAAGCTGGTGGTCGAGGTCGAAGAGTTCGGAATGGCCGAACGGATGATCTCCTGGTCGCGGTCGTTGGCAAGCCGCATGGCAAAGACCGTCGAGCACTGGGACAGGATTGTCGGGTCAAGCTCGCCGGGGCGCTGGGTAATGACGCCGAGCGAGACCCCGTATTTGCGGCCTTCCTTGGCGATGCGGGCGATCGCCTGGCGGGTCGGCAGGAAGCCGAGCGAGGGATCGGCCGGCACGTAGCGGTGCGCCTCTTCGCACACGACAAGCATATGAATGCCGCCATTGCTCCACAGGCCGATTTCGAAGGCCATGCGGCAGAGCACCGAAGCGACGGAATTGACGACTTCCGAGGGAATGCCGGCAAGCTCGAAGGTGGCGATCGGCTTTCCATCGCCGGGAATGCGGAAGATCTTGGCGATCGTGTCCTGAATCGTGTCGGTGATCGTGTTCGAGGAGAACATGAAATGGTAGCGCGGATCGTTGATCGCCGAGACGATCTTGACCTTCAGCGAGCGCAGATGCGGTTTCTCGTTGCGGCCCTCGAGCCGGCCGATGCGCTCGTCGATCAGCGCCAGGAGATCGGCGATGCGGTAGGGCACCGGCGTATCCGCGGTGATCGAGCTTTTCTCTGTCTGGCGCCGCATGAGACCGGATTCGCCACCCCGGAAAGCCTTCTTCGCTTCGGGAATGATGTCGCGCAGCATGTCGAGCTCGTCCGGCGGTGCCGGGCGGCCGCGGAAGATCACCTCGGCGAATTCCTCGAGGCGGAAGAACCAGAAGGGCAGGTCGAGCGTGTCGGTGTCGATGACGACCGCAAGCTCCGGGAAGGCGGCGGCGAACTCGTTGTGCGGGTCGAGGATCAGCACGCGCAACTTCGGATCCGAGGCGATCGCCTTGTTGAGCAGCAGCGTGACAGCGGTCGATTTACCGACACCGGTCGTGCCGACAATGGCGAAGTGCTTGGCCAGCATCGAGGGAACGTGGATCGTCGCGTCGAGGCTCTCGTCCTGCGTGAGCTTGCCGATGATGCAGCTATCGTTGCGGCCGGAATCGTAGATGCGGGCAAGGTCGGCCGCGCGAATGCGGTGCACGAGCGCGCCGAGATAGGGATATTGGCTGATGCCGGCGGAAAACGTCTCGCGTCCATCGGCCCCCTTGTGGACCTCGCCCATCAGCTCGACTTCGATGCGGAAAGTGTTGTTGGCGTCCTCGCCCCATTCGTCGGAGACGGTCTGCATGGAATAGACCAGCGCCACGACACGGTTTCTGCCGACGGAGATCGAGATCAGCCGCCCGACGGACCAGAGCTCGGTCAGCGACGTTTCGCCGTTTTCGGCGACGGCAGCGATGGTGGCGCGTGCGCCGTTGCACGCGACGACCCGCCCCAGGAACCGGTTGCCAGGCTTCAGGTCGTCACGGCGATCCTGCTCGCCTGCGCGGATGGAGGAATGAAGTTCATTGTTTAGCAACGCAAAAACCCCGGCTTCACGGGTGCTCATGTTAGCCGGGGGGATTTAACAAGTGGTTTCACGGATTTGCTGGCGGTTCAGCCGAGGAAATGGCGCAGCACACCGGCCGCGGCGATACCGATCAGAACGGTCGGCAGCAGCGACAACCGGGTGGCGGCCACAAGCGTGACCGCCAGCGCGATCAGGCTTGCCGGCTTGTCGGAGGCGAAGTCCGGAGCGATGACGGAGATCAGCACGCAGCCCGGTGCTGCCTCCATCACGGCGGTTGCCCGATAGCCGAGCGTGCGGCCACGCAGCGCCAGATAGCCGAGCGCGCGGGTCGAGTAGGTGACCGATGCCATCAGCAGGATGGTGAGAAGGGTGGATGCGTCGATCATGGTTGCTTCGCAAGGAGATAGCTGGAGACGAGGCCGGAGAGCGCACTGGCTGCCACATACCAGGCGCCGGGGACAAACAGGTAGACGAGGGCTGCGGTCACGAGGCTGACGAGCCAGGGTCGGGCGGCGCGAAGCCCGGTCCACATGCCCCTGAGCAGCACGAGGAACACGGCGGGGAAGGCCATGTCGAACCCATAGGCCTCGACATCGCCGATCATCGGTCCGATCGCAGCGCCGACGGCGGTGAAGACCATCCAGCAGGCCCAGAGCGCGATGCCAGCGCCAAGAAAGTAGGCCATACTGAAGGAGGAGCGGGCGCGCGCATCGGCAAGCCCCATGGCCCAGCTTTCATCGCACATGAAGAACAGCGCCGGCAAAACCTTCCGCTTCGGCATGGCGCTGAGAAAGGGCGCCAGGGCAGCGCCCATCAGGAGGTGCCGGCTGTTGATCAGGAAGGTGATGGCGACGATCAGCGCGATATGCGGCGGCGAGGTCCACAGATCGATGGCGGCAAATTCCGAGCCGCCGCCGAAATTGAGACCGGTCATCAGCGGGACCTCCGCCGGGCTCAGGCCCTTCTGCGCGGCCTGAGCGCCAAGCACCAGCGCGAAGGGAACAAAGCCGATCTGGACCGGCACGGCTGCGGCCAGCCCCCGGAGAAATTCACTGACCCCGACGGGTTTTGCGACCTCGCCGAGGGTATCCAATTCTATGCTGCTCATGGGGTCTCCTTTGGTGGCGGAGACTAGCTCTGTGACAGCGCAATTGGGTTGCCTTTATGCTGTGAAGTTGCGAAAATTTGGCATCCGAATATCAAATTACCTAGGTTAGAGGCACTCAATGCCAATCGAACTGGACGCCATCGATCGGCGGATTCTTGCCGCCCTGCAACGAAACGGCCGCCTGCAGAACGTGGAACTTGCCAAGGAGGTGGGGCTTTCGCCTTCCCCCTGCCTCAGGCGCGTGAAGCTTCTGGAGGACGCCGGCGTGATCAATCGCTACGTCGCGCTGCTCGACGCTTCCAAGGTCGGCATGGGCCTCACCGTCTTTGCCCGGGTGTGGCTGAAGGGGCAGGACGCCAAGTCGGTCGACGACTTCAACGAGGCGGTGAAGCGGCTGCCGGAGATCGTCGAGTGCCACCTGATGGCCGGGGAGTGTGATTTCCTGCTGCGGATCGTCGCCCGCGATCTCGACGACTACCGGCGCTTTCAGATCGAACACCTGACCCGGATCAAGGGGGTGCAGAGCGTCAAAACGGATGTGCCGATGCAGAAGGTGAAGTTTTCGACGGAATTGCCGTTGTAGCTAGGCTCTGGGGCTCCCGGTACCGCCGGCCCCGATCAGGCTCGCAGCGCAATCGACTACGGTGTTGCGGCCAGGACGTGGCGCGAAGCCGAGCACGCGCCGGGCCTTTTCCGACGACAGTGGAAACTGGCGACCGAGCAGGGGCGCGAGCGGCTTCAGATCCGAGCGAAGCGGCGCAAGCAGGCGCACGAGGGCGGTCGGCAGTCGTCGCGTCGGAACCTTGTGGCCTTCGGCGCCGAGCTTGGCGCGCAGCGTGGCTGCGATCTCCTCCATCCACATGAAGTCGCCAGCGGCGATGAAGCGTTCGCCAGCGGCCGCGGGCGCAGTCATTGCGGTCACGTGCAGATCCGCCAGGTCACGCACGTCGACGACCCAGAAGCCGAGGCGCGGGAGACGGCGCGGGCGGCCCGCGACGAGGTCGCCGATGATCTTCACCGAGCCGAGGTTTTCGGTCGAGAGCACAGGGCCGAAGACGGCGCCAGGCAGCACGGTGGTAAACTCGGTGGCCCGGCCTTCGCTCTCCATGAACTTCCAGGCGGCGCGTTCGGCAAGGATCTTCGATACCCGGTAGGCGTCGAACTGCGGGTCGTCCGGATCGGCCCAGCGGGTCTCGTCACTGACGAGGCCGGATTTAAGCGGCGGCCGCGCGGTCGCGGCAGCGGAGGTCATCACCACGCGGCGCACACCGGCTTCGACCGAGGCACGCAGCACCCGCAGCGTGCCTTCACGGGCCGGGCGGATATAGGCGTCGCGATCGCCACTCGCCACCCCGCCGAGCGGCGAGGCGACGTGCAGCACATAGGCGCAACCCGTCACCGCCTCGCCCCAGCCGTCATCGTTCATCAGATCGGCTTTCGCGAATGTCAGTCGGTCGATGCCGTCACTGACGGCGGCGATCGATCGCCGGACGGCCCCGGCCTTTGCGAGATCGCGCAGCGTGGTGCGAACAGTGTAGCCGCGTTTCAGCAGGGCAACGATGCACCAGCGGGCAACGAAGCCGGTGCCGCCGGTGACAAGAACAGTCTCGTTCATCGATTTCTTCTTTCGGTTTGCCGTCAGCCGCGGATCGCGAACGCCTGTGCCAGGCTCAATGGCTGGCGCCGGCTGATCCGGTAGACGGAGGCGGGAGGGAAATTGCGGAACGTACCGCCAAGTCGTATGGCGCGCAGGCCGAGCCGATCGAGCACCGGGCGCGGGATCGGGCAGCGCGGGCCATAGGTGAACTGGTAGAGGCTGCCGCCCGGCCGCATCGCCAGGAACACGCCGGCAAGGATCGCCATGACCTTGCGCGGCGGCATGGAAAGCAGCGGCAGGCCGCTGACGGCGGCGCCGATGCCGGACGGTGTCTGCGGCAGGCTGTCGCCAAGCCGGGCCGCATCGATCGTCAGGATGGTGGCGGTGGGAAAGCGCTGCCGGAGGACGGACGCGAATTCCGGGCCGCTTTCGACGAGCACCAGGTCCTCTTCGCGCAAGCCGCGCTCGATCAGCGCCCGGGTGAAGACACCGGTTCCCGGCCCGAGTTCGAGCACCGGTGCGTGCCGGGCGCCGACCTCCCGGGTGATCAGGCGGGCGAGCGAGCGGCTGGAAGGCGTGACCGATGCGACGCGCAGCGGGTTCGCGAGCCAGGAGCGGAAGAAATGCAGGCTATCACTGTAGGCGCAAATGCTGATCAAAGGAGGCTCCATCGAGGGCGGGGCGCTCGCCACGCAGGGCGCGTTGCGACGATAAGTCTACGACTGTATACTTCCGATTCGTAATTAAGTCTACATGTGTAGACAAAGGAGAATTCATGCCTGTCGAAAAGGACACCCGCCGCCGCGATTCTGCCGCCACGCGTGATGCGATTCTCAAGTCCGCTCGCGCCGCCTTCATCGCGTCCGGCTACGAAGGCGCGGGCGTGCGGGAGATTGCGGAGGGGGCCGGTGTCACCGCGATGCTGATCAACCGCTATTTCGGATCGAAGGAGGGGCTGTTCGCCGAGGTGCTGGCGGCGGCCAACCAGAGGCCGATCATCGCGACGCCGGAAACGCTGACGGCGCCCGATCGGGCGGCGCGCATCAGCAGGGCCTTGCTGAAGGTGACCGAGCCGGGCGCCACCGCGCTCGACGGCTTCCTCATCATGCTGCGGTCGATTTCCAACGATCGCGCCGTCGAGATTGCCCGCGCGGTGGTGGAGAGCCACCACCAGAAGAACGTGACCGAGGCGCTTTCAGGCCCGGATGCGGCGCAGCGTGCGGCATTGTTGATGTCGCTCGTCGCCGGCGTGCAGATCATGCGCCAGGTGGTAGGCCTCGAGGCACTGAGCCAGGACAAGGACGAGGACCTGGAGCGCCTGCTCGGCGATCTCGTGGCGCGGCTGGTCGAGGAGTAAGGCGTGGGCGCATTTCGGCTTGATAAAAGTCAATGCGCTTCCGCGGGAAGCGGAATAATCATTGTGCACTAACCAACCGCATTCAGCCGGAGGTGGCATCCGGTTGGCCCGACGGCCGCAACGGTGCGACTGATCGCGGGTGTTCGCCGGTTGGCACTGGGGAGGCGGCCATGGGCAGTGCATTTGACTATGTGCGCCGGACACCCATTCTCTGGCTTCTCGTTTTCGTGCCCGTGGTGATTGCGGGAGAGCACATCTGGCCGGGGGCGCACACGTTGCTCTTCCTTTTGTCGGTGGCTGCCATCGTGCCGCTTGCGGCCCTGCTCAGCCAGGCGACGGAAGCCGTCGCGGCACGGACCGGCGATACGATCGGCGCACTCCTCAACGCCACCCTCGGCAATCTGACGGAACTTGTCATTGCGCTGATGGCTCTCCAGGCCGGCCAATATCTGCTGGTCAAGGCATCGATTGCCGGTGCGATCGTTACCAATACGCTGTTCATGCTGGGAGGCTCGTTCCTTTTCGGGGGGCTGCGCCATCACCTCCAGGAATTCAACCGGGTGAATGCGCGCTTCCAGGCAAGCCTCCTGTTTTTGGCAACCGTCGCGGTGCTCGTGCCGTCGCTGATCGGCAGCGCCGACAGCCAGCCGCAAACGGCTTTCACCCAGCAACTGAGCGCCGGCCTCTCCATCGTGCTGATCATCGTCTACGGGCTCTGGATGCTGTTTTCGCTGAGGACTCACCGTGAGCTCTTCGCCTCCGCCGGCGGGCATGGCGAGGACGAGGTGCACTGGCCGCTGTCGCTCGGCATCGGCGTGCTTTTGGCCGTCACGGTGCTGGTGGCGCTGGTCAGCGAGGTCTTCGTCGGATCGGTGCAGGTGGCGGCCGAAGAGCTGGGCATGACGCCGGCCTTCGTCGGCTTCATCGTGGTGGCTCTCGTCGGCGCCGCCGCCGAGATGGCGACGGCATTCTCTGCGGCGCGCAAGGACCGGCTCGACCTGAGCGTTGGCGTCGCACTTGGTAGCGCGGCCCAGATCGCGCTCTTTGTCGCGCCGCTGCTGGTGCTCCTGAGCTATGTCATCGGCCCGCAGCCCATGGACCTGCAATTCTGGCCGGGTGCGGTGGTGATGATGTTGATCGCGACCATGGCCGCGACGCTGCTCTCCAACGGCGGACGCTCGGCCTGGTACATGGGCGTTCTGGCGCTGACCGTCTATGTGATCTTCGGCATGACCCTGTTCCTGCTGCCGCCGGCACAGCCGTAAGACACGGCTTCCGGCCGGTCGACGACATCAAGGAACATTCAAGCGGGATGGCCGGATCGAGGTGGCGCGCGGTGGCCGGCTATTTGGGGGAGTTCATGTCGAATACGACCCAGCGGAAGAACAGGTAGATCGCAGCAAAGCTGATGACGAGCGGCGTCAGCACGGGGAGGTCAAGCATATCATTGCCCTTGGTTCGAAGCTGCTTCATGCAGCAGTGCTAATTTTCCACGGCAAGTGTTAATGCGCGGTGCACGAGCGGTCGCTGACCTCTAAAATCTCTGTGGTTCTACGTGTGATGACCTCAACCATAGTTGAGCTCCTACAAGCCTTTCCATGACGACACGTCGGAACGTCGCGCCCGGTTTGCATCCGGCCCGGGGAGCCGAGCGACAGAACGCCATGGAGGACGGCATGACCGAGCAATTGCTTTTTCGAAACCTGATGAGCATCATCCCCGGCCATCTCGATCCGTTCCGCGAGGCGGTGCTGAGCGCAATCGCATTCGTCGAACGGCACGCACCACAGCTGATGGTGCAGACCTTCATAGACGAGAAGGCGATGCAGGCGGTGAGCATCCAGCTCTATCGCAATTCGCATGACGTGCTGCGCCACTGGCAGATGTCCGACGCGCACATCCAGGATGTGTCTGCCCATTGCACGGTGGAGCGGCTGGAGGTCTACGGCAATCCGAGCGAGGCGGTGGCCAAGGGGCTTGCTCCCTTCGTCAGTGACGGGCGTGGCTTCATCATGCCGTCGCTCACGGGCTTTTCGCGGTTTTGACGCAAAGTCCGGCGTGAAGAGGGTTCTTTGGTCGGGCGAGCCGATTGCCTCACACCGGCAGCCCTGCCTTCAGCAGCCCCTGGCGGAACAGGTCGCGGTGTTCGTCCAGCTCGAGCAGGAGGCCGCGGCGGACGAAGTCTTCCGTCGAAAAGTCCGGACGCGCCTGCAGAAGGCGGGCCTTCGCCTCCTCGGCGGCGGCGCTGCTGCCGGCCTGCGCATGGCAGGCGACGAGGCGCGCGAGCGTGAAGGGGCCGGGATTTGGCAACTCCTTGAGCGCCGCGGCCGCCTCTTCATAGCGGCCGAGGATATAGAGGGCGTTGCCGAGTGCGGCGCTGTACCAGGGCGGCGGAAACGGGTTCAACCGGAAGCCCTCGTTGATCCACTCCATGGCCTCGTCAAGCTTGCCGCGCCGCGCAAAGAGCCCGCCCATCTGCACCAGCGTATTGGCATCATTGGGGTTCAGCAGATAGGCGCGCCGATAGTGCCGCTCGGCCAGCTCGAATTCGCGGCGGTTGACGTGAATGAGCGCCAGCAGCCGCTGACAGCCGCCTTCGGTCTCATCGAGCGAGACCGCCTTTCGCGCCATGGCCAGGGCCCGGTCGAGAACGTCCTGCGGGGCGTTGGCGTAGCCTTGCTCGGCGATGGTCGCGAGGGCCAGATGGGCGTAGGCCAGAGCGAAATGCGGGTCGCGGTCGACCGCCGCCTGGAACATGGCGCAGGCCTGCCGGTTGTCGTCCGGCTCGTAGCCGCGAATATGCGCTAGCCCACGCAGGTAGAATTCATAGGCCGCAAGGCTCGTTGGCGGCTTGCGGAGCGCCTGCCGCAGGTCGGCGCTTTCGATCTGCCCGACGAGGGTGGAGACGATCGTCCGGGTCACCTCGTCCTGCACCGCGAAGATATCCGTGAGGCTTCGGTCGTAGTGGTCCGACCACAGGTGCGCGCCACTCGCGGCCTCGACCAGTTGCGCGGCGACGCGGATCCGCTCGCCGGCGCGGCGGACGCTGCCCTCGACGAGGTAGGTGGCGCCGAGCCTGCGACCGATCTCCCTCCTGTCGACACTCCGATCGCGAAAGCTGAAGGAGGAACTGGCTGATGTGACGGAGAGCGAGCGGAAGCGCGCGAGCCCGCCGATGATGTCCTCGCTGATGCCGTCGCTGAAGAAGATCTGATCCGGCGCGCCGCCGAGGTTCTCGAACGGCAGGACCGCGATCGACGTGTGTGCGCAGGCTTGCGAGGCTGCCGGCCCCATCGTCGGCGCGTCCGTCCAGTGCCAGACGTGAATGGGCCGCGTGATGTTCTTCAGCACGATCTCGCCGCCGTCGAGGAAGGCCGATCGGTTCTTGGCGCCGAGTTGCCGATGGACGACATCGGCGATGCAGATGCCTCCGGGCGACGCCGAGGCTTGCAGGCGCGCCGCGACATTGACGCCGTCGCCGAGGAGATCGTCTCCTTCAATGACGACGTCGGCGAGATTGATGCCGATCCTGACGAGGATGCGGTCGTCGGGAGGCTGCTCCAGCTGATCGGAGGCGAGCGCCTCCTGCAGCGACAGGGCGCAATCCACTGCGTTGACGGCAGAGTCGAAGACGACCAGTGCGCCGTCGCCCATCAGCTTGACGATGCGCCCGCCGCAGGCGGCGATGCCGGGCGCAAGGATGGAGGTCTGCAGCCGCTTCACCGTGCCGAGCGTGCGCGTTTCGTCCGCCTCCGTCAGACGGGAATAGCCGACAATGTCGGTGGCCATGATGACCGCAAGTCGCCGCTCGACGTGCCCGTTTGCCATGCCGCTCTCCGCATGCTGTCTATACTTTAGCGTGTTCTCATGAGGGCAGGAAGATGATCGCGTTCGCGGTCACAGCACGTCGCGATCCCTCGGAATTCGCTCCTTGCGCTTTTCTCGATTTTTGATGTCATTGTCGCAAAACCGTTGCGCACATTCGCACGACATACCTTAGCTGCGTCCCATCTGTTCCTGCAGAAACTCGATGAAGCGCTGGGTCTTGGCCGGCAGCAGCCGTGTTTCGGTGATGGCGTGAATTGAGACGGAGGTGCCCTCCCAGGCGGGCAGCACACGCTTCAGCCGGCCCTCGGCGAAATCGTCACCGGCGATGCGTTCGGCGAGCAAGGCGATGCCCTGGCCGTTGACGGCAAGTGCGCTCATCATGCCGACATTGTTGACCGTGAAGCGGCCGCCGACCGAAACCTCGATCTTGTGGTTGCGGTCATCATGCAGCGTCCAGTCCGTCGCTCTCGGCATGCAGATACAATTGTGGCGGGACAGATCCGCCGGAGCCTGTGGCTCTCCGAATGCGTCGAGATAGGAAGGCGAAGCATAGAGATAGCGGGAATGACGGCCGAGCAGCCGCGCAATCAGCCGCGAATCCTGCAGCTCTCCGGCGCGGATCACCACGTCGAAGGGCTCCGTCACCAGATCGACGCGCCGCGGCGTCAGGTCGAAATCGAAGGTGATGCCCGGATAGCGGCGGGCGAATTCGGCGATCAGCGGCGTCATGTAGATGGTTGCGAAATCGACCGGCATGGAGACGCGCAAGAGGCCGCTTGGCTGCTCCAGCATGCCGCCAAGCTGCTCATGGGCCAGGCGCGCTTCGTCGACGATGCGCTTGCTGCGCTCGAAATAGAGCTGGCCCGCTTCGGTGAGTTCGATCTTTCGCGTCGTGCGGTGAAGCAGACGTAACCCGATTGCCTTCTCCAACTCGCTGATCCGCCGCGACAGGGTGGAGTTGGGCATGCCGACGATTTCGGCGGCTTTGCGAAAGCTCCTGGCTTTCGCCACTTCGACGAACAGCGCCATGTCGTTCAGATGGGTCATCCAATTGCTCCATAAATGGAACTGTAATTTCCGAATGCCCCAATTTATCCCAATGACGGAATAGTGGACAAGGGTTCCAACGTAAGGACAAGCCTCGAAGGAGATCCTGGTGAGCCTGCTATTCAATCCCGTTCGTGTCGGTCGCTATACGCTTGCCAACCGGCTGGCCATGGCGCCCATGACCCGCAGCCGTGCCGAATTCGATGGTACGCCCGGCACGCTTGCCGCCGAGTATTACGCCCAGCGTGCAAGCGTCGGCCTGATCGTCACCGAAGGCACCCAGCCATCGGATGACGGCCAGGGTTATCTCACCACGCCCGGCATCTACACCGATGCGCATGTCGCCGGCTGGAAGAAGGTCACGTCTGCCGTGCACGAGAGGGGCGGCCACATCTTCGTCCAGCTCATGCATGCCGGTCGCATGTCGCATCCGGACAACACGCCGCATCATCGTCAGGGCGTTGCGCCCTCGGCGATCGCGCCGGGAGGCGGCATGTTCACGGCAACGGGCATGCAGGACATCCCGACGCCGCGGGCGCTGACGACAGAGGAAGTGCGCCAGACCGTCGCCGACTTCCGCCACGCGGCCCGCCGCGCGATCGAGGCCGGTGCCGACGGCGTCGAGATCCATGGCGCCAACGCCTATCTTGTCCACCAGTTCCTGGCGCCGAGTGCCAATACCCGCACTGACGAATACGGTGGTCCGATCGAGAACCGGGCGCGCTTCGCGATCGAGGTGGCCGCGGCGATTGCCGAGGAGATCGGTGCCGACCGCACGGCCATTCGCCTCTCTCCGGGCCTTGCGATGTGGGGCATCGACGAGGGTGCCGAAGGGCCGGATCTCTATCGTTATCTGGTTGCCGAACTCGACAGGCTGGGCCTTGCCTATCTGCACATCATGCATGCGGGCGACGAGCCGTTGCTCGCCTCGCTCCGCAAATTGTGGACGCGGCCCTTGATCCTGAACAGGCCCGGCCGCGGGCGCGACGAGATCGGTTCCGATCTCGCGTCGGGGATTGCCGATCTGGAGGCCTATGGCCAGATGGTGCTGGCCAATCCGGATTTCGTTTCTCGGCTGAAAGCCGATGCGCCGATGAACGATGCCGACCGCATGACCTATTTCGGCGGCACCGGGAAGGGGTACGTCGACTACCCGGCGCTGACTGCTTCGGCCTGATCGCGCCGACAGGCTTGGTGGAACGCGCGCCGGGAACCGCAGGCGGTTTCCGGCGCGGCTCGATCGATCCCATCAGGGAGCGATCCTGGTTTCATCAGGGCAGCCGGCCTGCGATGGCCCGCTGTCGTGACGCCTGCCGGAGCACGAGCATCGCTACCACCAGCAACAGTGCCTCCGCCGTCGGCGTCGCGAACCAGATGCCCGGTTCACCGAAGCGCGATGCGTAGACCGCGACCAGCGGCATGGTGAAGAGATAGGGCTTGGAGAGGCTGAGGATCGCCGCTCGCCCGGCATCGCCGATCGCCTGGAAATAGCTGCCGAGCAGGATCAGCGGCCCGGAGACGACGTACATCGCGACCATGACCGGCATGATGCGCGCGACGTCGGCGACGACCGCATCGCTGTCGACGAAGGCCGCGCCGACCGGCCGGGCAAAGCCGACGAGCACGAGTTCGATCGTGAGGCAATAGACCAGCGCCACGAGCAGACCGAGGCACAGCATCCTGTTTGCCCGATCCATGAGGCCGGCGCCGATGTTGTTGCCGACGATCGCCTGCAGCGCCTGGCTCAGCCCCAGAAGCGGCAACAGCGCGAAGGTCATGATACGGGTGATGATGCCATAGGCGGCGACGGTGGTGTCGTAGCTTTCGGCCGCCGTCGTCTTCTGCAGCGCGGCCATGATCGTCACCGAAACCAGCGCCATGCCGATGAAGCCGAGGCTCTGCGGGCTCCCGAGCGCGATCATGCTGCGCCATCCGGTCAACGGGCTGTGTCGGAAGATGGCTGACAGGCGGAGCTCGGTGCGTCCGACGATACGGAAGAGGACGATGAGGCCAAGCGCCAGCGCCTGTGCCATTACCGTGGCGAGAGCGGAGCCCGCAACGCCCCATCCCAAAAGTGCGATCAGCCCGTAGTTGAATACGAGATTCGCAGCCGAGACCAGCAGGCTGAGGCCCGCCATCAGGCCGGCGCGCCCCTCGCTACGCAGCGCATCCGAATGGACCGCCAGCAGGAACTGGATGGGTGAGCAGACGATGAGGATGGCGATGTAGCCATGGGCCATGCCGGCGAGGGGGCCGGGGCCATTGGCGAGTGTCAGGACCAGTCGCTCGCCGCAAATGGCGAACAGGACGATCAGCAACGCGGCAATCAACAGCGCCAGCATATGGGCGCCGGCAAACACACCGCGCGCTTCGGTTAAGCGGCCGGCGCCGAGATGGCGGGCGAGCAAGCTGGCCATGCCGCTGACGACGAGCGTTGCCAGCGCCACCATGAGGATGAAGATCGGGAACACTGTGGTCACGGCGCCGACGGCGTCGGCACCGACATAGATCCCGAGCATGATCGCGTCGACGACGGCGAGCAGCCCGTTCATGCCCATCACGAAGATGATCGGCAACGCCGTCCTTGCGAAAACCGCACCCAG
Source organism: Ensifer adhaerens (assembly GCF_028993555.1). Taxonomy (NCBI): domain Bacteria; kingdom Pseudomonadati; phylum Pseudomonadota; class Alphaproteobacteria; order Hyphomicrobiales; family Rhizobiaceae; genus Ensifer; species Ensifer adhaerens. Next base: position 2,290,153 of record NZ_CP118610.1, on the reverse strand, counting down.
CGGCGCAGTCAAAAAGGCATTCTGCTTGGATGTGTCCTTGGACATCCCGCACTCCCAGTTCTTCGCATTTCGATCAGGAAGAGGAGGGGCTCGCATTGCCTGCCACACGAAATGCGTTCGGGGCGAGAGGATATCGTCAGATGTCAGATTTCACCGGGACGAAGACGTCTGCGAGCGGCGGGGATCTGAAGCCCGGAAAGCGGGGTAGCGCCAAGCCACATCGCCGTCAAGCCCCAGTCCCCAGGGCTTCGCGTCAGCAGACGCGCGGCCCGAACCGCGATCGCCATGATCCTGGCCGCCCGGACTTCTCGGCCGACCTGGGGGCAGGCGCCCCCGCCCCACGCAACAATGTTCCGCGCGGATGCCCGATCGTGTAACTAAAAGCCGTTGACGCCTCAGGCATTTGTGTTTATCAACTCGGCCCATGAAAAATTTTGCGGTTATTCTTGTGGTGGGACGGCGCATGGGCAGGATGGTGTAACCATCCGGCGGTAGCCACCCATGCGCTGAACGAGGCTCCTGACGGGGCCTTTTTTTATGCCTTCAAACAAGCTAAGCACCCAACTGGGAAAAGGGACGGAAGCAAGTCAATGAGCGGTACAGAAAACCAGATGACAGGCGCGGAGATCGTTCTCCAGGCACTGAGAGACAACGGCGTCGAGCATATCTTCGGCTATCCGGGCGGCGCCGTGCTTCCGATCTACGACGAAATTCACCAGCAGGACGATATCCAGCACATCCTCGTTCGCCACGAGCAGGGCGCCGGCCATATGGCCGAAGGTTATGCCCGCTCGACCGGCAAGGTCGGTGTCATGCTGGTCACGTCCGGTCCCGGCGCCACCAATGCGGTCACCCCGCTGCAGGACGCGTTGATGGATTCGATCCCGCTCGTCTGCATCTCCGGCCAGGTTCCGACCTCGCTGATCGGCTCGGACGCCTTCCAGGAGTGCGATACGGTCGGCATCACCCGGCCGTGCACCAAGCACAACTGGCTGGTCAAGGACGTCAACGATCTCGCCCGCATCATCCATGAGGCCTTCCGCGTCGCCCAGTCCGGCCGCCCGGGTCCGGTCGTCGTCGACATCCCGAAGGACATCCAGTTCGCGACCGGCACCTATACGCCGCCGTCAGCCGTCCCGACCCAGAAGAGCTACCAGCCGAAAAAGCAGGGCGATCTGAAGAAGATCGAGGAAGCGGTCGAGCTGATGCGCAATGCGCGCCAGCCGATCATCTATTCCGGCGGTGGCGTCATCAATTCCGGTCCGGAAGCCTCGCATCTGCTGCGCGAACTGGTCGAACTGACCGGCTTCCCGATCACCTCGACGCTGATGGGCCTTGGCGCCTATCCGGCCTCCGGCAAGGCCTGGCTCGGCATGCTCGGCATGCACGGCACCTACGAGGCCAACATGGCGATGCATGACTGCGACGTCATGGTCTGCATCGGCGCCCGCTTCGACGACCGCATCACCGGCCGCCTCAACGCGTTTTCGCCGAATTCCAAGAAGATCCACATCGACATCGACCCGTCGTCGATCAACAAGAACGTGCGCGTCGACGTGCCGATCCTCGGCGATGTCGGCACGGTTCTGGAAGACATGGTTCGCCTGTGGCGCGCCGCTTCCAAGAGCGCCGACAAGACGCGTCTCTCGGACTGGTGGGAGACGATCACCAAGTGGCGCGCCCGCAATTCGCTCGCCTATGCGGCGAACGACGACGTCATCATGCCGCAATACGCGATCCAGCGGCTCTATGAGCTCAGCAAGGGCCGCGACACCTACATCACCACGGAAGTCGGCCAGCACCAGATGTGGGCAGCCCAGTTCTTCGGCTTCGAGCAGCCGAACCGCTGGATGACCTCGGGTGGCCTCGGCACCATGGGCTACGGCTTCCCGGCCGCCATCGGCGTCCAGGTCGCACATCCCAACAGCCTCGTCGTCGATATCGCCGGTGACGCCTCGATCCAGATGTGCATCCAGGAAATGTCCTGCGCGGTTCAGTACGGCCTGCCGGTCAAGATCTTCATCCTCAACAACCAGTACATGGGCATGGTGCGCCAATGGCAGCAGTTGCTTCACGGCAACCGCCTGTCGCACTCCTACACGGAAGCCATGCCAGACTTCGTCAAGCTGGCGGAAGCCTATGGCGGCGTCGGCATCCGCTGCGACAAGCCGAGCGAACTCGACGCTGCGATCCGCAAGATGATCGACACGCCGGCGCCGGTCATCTTCGATTGCCGCGTTGCAAACCTTGCCAACTGCTTCCCGATGATCCCGTCGGGCAAGGCCCACAACGAGATGCTGTTGCCTGACGAAGCCACGGACGAAGCGGTCGCCAACGCAATCGACGCCAAGGGCCGTCAGCTGGTCTGAGACAGGTAGAGGAACCAATCGAAATGAACGCACACCTTCAACCGACCGGCTCCGCCTACTTCATCGCCAAGGAGACCGAGCTCGCCGAAACCCACACGCTTTCGGTTCTCGTCGACAACGAGCCGGGCGTCCTTGCCCGCGTCATCGGCCTGTTCTCGGGCCGTGGCTACAACATCGAAAGTCTCACGGTTTCGGAAACGGAACACGAGGCGCACCTGTCGCGCATCACAATCGTGACGCGCGGCACGCCGCACGTGCTCGACCAGATCAAGAACCAGCTCGAGCGGCTGGTTCCGGTCCACCGCGTCGTCGACCTGACGGTACGCGCCGGCACGCTCGGTCACGACCGGCCGATCGAGCGCGAACTGGCGCTCGTCAAGGTTCAGGGCTCGGGCGATCACCGCGTCGAAGCGCTGCGTCTCGCCGATGCGTTCCGCGCCTCGGTCATCGACGCCAACATCGAGCACTTCGTCTTCGAGATCACCGGCAAGCCGTCGAAGATCGAACAGTTCATCGCCATCATGAAGCCGCTCGGCCTCATCGAGGTCTGCCGCACCGGCATCGCCGCCATGAACCGCGGCCCGCAGGGCATGTGATTTCCGCTAAGTCTGGGGTGAGGATCTCACCCCAGACTTTTTCCCCGCACGGCGGGGAAAGGGGTGGCGCTGAGTGCGCCGTCCTACTGTTGCCTTTCCAGTGGCCCGACCGTCCTTGGTCGCAGCAAGCGCCACCAATTGTTCCCTTGCCACCTTCGTGCCATTGCTCGCCATTTGGCGGTCGGTTTGCTAAGCTGTCGCCATGCCAAGCGAGGCGATGACATGCCAAGCGATCGAGGGCCATCTCATCTGGCGGCGATGAAGGGAGACGGCTTCTACAACCGTCATTCGGCGATGCAGGCGACTGGCATCGCGGCACTGCTTTCATTGTGGGAAGCTTCGTGCCGAACTGTGGCCATTGGCGAAGGTCCCGTGACCGTTGTTGACTACGGTTGTTCGCAGGGGCGCAATTCGATGGTTCCCATGCGCCTGGCGATCAAGGTGTTGCGGTCGCTATCCGGTCCGAGCGTACCGATCGAAGTCGTCCACACGGACCTCCCGTCGAACGATTTTTCGGCACTGTTTGAAGCGCTTGCTTCAGACCCGAACAGCTACATGAACGAAGCTTCCGACGTCTTTCCTTCCGCCATCGGCCGGTCGTATTTCGAACCGCTGTTTCCGCCTCAACGCGTGACCCTGGCCTGGACGACCTGGGCATTGCAGTGGATGAGTGACAGCACGATCGAGGCGCCCGACCATATTCTGGCTGGAATGAGCGCGGAACCGGCCGTGATTTCCGCGGTGACACAGCAGCAGGCGAGGGATTTGGAGCGCTTTCTGACGCTTCGGTCGCGGGAGATGCGGCCCGGCGCGAAACTCCTGGCGGGATTTACGGCCCGCACGGCTGATGTCACAGGCTGGGAATGGCTGCTCGGTGAGTTGTGGTTGACGTTGTGTGACATGAAGACGGAGGGCTGGCTCTCGGAACCGGAACGCAAGCACCTGACGATACCGATCGGTCTTCGAACCCTGGCCGAGATCGAGCAGCCGTTCATGCAGGCCGGAGGTTTCGCTGACCTTGCACTTGATCATCTCGAGCTCTTCAAACTCACGGATCCATTCTGGGAGCAATTCGAGAGGACTGGCGATGCGTCGGCATTCGCCAAGCATCACGCGGACATGACGCAGGCTTGGTGTGCGCCGACGATCGCGCGCTTGATCGGGCCATCTCGCGAACCGAATGCATTTGTGAATGAGATGTTCGCTCGCTTCGAGCATCGACTGTCTCAACGCCCCAGACCCCATGAACCCTATATGGCGGCCGTGGTGGTGTCCAAACGCGCATAGCGGGAGGGCGTCCGCAAGGGCGGTCGTCGCGATGTCTGGTGGCATGCGGTGGCTGTGTGCTGGACGTTGCCAGGCGTTTCCTTCTGTTCGCTCGTGGGGAGGTGCCGGCAAACCGGACGAGGAGCACGATGAGCATCCGGCGCGTGCCGCCGAACGCCATGTGCTCGGTTGACTTCGCCGGCATTTCTCTCCGATTAATCGCGTGCAGAAGATTATGAAACCATATCAGGCGGCCGGGTCACCTTCATGCAGATGCAAGCCTTTGTTCTGACGCGATACGGCGGTCCCGATGCTGCGCAGTTGCGCGACGTACCACGCCCGAAACCGGCGCGCGGCGAGGTGCTTGTGCGGGTGCATGCAGCCGGCCTCAATCCGGTCGACTACAAGACGCGGGAAGGCATGCTCAAGGTCGTCCAGCGCTATCCGCTGCCTGCCGTCATGGGCAACGAGCTCTCGGGCGTGGTCGAGACGCGCGGGGATGGCGTTGTCTCCTTCAAGCCGGGAGACCGGGTCTTCGCCCGCATGCCCAAGGGCGCCATGGGTGGCTTGGGCGAATATGCCGTCGTGCCCGACAAATTCCTGGCGAAGATGCCCGCATCGATCGACTTCAACACGGCAGCCGGCGTGCCGCTTGCCGGCCTGACGGCCTTGCAGGCGCTGCGTGACGAACTTCATGTCGGCCAAGGCAGCCGGATCTTCATCCCCGGCGGCGCCGGTGGCGTCGGGACCTTCGCCATCCAGCTGGCGAAGTGGCTGGGCGCAGAGGTCACGACCACGGCATCGCCCCGTGGGCGTGCGCTTGTCGAGGACCTGGGCGCCGACGTGGTGATCGATTACACGAAAGAGCGGTTCGAGGAACAGTTGCGCGGCATGGACGGCGCATTCGATCTGCTTGGCGGCGAAACGCTCCTGAAGTCATTCAGCGTCGTCAAGCGCGGCGGCAAAGTGGTCTCGATTGCCGGCATGCCCGAGCCTGAAACCGCGCGGAAGGATCTCGGCCGTGGCCTGTTCTTACGCGCGCTTTTCTGGTTCGCGTCCTACAGGATCCGCGCCGTCGCCAGGAAACATGGCGTTTCCTACCGCTACCTGTTCATGCATCCTGATGGTGCCGAGCTTGCCGAACTTGCCGATCTCATCGAGGCCAAAACGATCAGGCCCGTGATCGACCGGGTGTTTCCGCTCAAGGATGTTGCCGAGGCCTTCGCCTATCTCGAATCCGGCCGCGCCAAGGGCAAGGTGGTGGTGGAGATCGCAGGCTCCTCTGACTGACCTCTGCAGGCGAGTGGGCGACGATTTCCTTCTCACTGCAAGGCCGGTTGCCTGATGCCCTCAAAGACCCGGAATACTCCCGGTTTGCTGGGCAACGAAATCGCAAAATCGCCGAACGCGAAGCGGCATCATCGGGCCGAAGGCGTGCACAACATTAAGAGCCTCTGCTGGCAGGTCCAGCTCGGTTGAAATATCGATCAGGCGACCGTCGTTCAACTCGTCCTGGACCACGCACTGCATGAGCAGTGCCGCCCCCAGACCATGAAGTGCAGCGGCGCGCAATGCCTGCCCGGTGTCGCAGTCCACGCGCCCCTGAGGTGCGAAGTGTTCGCCGCCAGCAAAGACCATCGGCCTCGGAATACCGTTGACGGTGTATCGGGCGAAGGGAAGGGTCGCAGCCTCATCCGCCGAGCGCGGCTTGCCGTATTTCTCGACATAGGACGGAGACGCGACGATCACCATTTTGACATCCGCGAGCTTTCGCACCCGCAGTTCGCCTTGCCCGCCGCTGCCCACGCGGAACACCACGTCGTAGTCTTCCCGGATCAAGTCAACTTGCCGGTCGGTGAGCCCCACCTCCAGCTTGATCGCGGGGAAGGCCGGCGCAAAATCTCGAAATATCGGGGTCATGAAGAAGCGGGCAAGTTCGCTCGGCATGCTGAAACGAATTCTTCCGGCGAGCGCTTCCTCACCGCCGGCGATCTCGTCCGACGTATCGAGCTGGCGAAGGAGAGGAGAAACCTTGTCGAACAAAGACTGTCCTTCGAAGGTCAGAACCAGCGCGCGCGTTGATCTCAGAAACAGGCGGGCCCCGACCAGGGCCTCCAACCTTCCGACACTCCTCGACACGGCAGACGGGGAGGTCCTCAAGATCCTGGCCGCAGCGCTGAACGAGCCGGTCTCTACAGTCCTGACGAATGCGATCAGGCCGGGTGTCTCGTTCAGCAGATTGGGCATCTACACCTCGCAGGCACAGGTCATGTGCTCATGAACCCGCTAATGTGCCGTCCAAAGCATCCTTATCTCCGTGACACCTAACATGGAGACGAAGATGAAAACACTTCAAGGAAAGGTCGCCGTTATTACGGGCGGCAACAGTGGCATTGGAAAAGCGACTGCCAAGCTTTTTGCCGAAGAAGGTGCCCAGGTCGTCATCACGGCTCGACGCCAGGACCTTCTCGATCAAGCCGTTCAGGAGATTGGTTATGGTGCAATCGGCATCCAGGGCGATGTGGCTGACCTTGCTCATCATCGCGCCGTCGCAAGCAAAGTCGCTGAACGATTTGGTGCGATCGATATCTACCTTGCCAACGCAGGCGTGATCGACGTCAAATCGTCCGACGCGATCTCCGAAGAAGCCTATGATCGGCATTTTTCCATCAACACGAAGGGCGTCTTCTTCGGCGTTCAAGCCATTGTTCCCATCATGAACGACGGAGGGAGCATCATCATCACCAGTTCGCTGGCGGCAACCAAGGTTCTGCCCAACCATGCGGTTTACGCCGGTTCCAAAGCTGCGGCGGCGGCTTTCGCCAGAAACTGGGCGATCGAGTTCAAGTCGCGTCGTATTCGCGTGAACGTTCTCAGCCCGGGGCCGACGGACACGGAAATTCTCGGGAAGCTCGGAATCTCCGAGGCCGAACGCGGGCCCTTTCTGGAGCAAATGGCCAACACTATCCCGGCGGGACGGCTGGGCACGTCTGAAGAGCTTGCCAGTGCCGCGCTCTTCCTCGCTTCGGATGCCGGTCGCTTCGTGAATGGCATCGAACTCCACGTCGACGGCGGGATGTTGCTTGTGTAGCGAAGGGACCGATTTCTTCCTCCCCGCTTGCGGGGAGGAGGTAGCCGGCGAGGGTATTGCCTCAACCGTTCTTCGCTTTGGTTTCGCTTTCCCGCTTGAGAGGACGGCTGACGGGGCAGATCTCCTGGGCAAAGCCGTTCAGCGTGTTGATCAGATTGTTCGTCACGATGGTGTAGTGGACAAACTGGCCGCGCCAACACGCAAAGGCGCGCCGGGCTCAGGCGCATGGCTGCAAGTCCGCACGAGATGGCCGGTCGTAGTAGGACCTGCCCGGTCCTGCGCGGATTGCTGCGCTAGCGCCAGAACCGGCGACCGGCTAGATCATCTCCAGTGACCGCTTGCGCTTCGGCGGCGGGAAGGCGCGGTCGAGATCGGTTAGGTCTTCCGCCGTCAGGTGAATGTCCATCGCATCGCGATTTTCGCGGGCGCGGTCCGCCGAACCGGTCTTCGGGATCGAGATGACGCCGGGGCGGGTTTTCAGGAAGGCAAGCGCGATCTGCGATGGCGTCGCCTGGTGTGCCTTGGCAATGTGGATGAGATCCGGGTGGCGCAGCAGCCGGCCCTCGTCGAGCGGTGAATAGGCCAGGATCGCGATTCCGCGCTTCTGGCACCAGGGCAGGAGGTCAAACTCGATGCCGCGGCGCGAGAGGTTGTAGAGCACCTGGTTGACCGCGACGTTCTTTCCGTCCGGTACGCCGAGCAGTTCCTCCATGTCGTTGACGTCGAAATTCGACACACCCCAGGCGCCGATCTTGCCGGCCTTCTTCAAGGCTTCGAAGGCGGCGACGGTTTCGGCCAGCGGATAGCCGCCGCGCCAGTGCAGGAGATAGAGGTCGATATGGTCGACGCCGAGGTGTTTCAGGCTGCGCTCGCAGGCGGCCTCGGTGCCGATCCGGCTGGCATTCGACGGCAGCACCTTGCTGACGATGAAGGCCTCGTTGCGGCGGCCGCGCACCGCTTCTCCGACTACGCGCTCCGAGGCGCCGTTGCCGTACATTTCCGCCGTGTCGATCAGGGTCATGCCGAGATTAAGGCCGAGTTGCAGGCTCTTTACTTCGTCTGCCTTGCGGGCCGCTGCGTCGCCCATGCGCCAGGTGCCTTGGCCGAGAACAGGGACCTGGCGGCCGCCGGGAAGCGTGGTTGTCGGGATCGGGTCGTGCATTCTTTTCTCCTCGGGACCGAATTTGCTGCAGCGCGCGCTGCTTTCAAGATAGGCCAAGGTTGCTGTAGCACTTTGACGTGCTGCCTGTTTCTATCCTTAAACCGGAAACGCTTTCAGGAAAGGCGCCATAGGGAGCAATCTGGCGCGTCCGATCGGCCTTTCGGGCCATGGCCATCAGCCGGCAACACGCCCGCGCTCCTTCTCCATGCGCTGCAGGATCTCGACGAAGGCGCGCACGCGGGCAGGGCGGAAATGCGAGGGCGGATAGACGACGTGGATGCCGCCCGCAGGCAGTGCCCAGTCCGGGAGCAGCCGGACGAGGCGGCCTTCGGCGATATCGCCGCGCACCTGATAATCCGGCAACACCGCGAGGCCGATGCCGGCAAGCGCGCAACTGTGGGCGGAATCGGTGCTGTCGGCGGTCACCAGGGCCTTGCCGAGGATCGATGTTTCTTTACCAGTACGCGCAAATCTCCATTCCAGGGGTGCCTTCAAAGCGCCATTGGCGATCCAGGCTGCCTCTGCCAAGGGGGCAGGGTGCGAAAGCGCGCCAAGCTTTGCGGCATAGGCAGACGAGGCGACGAGATACTGTTCGAAGGTGCCGATCCGTTTTGCCCGCTCGCTGGAATCGATAAGCCAGCCGGCGCGGATGGCGAGGTCGAGTCTTTTCTCGATCATGTCGAGCACGGTGTCGTTGAAGCTGAGGTCCACGCGCATCGCCGGATAAAGCGCAAGATAGGCGGCGACCGCGTTGGTCACGACCTTGGCGCCGTAATCGAGCGGCGCCGTCAGCGTCAGCGTGCCGCTCGGGATTTCGGTTTCGGCCGAGACGGCGCCGACGGCTTCCTCGGCATCGCGCAGGATCAGCGCCGCGCGCTCGTAGAAGCGCTGGCCGGTCGCCGTCGGGCTCAGCCGCCTTGTGGTGCGCACCAGCAGGGTCGTTCCGAGTTCCTTCTCAAGCTGGGCGACCTGATGGCTGACGGCGGCCTTGGCGAGGCCCAGCCTGTCGGCGGCTGCGGTGAACGAGCCGCTTTCGACCACGGCGACGAAGTGAGATAGGCGATTTAGATTGACGGTCATCTGGTTCTATCAGCCATTGTCTGAAATTTTTAGACAATCTGTTCGCGTCCCCGGGCTTTTTCAAGAGGCCATCGACCGTCATTTTGCCGGGCCTGTCCCATCAAAGCTCCCAAGGAGACCCCATGCAAATCCAGTTGACCCGTCGCACTGCACTCAAGACGGTGGTGGCGGCCGGCGCCGCCGCCCTTATTCAGCCGATGGGCAGCGGGCTTGCCATGGCTGCCTCCAAACTCCAATGGCGCTATTTCCAGGCCGACGAGGCAGGGTTTGACCGCACACCGGTGCTGCTTTCCGGCGAGAGCGAAGCGATCCTGATCGATGGCGGGTTCACGCTTTCGGACGGCCGTGCCGTTGCCGAGGCGATCAAGGCGACCGGCAAGCGGCTGACGACCATCTACGTCAGCTGCAACGACCCGGACTTCTACTTCAGCCTCAAGCCGGTCGTTGAGGCTTTCCCGGATGCCAAGGTGATCGCAGCTTCGGCAACCGTCGCGGCGATAAAGGCGAATGTCGAGGGCAAGCTTGCGACCTGGGGACCTCAACTGAAAGACAACGGCCCGCAGACGCTGGCCGATCTGGTGATGCCGGAACCGGACGACCGCACCGCGCTGACGCTCGAGGGCAGCACGATCGAGATCGTCACGATCGAAGGGATGAAGGACCGGCGCTATCTCTTCGTGCCGGAACTAAACGCGATCTTCGGCGGCGTGCTCGTCTATTCCGGCTCGCATGTCTGGGTCGCCGACGAGGCGACGGCGGAAGGGCGGCAGAAATGGATCGAGGCACTCGATACCATGGCGGCGCGCAACCCCGAGATCGTCGTGCCGGCGCACAAGTCCAAGGGCGGACCGGAAGGCGTCGAGGCGATCCGCTTCACTCGCGATTATCTCGTGGCGTTCAACGAGGCGGCGGCTGCTGCCAAGGACAGCGCCGAGTTGATTGCCGCCATGACCAAGCGTTATCCGGATTTGCCCGGCGCCTCGACGCTCGAACTCGGCGCCAAGGTTGCCGAGGGCGAGATGAAGTGGGGCTGAGGCCAGCCATCGTTCTTTGACAGGCAAGGCGGTGCGGCCTTTACTGCGCCGCCCTGTCGGTCCCGCGAACTGACAGCGGGCGAATGCGCTGCAACTTGTCACCATGACAAGTTCGCGGCTGGTGCCGGTCAATAGGTCAATTATGTTGACCCAATTGAGCCGGAGGTAACCATGCAGGCCGATACGCTGCTGGCGCTGTTTTTGTTCGCATTCACCACCTCGATCACACCAGGGCCGAACAACATGATGCTTTTTGCATCGGGCGTGAATTTCGGCTTCGTGCGCACCGTTCCGCATATGCTGGGCATCGGTGCCGGCTTCTTCGTGCTCCTGATCGCCGTCGGCTTCGGTCTCGGCGCGCTGCTCCACTCGGTGCCGCTTCTTTATACGGCGCTGAAATTCGCCGGCGGCGCCTATCTTGTCTGGATCGCCTGGAAGATCGGCACCTCGCGCTCTCTCGGCGAAGGCAAGGCCGGTGCCAGGCCGATGACTTTCCTTTCCGCCGCGGCCTTCCAGTGGGTCAACCCCAAGGCGTGGGTGATGGCGGTTTCGGCCATGGCCACCTATACCAGCAGCGATAGCTATCTGATGAGCGTGCTCGTCGTCGGCCTCGTCTTTGCGCTGGTCAATGTGCCGAGCGTGTCCACCTGGGCGGGCTTCGGCTCGGCGCTGCGCCAATGGCTCTCCGAACCGTCGCGGCTGAAATGGTTCAACATCACCATGGCCGTGCTGCTCGTCGTCAGCCTCTGGCCGATGCTAAAATAGCTGAAACTGCGGCTTGGTCAGCATCAGCCAGAAGATGCCGGTGACGGCAAGGAACGCCGGAAAGCCGCAGGCAAACCAGATGGCATAGAGCCTATCGAACTCCGGCGGCAGCGGCACGGCGTTCGCTGTGGCAAGGCGAGCGAGATCGCGCAGCCGCAGTTGGATCCACACGACCGGCAGCCAGAAGAGGCCTGTCACCACGTAGAGGGCCAGCGACAGCACGATCCAGCTCTCGCTCAGCGACCAGCCGACGCTTCTGGCCAGCAGGTATCCGGTGATTGGCTGGATCACCACGGCCGTGGCGGTGAAGATCGTGTCGGCAACCACGACGGTGCCGGCGACATGGGCGATCAGCTTGGCATCGCGCGTGCGCCTGGCCATCACCATGAAGAAGGCGATGCCCGCACCGGTGCCGAAGAGCACGGCGGCGCCGATCACATGGGCAAGGCGCAGCAGTTCTTCCTGAAGCATCAGCGTTCATCCAGGATGGCAAGCGTTACGAGCGTGGCCAGAATCGAGGGCAGGACCTTGACGAACGGCCCGAGCGGATCGGCCCAGAGTTCGGGTTCAACGAGGGTGGCTGCGGCGAGGTAGCCGAAAGTCAGAGCGAGCATGCCGAGCAGCGCGCGCCTGGCAAAGGGGCGAAAGAGCACGGCGATGCCGAGCGCGATGTCGGCAAGGCAGGTGGCAAGCGTCAGTGCCGTTGCCGGCCCTTCAGAGAGGAACCGCAGGAAATGCTGCCGAGCGTCGTCGAAGGCAAGGAACGGAACGAACCCCGACAGCAGCCAGAAGATCGACAAGCCGACAATCATGAGCGGCTTCAACAGGTAAAGCCGGGCAAACCAGAGATCCTGAACGCCCGATGGGTTGGCCGAAAGGCTTTGGCTGGCCGACAGGAATGGCCCCGGCGCTCTCTGCGAGCCTGCGGCGCAGACGCCGCCGGCCATCACTGCAAGTGCCGTGGAGCGCAGTGGCGATCGCCAGCCGAGCCGTCCGGCGATATCGGCGAGGAACCCGACGGGTGCTGCAAGTGACGCGGGCAGTGACACGATCCTGGCGGCGGGCAGCCCAAGCCACCGGCGGTGCAATGCCACGAGTTCGGCAAGCGTCGGCGGCGCCCCGTGGCCAAGCACGAGATCGCTTCCGTCGGGCAAGAGATCGGCAACGGCGGCGCTGACTGTTTCGGCTACATCGCTCATGGCAACCGTCTCGACGCGGGACCCGGCGTGGACGAGCGGGATGGCGAAGGGCAGGGCGGCAAGAGCACGCAGCAGGGCCGAACCGCCATGGGCGTTGCGACCGAGCACCAGCGTCGGGCGCAGGATGACATGTGCCACGCCGCTTGTCGCCAGTGCCCGATCGGCGCGGAACTTTGTGGCAAGGAAGGCGCTGTCGTTGCCGGCGTCGCCCAATGGTGCTGAGATCCGGGGTGCTGAGATCTGGACGATCCGCACCGGCGATGCCTTCGCCGCTTCGTACAGTGCCAGCATCGCCGCCTCCTGCATCGCGGCAACGTCGTCGTTGAGGCCATCCTGCAGCGCGCCGGCACAGTTGACGATCACGTCATGGCTTTCGACCAGCTGCCGCCAGTCGTCGGCGGCGCGCATCCGGGCGAGGTCGGCTGAGAGCCACTGCGCCTGCGGCCGTTTCAGCCGGGCGCGGGCGACATGGCGGCCAAGGCCGGTCACCGTGTGTCCGTCGCTTGCAAGCCTGTCGAGGAGGACCGAGCCAATGAAGCCGGTGGCGCCGAGAATCAGAACCTTCATGGCGCAAGAATAGCTGCGGTTGCGTGCGGCAGCATCATCTGTCGCCATAGTTTAGCGAGGTGCGCGCAATTGTCGTCGAGGCGGTAAGGCGAGGCCTGAAGCATCGCCGCACGGCTGACTTGTCATGGTGACAATTCTAACCGCCGGTTGCTGATGAAATCGATTTCGAATTCTCATTTCATCAGCTACCACTGTCGCCCGAGTGAGGAGGCAGCGCTGTCCGCACCCGAAGGGTGTGCCGCTGCGAGGAGCCAGGCAATGTCCGAACACCATCATGGCCACGATCACCACGGTCACGACCATCATCACCACGACAACCACTTCACCGATATGGAAGCGCGGGTGAAGGCGCTGGAGACGGTGCTGACGGAGAAGGGGCTGATCGATCCGGCGGCGATCGACGCGATCGTGGAGACCTACGAGACGAAGATCGGGCCGCGCAACGGCGCGCGCGTGGTGGCCAAGGCCTGGGTCGACCCCGATTTCGCCGAGTGGCTCAAGCGCGATGCCACCGAAGCGATCGCGAGCCTCAGCTATACCGGCCGGCAGGGCGAGCACATGCGCGCCGTGTTCAATACGGCAGACACCCATAACCTCGTCGTCTGCACGCTCTGTTCCTGCTATCCCTGGTCGGTGCTCGGCCTGCCGCCGGTCTGGTACAAGGCGCCGCCCTATCGCTCGCGTGCGGTCATCGATCCGCGCGGGGTCCTTGCCGAATTCGGGCTGACATTGCCGGAAACGACGCGCATCCGGGTCTGGGATTCGACCGCCGAGTTGCGCTATCTGGTGATCCCCGAGCGCCCGGCAGGAACGGAAGATTTCAGCGAGGACGAACTGGCAGCGCTGGTGACGCGCGATGCCATGATCGGCACCGGGATCGCCCTTTCCGGGGAGACGCTTCGATGAACGGTCCGCACGATCTCGGCGGCGCCCATGGCTTAGGCCCGGTGGCGCCGGAAAAGGACGAACCCTATTTCCACGGCGAATGGGAGAGACGGGCGCTCGGCGTCACGCTTTCCTGCGGTGCCTTCGGGGCCTGGACGATCGATGAAAGCCGGCATGCGCGCGAGAGCCTGCCGGCGGCGACCTATCTGTCGGCAAGCTACTACGAGATCTGGACGCGGGCGCTGGAAAAGCTCCTGAAGCGCCACGGCTTCGTGACGCAAGCCGAGCTCGACGGCGGGCATAGGCTGGAACAGGGGGCGAGCCCGAAGCGGGTCTTGAAGGCGGACATGGTGGCGGGCGTACTTGCCAAGGGCGGCCCCTGCGACCGCCCGGTCGAGGTCGCACCGCGCTTTGCCGTCGGCGACCCGGTGAAGACCAAGAACTTCAATCCGGAAACCCATACGCGCCTGCCGCGCTACGCCCGCGCCAAGCGCGGGCGAGTGGAGGCGGTGCAGGGCTCCTTCGTCTTTCCTGATGATAACGCCCACGGCCGCGGCGAGAATCCGCAATGGGTCTATACCGTCGTCTTCGACGGGCCCGAGATCTGGGGCGAGGGCGCCGACCCGACGCTGACCGTCTCGATCGATGCCTGGGAGAGCTACCTTGAACACCACATGTAAGGTGACGTCGCCGCTCGTTGCCTCGGCCGAACTGCCGAAATCGCCGGAGGGTGATCCGGTCTTTGCCGAACCCTGGCAGGCGAACGCCTTCGCCATGACCGTTCGCCTGCATGAAAAGGGCGTATTCTCGTGGCCGGAATGGGCCGAGGCGCTGTCGGCCGAACTCTACAAGCCCGGACGCAAGGCGGATGCCAGCGACTATTATGATTGCTGGGTGGCCGCACTTTCGCGCCTTGTCACCGAGCTTTCGCTTGCCTCCGGCCGCGAGCTTGAAGATTTGACGCTGAGCTGGCAGCGGGCGGCTGAAGCGACGCCGCACGGACAGCCGATCATGCTCGCCAACGATCCTGAGCGACCCTGACTGCGAAGGCTCCGATCCGGAGGGCCTTCGCAAGTTGATCGTAGAGGGTTTTTCACGTAGAGGCTGCTCATCCAAACGATCCGGAGCTTGCCGTGGGCGAAACTCGATATCCTTTTTCCTCCATGGAGGCGGCCGCGGAGATGTTCAGGAGAACGCCGCTCGAACGCCTCAGCACATGGCTGGAAACCAAAAGGATGGCCCGGCGGGAGAGGAAGAAGAAGCGCCGGCACGAATTGACGTGCCTGAACGCGCGGGGGCCGGCAACCTTGTCGTCCGACGATATCCCGTTGATGTTCATCACCCACAACGACCTCAAACTGATGCCGTCGTTCCTGACGCATTACCGCAAGCTCGGGGTGACACGCTTCATCTGCATCGACGACGTCTCGTCCGACGGTACGCGTGAATATCTGGTGGCGCAGCCGGATGTCGACGTCTGGTCGTCGATCGTGCGTTTCAAGGAGGCGCGGCGCGGGCGCGAGTGGCGGGAAACGCTGTTCGAGCGCTACGGCACTGGTCGATGGTACGTCAATGTCGATTCCGACGAGTATCTCGTCTATGACGGCTACGAGGAACGCGGACTGAAGTGGCTCATCCCGGCGCTGGAGCGCATGGGCGCCCGCCGCATGCTCGCCCCCATGCTCGACATGTATCCTGTTGATCTCGAGCGCGCCGACGTCGAAAATCTGAAGCAGCAGGCTCCTTGGGAGATTGCCGATCATTTCGATGCCACCGGCTACACCATGCATGCGATGAAGCGGGCCTTCAGCGTCAAGGGTGGGCCGCGCTATCGCAAGTTCGGAACCGACCTGGAGATGGTCAAGTATCCGGTGCTGTTCTGGGATGGCGAGTGCTGTTTTGGCCCCAGCATCCATCAGCCCTTGCCCTATGACCGGAATTTTCCGGCTGCCATGGGCGTGCTGCTGCATTTCAAGTTCTTTGCCGATTATGCCGAGGTCGTCGATGCGGCCGCGGCAGGCGGGCAGTATTTCGATGCCTCCTCCGTCTATGTGAAGATCAAGGAGAACATCGCAAACGCCGGCGGTCTGCAGTTGACCTCGGATGTTTCGGTGCGCTTCACCGGATCCCGGCAATTGCTGGATCTCGGATTTATAACGCGGCTTGAGCGCGCCTGAAGCGCCGCTCGGCAAATAGCTTGGAGTGAGAATGGAGAAGGCGAAACTCGTCGTTCTGTTTCCGGTCTTCAATGGTGCGAAGACCCTGGAAAAGTGCCTGCAGTGCATCGCGGATCAGGATCTTAAGGATTTTCGCGCCATCATCGTCGAGAACAGGTCGACCGATGGTTCGCTGGAGATCGCCAGGGCTTTCGCCGCGAAGGATCCTCGTTTCGAGGTGATCGAGAACGAGGTGCATCTCAAGGCCGACGACAACTTCCTCAAGTGCTTCCACCTCGGCACCGAACTCGGCGAATATTTCTGCCTCAGGGCTTGCGACGACTTTTCGACGCTCGACTATCTGTCGCGCCTCGTTGCCGCCCTGGACGCGGACAAGACCAAGCTGCTCGGAGTTTCGGACGTCAGGCGGTTCAAAGACGGCAAGGGGCGCCTTGCCAGCCCCAACCGCGATGTCTTCGATTTTGCCCAGCGCGTGCGCGACGGCAACATCCCGCGCAATCTGAGTTATCCGTCCGAATGGGTGTACGGCATCTACCGCTCGCAAGGCAGCCTGGAGATCCTGCTCCGGCGCTATGCGGAGTTCAGCTATCCCTGGACCGGCGCCTCCTACATCGTCACGGAGTTCGTGGTGCGCGATCTCGTCGCCTATGTGGAGGGGCCCGAATTTCACTTCATCGAGGGATCGGGATCACAACAGCGCTATGGTGCAAAGACCTTCCGGGAAAAGTTCTCGCAGCGCTGGGACTATACGGTCGGCTGCTACCGGCTGAAGGACAAGCTGCCGCCGATGTCGCCGTGGAAGAAGTTCCTGCTGTTCCGCATGTTCTGGAACGATGCGCGCCGCAAGACCCGCTACAAGCTGCTCGGCTTTTTCTGATCGGGAGGAGCGCGCCCAAGAGGGCGTGCCGCCATCTCAACTCCTGGTCGCCTCGCTCTTGTCGAACTGGCGGTAGCACTCGTCGGCCACCTGCTGCAAAAGGCTGCGCGGCACCTCGCCGGTGACGGCGTAGCCGATCGGCCCGTCAATCCAGTAGAAGGTCTCGACGCCGTCGTTCTCGTCGATGCGGAAACTGGTCTCGCGGTTGTCGTCGTTGCGGCCGAGAAGGACCGTGAGCCTGCGTCCGGTGCCATCCTCATACATGAACATCGCGCCCGCCTTGCCATTGACCGGCAGCAGCCGCCCTCCGACCAGCGAGAAGCCGAGCGAGGAGAGATCGGGGATCGTCAGCGGATGGTCGAGGCGTTTTCCCAGCCAGGTGGCGAGATGGCTCTGCTCGTCGGCACCGACCTCGACGGCGTGGCGTACCTCGCTGGCATAGACCAGGAAGGCGGATTGCGCCTGCCGCGGCAGGCTGTCGGCGGTCTCGATCGGCCGGCTGCCGGCATCGATCGAAAACAGCGAGGGTGCATAGAGGCCGGTCAGTCCGCCAGCGGCAAAGAGGGCGAGACCGGCGGCAATGGCGCGCAGACGGCCGCCGGCGGATCGTGTTTCCTTGTCCGGGTTCGGCTGCAGAAGTTCGGTGCCGCTGCTTTTCGAGAGCAAGGCGCGGTCACGTGTGTCGCTGTGGGCGTAGCCGGCGAAGAGCGCCCGAAGGTCCACTGCCTGCGCCTGCCATTGCCGGACTTCTTCGGCGCGTGCGGGGTTGCTCTCCAGCCATTGCTCGATCCGTTCGCGTTCCCGTGGGGTCACGAAACCGTCGACATAGGCGTGCAGATCGTCTTCGGAGACGGTGTTGGGATCTTCCGTCATTTCGGTCTCCGCATGCTGATCACATTATCGTCCTTCATGGCTTCGGCAAGCTGGCGCCGGGCGCGTGACAGCCGCGACATCACAGTGCCGATCGGAATGGCCATCATCTCGGCCACGTCCTGGTAGCGGTACCCCTCGATCACCACGAGCATCAGCACCGAACGGTTTTCCGAGGAAAGGCCGTTCAGCGCCCGCTCGAGCTTGGAGCGTTCGAGAGGGTCGCTTTCGCGGTTCTCCGCCTCCAGCCCCAGATCCTCATCCAGCGCCACCTGCGGGTGCATGGAGAGGTAGCGGTGCCGGTTGCGTCCGAGATTGGTCATGATGGTGAAGGCCCAGGCGCGCAGGTTGACGCCGCGCCATTGCGCGCGGCGCGAAAGCACCTTCTCCACGCAATCCTGCAACAGGTCCTCGCCATCCGGATCCGAGCGCACGAGGCTGCGCGCATAGCGTCGCAGCGCCGGCACCAGGGCCAGCACATCTTCCTCGAACCGGTCGGATGGGGGGCCATTTGCCCCCACATCCGCATCTCCGCCATTACGGCTTGGCGACATTCCATTCGCCCTTCTTCATACCGTCGCCGGTAATGTCACCCATCTTCTTGTCCTTGACGAAGAAATAGAGCGGCATGCCGTCCTTGGCCCATTGCTTCTTGCCGTCCTTGCGCTCGACGACCGTATAGGCGCCGTCTGCCTTGGCGCTGGCTTCCGCCAGGAAAGGCGGCCAGTTCGTGGCGCAGGCGTCGTAGCAACTGGATTTGCCGCCATGGTCGTCCTTGTAGGTATAGAGCGTCATGCCGTTTTCACCGGCCAGCACCTTGCCCTTGGCCGATTCGACTTCCTTGACCGGCGGTGCGGCAAAAGCCACGGCGCTGGCGGCAAGGAGCATGGCGATCGTCAATGGAAACGTTCTCATGGCAATTATCCTTCCTCAAGATGATTTTCCTATCCGGAAACGGGCGGATGCCTCCTCGTCCCGTTCCGCAAGAGCCGCATGCTTGCAGATCCAGCCATGAGACACAGTGCGTGGGGGATTTATTCCCGGAAAACTGGTGGCTGTTTCGGTTCCGCCATTTCGCTGCCGGAACCGGAGCAAGCGAAGCGACCGGCCGCTCGATCGACGATCGCGCGGCCGGCAAAAGGACGGTGATAGGCTGGAAGTAGCCGTCGGTTCAGGGCAGCAGAACCGCGGACCCCGTCGTGCGACGGGCCTCCAGGTCCTCGTGCGCCTTGCGCGCTTCGGGCAGCGGATAGGTGGTGATGGCGGAGGCGCGAACGGTCCCTGCCTGGATCGCGCCAAACAGGTCTCGTGCCGCCGTCTCATATTCCCTTCGGTCTGCGGTGTAGTGCGCGATCGAGGGGCGGGTGGCATAGAGCGAGCCCTTGGCCGCAAGCGAGGAGACGTCAAGCGGCGGCACCGGGCCGGAGGAGGCGCCGAAGGACACCAGCGTGCCGCGCGGGCGCAGGCAATCGAGGGATTTGGCGAAGGTTTCGGCGCCGACGGAATCATAGACGACATCGACACCCTTGCCGCCGGTGATCTCGGTGACGCGCGCCTGAAAATCCTCTTCGGTATAGAGGACCACATGATCGCAGCCGTTGGCGCGGGCGATCCCGGCCTTTTCGGCGGAACTGACCGTGCCGATGATCGTCGCGCCGAGGTGGTTGAGCCATTGGCAGGCGATCGAGCCGACGCCGCCGGCTGCCGCATGAAACAGCACCGTGTCGCCGCGTTTCACCGGAAAACAGCGGCGGATCAGATACTCGACGGTCAGCCCCTTGAAGACGAGTGCTGCGACCTCCTGGCTGTCCAGCGCGTCGGGCAGCGCCAGCGCCCGTGCGGCGGGCAGGTTGCGGTGGGTGGCATAGGCGCCGGGCGGGCCGCCGACATAGGCGATGCGTTGGCCGACGGCAAACCCCGTCACCCCTTCGCCAAGTGCGGTGACGATGCCGACGCCTTCGACGCCGAGGCCGCTCGGCAGCGGGAGGGGTGAGGTGCCGAGGCGATGATAGACGTCGATATAGTTCACGCCGATCGCGAGGTGGCGGATCTGGATTTCGCCCGGCGCGGGGTCGGCCAACGCCCCGGTTTTAAAAGCGAGCACCTCTGGCGTGCCAAATTCGGAAAATTGGAAGGCTTCGGTCTTGATGGTCATGCTGTTCTCTCCAGGGGATTTGTGGAATCTGCTTGATTTTTCAGCGCCGGTCGAGAAACCTTTCCGCAATCCGATTTTCCAAAAATGGAAAGAAAATGGACTGGAATGATCTGAAGTTCTTTCTGGCCGTCGCCAATGCGCGGTCGCTTAGTGCTGCCTCCGCCAGACTTGGCGTCAGCGCGTCGACCGTTTCGCGCCGGATCGAGGCACTGGAGGCGGCGCTGGAGGTCAAGCTCTTTCGGTCGCATCGCGACGGTTATGACCTGACGCCGGCGGGCGAGGACCTCCTGGCGCCGGCCGAGCGGGCCGAGGCGCAGATGCGCGTCTTCGAGCGCGCGGCACGCGAGAAGGACAGCGATCTCGCAGGACCCGTGCGCATCGACGTGCCCGAGTTGCTCGGGCAGGAGGTGTTGTTGCCGGGGCTGGCCGGTTTCCTGCAGGCCCATCCGGGCATCCGGCTGGAGATGCATTCGAGCGTGCGGCCGGTGCGGCTTGTCGGTGAGGAAGCCGATATCGTGCTGCGTCTTGTCCGTCCGCAGCAGGGCAACTATCGCCAGCGCAAGATCGGCTCTCTCGCTTTCGGGCTCTATGCGGCGCCGGATTATCTCGCCCGCTGCGGCGTGCCCGAAGCCCCGGCTGACCTCCATCGTCATCGGGTGATCGGCTGGAGCGAGGATCTCACCTATTTGATCATGGTGACCTGGCTCGAAACCCTGTGCCCCGGCCTCCAGCCGGCGATGCGCCTCACTTCGTTTGGTGCGCAGATCGCGGCGGTCAGGAACGGCCTTGGCTTTGCCGTGCTACCCGCATTCGCCGCCGAGGCAGCCGGCTTTGTCGCGCTGCTGCCCGACGTGGCGCCATTGGTATCCGACCTCTGGATGCTGGTCCACGAGCAGTCGGCGGAACTGCCGCGCGTCCGGCTGGTGAAAGAGGCGATGCTTGTGGCTTTGACGCGTTTCAATGCGCCATTGTTCGGGAGCGTTTAGACGGGCAGTGTGATCCACCGTATGCGGCGGTTCTACTCAAAGGCCGTATCGCCGTCGCCACGGATCGGCATCCAGGTCTCGTCAAAACGGCGAACGTCATCGAAGGTTGCTTCGATCTTTCCAAGGACTGTCTCGTCGTCCGTTGTCACTTCGTAGAACGTGCTGTCGATCGCGCGAATGCGGACCCAGAGCTGGTCGGGCGCAGTGGGCAGGGAACCGCAAAACGCGCCCCAGATCACCTGGCGGGTGTCATTGGCGGCAGCAGCGAGGTCCTTGCCGCCGACCCGTTCGCCGGATCGGGCCATCGTCTCCAGGACGTCGCCACCGGGGCCGGTGGCTTCGAACCAGGAATACCCCGTGTCTACCGCCGAAACTCGCCACGAGGCCCTGAGGGAGTGGGGAGCCAGGAGTTGCAGGAAATCGCGGAGATCGAACGGGAGCACCGTCTCTGGTGGGCCATAAACCCTAAGTGTCTTCATGAGGAATTTTTCCGCAACGTCGGCCAGCGCGCCCGTACGACTTTTGCGCAGAAAGGCCGGGCCGACAATCCCTCGGCCGCCGGTTTCAAGCCCGGTCGGCGACGAAGCGGGCGAGAGCCGGACCGATCATGGTGATGATCAAGAGGCGGGCGGTCTGCAGTGCCATGACGAAGGAGAGGTCGACATTGCTGGAGGCGGCGATGACTGCGATCGAATCGAGCCCGCCGGGGCTGGTGGCGAGATAGGCGGTCAGCGGATCGATGCCGACGACCTTGATCAGGAGCAGGGCGAGCAGGCCGGAAAAGGAGATCAGCACGACGATCGAGATGATCGTCGGCACCAGCGCGCGGCGTGCGTGGATGAGGATCTGGCGGGTGAAGCAGAGGCCGATGTTCCAGCCGAGCAGCGCAAAACAGAGCGCCAGCAGCCATTGCGGCAACGTTGTCGTCATGACGCCGGAGACATTCAGCGCGGCGCCGATGAGAAACGGCAGCAGGAAGGCGCCCGCCGGCACACGCAGAAAGCGGCCGGCAAGGGCCGCGCCAAGTCCGACGGCGACCGTCTCGAGGAAGAGCAGGCTATCGATCGGCGCGAACCAATGCGTGGTCTGCTCGGCCTCGGCGCCGGTGACCCACATATGGGCCACGACAGTCGCGGTGCTGGCGACGAAGATCACGCGCAGATATTGCATGAAGGCGACCAGGCGCGCGTCGGCGCCATAGGCATCGGCCATCAACAGCATCGTCGAGGCGGCACCGGCCGACGAGCCCCAGATCGCCGTCGTGCCCGGCAGAATGCGCATGCGGGTGATCACCCAGCCGCACAGCGTGCTGACGGCGATGACCGACAGGATCACCGCGAGGAACAGCGGCCAGTTGCCGGAAAAGGTCACCAGCATGCCCGGCGTCATGGCGCCGGCGATCATCATCGCCAGGATGAACTGAACACAGAAGAAGAGTTGGCGCGGCAGGCGGATCGTGCCGCCGTTCAGGCCGACGAGCACGGCCGCAAGCATCGGCCCCATCAGCAGCCCCGCGGGGATGCCGATGAATTCGAAACAGGTGGCAAGCAGGAGGGAGATGACCGAAAGCAGGCACCATTGCAGCCACGGCGCCAACCGTCCGATGCCGACCTTTTCCGGAGAGGACGAGGCTTTGGGCTTGTCGGTCGTCACGGGCATTCTCCGGCATGACCCCCAAGAGGCGGGAGCGGCCAATCGTGGCCTGCCTCGTTGGGGCTTCGAGCGATGGTAGCCGCCAGCGGGATCGTGGCGCCATCAATGTCCCGCTCGTTAGCAACAATGCGGCGTTGCATTCAAGGGGCACGGCAAGAAAGTGCCACAGCGACTATCGGCCGGAAATGAGGTGGGCGATGTCACTACTTCTGCCGGGAAGGCCCGTGGCTGCATGATAAACGCAAGTTGTGAGAAAAAAACGTGAACAAAAGATCGCGGACCCGGAGGTCCCGATGGTTGGCGTGATGCAGAAAGCCGTTGATTCTACACCGCAAGTCCCTGTTTCGCAGAAAGATGTAGTCCAAACCGCCAAAATGGCGGCCGCGCAGCCCACAAATCCGGGCTTGCTTGTGCCGCCCGAATCCTGACACTCAGCCCCATGCAGTTCGCACCGCAACAGGATGAGGCCCTCAAGGCCGTTTCGCAGTGGCTGAAAGAGGGCCGCTCGCCGCTCTTCCGGCTGTTCGGCTATGCCGGAACCGGCAAGACGACGCTTGCGCGCTATTTCGCCGAGCATGTCGACGGAGAGGTGCTGTTTGCCGCCTTCACCGGCAAGGCCGCGCAGGTGCTGCGCTCCAAGGGCGCCAGCAATGCCAAGACCATCCACTCGCTGATCTACCGCCCGCGCGGCGAGGAGGAGGTTTCCGACGAAGAAACCGGCAAGACCTCGATCGCGCCGATGTTTGCGATCAACCGCCAGAGCCCGGTCGCCAAGGCAGCGCTGATCATCGTCGACGAATGCTCGATGGTGGACGAGGCGCTCGGCAAGGACCTGATGAGCTTCGGCACGCCGATCCTGGTCCTCGGCGACCCCGGGCAGCTGCCGCCAGTCTCCGGCGGCGGCTACTTCACCAACCAGGAGCCGGATTACCTGCTGACGGACATTCACCGTCAGGCGCGCGACAATCCGATCATCCAGCTCGCCATGCAGGTGCGCGAAGGCAACGAGATCGTGCATGGCGACTACGGCACCACGCAGGTGATCGGTCGCGGGCAGGTGAACCAGGAACTGGTGCTGGAGGCGGATCAGGTGCTGGTCGGCACCAACAAGACCCGCCGGCGCTACAACCAGCGCCTTCGCGAGCTCAAGGGCTTCACCAGCGAATATCCGCAGTCTGGCGACAAGCTCGTCTGCCTCCGGAACGACCCGGCCAAGGGGCTGCTCAACGGCTCGCTGTGGCAGGTGATGAGCTCGTCGAAGGAGACGGTGAAGCCGGGCATCAACCTGATGATCCGCCCCGAAGACGACGACATGGACCGCGGTGCCGCCAAGATCAAGCTCTTGAAGGCGGCCTTCGAAGATGTCGAGGGCGAGATCCCCTGGCAGACACGCAAGCGCTACGACGAATTCGACTATGGCTATGCGCTGACCGTGCACAAGGCACAGGGCTCGCAGTGGAACAATGTCGTGCTGTTCGACGAGAGCTGGGCCTTCCGCGATACCCGCGAGCGCTGGCTCTATACCGCGATCACCCGCGCGGCGGAGCGGCTGACGATCGTTCGCTGAGGGCGGCTACGGAAGGGATGCGCCGTTGCCGATCAACAGGATCATCCTCTACGCGCAGGACGTCGAGGAGACCGTTCGCTTCTATGAAAAGCACTTCGGCTTCGAAGCTTTCCGTGAGGCGGGCGACCGGATCGTCGAACTGCTGAACCGGGACGGCGGCGCAAATCTGATGATCCACCCCGCGGCCAAGGGGCAGCGGCGAGGCCAGTCAGCGGTGAAACTGGTGTTCGACGTCAGCGATGTCGAAGCCTTTTGTGAACGTAGCGCTGCCGAAGGGCTGGTGTTCGGAGCCATCCACCAGGCCGACGGCTATCAATTCGCCAACGCCAGGGATCCGTCAGACAACGCGATCTCGATCTCCAGCCGCGCCTTCCGAAAGATGTGACCATCAACGATGTCAGCGAGGAGCGGAGCAGATCCGGTCTGTTATCGCTTGGTCGCCATCCAGAGCATGTGGCGGGCGCCGCCGCGCTTGCCATTGGCGCGCACATTCACCTCATCGGTAGCAAAGCCGACTTCGCGCAGGCGCCGGGTAAAGGCGCTGTCGGGCGCCGACGACCAGACGGAAAGCACACCACCCGGCCGCAGCGCAGCCTGGGCGGCGCGAAGGCCGGTATGGCTGTAAAGGCTGTCATTGGAGGGGCGTGTCAATCCGTCCGGGCCATTGTCGACATCGAGCAGGATGGCGTCGTAGGCTGCTTTCTTCGACCGGATCAGCGCGCCGACATCGCCGACATGGATCTCGACGCGCGGATCGTCGAGCGTGCCCTTGTGCAGCTCAGCCATCGGCCCGCGCGCCCAGTCGACGACGGCCGGCACGAGTTCGGCGACGACCACCCGGGCATCGTCCGGCAGCACGGCGAGGGCCGCCCGCAAGGTGAAGCCCATGCCGAGGCCGCCGATCAGCATGCTCATGTTTTTGCGGCCCGCGATGCGCTCGTAGGCCAGCGTCGCCAGTGCCTCTTCCGAGCCGCTCAGCCGGCTGTTCATCAGTTCGGTCGAGCCGAGCATGATGGAAAATTCCTGGCCGCGCTGCTTCAGCCGCAGCTCGTCGCCGTCGCCGGGAATGGTTGCGCGGTCAAGCTCTATCCAGGGAAGCATCGGGGTATCTCACTTCAGTCGTTTCCGCGCCTCGTACCATGCGCGCGGCGTCGAAGACATCCCATTGTCGATGATCCCGGCCGAATTGCGCCCAAACCGGCGGCGCTGCCAGCCGCCGGCAGGTCTCTTGCTGTCCGGTGCCGGGCACCACGCGGCTTCACCCGCGTGGCCGACACGGGGATGAAGGCGAGCAAAGCGCGCCGCTTGCGAACCCCGGCGCCTTGGCTGCTGCGTCCAGACGCTACTCCGCCGTGATCATGCCGGCGAGTACGGCCTTGGCGATTGCCTGGAAGCGGTTGTTGGCGCCGAACTTGCGGATGATGCCGGCTTCGAGCGTGAGCGCGGCTGCGACATCCATCTCCATCAGGCCGGCGATGCGTGGGGCCGGATAGCCTTCGGCCATGAAGGTCAGGCATTCGCTCTCGATCGGGGAAAGATGGACATGGCTATCATCATCGGTCGCGGAACCGCTGCCGTCGCTGCTCTCGAGCAGCTCGGTGATGCGTTGCATCTGGCGGCGCAGGTTTGCCTGCTGGGCGGCAAGTTCCCGGCGCCGCGCCAGCAGTGCCTCGCGAAACAGGCGGTCGGCGTCCGCCTGTTCTTCTGTGCCGGCAAGCCCGGTCAGAAGCTCCAGGATGGCGGCGATCGGCATGTCGATCTCGCGGCAGGCGTTGATGACAGCCATGCGGCGGATGTGGTCTTCGTTGTAGACCCGCATCGGCCCCATGCGCGCGGCGGTCAGAAGGCCTTTCTCCTCGTAGAAATGCAGGGTGCGGTGGGTGACGCCGAAGGCATCGGCCATGTCGGCAATCGCCAGTGGGGCCGTCGGGTCGTGATGGGGAAGGGGAAGGATGGGCAGGAAGCCGACGCGGTCGGGCGCGGCAAGCATGCCTTCGTATTTCCAGTGGTCTCGCGGCATATCGATTGTCCCCGGTTTACAGGCCGCGCCTGTCCGGCGCGTTGTCGCTGTAACGTTTGATTTTCCGCATATTTGACCTGAATCGAGACCGACCCAGGGTGTGCACAGTCCGCGTCCGGAAGCGGCGGCGATCACCGGGTCTCTCATAGGTGCGGACCGTGTCCGCATGCTGAGGCACTCGTTGACCGACAACGACAATGCCTACTGCTCGGCTGGGGCATCCCCACGTGGATCACGCGGTTTACTCAGGACTTCGATGCTTGCCTGACGAGCAACCAGGCATCCATTCCCAACGCATGCGTGCACCGTATACGCGATTCGAATACATGACCAGTCCTTAATATTGACGGCAGGCGACCGTTTTCCCGCTTGGTGGTGCCGCCGTCACCGCATGGCTTTCCAGATCGTAAGCGATCGCGAAAAACATGCGGCGATTCAAAGCGTTGCGGTGAATTTGCAGCGTTCTTGAAGACGCGGTGCCGGCGGTCGCAAGGTCAGTGGCCGATGACCTTGAGCGGGCTGTTCGAGCTCAGGATGAACAGCGGCTCGTCCCCGCGCAGCGGTGACAGCTTCTGCTGGCAGGACCATGCTTCCTGGAAGGCATCCCGGGTCAGGTGCTTGCGATAGCGCTGGGTAGCGGCCATGCAACCCATCAGCGGGCTTTCGATCTGCTCCTGGCGGGCGTGCTCGTAGATTTCGCCGTCGAGCGAAAACAGCTCCGACGCCAGCGACATGCTTTCGTAAAGCAGGTCGGGCTCGGACTCGAGCCGCTTCCAGGTGATGAAGTCCTGGCGCAGGGGCACGTTCTCGCCATCATGGGAGAGGGTGACGCGGATGCCCTGCGCCGGCGCATCGTACCAGGTCACCTTCACTGTGAAGGAGAGGGCGGAATTGCGCGAGACGGGGCGACCGGTGTCGCCGTCGGTGGCGCGGGCCAGCGTCTTGTGGCGTTGCGCCGCCAGGCGGAGCGCCGTGGCGAAAGCCTTGGCGTCCGGACTTTCTGTACCGGTCGTCTCCACCTGTACCGAGGGCAGCACCCGCTCGGTCGCGTGGCGCGCATTGAAGAGCTTTGCCTGCGCATCGATGTCCAGCGTCATTTCCTGCGAGGGCATCGGCGCAAAGAGCAGCAGCGGCAGCACGGTCAGCACCGAGAGCGGCGATGAGAAGGGCGCCGGCGGCCAGGCGGGCCTGTGTCCGGCAAAGCGCCGCTTCGTCAGCTTCGGCTGGCGGGGCGAAGTTGCCGCCTGATGCTCTTCCTCGATCCGGGCGCGCTGGTACTCCGGAACATAGGTGCCCTTGGGAATGGCGATCCGCCATTCGTCGTCGGCACCGTCGCCTTCATAGAAGGCCTTGAGCAGCTTGCGCAATTTGCCGGCGTGCACCCGCACGAGCGGATCGCTGTCGGCGTTGAAGGCCTGGGGCCGGTCGAAGACGTCGATCGCGATCGAATAACCCTTGAGCTGATTGCCTTCACCGGCCATCTCCTTCTCGACCACATAGGCGAGGAAGGCCCTGAGGCGCTCTGAACGCGCGAAAGCCTTGCTTTCGAGGATACGACGGAGCGCCCGTCGAATCGTCTCGTCGCAGGGTCTTTCGACCGTCGTCATCGGTTCTTGCTCCAGTGTCATATGAACTAAGATCTATGAATTGCGATCGCGGCGCGGGCCGTGCCATGCGATCTGATTCGGAAAGTTAGGCCCAAAAAAGGTGGTTGTCAGGGGTAGTAGACGCCAAATTTGAGTTTTTTCTGAAATAAACGCAAAAATTGCGCCGGTTCTCCCTGCGGCAGATGGTAGCGGAAGCCCAATTGGCCATTTTCGCCGATCGTGATTGAGACTTCCCGCATATTAGAGGCGTCGATTGTCAAGACTTGGTCAAGACAAGGCGGGCAAACGAACCGCGCGCAAACGCCGCATCGCCGCCGCTCCGACCTCCTTGGAATTGCTGCATAATCGGACCTCAAACTGTTTTCGGTTTCTGCAATTATGCAGTAGAACATTGCAACCACATTGCCTGCGTCCGGGCCTGCCTTTTGGCCCGCCTTCTGGAAAGTTCAGACATGCCTGCAAAACTGTCCGTGAATCTGAATGCCGTCGCAATGCTCCGCAACCGGCGCGATCTGCCGTGGCCCTCCGTCACCGCGCTTGGCCGCATCGCGCTCGAAGCGGGGGCCGCCGGCCTCACCGTGCATCCGCGGCCCGATCAGCGCCACATCCGCTTCAGCGATCTGCAGCCGATCCGCGACCTGATCGACGAGGCGTTTCCGGAGACGGAATTCAACATGGAAGGTTATCCGAACGAGGAGTTCCTCGGCCTCGTGGACGCGCATCGGCCGGAACAGGTGACCCTGGTGCCCGACGATCCAGCGCAGGCGACGTCCGACCACGGCTGGGATTTCCGCAAGAACCACAACTTGCTCGGCAGCGTCGTCGGCCGGCTGAAGAAGAAGGGTTTTCGCGTCTCGTTGTTTGCCGATGGCGACGAGGATGTTGAGGCGTTGCGGATTGCCAAGGAGACCGGCGCCGACCGCATCGAGCTTTATACCGGCCCCTATGGCGGCTGCTTCGACGATCCTGCGAAGGCCGAGAAGATCGCCGGCGAACTTGGCCGCACGGCTGCGATTGCCGCGAGCCTCGGGCTCGACGTCAATGCCGGGCACGACCTGACGGTCGCCAACCTGCCGCTGCTCGTCAAGCACCTGCCAAACCTTGCCGAAGTCTCGATCGGTCATGGCCTGACCGCCGATGCGCTGGAGTATGGCATGGCCGAAACCGTGCGCCGCTTCCGTCGTGCCTGCGGGCAGGAGGTCTGAGGCGACGCCGCGCCTTCGCTCTGGCGCGGCCAGGGCGCCCTGCTTCTCCCGAGCGTGCCATGAAAGATCTCTTCGTCGTCACCCATACGGAATCCGTCCATCACCTGGAAGGCAAGGTGGGTGGCTGGTACGACACGGATCTGACGGCGCGCGGCAGGCAGGATGCTGAGGCGACGGCCGAACGGCTGATGGACTTGATTGGCGGCGGGGACGTGGAAATCCATAGTTCCGATCTTCGCCGCGCCTCTGGGACGGCCGACGCCATAGCAAGGCGTTTCCAACGGCCGGTGATGGAAACCGCCGATCTCAGGGAAATCAGTTATGGCGTTGCGGGTGGCAGGCCTCAGGCCTGGCTCGATGCGCACTATAGCCCGGCACCGGACGACAATCGGCTCGACCATGATTGCGGCATCGAGGGTGCGGAAACCCGTCGCGACGTGGCGCTGCGTGTCTTCCCTTGCGTCGATGCGATCGTCGAGCGGCCGTGCGGGACGCAGATCATCGTGACCCACGGCTTCACGCTCACCCTCGTCATCGCCGCCTGGATGAAGATCCCGATCGATGCCACCGGCTTCCTCAGTTTCCCGGCCAAATCCGGGAGCATCACGCATCTGCGCCGGGACGATTTCTTTCGAAACCGCGCGGTCGTCAGCCTCGCGGATGTATCGCATCTGCGGCACTAGGCGGAGACGGTAGGCAGCAGAAGCGGACAAAACGATCGAGGAGGCCGAGGTGACGTCACTGACAACGGGCAATGCAAAACAGTATGGCAACAGCCAAAACCTCGCAGCACGAGCGCGTCTTGCCTCCCAGTACACTGTATCTGATCGCCCATGGTTCCCGTGGATCGCAAGCCATCTTCCGTTGAAGGCCGGCGACAAGATCGTGGATGTCGGTTGCGGTCCGGCATGGTTTTGGGAGGCGGTGACGGATACCGTCCCTCACAATCTCGATCTTACCCTGACTGATCTGTCTCAAGGTATGGTCGATGAAGCCATGAAACGCTGCGCGTCGTTGCCGTTCGAGGCGGTGAATGGCAGCGTGGCGGATGCGGCGGCGCTGCCGTTCGAGGATGAGCGTTTTGACGGCGTTGTCGCCATGCACATGCTCTACCACTTGGCCGATCCGGAGAGGGCGGTCGCCGATATGTTTCGGGTTCTGAAGCCTGGAGGTTTCCTCGCGGTCACGACCAACGGCACGAACAATATGCGCCGCCTCTACGAGTTGACGACGACGTTCGGCGGCGCGCCCTATGACCCGGCCGCTGCCGCCTTCGGGTTCACGCACGCGGAGAGACTGCTTCAGGAGCGGTTTGGCAATGTTAAGTGCTACCTTCATCCGGCCCATATGGTCGTGACCGATCCGAACGACGTGTACCTGGCCCTGACCTCCTTTCCGCCTGGAGACCAAGCCGGAGACGGACAACTTGCTGCCTTCAAGGAAGCGATCCAATCTGCCTTCGCTGAAGGCGGCGGCGTATTGGACGTGCAGAAGGAAAGCGGGCTGTTTTTTGCCATCAAAGACTAGACCGCCGATGATCGGGTGATCGATGCGGTAGCTTCCTGTTTTCACGCACTTCCTGGCAGGAAATTGCTTCTGCCTTTGCCGGCAACCGCGTCCGCGGCAGAGATGAAAAATTTGCGAACGAACCTTGCGATCGCCGCATGCATCTTGCGGCAGGACTGCTATAGGTTGAGTCTCCGTTCTCCCATATGTGCTGCCAATGACATTCCCCACCAGTTTCCGTGAGCGCATCGTCCTCTATGCGCTTCTGACCTCGCTGACCTCGATCAGCATCGATGCGCTCTTGCCGGGCCTGCGCCAGATCGGAGCCGATCTCGGCGTTCAGCCGCCACTTTCCACCCAGCACATCATCTCGCTTTTCATCCTCGGCATGGCGTTTGGCGAGCTGTTGCTCGGGCCGCTTTCCGACGCGATGGGGCGGAAGCGGGCGCTTGTTCTGGGGCTTGGCGTCTATGCCGCCGGAACGGTCATCGCCATGGCAGCAGGCTCGCTCGAAATGGTGATCCTTGGCCGCTTCCTTCAGGGCGTCGGCGTTTCCGGACCGAAGATTGCCACGCGGGCGATGATCCGCGACCAGTTCGAAGGCGACGCCATGGCCCGCGTCATGTCGTTCATGTTCACGCTGTTCATCCTCGTGCCGATGCTGGCGCCGACGCTTGCGCAAGGGATCATCGCTGTCGGTGGCTGGCGCAGCGTCTTTGCGGTCTATCTCGTGGCAGCGGGCCTCCTCGGGCTGTGGCTGGTCATGCGGCAGCCGGAAACATTGCCCTTGGAGAAGCGCATTCCCTTTCGGCCGCGGCTTCTCGCTTCGAACGGACGGCGCATCCTGTCAAACCGGCGCGTGACGCTGCTGATCCTGGCGACCGGTCTCGTCTTCGGCGCACAGCTTCTCTATCTGAGCACCGCCGCGGATCTGTTCTTCGACGCCTATGGGATCGGACAGACCTTCCCCTTGTATTTCGCGATGCTGGCGACCGGCATCGGGCTTGCCTCGTTCCTCAATGCCAAGCTCGTGCAGCGCTTCGGTTCGGAGGCGATGGCGCGTTATGGCTTCATCGGTCTGGCGATGGCGGGGCTTGCCATGCTGGCGGCCTCCGCCCTCTGGGCCGGCCGGCCGCCTCTTGCCGTGCTGCTGGCGCTCGGCTTTGCCGCCTTCTTCGCGATCGGGGTGCTCTTCGGCAACCTGAACGCCATGGCCATGCGCTCGCTTGGCCAGGTTGCGGGCCTCGGCGCATCGTTGATCGCCTCCGGCTCGAGCCTGATCGCGACCCTGTTTGCAGTCGGTATAGGCGCCTTTTACGACGGCACGACGCTCAATCTATCGGCGGGGTTCTTCGTGGCCGGCCTCAGCGCGCTCGTGCTTGCGGAGATCGCGCTGCGCGCAGATGCCTCGCCGGTGGAGGCCATCCGCTAGATCGGCAAAATCGGAGCGGACCGTGCGGCAGGCGCGGCCCTGCGCACGGCCCGTCCAGGCCCCCGGGAAACAGGCCCCGGGGATCCCGCAAAGCACGGTCGCGATCCGTCAGTTACGCTCTCCGCGTCCCGAAGATCTGATCCGTGCACGTCGTTTTCGCAAAGTCGCCCCGTTTGTTCGCGGCGGCAGCCCTAGCCGTTGTAGACGACCGAGACCTTGTTTCCGGAGGGGTCGCGCATGTAGGCGGCGTACCAGTCGGGCCCATAATGCGGACGTGGCCCGGGTGCGCCTTCGTCCGCCCCGCCATTGACCATGGCGGCCTGGTAGAAAGCATCCACCTCCGCGGGCGACTTGGCCATGAACCCGACCATGGAGCCGTTTCCGGCGGTCGCCGGCTCACCATCAAAAGGTTTGCAGACCCACAGGACAAAGCCTTTGCCGGTCCCGCCCTCGGAATAGGCGCGCCAGTCCGGAAACTCCACGTGCTTGCTCCATCCGATGGTCGCGAGAATTGCGTCATAGAAGGCATTCGAGTGGGCGCAGTCCACGGCACCCACGGTCACATAAGCGGTCATGATGTCCCCTTTCTCCGGTGGTGAAGGTGGGGGAATGCATAGCGCATTGCGCGGAACATAACAAGAACAAAATGCGACGGCGCCTGGCAAGATCCTGTTGCCGGGGCGGAAGACGGAATTGGGCATCGACCTCGTCGCAATGCTGCGTGAGCCCGGCACGGACGGCCGGGCTCACGTCGTTTTGGACCTGATCCCTTCCTCAGCCGGCCAGTCTTGCCTTGCTCGCTTCCAGGAAAGCGCCGAGCTTCACCGGTGTCGCGCCTGTCAGCGACGTCACGTCGTTCGTCACCATGTTGATATGGCCTTCGCGGGTGTTGGCGTCGAAGGAGACGATAATCGGGATGAGGAAATCCGGCAGGCCGGCGCCCTTCAGGCCGCCCGCAAGGGCCTCGTCCGAGATGTGCATGACGCCGAGCGGCTTGCCGGTCGCCTGGGCAACGAGGGTCGCGATCTCGTCGGTCGAGCGCTGCTCGCCGCCCGTCAGCGTATAGGTGCGGCTCTCGTCCACGGCTGAGGCCAGCGCTGCAGCGGCAGCCTTTGCCGCATCGGCGCGGGCGATATGGGCGAGGCGGCCTTCGCCGGACGAGGAAAACCATTGGCCGGTTTCAAGCGCATGCGGCAGCGCCATGAACAGGTTCTCCATGTACCAGCCGTTGCGCAGGATGGTGTAGGGGATGCCGGTCGCCTTGATGGCGTTTTCGGTGCCGAGATGATCGGGCGCGAAGGGGATGACCGACGTCTCGGGGCTCGGCATCGAGGTGTAGAGGATGTGCTTGGCGCCGGCCTTCTTCGCGGCGGCTACGGCTGCGAGATGTTGCTTCAGCCGCTTGCCCGGCTGGTTGAGCGCGTCGGTCGAGATGATCAGGATCCGGTCGGCGCCGGCAAAGGCCTTGTCGAGCGAAGCGGGGTCGTCGAAATCGGCGACGCGGGCCTGCACGCCCTTGGCGACGTAGTCGGAGAGCTTGGCGGTGTCGCGGCTGGTGGCGATGATTTTTGCCGGCGCGACGCCGATTGCCAGAAGCTGGTCGAGCACGAGCTTGCCGAGTTGGCCGGTTGCGCCGGTGACGAGCAATGTATCGGACATGTCTTTTCCTTTTCCTCTAAGCCTGAGGCGGGATGGCAGCGGCACATCGCCGGCATTTTCCGCGCCCTTCGTCCATGCCGTCGCCTGGGAGAGGGCGCCGGTATATGGTCTCTTTTTGAGACTTGCTCTTATCCCGTAATCTCGGTAGAGCTGTAAAGGAGGCAGTTTTTTCTGCTGTGGTTACAGGAAGGGTACCGCCTATGAACAAGCTGACCGGGGATGTGAAGGGCAAGCGCGTGGCAATGGTCTGCGGCGTTCCGATGGACATGGACAACTGCCCGGTGCGCGACGTCATGGACAACATTGGCGGCAAGTGGAATTCGCTGATGATCCTGTCCCTGGCCGACGGTCCCTTGCGTTTCTCCCAGCTTCGGCGGCTGATCCCCGACATTTCCCAGCGCATGCTGACCCAGACGCTGCGCGACCTGCAGCGCGACGGTTACATCCACCGCACCGTCTATCCGACCCAGCCGCCGAGCGTGGAATATGCGCTGACCGATCTCGGCCGCTCGCTGCTTGGCCTGCTCAAGCATTTCGTCGACTGGTCGGTGGAAAACCACGGCGCGATCCGCGCGGCACGCGAGGTGTATGACGCGGAGGCGTGAGTGCGTTCCTGCGGCGCTGGAGTTTACAGTGGGGCAACGCGCTCGCCCCTCTCGGGCGTCGTCGTCTCTCGTTTCCTGGCGATCGTTCGCGGGAGTTGCCACTCACTCTAACCCTCTCCCCGTGGGCGGGGAGAGGGGACTTGTCCTGCTTTTCGGTTTGCCAACCTGAGCTGCCGTCAGGGGAACCGAGGCGCCCATTGCAAAGACCAGGCGGTTGCTACTTTGGGGCCAAGCGACGATGAAACGAGCGGGTGCCGCGAGTCTCCTTCGCCCCGCCTGCGGGGAGAAGGTGGCCGGCAGGCCGGATGAGGGGCGTTTGCGAGGCACGACGCGCGACGTCGTGTCCCGTCGTGCAGACTTGCGCTAGCGCCTTGATTTTCCCTATAGTTTGCCAATGAAGCGAGTCCGTTTCGCCTGATCGCGCGCCCAGCTCGAGGGACCATGAGACCATTGAACATCGGCATTGCGGGCGCTGGCCCGGCGGGGCTTGCAGCGGGGATGATGTTGTCGCGGCAGGGGCATCGGGTGGAAATCCTCGAACGCTTCGATGCTGCCTCGCCAGTCGGTTCCGGCCTGATGCTGCAGCCGACGGGGATGACGGTCCTGAACGCGCTCGGTCTGCTGCCGTCGATGCTTGCGCTCGGCAGCCGGATCGACCGGCTCTATGGCGCCGATGCAAAATCCGGGCGGACCGTGCTCGACGTGCGCTATGACGCGCTGGCTGGCGGCCGCTTCGGGCTGGCGGTGCAGCGCGCCGCACTTTTCAACACGCTGCATGACGCCGTGATCACCGCCGGCTTGCCGGTTCGCACCGGCGTCACGCTCGCCGATGTTCGACTGGCCGGTGGCAAGGCCGTGCTTGTGGATGCGGAAGGGCACGAGGCGGGCGCCTATGATCTGGTGATCGACGCGAGTGGCGCGCGCTCGCCGCTTTCGGCCGGTTCTGCCGCTGCCCCCAAAGTGCGCGAGCTTACCTATGGTGCCTTCTGGGCGACGCTCGACAGCGACGGGCTCGTCCATGATCCCCACGCCCTGGTGCAGCGCTACGATCAGGCGAAGGTGATGATCGGCATATTGCCGGCGGGCAGGGCGCAGGTCGGCGAGACGGAGCGCGTCGCCTTCTTCTGGAGCCTCAGGGTCGCGGACGCGGACAGGGTGCGGGAGGCCGGGCTCAACCGCTGGAAAGCCGCCATCCTCGACTACTGGCCGGATTGTGCCCCCTTGCTCGATCAGATCGCCGACTGGGAGCAACTGACGCTGGCGCGCTATGCGCATCGCACCATGCGCCCGCCGATTTCCGGCCGTGTCGCCTTCGTCGGCGACAGCGCCCATTCGACAAGTCCGCAACTCGGGCAGGGGGCGAACATGGCGCTGCTCGACGTGGCGGCGCTGGCGCATGCGTTGCAGACCGCGTCGGATCTCGATGCTGCCCTTGCCGCCTATGCCGCTGCGCGCCGCAATCATGTTCAGCTGTTCCAGATTCTTTCGCTGCTGTTCACGCCGTTCTACCAATCGGACTCGACGCTTCTTGCCTGGCTGCGCGACCGGCTGGTCGCGACGATCGCCCGTACCCCGCCGATGCAGGCGCTGCTCGCCTCGATCGTCTCGGGCACGCTGATCGACCCTTTCGCGCCGGCCGGGCTCGCCGAATGTGATTGGCGGGCGGTGGGTGCAGGTGCCGAAGGCCTGTTTCGTTCCGCCTCGGAGGCGATTTCCGCCTGAGCCGTCGACGAATCCTGTAACGAGTGGGCCCGAATGGCGGATGGAGAAATCGCAATGACCGATAGTGTGGCGGCCATTCTGGTGCATGTTCCCGACACCGACGCGGGGCTCGCCTGGTATGAGCGTGCTTTCCCCCATGCCGAACGCCAATGGCTTCAGGCGTTCGATTTCGCCTATCTCAAGGTCGGTGCGGTGGATCTCGAAATCGTGCAGGCGGATGACAAGGTGGCGAACGGTGCTGCAGGCTCGGTCGTCTACTGGGCGGTCGAGGATTTCGACCGGGCGCTTACCCATTTCGAAGCGCTCGGCGCGCTTCTCTATCGTGGACCGATGGCGATACAGGAGGGGCTCTGGATGTGCCAGGTGCGCGATCCCTGGGGCAATTGCATCGGCCTTCGCGGTCCGAGGCCCGGATGCAAGGGAGAGGAAGTCTGATGCCGGATGGTCCCGTCACCTGTGAAATCCGCTACCGGCTGGTGCAAGGCCGGATGGCGGAATTCGATGCCTACGCCCAAACCTGGATGACGCTCATCGAGCGTCATGGCGGCACGCACCACGGCTACTTCATCCCGCGCGAAAAACCCGAGGGTATCGGCACGAGCTTTCCCGGTGTCGGCGAGGAGGGTGACGGCGAGATCGCCATCGCGCTCTTCACCTTTCCGGACGAGGCGGCGTACCTGCGCTATCGCCGTGAAGCGGCCGTGGATCCGGATGGCGTAGCGGCGAACGCGCGCTACGCCGCCAATCCTCCATTCATCAGCTATGAGCGGATCTTTCTGCGGCCGCTTTCGCGAACGGAATGACTTGTCGATTGCGTTCATCTGTCGTTCGCACCGTCGGCAAGGCAGGCAACCCATCAAGCGTCATTGGTGCCGCGAACCGCCCAGGCAAGGCTCGCAAAGCCACGCGGACCGTCGTCCTGGCTGCCGGATAGATAGGCCGCGCGCAAACCGCCGCAAAGGCGATCGCGCCTCGCTTGGGGCAAGGCGTCAAAGAAGGCTGCGAAGGTTCCTTGCCCATAGACCTTCGGACGCCAGAAGTCGTCGAAATTGGCGTAATCCATGGTGATCGTCAGCATCGTTTCGGTCACGCCCGTGAAGCCGACACGCTCGAAAACCTCACGCAACTCGCCGGCCGCTGTCAGTGGCCGCCTGCCAGATGGCACACCATTGCCGGCCGCTTCCGGCTCAAGCGCGAGGACCGTTTTCCAGAACAGCCGCCAGCTCGGCATGCCGTCGTGGGACCAAACCGCCGCCGCGCCGATCGCCCCCGGCCGCAGAACGCGTCGCATTTCCCGCACAGCCCGATCTGCATCGGACACAAAATGCAGGACGAGGAGTGAATAGGCGCCGTCGAACATCCGGTCCTCATAGGGCAAGGCACAGACATCGCCCTGCCGAACCCTGATCCTCGCATCGGTGGTGCGGGAGCGCAGGGCCTCCACGAAGGATTGCTCGAAGTCCAGCGCCTCGATCGCTTCGAGCTGCGGGTGGGCGGCCAGCGCCAGCGTCAGGCTGCCGGTTCCGCATCCTGCGTCCAGCACCCGACCGCGGGGTGGCACGCCCGAAAAGCTGAGGAATGGCGCGGCCAGCCTTTGGCTCCAGCGCCCCATGCTGGCCTCATAAGCCTGCGCACCCTTGGCGACGAAGTTTGATGGCATGTGTTCGCTGACACCCCCCGACCGGCTCAGTGATGCGCTGTGATCGCAAAACTATAGCGCCTGTGTCAGGACAGTCCATTGCGCGTGAAACACCCCCAATGTCAGCGGCTTGCGCAGTTCGGGTAACGGACGGGGGCCTAAGCCGCCCGTGCCAGGCTGCACCCTTCCAGCGCAAACTCGACCGCCGCCTCTGCGTGGATCGCAGTGGAATCGAAGCCCGGCAGCGGCAGGGCTCTGGGGTCAAGGGTCAGGCAGATCTCGGTGCAGCCGAGGATGACGGCGTCCGCGCCTTTCGCCTCGGCCTTGTCGATCAGGTCGATCAAAGCCCGACGGGAGGAGCGCAGTACCTGGCCGGCGCAGAGCTCGTCGAAGATCACATTGTGGACGAGCGTGCGGCCGTCTGCGTCCGGCACCATGATGTCGATGCCGTGGCTGCGCATGCGCTCGGCATAGAAGCCGTGCTCCATGGTGTAGCGGGTGGCAAGCAGCAGCGGCTTGCGGCTGCCGGCGGCCTTCAGCCGCAGCGCTGTCTCGTCGATGATGTTGATCAGCGGAATGTCGACGGCCGCCTGAACGGCATCGGCGATCAGGTGCATGGTGTTGGTGCAGATCAGCACGCAATCGGCGCCGGCCGCTTCCAGGCCGCGGGCGACACCGGCAAGACGCTTGGCGGCATCATCCCAGCGGCCGGCCTTCTGCAGATCGACGATCGACTGGAAGTCGACGGAATGCAGCAGCACCTCGGCCGAATGCAGCGCGCCCAGGCGCTCGCGAACGGCTTCGTTGACCATCCGGTAGTAGACTGCCGAGCTTTCGAAGCTCATGCCGCCGATCAGACCAATCTTGCGCATCGCCATTCCTCTTTGCCTTGATGGCGCGCCGGGCACGCCGTTGTTCGATGGCCGGAACTATGCCGTCGAAGCCGCCGGAATGGTTCGCTTTGTTGGCGCGACGAACACCATTTGGCGCGAATAATTTGCGCGATGTGGAGTATTGGTGCAAATATAGTCGGCAACGAATAGCAATGGGTGGAGGGATCGGCGTGCTTGACGAAAGAGACAGGAAGCTGCTGGCGCTGCTGCAGCAGGATGCGAGTGTCGCGGTCGGCGAACTGGCGGAGCGGGTCAACCTTTCGCTCTCCGCCTGTTCGCGGCGTATCCAGCGGCTGGAGGAGGCGGGTTACATCGCCCGGCGCATCGTCGTGCTCGATCGCGAGCGCATGGGCGTGCCGACGACCGTCTTTGCGCTGATCAAGACGGCGCACCATTCGGACGAGTGGATCGAGACATTCCGCCGTGCGATCAGCGATATCCCTGAAATCGTCGAGGCCCATCGGCTGACGGGGAACCATGACTATATCGTCAAGGTCGTGCTGCCGCGCGTCGAGCATTATGACGTGGTCTACAAGCAGATCGTGCGCAAGGTGGAGCTCTTCGACGTCTCAGCCTCGATCTCGATGGAAATCCTCAAGAGCGGTACGGCGGTGCCGGTCGATTATGCGGAGTGAAGCGGATGACGGGTGTGGCTAGCGAGGCGAGCCCGGCGATTGAGGGCGACGTGGCCGATGCGCTTGTGGTCGTCGATGTCCAGCGCGCCTTCATCTGCGGACCGGAGGCGGTGCCGGGCCATGTCGACCTTCAGCGCGCTGTCGGTCTTCTGCTAAAAAGGGCTCGTGCGGCAGGCGTTCCGGTGATCTTCCTGCAGAACGATGGACCCGAGGGCGCCTCTGACGAGCCGGAGACAGACGGCTGGCAGCTCTTCTTCCCCGCGGAGGAGAGAGAGACGGTGGTGCGCAAGCTGAAGGACGACGGCTTCGATGGTACGAACCTCGAGGATCTGCTGCGGGAACGGGAGATCGAGACGATCGCGATTTGCGGCATGCTCTCGGAGATGTGCCTAGCGGCGACGGCCCGCACAGCGATGGCCAAGGGCTTCACCGTGATCCTCGCCAACGACGCCCACGCCACCTATGACGTGCCGCCCGGTCCCGGTCGTTCGCCGATGGTGCCGGCGCGTCTGGCGGCGCGTGCGGCCGAATGGTCACTTGGCGATGAGATCGTGCTCAGGGACGGGGTGGAGGAGATCGGCTTTGCCACCGGGCCGTCGTCGCGGTGAGAGCCGCCACGCCGCGCGCCACCTGGTGCGGGCAGGTTGGCCCGGGGCGATTGGCGCCTCACGGCGCCTTCGACAGGCGCGGCCCGAAACGGGCCTCGTAGTCGGAGGGCGAAACGCCCCTTCTTCGCTGGAAGGCGCGGCGCATGCGTTCGGGGTTGCCGAAACCGAAGAGGAACGGGGCGCTGGCGACCGACACGTCGCCACGCTGAAGGGCATCACAGGCCGCATCGACGCGCAGTTCCTCGATGAACTGCGCCGGGCTCGCGCCCATCGTCTCGGTGAAGAGGCGTGAGAAATTTCGCTCGCTCATATGGGCCAACTGCGCAAGGCGGGGCACCGACAGGTCCGCTGCAAGATCGGCCCGGATTGCCGTCAGCAGGATGTCGAACCGGCTGGTGCTGCTTCTCATCTGCTGGTCAAGGGCGGCGCTGAACTGGCGCTGGCCGCCGGTTCGCTTGACATAAAGCACCAGCGAGCGGGCGAGCCTCAGGGCTTCGCTGCGGCCGAGATCCCGTTCGACCATGGCAAGCGCCATGTCGATGCCGGCGGTGACACCTGCCGACGTCCAGATGCCGCCGTCCTCCTCGAAAATCGAATCCTCGCGCACGTCGATGGCCGGGAACGCTTCGCGAAACTGCGCGCAGTCCTCCCAGTGCGTGGTGGCGCGCCGGCCGTCGAGGTGTCCGCCGCGTGCCAGGATGAAGGCGCCGAGGCAGATCGAGCCGAGCCGGCGGCAACGCCCCGCCATGTCTGCGAGAAAGCCGAGCAGCGCTTCGGATGTCGCCGCCTGCAATGCACTTTGCCCGCCGGAGACGAGCAGGGTGTCTGGTGGGCTCGATGCAGCGTGCGAAAAGGGCAGTGTTTCAAGCGCGACGCCGGTGTCGGTGACAACGGGGCCGCCGGTCTCGGAAAGGAGCGAGATCGAGTAGGCGGGTGACCCGGATGGCGCGCGGGCGTCGTTGAAGACCTGTAAGGGGCCGGTCACGTCGATCAGTTTGGTGCGGTCGAAAAGGACGATCGCAACGGTTCGTATTCTCTCATCCGTTTTGGCGTAAAACGAGGGCATGTTGTCATTTATGCCAGCCGCCTTTCGTGGGAGCAAGGGCGGGATCTTTCCACTACGAACAGGAGCCGGCCATGCTTGAACTCAGACCGAACTGCGAACTTTGCGATTGCGACCTGCCGCCCGATTCCGCCGACGCACGCATCTGCAGCTACGAGTGCACCTATTGCGCAAACTGCGTGGAAACGGTGCTTCACAATGTCTGCCCGACCTGCGGTGGCGGTTTTGCACCGCGCCCGATCCGCCCGGTGAAGTCGTGGCGGCCGGAAAAGCGGTTGGGTCTAGGCTTCGACCGGCCAAGCGACGTGCGCCGCCACACGCGCTTCAGCGCGGAAGAAATCCGCGTTCACGTGGCGCGGATCCGGCATCTTCAGCCCAGCGAACGCTGACGGCTGAGTGGCGCTCAAGGGGACGTGCATTGCCACCATGGGTGGCCGCTCTTGGTTTTTTGCAAGGGAGACATGAGGCGTCCGCGCTTGTCCTTGCCCATCGCAACCCCAATGTTGTGGCATGTCCAATAGAAGGCCGGCTGGGCGCCAGCTGGAAGCAAACATGCAGGACAGGCATCACGTGGTCGTCGTTGGCGGCGGGTTCGGCGGATTGCAGCTGATCAAGGGGCTTGCCGGGGCGCCGGTTCGCATCACTCTTATCGACCGGCGCAACCATCATCTCTTCCAGCCCTTGCTCTACCAGGTCGCAACGACGCTGATCGCCACCTCGGAAATCGCCTGGCCGATCCGCAGCCTGTGGCGTGACCGGCCGGAGGTGACGACGCTTCTCGGTGAGGTGACGGATGTGGATGCGGCCGAAAAGGCGGTCGTTCTCAAGGACGGAAAGCGCATTGGCTACGATACGCTGGTGCTGGCGACGGGGGCGACGCATGCCTATTTCGGCCATGACGAATGGGAGCCCTTCGCCCCCGGGCTGAAGACGCTGGAGGATGCCACCACGATCCGCCGCCGCGTGCTCATCGCCTTCGAACGCGCAGAGCTGGAAGAGGATCCGGACGTCCGCGCAGCGCTCCTGACCTTCACCGTCATCGGTGCCGGCCCGACGGGCGTCGAACTTGCCGGCATCATCGCCGAAATGGCGCATCGCACGCTTCCCGACGAATTCCGCCGCATCGATACGCGGCAGGCGCGCGTGATCCTGGTCGAGGCCGGCCCGCGCATTCTGGCTGCCTTCAGCGAGGATCTGTCGGCCTATGCGGTCAAGGAGTTGCAGCGCCTCGGCGTCGAGGTCCGCACCGGCACGCCGGTGACAGCCTGCACCGAAGAGGGTGTGATGATCGGCGACGAGTTCGTCGGCAGCCGTACGCTCGTCTGGGCTGCGGGCGTGCAGGCATCACCCGCCGCCCGCTGGCTGGATATCACTGCTGACCGCGCCGGCCGGGCGATCGTCGGCGCCGATCTGACGGCACCCGATCATCCCGATGTATTCGTCATCGGCGACACGGCAGCGGTTACCTATGACGGCGGCAAGCCGGTGCCGGGCATTGCGCCCGCGGCCAAGCAGCAGGGCGCCTATGTGGCCGATGTCATCCGCGCGCGGCTTGCCGGCAACCGGCCGCCCGCAGACTTCCGCTATCGTCACCAGGGCAGTCTCGCCACCATTGGCCGGCGTGCCGCGATCATCGATTTCGGCCGGTTCAAGCTGAAGGGCGCGCTTGCCTGGTGGATCTGGGGCATCGCCCACATCTACTTCCTGATCGGCACCCGCAGCCGCTTCGCCGTCGCCTGGAGCTGGTTCTGGACCTACTTGAGCGGCCAGCACAGCGCCCGGCTGATCACCCAGAAGGAGACGCTGAAGGAAAAGGCGTAAGCGTCTCGAAATACACTTTCTAGGTGGTTCCCTGATGACTATGTTCCCCTCTCATTTGCAGAGATTTGGGAATCCACGTGACGAAACATGAAGCTTTGGGCCGCGCTACTGCCATCTTGATGCTTGTCGCCTTCGGCGCGCCGGCCGCTGAGGGCGCCCAATCTTGTCCGCAGGTCAGCTATTCGGCAGAGCGGGCGCGGCTGCAAAAGCTGCTTGCGGCAAACGCGTTTTCACGCGAGGAAAGCGCCTTCCTTCTGAAGGGCGTGGACCAGCGGCTCAGGGAGCTGCCAAAAGTTCGCCTGAACGCACAGGGCGCAGAGTGCGGCATTCAAGCTGTGCGCGCGTTTGTCCTCGGTTGCGTGAACGAAACCCTGCCCGACATCCTAACGTCCCTGCGCACGCCGAGCGCGAAATCCGGACAGGCCTATTGGGGCAAGGCGGATGTCAGCCGTCGCGAAGCCGGCGCGATCGGGATGATTCATGCCTGCCGGGCGGCGGCCATGGAGACCTTTTTCTCAGGCCCCTGACGCAGGCATAGACTGCTAAGCTCCCTACTTCTGCACCTTGACGATCAGGATCATCGGGCGGTCGACTTCTTCCGCAAGCGCCGGGATCTCGGCGATCTGCGTTTCTGTCGGACGCCACTCCTCGACGTGGCGGATGGCAAAACCGGTTGTCATCAGCGTGTTCAGCGTCGTGCCGATGGTGCGATGGTGCTTGATCACGCCCTTGGCGAGCCAGTCGGTCGTGCGCGGCCCCTCGGCCGAATAGTGGTCGACCGGCCAGGTCCGCTCACCGTTTTCAATCCGCCAGCCCGGATTGTGCGAGGCCATGTAGATCGGGTGCTCGATGGTGAAGACGAAATGGGCGCCGGGCACGAGCGCCCGGTGGATCGTGGCAACCAGCCGGCCGAAGTCCTCGATATAGTGGAAGGCGAGCGAGCTGTAGGCAAAGTCGAAGCCTTGCTCGGGAAGCTCGAGCTGGTCGAGGTCG
Source organism: Ensifer adhaerens (assembly GCF_028993555.1). NCBI lineage: Bacteria > Pseudomonadati > Pseudomonadota > Alphaproteobacteria > Hyphomicrobiales > Rhizobiaceae > Ensifer > Ensifer adhaerens. Next base: position 2,246,446 of record NZ_CP118610.1, on the reverse strand, counting down.
GCGATCCTGTATTCGATCGCCGGATCTGATGTGTCGGCCCTGGCGCGCGCGATCATCTTCTCGGAGAGATCGAGGCCGAGCACCTGGGCTGCGCCAGCTTCACGAGCAAAGCGCGAAAACCAGCCGTAGCCGCAACCGAGATCGATGACGCGATTTCCTGCAAGATCAGGCAGAAGCGCGCGAATCGCTGGCCATTCGGCGGCGCCGGCAAGCCCGTGGACGGAACGTCCGAGCTGGCTGTAGCCTTCGAAGAATTCCGGTTTGTCATAGATGTTCTGGGCCATCGCGGTCTCCTTCTGGTGGCGCTCTGCGGGCGGGAATCTACCGCGCGATAGGGCGAGCGGGCATCTGACGCCGTAACCTGGGGAACAGCAAGCTGCCGACGATCCTGCTTGAAACCGGCGGCACTTCAAGGCGCCGACGCGTCGACTTGTTAGGGTGTGCGGCGCTGCAAGGTCAAGTTGCGGTTGACGTGCAAGCTTTTGTTTTTGTTTTCGAGTGGTGTGCTAATGTACGATTCTCGTGGTCCAGTCCGAATTGTGGAGGCGTAATGTCCGAAGCCATCCATCCTGCTGCCATCCATCATCTACCGGGCTTTATAACGGCACCCGGCCAGTCCGACTGGCTGTTCAATGCGGTTGCCGTCTTCCTGATCGTGTCGATCTTCGCGCTCGGCACGCTTTATCTCCGGCTACACTCGCTGCCGGAGCTCATGGCGCACAAGACCAACAAGATCCAGCTGGAACTGGTCGCGGTCCTGGCGCTCCTGTCGCTGCTCACCCACAACAATCTCTTGTGGGGCGCAGCCCTGCTTCTGGCGTTGATCGACCTTCCTGATTTCTCCTCTCCGCTATCGTCGATCGCCGGCTCGCTGGAGAAAATTGCCGGCAAGGTGGTTGACCAGCCCGAAACGGCACAGACGGCCGCGGCGGAAGCCGAACCGGCGGCGAGCGAGCCGCTGCCGCTGCCGCGCGCATTGCCCGGCCGCGCGTCACACGATCAGTCGTCGACGGAAGGGAAGGCATAAGCCATGTTCGAGTTTATCCTTTGCTCGATGCTGACCATCCTGCCCGACTATCTCTTCCGCCGCTACGGCCAGGGAAAGCGCATCGGGCGCGAAATCACCATCTATTCGGTCTGGTTCGAACTGCGCTGGGGCATTACCGCCTGCATCGTGCTGACGATCTCGCTGATCACCCTGATCTTCTACTTCCACCCGTCGACGAAAAACGTCACCGCGGCGTTCCGCACCGTGGCGGTCCTGCCGGAGACCAACGGGCGTGTGACCGAGATTTATGTTACCCGCTTCGAGAAGGTGAAGGCCGGTCAGCCGCTGTTCAAGCTCGACAGTTCCGAGGAGGAGGCGAAGGCCGAGGTCGCACGGCGCCAGATCGCCGAGGTCGACGCTGAGACGACCGTTGCCCGCACCGAGCTTGTCGCTGCCGATGGCGTGATCGTCCAAGCACAGGCCGACCTGAAGCAGGCCGAGGACGAATACAATACCCAGGTGGAGCTGAACAAGCTCAACCCCAACGTCGTCGCCCGGCGTGAGATCGAGCGTAAGCAAGTGCTGGTCGAAGGGCGCAAGGGCGGGCTGACGGCCGCCCAGTCCAACAAGCAGACGCTGGAGACGAAGCTTTCCTCACTGCTGCCCTCCCAAAAGGCCAGCGCCGAGGCGGCGCTGAAACAGGCGGAGGTCGACATTACCAAGACGACCGTGCGTGCCGGCGTATCCGGCACGTTGCAGCAGTTCACTCTTCGGGTCGGCGAAATCGTCAATCCGCTGCTGCGCCCTGCTGGTGTCCTGGTCCCGGAAAATGCCGGGCGGGCGCGGCTGGTCGCCGGCTTCGGGCAGATTGAGGCGCAGGTGATGAAGGTCGGCATGATCGGCGAGGCGACCTGCGTCGGCAAGCCCTTCACCATCATCCCGCTCGTCGTCACAGAGGTACAGGACGTGATCGCCGCCGGTCAGGTGAGGGCGAGCGACCAGCTGATCGATGTCGCGCAGATTTCCCAGCCCGGCACGATCACCGTGGTCATGGAGCCGCTCTTCCCCGGCGTGCTCGACGACGTGCCGCCCGGCAGCAGCTGCATCGCCAATGCCTATACCAGCAACCACGACGAACTGGACAAGCCCGGGATCAGCACGCTGGAATGGGTCTATCTGCACGGGGTCGATGCGGTGGGGCTCGTCCACGCGGCAATCCTGCGCATTCAGGCCTTGATGCTGCCGGTACAGACGCTGGTGCTCGGCGGGCACTGAGGCGCCGAGCCCAAGCACGCAAGCAGCCAATAGGAAAGGCCCCGACCGGAAACGGTCGGGGCCTTCTTTCTTTGCCTGTCCCTCAAATGAATTGAGCCTCCGCGGGGAACGGAGGCTCAAGCGCGCAATAAAAATAAATAAAGCAACTGCACGGCAATAAAACGCAACCACACTACTCTTCCGGGGATTGTATGTTTGCGGTGTGCAATTACAGGTACAGTTTGGCAAATGCGGGGAATGAAATCAATTGAATTTAAGGGGCATTTGAGTAGTCAATTCGAGCTAGGCAAGGTCACGCGATGGCCTGCCCAGGCGGGTTACAAAGGCTTTTCCGGGGTTAGATGCCACTTTTTCGTCCCCTGGCCAGGCTGACATCTCGTTCTCGCAGCCATCTGCCGCGATCTCCACTGGCATCGTCCAGGGCTCCCAGATCGCATCGTGGCTGCCGCCTTCGCGTCGGTAAAAGCGCTTGGCGGCGTCGTTGGTCGCAAGCACAGTCCAGTTGATACGCGGCGCACCGATCATGGCGGCGTGGCGCTTCAAGGCTGCGATCAATGCGGCGCCTGCGCCGGCGGAACGTGCTGTTTCATCGACGAAAAGTTCCTTCAGCACCAGCGTCGGCTTCAGGTCGTAGGTCCACGGGATGACATAGTGTACGGCGATGCCGACCGCACGACCGCCGAGATCGGCGACCAGCACGCCGAAGCGCGGGTTATCGCCAAGCCCGTGCTCGATAAGATCCGATTCGGTCACGAAAAATTTCTCGATGTAACCTTCGAAGATTGCAAGGCCACGCATCAGCCTCAGCACATCGGTCACGTCGCGGCGCTCGAAGGCGCGGACGGTGAGGGGTGATGCATTCATCTCGACACCTCGTGCAAAGGGGTGACCTGTCAGGCGTGGGTTACTGAAGGCCGGCGGAGACGCCGGCCTTGCTGCGGATATCTTGGACCGCACTTCATTTTGGGACAAATATCCCGCGGTTCAAAGTGCTGTGGCGACCTTGATTAGAGCCAAGGCGCCGCGGTGCGCGCCGACCGGCGCTCAAGCGGCGAGCAGGGTCTGCGCTTCACCGGGCGCCGCGCCAGTGGCGAAGGCGAAGCCTTCGTCTTCCCAGCCGGTGATGCCGCCGATCATGATCTTCACGGGGCGGCCGAGGCGGGCGAGCTTGAGCGCCGCCTGGTCGGCGCCGTTGCAATGCGGGCCGGCGCAGTAGGGGACGAAGAGCGTATCTTCAGGCCACTCGGCCATGCGCTCGGCGCTGATCTCGCGGTGGGGCAGGTGGATCGCACCCGGCACATGGCGGCGGGCATAGGCGGTGTCCGAGCCGACCACATGCAGAAGCACGAAATCCTGCTCCCCGCTCTTCAGCGCATGGGCGACGTCGGCGCAATCGGTTTCGACGCTCAGGCGCTTGGCGAAGTGGGCGATGGCGATCTCGGGGAAAGCGGCGGGGGTTTCGGTGACATAGCTCATCGGGAATCTCCTCGGGTTCGTGCGGGTTGACGAGGAGATGTGTAGCAGCGCTTCGCGGGGGCTGGCAGTTGGCAATATTGCCATATATCCTCAAGATCATGCCAAAGTCATCATCCGCTGCCAATCCGCTTGAAAACCCACTCGTCGTGGCGCTCGCCTATGACGGGCTCTGCACCTTCGAGTTCGGCGTTGCCGTCGAGATGTTCGGCCTGCCGCGGCCGGAAATGGGCGAGGGGTGGTATCGCTTCGCCGTCGCCTCTGTGGATCCCGGGGAGTTGAGGGCGACCGGCGGCGTGCGGTTCGTCGCCGATGGTGGCATCGAGCTTTTGGGGCAGGCCGGGACGATCATCGTGCCCGGCTGGCGCGGCGCCGACCAGCCGGTGCCCGAAGCGGTTTGCGAGGCTTTGCGGGATGCTCATGCGCGCGGTGCGCGCGTGCTTTCCATCTGCTCTGGCGTCTTCGTGCTGGCGGCGGCAGGCCTGCTTTCGGGCCTGAGGGCGACGACCCACTGGCGCTATACCGACAAGCTGAAGGCACTCTACCCTGACATCGAGGTGGTGCCCGATGTGCTCTATGTCGATAGTGGGCAGGTGCTGACCTCGGCGGGCAGTGCCGCCGGCATCGATCTCTGCCTGCATCTCATCCGCCGCGATTTCGGCAGCGAGGCGGCCAATCGTGTCGCCCGCCGCCTCGTGGTGCCGCCGCACCGCGATGGCGGCCAGGCGCAGTTCATCGAGCGGGCGGTACCGGATGTGCATGAAAGCGCACGGCTGGGGCCTTTACTCGACCGGATGCGCGAACGGCTGGGCGAGGACTTTTCGATCGCGGCATTGGCAAAAGCTGCCGGCATGAGCGAGCGCACCTTCATGCGCCGCTTCGAGGCAGCGACCGGCACGACGCCGGCGCGCTGGCTGCTGTCCGAGCGGCTTTCGCGCGCCCGGCAATTGCTGGAGGAAACCGCGCTCGGCATGGAGCAGGTGGCCGAAGCTTCGGGCTTCGGCTCGACCCAGACGCTGCGCCACCATTTCCGCCAGCAGCTTTCGACCACACCCGCCGCCTACCGCGCCGCCTTCGGGCGGATGGGGGCGTCCACAAACGTGGCTGCTGAGGTCGCCGCGGAGTAGCCGGGCGACCTCGCGCTGACCGCTACGCCTCCGACAGCGCAGGCTCGGCGCCTTCCTTGCGGAAGAAGGAGCGAAAGAACACGGCGTCCGGTGCCGAGACGACGACCCGGGCGACGATGGCCGTTGCCACGATGGCAAAGACGAGGCGGCCGAAGAAGACGCTGGTGAAATCCGCTCCGAGCGCGACGACGACCAGCGTGTCCTCGATCAGGCTATGGCCGAAGCCCATGAAGACGCAGGCGAGGAACACCTGGCGCGGCTCGACATTGGCTTCGCGTGCCTCGCGGATCAAAAGCGCGCCGCCATAGGAGATGCCAAGCAGCACGCCGACGGCGGCAAAGGGCACGGTTTCCGTCTTTACACCGGCAAGCCGGAAGAGTGGTGCCATGCCCCGGTTCAGCCAGCTGAGAATACCGATGAGCTTCAGGATCTCGATCGTCCAGCTTAAGGCGAGCAGCACGACGAGCATGGTGGCGAGTGTCTTCAGCGTGCTGAAAGCGAAGGCGAGCCAACCGGTGCCCTCATTGACCGGTATCCAGGCTGGGGCGAGCGGTGTGGCAAGCCATCCCGTGAAGGCGAAGGTCTGGTGCAGCAGGGCGGCAAAGACCAGGCCGCCGCCGATCCGGATCGCGGCCGTGACGAGGAAGCCCGGGCCTGCCTTCTGGATGATGCGCTGCTCGATCGGGATGGCGTGTGCCACCAGCATCAGCGCCGAAAACACCGTCATGTCGGCGGTCGTCAGTTCCGAGACCGGCACCAGCGCAAAGACCACGACCACCGCGCCCCAGATGCCGACGAGCAGGCCGGTAAGCCAGGCAAAAGCAAGCTCGGGCGGCAGCCCGACGACGGTCATCAGCGGTTCGAAGGCGGGTGCGACCGCGCGGATGACGCCGAGCTCCTGCAGCACATGGGTGACGATGGTGACGGGAACGATGATGCGAACCAGATCCCAGTAGACTTCGAGGGTGGCGAGCGTCTTGCGGTAGAGGATGATCAGAACGGTCATGGCGGTCTCTCCTTGGGGTGTTGTCCAAGGACTAGCGCGAGGCCATTCGCAGTTGTGGTCAAAATATGCACTTCTTTGCAATAAAATTGCATAAGGGTCGCAATGGGGGTGGGCATGGACAAGATCGACAGGAAACTTCTGAGGCTCCTGCAGGCGGATGCCTCGCGCACCAATGCCGAGCTTGCGGCCGAAGTCGGCCTTTCGCCGTCAAGCTGCCTGCGCCGGATCAGGCGGCTGCATGAGGCCGGCGTGATCGACCGGATCGTGGCGGTGCTCAATCCCGCCAAGGCGGGTCGCACCATGAAGGCGATTATCACGGTCGAGCTCGAGCGCCATGGCGAGCAATATATCCGCCGCTTCCTCGACATGGCGATAAAAGAGCCGGCCGTGGTCCAGGCCTATAGCGTCAGCGGCGAGACCGACGCGATGTTGATGCTGCGACTGAAGGACATGGACGAACTGGATGCGCTGACCGAGCGGCTTTTCAAGGAAGAGAGCAATGTCGCGCGCTACTACACGGCGTTCGTCATCCGCACCGGCAAGGAGACGACGGAGATCCCGGTCTAGAGGCGGTCGCCACGGCGACGACCCGAAGCGGCAGGCGCTGGCGTGCCTGCCGCTGGCGCCGGAATCCGAATCAAATGTTTTCCACCAGATAGTCGCGCAATCTGCTCTTCAAACTCTCGACGACGTCCGGGTGGTCCAGGAAGTCAGCGATCGACATCATTGCCCACTGCTGGCCTTCGTCGCCAAACCTTATGGGCCCGAAGCCATCTTCGAGCTTTCCGACGAGGAAGTAACTTCCAGGAACGGTTGTAATCAGCGCTGGATAATATCGCGTCCACACGATCCACTCTGGATCGATTGCGATATCGAACTCCTCGCGGGTCTCCCTGATCGCGCACTCAACCGGGCTTTCATCGTCTTCCCGGCCACCACCAGGCAGATCCCACATGCCGGGAAAGGGGATGTCCGGTTTGTGATCGCGCTGATAGGCGAGCAATTGCCCCTGAAAGAGCAATGCGATTTTTGCGCCCTTGAAAGGGATGAAGGCCATTTGCAAAACCCTGCCTTTGCCGACTGAAGCTCGACTCTCGTCGGCGATGAAGCCTGACGTTTGCAAAGGCTGAAGATCAGGCAATTTGGCAATGCTCGCAATGATTGTTTCTGGCGCGACAGGGCCCCTTCGTTGGTTGACCGGGGGCCGCAATTGGAGAACTGCCCCCGGCGTTCGCGCTGCCCCTCACTTCACCGCGGCATTGCCGCCATCGGCAAAGAGTGCTGCCCCCGACACGAAGCTTGCCATCGGGCTCGATAGGAAAAGGGCGGCCTGGGCGATCTCTTCCGGCTGAGCGATGCGCTTCATCGCGTGCAGGCCGGCGGCCCATTCCTTGTTCTCCTTGCTACCGCCGGCCGGCGTATCGACGCCGCCCGGAAGGAGCGCGTTGGCGCGGATGCCCATGGCGCCATAGTCGGCGGTAATGCCCTTCACCAGCCCCATCAGACCGGCCTTCGGGGCGCCATAGGCGGCCATGCCGGGAATGCCGACGCTGGTGCCGACGAAGGTGGAGGTAAAGACCAGCGCGCCGCCGCCGCGGGTAAGCATGGCCGGGATCTGGTGACGGGCGCCGAGGAAGGCGGAGGTGAGGTTGGTGGCAAGCGATTGCTGCCATTCGACAGCGGTGATCTCGGCGACCGGCTTCATGGCGTGTACGGCGCCGGCATTGTTGACGGCGACATCGAGGCCACCGAAGCGGCTGACGGCCGTTTCCACCAGCCGGACATGGGTCTCCTCCGCGGTGACGTCGCCGCTGACGGCGATCGCTTCGCCGCCCTTGCCACGGATCGCCTCGACGACGGCTTGAAGCGGCGCTTCGCTGCGGGCGTTGAGAACCACCTTGGCGCCTTCGGCGGCAAACAGTTCGGCGATTGCGCGACCGATACCGGACGAGGCACCGGTGACGATTGCGATCTTGTTTTCAAGCATGGACATGGACTGGGCTCCTCTTAGGTTGAGGCGCCTTGAGTATTGCCGAGAAACGCGAGCGCCCACCCGATTTCCGCCTACTCGATCTCGCAAGCCGGTTGAGGGGCGACGATTTTCAATCAGCGGGGCCGGTGGCATAGTCGCGGCTGACAAGGAGGGCGGGGAGAGGCGGATGCTGAAGACATACAAGGGGAGCTGTCACTGCGGTGCGGTGCGCATCGAGGCGGACCTCGACATCAGTGCCGGCACGGAAAAGTGCAATTGCACGATCTGCGTGAAGATGCGGCTCTGGTGCGTGGCGATCCGGCCCGAAGCCTTTCGCCTGGTCGCGGGCGAGGACGCGCTGACGGATTATCGCGGTCGCAACCCGGTCGCGCATCACTTCTTCTGCAGCCAGTGCGGCGTCAGGCCATTCGAGCGGATCGACGCGCCCAACATGACCAACCACACCTACTACAACATCAACGTCGCCTGCCTCGACGACGTCGATATCGACGAGCTGATGGCCGCGCCGGTGACCTATTGCGACGGGCTCAACGACAACTGGGGTGAGACGCCAGCTGAGGTGCGGCATCTCTAACCCCTGCCGGGAGCACCCCCGCGCCCTTTCAAGGCGTTGGCTTCTTTAGTCTTCATCCAGATTCGCCAGCGTCCTCAAGGCGGAGAGCGTCTCGCGCAGCGCGCGATCGAGCCGCTTGTCGCGGCGAAGCACGAGGGCGGAACGGCGGGCGAACGGCGGCGACACCTGCCGCACCTCCAGCCGCTCGCGATCCCCGGCGCGAAGCGCGATCTCGGGCACGAGGGCTGCACCAAGGCCGGCGGCGACCATTTCCTTGATCGCATCGACGCTGCCGAACGACATGAGCGGCCTGACGTCGGCGCCGCCCGATAGCAGCCAATCATCGGTGATCCGGCGGGTGTTGGCGCCGGGTTCGTAAAAGATCATCGGATGTTTCGCCAGGGTTTGTGCGGTCACGCTTTCGGGCAGTTCGGTTCCCAATGGGGCGATCGCGACGAAGCGCTCGTCAAAGAGCGGCTCGATGTCGAAAATACGGCCGGTCACGGGAAGGGTGACGAGGCCGATATCGAGCAGGTTGTCGTCGACGGCGCGGACGATGTCGGCGCTGTTGCCCGTTGTCACGGTAATGTCGAGGTCGGGAAAGCGGCGCTTGAGATCGGCCAGAAGCGGCGGCAGCAAGAAGGCGCATGGGGTGGCGCCGGTGCCGAGTCGCACGCGGCCGAGAACGCCCTTGGCGTGGCGCGCCACCGCTTCGACCGCCTGGTTCGTCGCGGCCTCGATGCGGCCGGCATGCTGAAGCAATTCTTCGCCTGCCGCACTCGGCCTTGCGGTGCGGCCGACGCGCTCGACCAGGCGCACGCCGAGCTGTTTTTCGAGCGCACGCACCTGCAGGCTGATCGCCGGCTGGGTGAGCCCCAGACGTTCGGCGGCGGCCGAGAAGCTGCCGAGTTCGGCCACCAGCGCGAAGGTCTTGAGATAGTCGAGATCGAGTGTGCTCATATCAAAGTTTCTCTTATGCTTTGAATATGAATGCTAAGCTTCTTTTATGAAATGTCGAGGCGCAGACTGTGGGCATGGTTGGAAACAGAACAGGGATGTTCGACATGTTCAGGGAAATCGGGCTCTATCTCGTCGCCTCGCCGCGGTCGCGGTATCGGCAATTGCAGCAACTGCGTGAGCTCAATGCGGAGCGTCTCGCCGACGTCGGCATCTCCGAGGGCGAAGCGTTTTTCGGGCGGCGCAAGGTTGCGCGGGCGCCGCTGCTGGCAGATGCGAGGGTAACGCGCCATGCCGAAGCCGCGCGGGCAGGGGCGATGTAGGGTTCGGGCAATCGCCTGCCGTCCGGTGAGCCAATGCTGCCGGCTGACAGCCTTGATTTAGTTCGGCTGTTGATCCCAGCTCACGATCTGCAACTGAGGCCAAAGGGCGCTCCATCGATCCGTCTTCCGTTCGTATATCTCGCGTGTAATCTGCTTTTTGTTGGCGCGCACGATGGCTGCCAGCAGGTCATCCAGCCCGAAGGGCGCATACACATCGAGACCTTTAGATGACGGGCGGATGCCGACGGCTGTTGCCGTAGTTGGGAACGTGGCGATGGCCTCTTCGCTCGAACCGTAGGGTTCAAGCGGCGCGCCGAATTTCTCCTCGTACCAGAGATGCACGCGCGCCTCGTTCTTGACGTCGATTGCGACAGGCAAATCGCCAAACAGGCCTCTGATCCGCGTCGCATGCCCTGCCTCCGTTTCTGCGGAGAGGTCATCACTATCGAAATAAGCGATATCGATGTCGCCGATCCCATGTGCGGCAGGCAAGCCGAACGCATGGTTCCAGACGGTTTGCGCGATCGCGCCAGCTACCAGGAAGGCGTTGGGCAGGGCAATCCGGCCCCAATGATCGAGGATCGGAGACAGGAGCAGGCTCTTCTGGAGGATAGTCTGCAATTCTGCGCGCTGCCTCATCGCATGGTGCTTTCGAGGTTGGGATGCGGCCTGGGGGCGTGCAGCGTCATCTGCGCCGCCGTCACATCTGCACGATTGAAAAACCGTCGAGCTCGATCTCGTACGGCGTCGTTACGGCTCCGCCCGAAAGCCAGACTGGGTTTCCCAGGCATTCAATCCGGCTGCCCGTGACGACGACACCGTCGCTGTCGTTGCAGGCAAGGATCGGGCTCGTCGTCTGGGTGCTGTAGCGCATGAGCGCGGGCAAGTAGCTCTCTTCGTCGCTCAGATGTGGGAAGAACTCGAAGGGCAGCAGATCGAGCGCATCGCCGTCGGTGATCTCCTCCGGCTTCAGGCCGATGAAGGGCGCATCGGTTGCTATCGTCGGCCCCATCAGGATGGAGCCGGCGCTGACGCCGATCAGCACGCTGCCGGAGAGCGCGAAGTCGCGCAGCGGTGCGAGCATGCCGCTGCACTTCAGCCGCTCGAGAAAGCTGCCGGTATGGCCGCCTGACAGGTGAATGGCGGCGCATGCAAAGAGCGCGGCGATATCGTCTTCCGACTGCGGCCGGTCGAGATCGAAGAACAGCGCGAGGTCGAGGCCGTATCGGCCGTAATAGGACCGGGCGGCCAGGTAGAAGCTGCGGTCCGGCTCCGGGCCAGAGGCGATATAGGCGATGCGATTGCCCGCGTCGCGCTCTCTCAGCAACTCCACGAGCCTCAAGTCGATCGCCGAACAGTCGGGGTGGATCTGGTCGCTGTAGAGGATGAGGTTGAGCATGACTTCCCTGTGGCGGTGGACGGGCATGGCCCGCTTCGCTGCTCTAACCGGCGCTGGCCGTTGTGCGGCGACCATAACGCCAGATGCCGAGCCAGCTGAAGTAGTTGACGAGAAGCGACAGCGAAAGCCAGAGCAGGCTGATGAGATCGTCGCCCCTTTCGAACTGAGCGACAAATCGCACGACGCCGATCACCGACAGGCCACCGAGAAGGATGCCCAGAAGCCAGCTGTAGGGCCGCCAGAGACCGAAGGCAGGGACGTGCAGGTTGAAGGCATAGGCGACGAGGCCGATTGCCGTCAGCGTCGCCATGGCTGTGCTCACGCCGCCAAGGATCTTGGCGGCCAACGCCATCTCTTCCCAGGCGCCCAACATGAGGGTTGCGGCGATGACCAGGCCGAAAGCCAAGCCGAACACATAAAGAATCGCAAAGGCCTTCCACATCGCGAATCGTCTCCCAGGGTGCAGAGGCTGCCATCTTGGGGTGGCGGCAGGCAGCTTGTCCATTACACGGCGCGCCGCATCACCGACCGCGCCAGGCGCTGGGATCGCCTCCTTTCCGCCGGCAGGGGTCTCTCTGTATGGTGGCCCGGATGGGCCTTTCCCGCAGGCGGCCTGCTGCTAGCTCATGACGGCGGATTGCTGTCTCAGACGGCCAGCATAGCGCCAGACACCCAACCAGCCGAAGTAGTTGAGCAGAAGCACGACCAGCAAACCAAGGAACCCCGAAAGCAGGCTTTCGTCTGCGGGTTGAGGTGCTACGAAGAGCGCAACGAAGTCCCAGCCCTCGGCGAGTGATGTGTAGAGAAACCAGCCGGCGATCAGCCAGCTGAATGGCCGCCACAGTGAAAAGGGAGGGATCTTCAGGTCGAAGGCATAGGCAAAGAGGCCTATCGTGACCGCAAATTCCACCAACAGGCCTACATGGAGCAGCCCGCGGTCGGCCGACGACAGCTGGCGTGCGATTTCAGGTGGCAGGCTGACAAAGGCCAATGACGGAAGAAAAATGAAAATCAGCCCGTATAGAACGGCAAACGCCTTCCACATCGCGACGCGCGCCTCCGATTGACAGGGCTCTACCCGCTCTCTGGGGCAGCGAGATCTTGCCGGGAGATGCGCTGCACCCCGTGTCAGTTCCTGACAAGCCCATCTCTCTTATGTTCGTATGCAAGCTCTTTGGTCATGACTTTTCCTTCCGGCTTTGACGACGAAAGCACATGCGTGAAGCTGTTGAACAAAGGAGGAGACAGGGCATTTTGACGACGGCTGGCATACTCTTATGTTCGTATGCAAGCTCTTTGGTCATGACTTTTCCTTCCGGCTTTGACGACGAAAGCACATGCGTGAAGCTGTTGAACAAAGGAGGAGACAGGGCATTTTGACGACGGCTGGCATACTCTTATGCGCGGGCTGGGTACCGCATTTCCGTGTGTTCGTCTGGAGCTGCCTCTATCTAACGTCGGGCATGGATTTTATCCGCCACATAGAGATGACGAGGGTTCCCCACCGGAACCCTGTCTCCATCTTTGTTCAACTGCAGATGTTTCGCTTCTCACTGTTTGTCGCGCTTTGCACCGACGATAGGCTTTAGATTTTTGCTGTGGGAGCGACCTCCTGTCCAATCGCCCAAAGAAAAGCTGCCATCTCCCGGGCAATGGCGGTAACCGCGACGACCTTCGGCTTGCCTGCTGCCATCAGCTTGCGATAGCGCGCGCAAAGCCGCACTTGGCCTTGCCAGGCAATTTCTCGAACGGTCCTTGGTAATCCGTCAAGCCGCGCTTGGATCGTCGGGCTTACACGTGCAGGGAAGCGATATGTCCAGGCGCCTTCTATGAGGACCCGACGCACCCTTGTGTTGCCTGCCTTGGTGATCCCACCACGCTTGACCCGTTCGCCCGTCGAGCTTTCCGACGGCACAAGACCAAGATACGCCATTAACTGACGGGGATTATCAAAGCGCCTGACATCGCCGATTTCGACGACAAAGGTGACCGCCGTCATGAATGCAACGCCGCGCATCGCTTGGTAGGCGGCCACAACCGGGGCCATCGACCAGGATGCCGCGGTCTCCACCACCAGCTGGGTCAGCCGGTCCAGACGGACGCTGGCATCCTCGATGGCCTGGCAATATTCCGCCAACAGGATGTGGTGGGCGGGATGATCGAAGGCCTGGCGCGTCAGCCAACTTATATGGGCGCGCGTCCATGGTTTGCGGCCGGTATAGATCCGGCCATGACGCAACAAGAAAGACTGAAGTTGCTGGCGCGCCTGTTTCAGCGCATCGCTGGCTGCCTCGCGAGCCCGCACCAGGTCGCGGATCGCCTCATGAGCTTCATCTGGAACCCAGACCGCGGTCAGCTCGCCCGCGCGGTGCAAGCGCGCCAGGCTGACAGCATCCCGGCGGTTGGTCTTCACCCGGTCGCCCGCTCGCTTGGGCACCAGCGACGGTGCCACCACCACGCAGTCATGCCCCAGCTCGACAATTTGACGGTAAAGGCCGTAACCCGTGGGACCAGCCTCATAGCAGAAGTGAAGCTTGGCTCCGCGCTTGGATAGCTTGTTGACCAGCGATTCCACAGACGCCGGTTCGGAAGAGATGTCGCCTAAAAACCGGACCTCGCCGTTGCGTTCTCCTTCCGCAATGGCCACTGAAAGCTTCAACTTGGACGTATCCAAGCCGATGAAAATTACGCTATCGTCTTTCATGGTTCGCCCTCGCTTAAGCGTGGGGCTCGGCTCCGGCCTATCCAGAGCAACCCCCGAATTCAGCTTATCGTGGGGGCGGGCCACCTTCAGCCCACGAACATACGGTCTAGCCCGCTGGTGCCGGTTGCTGCGCCATACGCTGCCCATGGCGCCAGACGCCGAGCCAGCTGAAATAATTGAGGGCGAGGCCGAGCACCAGCCAGATGAGGTTCGTGACGCCAACGTCGCTTCCAGCCGGGACGGCGGAGTACATCTGTGCGAACCGCACGACGCTGAGCAACGACACCAGCAGCTGATAGACCCCGATGATCCAGCTCAGTGGCCGCCAGAGCCCATAGGGCGGGGCATTCAGCTTGAAGGCGTAGGCGACGAGCCCGACGGCGGTCAACAACACCATCACGAAGGCTACGGAGGCAAGGCTAAGGCCGATGGCCGACGTCCACACTGGACGGGACGCCAGCACGTAGCCGCCGAGCACCGCGCCGAACGTTGCCAACAGGCAGTAAAAAACGGCAAACGCCCTCCACATCGCGAATCATCTCCCTCCGTGCGGTTTCCGCTATCTTGGGTCGTGTCGCGACGCTTGTCTATCGTCTGGCGGGCAGGTGCGTTGCTTTTGCCTAGTCCGCACTCAGCGCCACCGCCGGCTGCAGGCGCGAGGCGTTGCGGGCGGGCAGGAAGCCGAAGGCGAGGCCGGTCATGAAGGCGCAGGCAAAGGCAAGCGCCACCGGGCCGAATGTGAAGGATACGGGCATGCCGAACTGGCCGGCGAGCGCGCCTGTGCCAAGCCCGAGCAGGACGCCGAGCGTGCCGCCGATCAGCGAGACCACCAGCGCCTCGATGATGAACTGTAAGAGGATGTCGCGCTGGCGGGCGCCGGTCGCCATGCGCACGCCGATCTCGCGGGTGCGCTCGCTGACCGAAACGAGCATGATGTTCATCACGCCGATACCGCCGACGAGCAGCGAGATGGCGGCGACCGAGCCCAGGAACAGCTTCATCGTGTTCGAGGTCTCGGTGAAAGCCTCGCGCACGGAGGACATGTTGGTGATCTGCGTGTCCTGGCGCTTGTGGCGCTGGTCGAGCAGCGCCTGGATCGTCTGCTGGGTGATGTCGATCGCCGAACCGTCCTTCACCTGCACGGTAATGGTGCGCACATTGCGCTGGCCGAAGAGGCGGATGCTGCCGGTGGTCAGCGGCACCACGACGACGTCGTCCTGGTCGTTGCCGAAAGACGTTGCGCCCATTTCCGCCAGCACGCCGATCACCTGGAAGGGGATCTTGTTGACGAGCACATATTGCCCGATCGGGTTGTCGCCGTCGGGAAAGAGCGTCTTTACCACCGTCTGGCCGAGGACTGCGACCGGCGCATAGGTATCCATGTCGTTCTGGTTGATGAACTCGCCCTTGGCCATCTGCCAGGACTTTGCCGTGGTGAACTGCGGCACGGTGCCGTTGGCGGTCGTCTGATAATCGATATTGCCGCGGCGAAGCGTGACGCTGCTCGTCAGTTCCGGAACGGCAAAGGCGACGTTCGGCACTTCCAGAATGGCATCCGCATCGGCTGGAACCAGCGTGACGTTGCTTCCCCCCGCGCTGCCGCGGAAATTCGCCATGCTGGGCCGCACCACGAGCAGGTCCGATCCCATTGAGGAAATGCGGCTGAGCACCGAATCCTGCGCGCCCGTGCCGATCGCCAGCATCGCGACGACCGAGCCGACGCCGATGACGATGCCGAGCAGAGTCAGGATGGTGCGGAAGAGGTTGGCCCTCAGCGCCCGGAACGCCATCTTCACGGCTTCGGTGACGTCGGCGATCGCCGCCGAGCCTTCGCTCACATGGCGGGCAAGGGCGGCCGCCCCTTCGGCGTTGACGCGGGCCTTCTTGGCGCGGTCGGCGACGATGCGGCCATCATGGATCTCGATCAGCCGGTCGGCCTGTTCGGCGACCTCGCGCGAGTGGGTGATGACGATGACCGTGTGGCCCTGTTCGTTCATGTCGCGAAGCAGCGCCATCACGTCCGAGCCGCTCTGGCTGTCGAGGGCGCCGGTCGGTTCGTCGGCAAGGATCACCCGGCCTCCGTTCATCAGCGCCCGGGCAATGGAGACGCGCTGCTGCTGGCCGCCGGAGAGCTGGTTCGGCCGATGGTCGAGGCGTTCGCCGAGCTTCAGCGCTTCGAGCAGCGCCTCGGCGCGGTCGTGCCGGTCGCGGGCCGACATGCCGGCATAGACGGCCGGGACTTCGACATTTTCCTTGGCGCTCGCCGTCGGGATGAGGTTGTAGCTCTGGAAGACGAAACCGAAGGTGCGGCGTCGCAGTGCCGCCAGGTCATCGGTATCCAGAGCCGCGACGCTTTCGCCATCGATCAGATAATCGCCGCCGGTCGGCTGGTCCAGGCAGCCGAGAATGTTCATCAGCGTCGACTTGCCGGAGCCGGACTGGCCGACGATCGCCACGAACTCGCCCGCCTCGATATCGAGCGAGAGGCCATGCAGGACCTCGACGGCGAGATCGCCGTTGAAATAGGTCTTGCTGACGTGCTTGAGCGAGATGAGCGGGGACATGGCCAACCTCAGAACATCGGCGGCATGCGCATGCCGCGCTGGCTGCGGCCGTCACGGGCGTTGCTGCTGCTGCCGGAGCCGGTGCTGACGACGACCTTCTCGCCTTCTGCGAGGCCGCTTCTGATTTCGGCGCTGACGCGGTTGCGGATACCCACTTCGACGTCACGCTTTTCGAGCGCGCCTGCAGCGGTGACGACGGTGACCTCAGCCTTGCGGCCTTCGCCCGGTGCGCCGCCTGCCTGGCCACTGCCCTGGCCGTTACGTCGGCTGCTGCCCTGGCCGGTCGCTTCACCATTACCCTTGGCCGGGTGGCTGAGCGCAGCGCTCGGGACGATCAGCACGTCCTTGGCGGCAGCCTGCACGAAGAACACCTGCGCGCTCATCGACATCATCAGCTCACCTTCGGGATTGGGCACGTCGAAGAGGGCGTAATAGAGCACGACGTTGTTGGCGGTGTCGGGCATCGGCTGGATCTGGCGGAGCTTGCCGACGAAGCGCTTGCCCGGCTGGCCGAGCAGAGTGAAATAGGCATCCATGCCGACCTTCAGCCGGGTCACGTCGGCTTCCGAAACCTGTGCCTTCACCGTCATGACAGAGAGATCGGCGATGGTGACGATGGTCGGGGTCGTCTGGTTGGCGTTCAGCGTCTGGCCTTCCTTCGCCGGGTTGGCGACGATGGTGCCGGTCATCGGCGCATAGATCTTGGTGTAGCCGAGATCGACCTTGTCGCCGGCAAGCGTCGCCTGCTGCTTGCGGATCTGCGCCTCGATGGCGTTGACGTCGGCTTCGGCCGCGGCGAGATCGGCGATCGCCTGGTCGAGCGTCGATTGCGCCACGCTCTTGGTTTCGACGAGGTTGCGCTGGCGGTCGATATTGGCCTGCTTCAGAACCAGCTGTGCCTTCTTGGAGATGAGTTGTGCCTGGAGGTTGGCAAGCTCCGCCTGGTCGATCTCGATGCGGTTCTCGATGGTTGCCGGGTCGATCTCGGCGATCAGCTGATCTTGAGTGACCTTGTCGCCGATCTCGACATGCAGCGCCTTCAACTGGCCGGAGACCTGGGCGCCGGCATCGACGGATTTGACCGCATCGAGCGTGCCGACGGCGGTGACGGCGTTTTCGATGTCGCCGCGGGCGACGACGTCGGTCACCATCGCAGCCGTTGCCGGCTCCTCTCCATAGCGCACCCAGCCGTAGTAGCCGGCACCGGCAACGGCGAGAACGACCGGCAGCCAAAGCCAGGACCGGCTCCGGCGCTTGCGCTTCACCGGCTTGATCGCGCCGGGAATGAAGGTGACGTTGGGGGCCGTCTCGTCGCGCGGCGCCGTTTCGGCCCGGGCCGTCTTCATTGTCTTGTTCATCGCTTCGCCCTATCCGGCATCGCGGATGCCATATCGATAGGTCAAAAATAGAAGCGAATGACCCCGACGAAAAGCATTGAGATCATTATATTTTCGTAATGTGTCCAGGGCCGGCGAGGGGAGTGTGCTGCGGCGGCGCCCGCACGAACGCAAGGCCAAGCGGAACACACGCCGCCCCAAATGCTACGCTATGCGATCCGGGTCGGTACCTGCCTAATGTGCCGGGGTGGTCTCTACGGGGTAGTGCGCGTCCTCCCAGGCAGGGAAACCGCCGGCAAAATGATAAACATTCTCGAATCCCCAGACCAAAGCTTTGGCCGATGCGTAGGCGGAATCTCCACAATACTTACCATGGCAAGAGAAGATGACTTCCTCATCCTTGCTCACGGCTTTCGAGAGCGTGTCTTTCGCCAAAACTTCGACAACCGACAGGTTGATAGCGCCGGGCGCATGCCCGCGATTGAAGCTCAGAGTGGTGCGCACATCAACGAACTTGACGCCGCGATCGTGCAGTCGCTTGGCCGTCGGGGCGTCTATTTTCGTGGTTCCCTTGACGTTGTATTCCCCGTTGCTCTTGTTCATCAGGCGGGCGTATTCGTCATACGAAATATCCGTGCCGGCTCCCTCCGGCACTCCCGCCTTGCGCAACCCTTCCTGCAGGCGCTCACGATAGGTCCTGTCGTAATTGAAGATGTCGCCGTACCAGTACCATCCCAACTCCTGAACCGTGAGTGGCGAGAAGCCAGCGGGAACAACGAGCGCGTTGTATTTTTCGATGTTTTCCTGAACGCCATCAGTCTGTCCGAGGTGGCCGAGACTTGACACCAGCGTGGCGTAGTCTTCGGCCACGTCGGATTGCCAGGTCACCAGGCGTTCGAGGCTCTTCACCCCGTCCGCATATTTCTCCTGGTGGAACTGTGAAATCGCAAGAACCCTGAGATAGCTCGGCGGATACTGTGGGTCGACACGCATAGCCTGTTGCACTTCGCGTTCGGCCTCCGGAGCACGGCCCGTGGCGTTCAAAATTCGTGCTTTGCTGATGTGATTTTCGGGATCGTTGGGATCGAGTTCCATCGCATGACTGATTTTGGCAAAGGCTTCCGCATACTGGCCCTGCCTTGCCAGCACCTCAGCGGAGATCGCATAGGCGAGCGAATTGGGCTTCCGCATCGCCAAGGCCAGGTGCTGATCCACACGTTCCATCGCCCTCTGGAAGCCAAGATTGGCGGATTCCCAGTTGGAAACAGCAATTCTCCAATTCGCCGAAGCGAGCGCCGCATGAGCGCGGCTGTAATCGGGGTCAAGCTCGATTGCTTTCTCGAAAAGGGGGATTGCCTTGAGGGTTTCATCCTCGCTGTCGGCACGCAGATGATCCCAGCCCTGCAGAAGAGCGTCGTAAGCCTGCGGGCTGCTCGTCTCCGCCTGCTCGGACTGGGCTCGCTCCACCATTGTGAACTCGACTGCGAGTGCAGACACAATCTCGCCGATGACCTTGTCCTGAAGTGTAAAGATGTCGCTCATCGCGCCGTCATAGCGTTCCGCCCATAGATGATGGCCACCGAGCGCGTCTATGAGCTGTGCGTTGATACGGACCTGGTCGCCCTGGCGACGCACACTGCCTTCCAACACATATCGGACGCCGAGTTCTTCGGCCACCTGCTGCACCTTGGTGGGTTTTCCCTTGTAGGCGAAGGTGGAGTTCCGGGCGATAACGAAGATGGTGGGCAGTTTTGAAAGGTCTGTGATCAAATCTTCGGTTATGCCGTCGGCGAAGTAGACCTGCTCTGGATCGGAACTGAGATTGTCGAACGGCAGGACCGCAATTGACGGCTTGTCAGGTAGGGGAAGTGCCATGCGCGCAATCGATGCCGTTTCCGCACCCGCCTTCCACTGATTTAGCCAAATGGCAAGGAAGGCAGCCAGCAGAACGAGAGCCACTGCCGCGAGCGATCCCCAACTGCGAAGGCGCTGGATTTTGAACTGCGAACGCCTGGTGTTTCCATCGAAGCGCACGCGATAGGTGCGTACGGCGCGCGCGATGTTCTTGACATGCTGTTCGCCGATAAATTCAAGCGGCAGTTCGAGCTTGCCTTGCAAATGATCGAAAGCCGTACCGGATATGAAAACGCCGCCAGACTCACATATCTGCTCCAGGCGCGCGGCAACGTTGACCCCATCGCCCAGCAAATCATCGCCCTCCACGACAACATCGCCGAGATTGACGCCCATGCGGAAGAGAAGGCGCTGTTCGGGCAGGATATCCGCCTGGCGCGCGGCAACCTCTTTTTGCAAGGCCACGGCGCATAGGACAGCATCGACGACAGAGCCGAATTCCATGATCGCGCCATCGCCCATGAGCTTCACTGTGCGGCCGTGATATTCCGCCACCAATGGGTCGAAGACTTCGGAGCGCAACGCCTTCAGCGCGGCAAGCGTACCGGCCTCGTTAGCTTCGATAAGTCGCGAATAACCAACAATGTCGACGGCGAGAATTGCAACCAGCCGCCGCTCAGCATGGTCCTCTCCCATGACCCACCCTCTCAGGCGAGGTGACGAAAGCCACGTTTATCGGCTCATTCGGTGGACGGGAACACCTTTTCCCGCCTTCGCAATTCTACTCCCGTTTCCCTTTTGCGACGAGTGACCAGAGGATCTTTCCGCTTCCGCGCCGGGATGAAGGTGACGGTGGGGGCCGCGCCGTCGCGCGGCGCCGTTTCGGCCCGGACCGTCTTCCTTGTCTTGTTCATCGCTTCGCCCTATCCGGCATCGCGGATGCCGTTTTGGTAGGTCAAAAATAGAATGACCCCGACGAAAGGCATTGAGATCATTATATTTTTGTAATCCTGGACGCGGCAGGTGAGGGCAAAAGGGGCGCCCGGGTGGTGCTGGCGCCCCTTTGTCAAGCCTTGGCAATAGCGCGTCAGCCGCGCGGCGCGACGAGCTCGGCGACCTCGACGACGGCGCCGTGGTGGTCGGCAAGGCCTGCAAGTTCGGCCTCATGCAGGGCGCTAGCGGAAATCGTGCCGGTCGCAGAAGGCAGGTCGCGGGTGGTGCAGGCGTCGGCTGCAATCGTGATGCCGTAGCCCAGGTCCTTGGCGGCGCGGGCGGTCGAGGAGACGCAATTGTGCGTCATGAAGCCGGCGATGATGACAGGTGTGCCGGCCGGGCCGACGATCTCGGCAAGGTCGGTGCCGGAGAAGGCGTTGGGCCGCGGCTTCTCGACGACGGCTTCGTCTCTCAGCGGAGCCAGCGCATCGACGATCGCGCCGCGGTGCTCAGCCCGGTCGAACACGCCGCCGGCCGCGCCGCGATGGGCGACATGGATGATCTTGGCCCCGGCGGCACGGGCGGCAGACAGAAGTTCACGCGCCTTCTCGACTGCGGCTTCCGGCTCGAAAAGCCGCAAGGGACCGGCCAGGTATTCGTTCTGGTAGTCGATCAGGATCAGCGTCGCCTCGGCAAGCGGGGGCGGGGTGAGCGTGACGCCGGCGAGCGTGAAGAGGGTTGCGGGGGCTGAGGGCGAGAGCTTGGCAGAATCGGACATGGGCAGGTTCCTTGGTTGGTCGAAGAGGCCGTTGTGAACCGGGTTGCAAAAAGCGGTCTGTCTATGGGCTTGATCCTAGCGGCTGCGTTCATGCAGAGTGATCCGAATTTTTCGGAGGGTAATCTGCATGAATGCAGGAGGATGGGCGGATCTCGAACTGCTGGATCATCTCGTGCGCGGTGCGACGCTCAGTCAGGCGGCGCGCTCGCTTGGCGTCGACCAGACCACGGTGTCGCGGCGATTGGCGGCGTTGGAGCGGCGCGTCGGGGCCGCATTGTTCGACCGTATCGATGGCCGGCTGACGCCGACGCCGGTGCTTGCCCCGGTTGTCGACCGGCTGCGGGCGATGTCGGAGGAGGCCTCGCTGTCGCTGGCGACGCTGCTGCGGCGTACGGCGGAATTGAAGGGGCAGGTGCGGGTGACGAGCATCGGCTTCGTGCTCAGCGCCATTCTGGCGCCATCGCTTTCCCGGCTCGAGCAGCGGCATCCGGGCTTGACCCTCGATCTCATCGCCGACAACCAGATGCTCAGCATCGAACGGCGCGAGGCGGATATCGCCATCCGCATGGCGCGCACCGGCGAGGATTCGGTGCGGGTGAAAAGCCTCGGTACGCTTCGCTTCCGGCTGTTCCGGCCAAGGGGGCAGGGGATAGGACCTTGCCCGGTCGTGCGTTACGGCCCAGCGCTTGCGCATGTCCCGGAAATGCAGGTGCTCGATCGGCTGCGGCCCGACGCCCGTGTGGCGCTGACCGCCGACAAGCTCGAGATCCTGATGGAGGCGGCGCTTTCGCTCGGCGCCGAGCTGATGCTGCCGGAGGTGTCGGCCTCGCGCGATCCGCGTTTCGAGGCGGTGGACGAACCGGGCGCCACCGCCGAACGCCCGGTCTATCTGATGATGCACCCGGAGCGGGCGCGGGTGCCGAGCGTGGCAGCGGTGGCGGCCTTCATCGAGGAGACGATGCGGGGGTGGAAGTAGGCGGTGCGGCGCTTATTGTTGGGGCGAGCTGGCGCCGCTTCGCCCCGCTTGCGGGGAGAAGGTGCCGGCAGGCGGATGAGGGGCGCCGTCGTTGAATTACGAGAGCACCAAAACCACGCATGACCGCCGACAGGCGATCGTCGGCCGTGATCGATCAGCCCGCAGAAAACTCCCGTACCAGAGCGTCGAGCGCACCCGGTGTCGCGACGTCGACACACCGGATGTTGGCGGTTCGGGCGGCTTCGAGCATTTCCCTGTTTTCGCGAAGCGAGCGCTCGATGAACTTATCGATGATCCCAGCTTTCTGCTCGTACGTTTCGTCACGGCGCGCTTCGTCCGTCATCCGCCGGCGCAGGAAATCGTCATCCGCATGGAGGAACAGGGCGATAATGCTGCCGGATTCGAGTTGCGCCACATATTCTGGCCTCAGCGCCGCCCCCTCCAGCACGAACGGCTGCGCGCGTTGGCGATGGCTTTCAATGATCTGACGGATACGAGGCCACATGTTTTCGTGGTGCACCTTCAAGAACCAATGGATGGTTTCGTCAGTGAGGCTGGCATAGTACTCGGCCACCTGAGGGCACAGCGACGGCCAGGGCCTGCCGGGATGGCGGCCGAGCGCGTCCGTCGATATCAGCTCGCGACCGAGCGATCGTGCCAGCGCGCCTGCGAGCGTCGACTTGCCGACATGCGAGCTTCCGCCAATCAGAATACCGAGGGCTGACTGCTGCATCTTTGGAACTCCATCACACGTTCGATTGATCTGTCTCGCCGGAAGCCAGGCAGCTTCGGCATGGTGGCTCGCTAACCGACAGCATTCGTGCGCACCCGGAGGGCGCATTTACTCAGCCCCAGGCGACGTAAACAAACCGGGCGAGAACAAGTGCGCCGCCAATACCGGCAAGCCCCCAGAACCACGCAGCGATCGCGTCTCTCTCGGCCCGGAAACGCCTGGCTGCGTTGATGCAGGCCGCGATGAAGAAAACCACGACAATCAGAATGTATGCCTTTTGAAACGGCGGCACGTCGACCTCTCTCCAGTCTGCTTCTTCAGCCTATGGGCTCCGTCTTTCGCCGTCACCGCCGAAATTTCGCCCCGTTGTGAGAATCGTCTTGACGCCTCCGGGAGGCTTCACTAGAAGAGTGCGAACCGTACCGTACGGTACTGATCGGGAGCGAGGCGACGTGCAGATGGCTGCGGCGATAAGGGAGGCGAATGCCGGGGAGGGGCTGACGGAACGTCAGGGCGCCGTTCTCGAGCAGGCATTGCGTCTTCTGGTCGACGGCGGCGAAAAGGCGCTGACGACGGCCGGCATCGCGCGGGCGGCCAATTGCTCCAAGGAAAGCCTGTACAAGTGGTTCGGCGATCGCGATGGCCTGATCTCGGCGATGATCGGCTTCCAGGCGAGCAAGGTGCGCACGCAGGATGTTGCCGCTCGGGCACTCGATGCCGAGAGCCTTGAGCGCCATCTGATCGTGTTCGCCAAGGATCTTCTCGAGGTTCTCGCTGGCGACGTGTCGCTGGCGCTCAACCGGCTGGCGATCGGCCAGGCGAGCCGCGATGGTTCCAAGCTCGGCCACATGCTGCAGGAGCGCGGCCGCCGGCAGATCGGCAAGCGTGCTGCAGCGCTGCTCGAGGCAGGGCGCAAGGCGGGGCTGCTTTCGTTCGACGATGCCGACGAGGCCTATGGTGCCCTCTATGGGCTCGTCGTCTCCGACTGGCATCTGAAGATGCTGCTCGGCGAAGAGGCCGGCGAGATGAAGAAGAGTTTCAGCCGCAAGGCGGAGCAGGCGGTTTCAGCCTTCCTCGCGCTTTACGGCACGAAGAGGTAACTGCAGCGCCGCGCTTCGAAAGAAGCGCAAAGGCCGCTGTAGCACAAGGAATGGCAGCGCCGCGCTTCGAAAGAAGCGCAAAGGTCGCTGAAGCACAAGGAATGGCAGCGCCGCGCTTCGAAAGAAGCGCAAAGGTCGCTGCAACGTCAGGAATTGCTGCATTGCCCCGGATCTCCTGGGCGATGCGGCGGAAACAAAGTGAACACAACGGGAAGGACCACTAAAATGCGCGTCTATTACGATCGTGATGCCGATATCAACCTGATCAAGTCGAAGAAGGTCGCCATCGTCGGCTACGGCAGCCAGGGCCGCGCCCATGCGCTGAACCTCAAGGATTCCGGCGCCAAGGAAATCCGCATCGCGCTGAAGCCGGGCTCGGCAACCGCTGCCAAGGTCGAGGCCGACGGTCTCCAGGTTCTGTCGGTTGCGGAAGCCGCCAAGTGGGCCGACCTCATCATGATGGCAACGCCGGACGAACTGCAGGCCGAAATCTACAAGGCCGAAATCGCCGGCAACATCCGTGACGGCGCTGCGATCGCCTTTGCTCACGGCCTCAACGTTCACTTCGGCCTGATCGAGCCGAAGGCTTCGCTCGACGTCGTCATGATCGCGCCGAAGGGCCCGGGCCACACGGTTCGCGGCGAATACCAGAAGGGCGGCGGCGTTCCCTGCCTCGTTGCCGTTCACCAGGACGCTTCGGGCAACGCCCTTGACCTCGCTCTCTCCTACGCCTGCGGCGTTGGCGGCGGCCGTTCGGGCATCATCGAAACCAACTTCAAGGAAGAGTGCGAAACCGACCTCTTCGGCGAACAGGTCGTTCTGTGCGGCGGTCTCGTCGAGCTCATCCGCGCCGGCTTCGAAACGCTGGTCGAAGGCGGCTACGCGCCGGAAATGGCCTATTTCGAGTGCCTGCATGAAGTAAAGCTGATCGTCGACCTGATCTATGAAGGCGGCATCGCCAACATGAACTACTCGATCTCCAACACGGCCGAGTGGGGCGAATACGTCACCGGCCCGCGCATCATCACCGAAGAAACCAAGGCTGAGATGAAGCGCGTCCTGAAGGACATCCAGACCGGCAAGTTCACCTCGGAATGGATGCAGGAGTACAAGTCGGGTGCGGCCCGCTTCAAGGGTATCCGCCGCGTCAACGACAACCACCAGATCGAGGAAGTCGGCGCGAAGCTTCGCGGCATGATGCCCTGGATCGGCAAGAACAAGCTGGTCGACAAGGCAAAGAACTAAGCCTTATCGAACGCTCGAATGAAGGAAGCCGGGGCAGTGCCCCGGCTTTTTTCGTCAGATCGAGACTGGCCGTGTTGGGCGCGAGGTGTGGCACAGCGAGGGGGCTAGCCGAAAACAAAGCTCACGAGCAGGTCCAGGAAAAAAGACGGGAAGGCGGCAAGCGCCGAGCCGGTGCCGAACCCGACCAGGCCGAAACCGAACGCTCCGCCCCAACCATGGCTCTGCCAGCCGATCATGGCGCCGATGGTCGTCGCGGCTCCGACGACGGATACGCACCATAGGCACCGAGCGATAAAGGCAAGCGTAGCGCGCATTCCTGGCTCCTGGCCGGCAGCGAAGCAATCTGCGGTTCCAAATTGCAGATAAGTTCGCGCTGGCGCCTTTGCCAGGGGCTTCCACTCTGGTTGCGCGCGGCGCGCCTGGGCGATAGCCGCTCGATCAGCAATCCCGCCAGGCCTGCAGCCGTTCGACCGTGGTCGTCGCGCCGCCGCAGACGATCATCAGCACCCGCGCGAAGCGCAGCAGTTGATCGGCATGGGCATAGGCGATCGCCAGGGCCGCGCCGCAGGCCGGTTCCACCAGCACGCGGTGGTCGTCGAGAAAGCGGGTGCAGGCGTCGATCGCCGACCGGTCGCTGACGACGACGCATTCGACCGGCCGGACCTGGCTGATTTCGAAGGCACGCTTGCAGACCTTTCGGGCGCCGAGCGAAGTGGCGACGCCACTGATCAAGGGAAGCTCCACCAGTTCTCCTGCCTTGACGGAGGCAAGAAAGGACGCGGTGCCTTCGGTTTCTGCGGTCACGATAGGGATATCCCGGAGCCCGTTGCGCTCCAGCCCCTCGGCGACGCCCGACAGCAGCCCGCCGCCGCCGACCGAAAGCACGACTGCATCGAAGGCGAGGCCGGCCTTGACGACCTCGTCGATCATCGTGGCGTGCCCGGCCCACAGCAGCGGATCGTCGAAGGGATGGATGAACGCCGTCTCGGAATCGACGGATGCGAGCGCGCGGGCGTTCGCCTCATCCCAGCCGGCGCCATGGACGATCACTTCGGCACCTTCCTGGCGGATGAGCGCCTTTGCCCGTTCGGTGGTCGTTTCCGGAACGAAGACGGAGACGGGAATGGA